>NZ_BAABBO010000009.1:0-544779 GCF_039538005.1 Allohahella marinimesophila
TTTGCTGTTTGCCCCGAAGGAGTGCGCATTATACGCAGCTAACTCGGCGGATCAAGGGTTTAATGTGAATAAACTGAAATAAAATAGAAAAACCTATCTTAATCGCAAGTTATCAATGACTTACGGAGAGCACCAGACAAATTCAAGGGCCTCAGTCGACGATAAACACTCTTGCCACCTTCTTTTTACCCGCCTGCACAACATGGCTGGCACCGGCCATGAAGGTCAATCCCATCTCTGCCGCTGCTCCATCTACAAAGACAGCTCCCCGACCAATGATGTCCTTGGCGGCGGCGCCGTTTTTTACTAGACCAGCCAGCCGAAGGAGTGTCGGTAACGGCATGGCCGTCTGGCCGTCCAGGGACACTTCTACCTCAGGCAGATTCTCGGGTATCTCTCCATGGCTGACACGATTACCTGCCGACCTGGGGGCGCTTTCAGCGGCGGCGGCGCCGTGAAAACGGGTAATCAGTTCCTCTGCCAGGATCTTCTTGTAGGTTTGGGGATTGTCGCCCGCCTCGACCTGGGACCTGAAATCGTTGATCTGCTCCATTGGCTTGAAGCTAAGGAGCTCGAAGTATCGCCAGAGCAGTTCATCAGGCATCGACAACAACTTGGTATACATCTCGCCTGGCAGATCGTTCACACCTATATAGTTGTTGAGTGACTTCGACATCTTGTTGACGCCGTCCAGACCCTCAAGCAAAGGCATGGTGAGAATGACCTGTGGTTCCTGTCCATAAAACTTCTGCAGCGTCCGTCCCATCAATAAGTTGAACTTCTGATCGGTGCCACCGAGTTCGATATCCGCTTCAAGAGCGACCGAATCGTATCCCTGCACCAGCGGATAGAGAAACTCGTGTATGGAAATCGGCTGCTCTGCTCTATAACGCTTTGCGAAGTCGTCGCGCTCGAGCATGCGGGCGACAGTCTGCTGGCCAGCGAGTTGGATCATGTCGGCAGCGGTCATCTTGCCCATCCACTCGCTATTGAAGCGCACAATGGTCTTGTCGGGATCAAGAATCTTGAAGACTTGCTGGCGATAGGTCTCGGCGTTGCGTTGGACGTCGGCGACACTCAAGGGCGGACGGGTTGCACTTTTACCGGTTGGATCCCCAATGAGACCGGTGAAGTCGCCAATGAGGAAGATGACTTCGTGGCCGAGATCCTGGAATTGCCGCATCTTGTTCAGCAGTACGGTATGGCCGAAATGGAGATCTGGCGCCGTGGGATCGAAACCGGCCTTGATGCGCAATTTACGTCTTGATTTCAGCTTGTCGTACAACGACTCGGACGGAATGATTTCGTCCGTGCCTCTGCGTATGAGGCTGAGATCGTTTTCGAGGGAACGTTCCTGCTGTTGTGGCAGTGCGTTGTGGTGCTCTGGTCTTTCCGACATACCCGCCTGTTTTCCTGAAGGGTGGAGATTTGCTGCAGTATACGGCGGCGGGGTTGGTGGCACAAAAAAGCTGATGACTTCATTGCAGGGGAAAGTTTGAAAAGAGACATCTGACTGGCACTGTAAGCAAATGAAAGCTACTTTTCGGGCGTGAGAGTGGAATCGGTGGCCTGATGTTACATAGGCTGAGCTCTGCGTGACGTCAGGTAACAGTCATTACAGCTACTCACTAATCACTACCAAACATTCCGAAATTCCCCTGCAAAAAAATGCTTACAGATGCTACGTTTAGAACACGTGGCTGAACAGATATGAAAGCCAGGAGCGGGATCGAAGATTACGGGGTCCTGACGGTAAGGATGCATGTGTCCAGCTTCGCAGCACAGGAATACAGCCGGCAGCGGATAAAGATGGACGCCTAACGTGGGCAGATATCAGTTTTTATGCTTATACTTGCCTCTTAATGTTGATTCACCAAAGTCTGACACAACTATCGATGAAAACTGACAAATTACTCCCAGATCTTTCAAGACCTCATATGCTGGCAGCGTCGGTAGGGGTGTGCATGCTTGCAGGCGCCCTGTTGTTAAGCCCGAGTGAAACGGCCGAGGCGAACAGAGTTAGCGTAGGCCCAGTGGATGCTAGCACCCCGCTCTACCCCATGCTGGACGGCAGACTTTCAGCGCCGAAAGAGGCATCTCTGCTTGTGCCGCAGGCATTGAGGAGCACATCTCCGGTGCTGGCTTCCAACTACAGCGTTGGCAGCGTACTTCAGCATCGCCGCTCTGCGAGCGAAGATGATTTCATCGATACCGTGCCAGGTCCAGAGGCGATTTTGAGCCCAGTCGACATACTGGAGTCGCCTGAGGTGGAGGCTGAGCCTATTGTTGCTAATGCAGCAGAGTGGCGAAGCTTTCAGGTGCAGAGTGGCGATAGCATGTCTCGCATCTTTTCCCGTGCAGGTGTTGATGGCAAGACACTCAAGCGTATGCTCGACAATGTCAGCAACAAGGCCTGGACACGACTCTACCCCGGCGAGGAGCTGGATTTTGCCTTCGACGCCGATAATAACTTCATCGCGCTCCAGCTTCGCAGATCCAAGCTCGAGACCTGGTTGATCAAGGAAGATGTTCACAAGCAGTTCGCCCTCGAGAAAATAGTGGTAGAGCCGGACAGCATGGTCACCTATGCGGAAGGGCAGATAAATTCGTCGTTGTTTCTGGATGGCAAGACAGCCGGCCTGTCTGACAAGTTGATCATGGAACTGGCCAATCTGTTTGGCTGGGACGTGGATTTTGTGCTGGACATCCGCAAAGGCGACAGCTTTCGCGTGATGTATGAGAAACAGTTTCTTGACGGCAAGCATATTGCCGATGGACCTATTCTTGCGGCTGAATTCATAAACCAGGGTAAAAGTTACGCGGCTGTCCGGTACAAGAGCGCGACTGGTCAGGTTGACTACTACACGCCTGACGGTGCCAGCGTGAAAAAGGCTTTTCTTCGTTCACCGGTAGATTTCGCACGAATTTCGTCGCCTTTCAATCTGCAGCGTCGGCATCCGATACTGCACAAGATCCGAGCGCACAATGGCACCGATTATGCGGCTGCGCGTGGCACGCCAATCAAGGCTACAGGTGACGGCAGCGTCGTGGTGGTTGAGAGACAGAGGGGCTATGGCAATGTAGTTGTGGTTCAGCACGGCGCAGGGATCACTACGCTGTATGCTCACATGCAGAATTTCAGGAAAGGTATTCGTGTTGGCGCGAAGGTTCGTCAGGGTGATGTGATTGGTTATGTCGGCAGCACTGGTCTGGCTACCGGTCCTCACCTGCACTTCGAGTTCAGGGTCAACGGCGCGCCTAAAAACCCGGTCACTGTTGCGCTGCCTATGGCGAAACCTGTACCAAAGCAGGAACGGCCACAGTTTGCTGATATCGCTTCTAGCCTGGTGACTCAGCTGAATCAGGAGGCCAATGCGCACCAACTGGTCATGAACAGTGGCAAGTCGTCGCAAAGGTCAGACCTGTAACGCTTTCGAAATGGCCCTCTATATAGGACAGATGTCCGGTACCAGCCTGGACGGACTGGACACTGTCGTAGTTGAGCTGGCGCCCAGTGCGCCTCCACGCATCCTTCACCGACATTATCTCCCCTTCGATGATCAGCTTGTTTCCGCACTGCGCCGTCTGGCGAGCGAATCCAGCTGGCCGGTTTCTGATTACCTGGCGATCGAGCATAGCTACACCCTGTTGAGTGCCTCGTGTATCCAGCAACTGCTCGCCGAGTCCGGTATTGCGCCGGATAAGATTGCCGCCATAGGCTGTCACGGCCAGACCATACGACATCAGACAAGTCCTCAGGTGCTTACGCACCAGCTTCTGGACGGCGCCCTGGTTGCTGAAAAAACCGGGATATCGACGGTCTGTGATTTTCGGAGCCGAGATATCGCCGCGGGCGGACAGGGCGCACCGCTACTACCTGCATTTCTGGCCGCAGCGTTTGAACAAGTGCTGGATGAGACGGCCTGTTTCCTTAATCTTGGCGGCATCGCGAACATCTGTTACCGGGATTCAAGTGGCAGCTTGCGGGGCTTTGACACAGGCCCTGCCTCTACCCTGCTCAACCACTGCAGTCGCCTGTTTTTTAATACCGGATATGACGCTGAAGGCGTACGCGCCCAAAGCGGCGCCGTAGATGAGCGGCTACTCAGCAGTCTGCTTTCTGATGCGTACTTCGCACTGGCACCACCGAAAAGCACCGGGCCAGAGCTATTCAGTCTTGAGTGGATTCAACGTATGGCGCCAGATTATTTCACGCCTTCAGCCCCAGAGGCGGGCTTGGGCCAAGATCTGTTAGCCACGCTGACTGAATTGAGTGCCCGAAGCATTGCGGAACAGGTGTGGCGCTTTGTACCGCGCTGTCGTCGAGTCATTGCCTACGGCGGTGGAGTTCACAACCTGTTTCTGATAGAGCGACTGAAGTCGGCATTTGCCAGAGTGTCAGGCGAAGCTGAACGCATTCGGCTTGAGACGAGCGACAATCTGGGACTCGACGGTGACATGATAGAGGCGACGGCCTTTGCCTGGTTAGCGCAGCAATGTCTTGAACGTCGTCCAGTGGAATGCCAATCGGTGACAGGCAGCAGTGGCGCCAGGGTGCTTGGCTGCATCTACCCGGCCTGAACTGGATCTGGTCTGATTAGATACTGAAGGAGCTGCCACAGCCACAGGTGGTCTGGGCGTTGGGATTTTTGATGGTGAACTGGGCCCCTTCAAGACCTTCCTTGTAGTCCACCTCCGAGCCGACGAGGTAAGGATAACTCATCGAATCAACGAGCAGGCGCACACCTTCGCGCTCGACGATAGTGTCGTCTTCCTGGGTAGACTCATCGAAAGAAAATCCATACTGGAAGCCGGAGCAACCTCCGCCGGTCACAAACACTCGTAGTGCGAGCTCGTCATTCCCTTCATCTTCTATCAACAACTTCACTTTCTTCGCCGCAGACTCTGAAAAATGGAGTGGCGGGGCCTGAACCGACGGATCGAACGACTGTTCTATACTCATGGCTGGGTTACTCGCTCATTTGACTGCATGTATGCTCATTATCCGTTGAATCCGACAGGAGTCAATTTAAGCTTCGGTAAATGATGGAGAGACATCAGCGGCGGTGCTGTTCTTGCTGTCCGATTCAGCTCCAGTCGAGACCTCTGGCTGATGTACCAGACTGCCATTTACTTCCGCACCGACAGCCATTTCGATGAACCGATAGTAGACGTTGCCGTTAATACAGGCATTTTCGGCTAGCTCTACAAAATTGGACGCATAGACATCACCATCTACGCGTCCGTTGATCACGACGTTCGGCGCATGGATGTTTCCGCGCACCTCACCCTGCCGGCTGATTCTGAGCAGCGTCGCGCCATTTGCAGCGGGCAGGGCTGAGACGTCTCCAATCACCGTACCATCCAGATGGATACCACCACTGAACTCCAGCCGGCCCTGAATCTGCATTTTTTCTGAAATAAGACTGTCGAACTGAGTCTCGGCAGGCAGCCGGGCTTTTTTCCGTTTTCCCCACATACGCATCAGGCTCCAGGATTCCATGGGAAGGTTTGCTCTGCTTTCGATGCTCGCGCGCCCTTGGCCTGAGCCACGACCTGAACCTGCTCAGGCTCGAAATGCTCAGGCAGCACGAATTTGCCTTCGATGTTCTGGAAATAACGGAACTTGAAGCGAATGCCAAGCTCCTCAGAGCCCGTCAGATCACGCAATGACAGGATTTCCTCGTCACTCGGACTCCCAGCATTGGTAGCGCCTTTGATGGCAGCAGGTTTTCGGCTCGGCCGTGAAGGTCGCCTGGTCACATCACGCGTGCCCTGTATGCTCACGGCCACGACACCTTCGGCATAGCGCTCGTTGTCTGCGACCTGGGTGAGCACGAGTCTATAAGTGAATGTTCGTGGTTCGCCAGTGGGTTTGAGCGAAAAATCCTTCACCTGCAGCCCCTTGTTGGTATCTGAAGGGGCCATGATACTTTTGTAGAAAGTCACATCTTCCGTAAGCTGATCGAGTCTGTCTTCGAGCCTGGCAATCACTGCCCGACTCTCAGCTGCCGTAATTCTGTCTATTTCCGCACTTCGATTCATGGCTTCGTAAGTCTGAGTCAGCTCAAGAATTCGGGCCTGTGCGTCTTGCAGAGAGTCGAGCGCTCTGGCGGCTGTGGTCTCGGAATACTGGAAGGTGCTGGCAGCTGTCATCCAGCCGACCAACAGCCCACCACCCAGCGCGATCGAAATGGCAAGCCAGCTGAACACTCTGTTTCTGAGACGGTTCTCCGGTCGCTGCGGGGCGACAACGAGCTTCTCTTTAGCCAGGGCCTTACGATCTTTCACGAAGCTCCAGTATTGATTGCGGCAACGTGGATCATCCAGGCAGTAATGCGGTGTAGTCCAGGCCGGCGATTTCCGGCAGACCGAGCATTAGGTTCATATTCTGTACCGCCTGCCCCGACGCACCTTTTACGACATTGTCGATGACCGAGGAAATGATGATAGGGCCATCACCTGGCTGTCTGAAAATACCGATCCTGCAAATATTGGTACCTTTTACGGAGCGGGTCTCGGGATGTTGTCCCAAGGGGAGGACATCGACAAAGGGCTCGCTCTCGAAATATCTGGAAAACAGGTCATGTACCGCTTGTGGCGACAGTGGATCGCCAGCGTCATTGCCCGATTCAGATGTTCCGGATGGTGCCCGACGAATATAGAGCGTGGCTTCCATCCCGCGCATCATTGGAACGAGGTGCGGCACGAAGGTCAGGCCCAACGGTCTGCCGCCTGCGCTCGAGGTGGCATGCTGAATGAGTTCTGGCAGGTGCCTGTGCCCATTCGCCGCGTAAGTCTTGAAGTTCTCGCTGGTTTCGCACAGGAGCGTACCCACGGCAGCCGCTCGACCTGCGCCGCTGACACCGGACTTGGCGTCGGCGATTATGCTGGTCAGGTCGACGAAATCCTGGTCGAGTAGTGGCAGGAGACCGAGCAGTATGGCGGTCGGGTAGCAGCCTGGGCAAGCCACTAGCCTTGCCGAGGCAATGGCTTCACGATGGACTTCAGGCAAGCCATACACTGCCTCGCCAAAAAGCCCAGGTGCAGGATGGGTCACTTTATACCACTGCTCCCACTGGTCCTTATCGGCGAGGCGGAAATCCGCCGAAAGATCTATGACGCGGATTCCCTTTGCGAGGAGCGCGCCTACCTGCGAAGCCGCGACGGTATGGGGGGTAGCGAAGAAAACGATCTCGCACTGATCGAGGTCACCCGACTCAGGATCACTGAACGCAAGGTCGGTCCGTCCTCGCAACGAGGGAAAATAATCGCCAACCTTCTGACCAGCTTCAGAGCGTGAAGTGATGGCGGCCACCTCGACATGGGGGTGCACGAGCAGGAGTCTGAGCAGCTCTGCGCCCGTATAACCTGTGCCGCCAACGATACCGACCTTGCTACGCTTCATGTTTTCCCTCGAGACTGTGTAGAATCCAATGACGCCATAGTACCAGCACAGTACTCAACTCTCTAGAATCGGGCTGACAAGACACTTTGCCATTTTTCGCTCAACTGACCCGCCGGGGTCGTCAGATGAACATCGGGCTGAAAACGCGGCTCGATTTGATGTTCACGCCGTTTCGGCGGCAGCTGGCAGGCTTCGATGCAGTTCCCCAGCTGGCCATCCTCGGCCTCATATCGGGGATCGTCACCGGACTGGTCATCGTATTGTTCCGTCTGGCTATCGAAGTGCCCCTGTCGTTGATGTTGCCTGCCGGCAGTTCGGAAAACTTCGAAGGGCTCTCTGCCATTGCACGTCTTACCTTTCCGCTGTGCGGCGCATTCTTCATCGGAATGCTGCTTTTCAGGCTGAAAGTGCACCTGAGAAAGGTTGGCGTGACTCATGTGCTGGAGCGCCTGGGCTATCATCAGGGCCACATCTCCTGGCGCAATGGGCTACTTCAATTCGTTGTCGGTGCAGCTACCGTCGTGTCGGGACAAAGTGCTGGTCGTGAAGGGCCAGCCGTGCATCTGGGTGCAACGGTGTCAAGCCTGCTTGGACAGTGGGCAGCCCTACCGAACAATTCGATCCGGATGCTGGTGGGCTGTGGCACTGCAGCGGCCATATCGGCCTCGTTCAATACTCCGCTCGCAGGTATCATCTTCGCGATGGAGGTCGTGTTGATGGAGTACACGATTGTCGGCTTCACGCCCATCATACTCGCAGCGGTCAGTGCTGCCGTAGTCACGCAGCTTTTCTACGGCAATGAACCGGCCTTTCTGGTGCCGGACATCGCCTTTCAGTCGCTTGCTGAGCTACCGCTCATTCTCGCGGCCACTGTGCCGATGGCGCTGGCAGCCTTCATTTTCAACCAGACAATTCTCACAACGAGCCGACGCTTCCAGGGGCCCATCCTGAGTCGGCTGATGCTGGCAGGACTGCTAACTGGTCTGGCGGGCGTGGCTTACCCGGAAATCATGGGGGTGGGTTATGACTCGGTCAATATAGCGCTGCTCGGTGGTTATGCGGCGCCTGTTCTGCTGACGCTCGGCCTGGCCAAATTGTTCGTGACCTCAATAGCAATTGGTCTGGGCATGCCGAGCGGGATTATTGGTCCTACGCTGTTTATAGGTGCGTGTCTCGGAGGGGCTTTAGGAATGGTGGCCCAGGCGATCATGCCGGAAGCGGCCTCGGATGCAGGCTTTTATGCATTGCTCGGCATGGGAGCGATGATGGGGGCTGTTCTGCAAGCGCCACTTGCCGCGATCATCGCTATTATCGAACTCACGCGAACGTCGAATATCATGCTTCCTGCGATGACCATCATCATTGTGACCGGACTGCTGACGCGAAATCTATTTCGTCAGAAACCGGTGTTCATCGCCCTGCTCCAGGCTCAGGGTCTCGACTACAGTTTTGAACCACTGACGCAAGCGCTGAGACGGATATCTGTTGCGGCCATTATGGAGCGCAGATTCATTCGGACAAAGGCCGAGCACACCATCGAGGAGGCTCGGGCCTTGCTGAAGAACTCACCGGTGTGGATTCTCATCGAGGACCAGAGTGGGCCCGTATCACTGATGCCGGCAGTGGACCTGTCGCGGTATCTCGAGCTGTTGGAGGAAGACAGTCAGCGCTCTGCCGAGGCGTTGCTGGCAGAGGATCTCGAGGGCACCGAAGTGGATGTGCCAGCAAGCGAGGCGTCGGACTTGCAGCCCTCCTCAGAGACCATGGATACTGAGGCCGGTCAGGTCAGACTCAGGGTGAACCTGCTCAAGATTCCAGCTCAGCGCAGAGATCTCGCGCCGCTTCATATTCAGGCGACACTCGAGGAGGCCTTGGCCGTGTTGCGCGCGTCCAATGTCGAAGCCCTCTATGTGCAACGAACTTCTGCGCCGCTCATCAAGCCGATTATCGGTATCGTGACGCATGCCGATATCGTCAATTACTACTCTTCGAAATAAAGCAAAGGACAGAACATGACCTATCTCTGGCTCAAGGCTTTCCATATCATTTCCATGGTGTCGTGGTTCGCTGCCCTATTTTACCTTCCCCGCCTCTTCGTTTACCACGCAGAGACAGCAGATACCCTGGGCAGTGAACGCTTCAAGGTCATGGAGCGCAAACTCTATCGCGGCATCGCCACGCCTGCGATGGTGGCGACTCTGGTCTTCGGTTTTGCACTCATGTCCCAGAACGCGGCTGTCATGAAGATGGGCTGGATGCATGCAAAGCTGATGCTGATCGTCATACTGATTGGCTATCACCTCGCCTGCGGCAGCCTTATGAGAAAATTTGCCGCAGATCAGAATGTCAGGACGCATACCTTTTACCGCTGGTTCAACGAGTTTCCGGTGTTGATTCTGATAGCCGTCGTGATATTGGTGGTGGTGAAGCCCTTTTGAGTGCCCATAGCAGTTTGCCCGACATCGGAATAGGGTCGCATGTGAGGACCATCATGGGTGGCCGTGGATTGTATGTCATTACGGATATTGGACCTGCTCGGGACCCCAGTCTGGCCCGCCGGGTTGAAGCGGCCATCAACGGCGGCGCCCGTATCGTGCAGTACCGTAACAAGGCGTCGCAAGAAGCCTATCCCTTGGTCGAGCGGATAGCTGAGGCGCGCGAACTGGCCGTCTTGTGCAGGGAGAAAGCTGCCTGCTTCGTCGTCAATGATGATGTGGAGCTAGCCAGGGCTTGCGATGCAGATGGTGTTCACCTTGGTCGTGATGAGGATTGGCAAAGTGACCAGGCCCTGACTACGGAGATGGGCGACCGATCGTTGCTCTATGGCGCATCCTGCTATAACTCGCTCGAGCGTGCTGCCGAGCGCCATGCCAAGGGTGCCCACTACCTGGCGTTCGGGCGATTCTTTAGCTCTTCAACCAAGCCATCCGCGGTGGAGACCAGTGTGTCTCTGCTGCAAGAGGCCAGAGTGCGGTTTGACTGCCCCCTCGTTGCGATTGGCGGCATTACGGCAGCCAATGCCACCCCCTTGATCGAAGCAGGTGCTGACTGGCTCGCAGTCGTGGGCAGCGTCTTCGGCCAGGACTCACTTGAAGGCGTTCATGACGCGGCGGCCGAGCTGCTCGCGCTTTTCGATTAATAACTTTTAGACGGAGAACCCATGAGTCATTCAGAAGAACTTTTCGAGCGCGCACAGCGTTGTATTCCGGGCGGCGTAAACAGTCCAGTACGGGCATTCAACGGCGTTGGCGGCAGCCCTGTTTTTTTCAAGAAGGGTAAGGGGGCTTATGTCTATGATGAAGATGGCAAGCGCTATATCGACTATATCGGCTCGTGGGGCCCGATGATTCTCGGTCACGCTCATCCTGATGTGCTGTCGGCTCTTCGGGACAAGCTGGAAGACGGGCTCAGTTTCGGGGCGCCCACTGAGATTGAAATTGAAATGGCCGAACTGATCTGCAGTCTCATGCCCTCAATCGACATGGTACGCATGGTCAATTCCGGCACAGAGGCTACGATGAGTGCAATCAGACTCGCGCGGGGCTTCACTGGACGGGACAAGATCATAAAGTTCGAAGGCTGCTATCACGGCCATGCGGACTCGCTGCTGGTGAAGGCAGGCTCTGGTGCACTCACACTGGGCGTGCCTAACTCACCTGGGGTGCCCGCCGACGTGGCGAAGCACACCATCACGCTGGAATACAACAACACCGAACAGGTGATTGCGGCTATGGCCGAGTACGGGGACGACATTGCTGCCATCATAGTCGAGCCGATTGCTGGCAACATGAACTTCATCCAGCCGGTGGATGGGTTTCTCCAGACACTGCGGGAGGTATGCACAAAGCACGGTGCCGTGCTTATATTTGATGAAGTGATGACTGGATTTCGTGTGGCCAAAGGCGGCGCTCAGGCCGCATACGGGATAACGCCTGATTTGACGGCTTTAGGCAAGGTCATCGGAGGCGGTTTACCTGTAGGCGCGTTTGGCGGACGAAGAGACATCATGTCGCACCTGGCACCAATCGGTCCTGTCTACCAGGCGGGCACCTTGTCAGGTAATCCATTGGCCATGGCCTGCGGACTGGCAAATATCAGGCACCTGACAGCAGATGGGTTCTACGAGAAGCTCGAACAGGGCTGCCAGACACTCATGAACGGCTTCCAGGCCGCAGCGGACCGCTACGACATTGATTTCTCAACCGACTATCGGGGCGGAATGTTCGGGTTCTTTTTCAATGCGGCAAAGCCGGTTACCCGCTATTCAGAAGTGGTTCAGAGCGATCTGCCGCGCTTCAAGAAGTTCTTTCACAGCATGCTCGACTCAGGCATCTATCTGGCGCCCTCCTGTTATGAAGCTGGCTTCCTGTCCTCAGCGCATAGCGATGCAGACATTGAGGAGACCATCGCCGCTGCAGAAAAGGCTATGCAGAGCCTAGCTGGTTGAGTACTCGCCGGATTCGCGCCTTGAATTCGGCATCGTCACCCGACAGCGACTGGGCCTTGTCGCAGAACCGTCTGGCCTGGTCGCTGTCGCCCATATTCATATGCACTTCGGCTATTTCCAGATAGACCTCGCCGGCGCCTGGTGAGATTCGACGAGCGCGCTCCAACAGCGACAGCGCCTGTGAATAATTGCCCTGGTCCGAAGCTGTGCGCGCCTGCTGAATGAAATGGTTCGCGGCCGGGAGCGGCTCTGCGCGAGCGATCTGCACACTGGGCCGCGAACGGCGCGGCTGCTCTGCAGGCTGCTCCGCTTCAGGCGCGCGTGAAACACCGGACTCGTCTCGAGGCGGTTTCTCGACGCCGGGCTGTTGCTCGGGCGCTGGTTGAGGCGGTTTTCGCCCATAGGTGTCCTGGAATGAGCTGCAGCCCGATATCAGGAACACCAGCAGCACACTCAATACGCCAGCGCGATTGGTCATTCGCCACGTCGTAGCGGACATGCGAGAGATTTCTTGTGAAGGCTGGAAGCTCATGAATGCAATTTACTCATCGGTTAGTGGAGACACGAGTCGGCGCCAGAAACGATTGATCGCATCGCCCACGTTGCCACAATCGGCCTCTTCAACAGGTACCGACTGAGCTCGGAATGGCAATGGAATACTGTCTGCGCAACGCTCGGCACTGAGTTTGCCATCAGGACTGATCCAGTGCCACTCCACCGTGTCGGGTTTCGTGGGCATCAGCGAGGTCAGCGGTAAATCCTTGTAGAGTGCTTTCCAGACCTGTAGCGCTCCGGACGAGCCTGTCAGCCCGGTGTTGCTATTGTTATCGTTGCCCAACCATACCGTTGAGAGATAATCGCCGTTGAAGCCGACGTACCAACTGTCTCGCAAATCATTGGTCGTGCCAGTCTTGCCAGCCACCTGATAGTCCTCTGGAAATGCCGAGTACAGTGAGCGCCCTGTTCCCGAGCGAACCACATCGATCATCGCGTACTGAATGATATAGGCGACATCGTCTTCGACCAGGCGGGTGGCCTGGTAGGGATAGCGTGATCGCACCTTGTTCTCACTATCTGTGACCACCCGGATACTTCGCATGGGGGTAGAAAATCCGCCTGAAGCCAGATTCTGATACATCTGTGTCATCTCCAGCGGCGTCATATTCACAGCGCCGAGGATCAGACTTGGATAGGCATTCATCTTTTCGGTGGCGCCGAAGCGATGCAGTGTTTCAATGATCGGCTTCAGCCCCACATTCAAACCCAGATGCACGAAGGCCTGGTTGTACGAGCGAATGAACGCCTCGCGCAGCAAGACCTCACCGTGACTCGTCGAGTCAAAATTTGCCGGCGTCCAGGTCGAGTCGTCTTTGAAGCGCAGTGTGATGGGCTCGTCCTTTACCCGACTGGCCAGAGACAATGTCGGCTGCTGCTCAAGCGCGGTCAAAGCCACGAAGGGCTTGAGCAGTGAGCCGACCTGACGCTTCGCCTTTAGCGCTCGGTTGAATCCTATAGCCTCCGCAGATCGATCGCCGGTGAGGGCAACGATTTCCCCACTGTTCTTGTCAGTAACGATGACCGCTCCCTGAAGCTCGGGCTGTTTGAGCGCTGCGGATTTCTGTTTGATTGTACTGCTCAGCGCACGCTGGGCGGACTGCTGAACCTCAGGTCTCAGAGTAGTGAATATCTTCAAGCCCTCGCTTTGCAGAACTTCCTCGGGATACTCCTCATTGAGCTGTTGCCGAACGAGATCGACGAACGCGGGGAAAACGCTGGTGATGCGGCCGGGCTCCTTTCGCACACCCAGCGGCATACCCTGCCACTTCACGAGTTCTTCGGGTGTGAGAACACCCTGGTCGGCCAGCACTTTCAGCACCAGATCCCTGCGCTGTTTCGATCTGGCGGGACTGCGACGAGGGTTGTAGTAGGAGGCGCCCTTGACGAGGCCGACCAGCAACGCGAGCTGGTGTGGCTGCAACTCGTTCAGCGGCTGGGCAAAGTAGAAGCGGCTGGCGGTCGCAAAACCATGAATGGAATAAGCGCCGTGCTGGCCCAGAAAGATCTCGTTGATATAGGTCTCGAGAATTTCATCCTTACTATAGTGAAGCTCGAGCAGCAGTGCCATAAGCGCTTCGTTCAGCTTCCGCGTGAGGGTGCGGTCACTCGTGAGATAGAAATTTTTCACCAGCTGCTGGGTAAGGGTACTTCCCCCCTGCACTACCCTGCCTGCGGAAAGATTTGCGAACATGGCACGAATGATGGATAGCGGCGCGACCCCAACATGGTCACGAAAATCTCGATCTTCAACAGCCAGCAGCGCCTGAATCAGTAAATCCGGCACTTCGGCGAGCTGGACCAGGGTGCGCTCTTCCTGCGTGCTTGGATAAATACCCGCAATTTTTCTGGGCTCCAGTCTGAACCAGCTGACGGGACGACCCTCTGCCGTGGTCTCCAGGGCAGAAATCGACCCGCTGCTAAAGCTCACGGTGAGCGACTGAGGTCCCGTGGCGGGCTCCGCTTCTGGGGCAACTACCTCATCGGGGAAGTCAAAATGCCTCGGCACGAAGCTCACCCGACTGGCAGAAGCACTATACTGGCCGAGCGAAGGGCTCCGGCTCACCTTTCGATAGCCCAAGGCGTTCAGTTCTCCTACGAGCACGTCCAAGGACATCTGAGCGCCCGCATACAGTTCGAGGGGCGCGGCATAGACCGCCGCGGGAATCTGCCATTTCTTGCCCTCAAAACGCTCGCGAACCTGAATATCGAGATAGAGACTCCATACAGCCAGGCCAACGAAGGCAACGATCATCAATTTCAGTAGCGGCCCCAAGAGCCGTCTTGTCCAGGAGCGTTTGGCTACTGCACTGGACTTTCCGCCAGCCTTGGCGCGTTTCTTGTTGCCGCCATTGGAGCCGGTCTTTTTACGTTCTGCCATTGAAAGGGCTTTCCATTTGATGGACGGGAAAATGCGGGGAGGTAGGCAAGCAGAGACCGATCGTTTACTCTTCTGCGCTGCGAACTCGAACCTTACAAGACAGCGGACAAGCAGAATTTATGAGCGAAGCACTGGTCAAGGCGCTACAGAATCCGGAATTATACGATCATCCGGTTGCCAATTTTCAATTGTTGGAAACACATATTTCGTGGGTACTGTTGACCGGGGAATTCGTTTATAAAATCAAGAAGCCGATGAACTTTGGCTTTCTGGATTTCTCTACTCTGGCGCAACGTCGCCACTTCTGTGAAGAGGAACTGAGACTTAATCGCCGACTTCTTGAATCAGTCTACCTCAAAGTGGTGGCCATTGGCGGCTCGGAAGACTCACCTGAAATGAATACCTCCGGCGAAGCCATCGAATACGCCGTGCAGATGCGTCAGTTTGACCCGTCCTCAGTGCTCGACCAGCTGGATCCAGCAGATGAAGCACTGCCGATCTACATGAAACAACTTGCCCACCAGATCGCCGATTTTCACACCAACGATTGTGCCATAGCGGCTGATGATCGTGATTTTGGCAAGCCCGAGCAAGTGTTCGCGCCGATGGCGCAGAACTTCGAACAGATAGAACCGATGCTCGAAGATGGCGCCGACAAGGCACTGCTCAAGCTTGTCGAGCAATGGGCTGGCAGCGAGTTCAAGCGCCTGACGCCGCTACTGGCGTCCCGCAGGGAGAAGGGGTATGTACGGGAATGTCATGGCGACATGCACCTCGGCAATGTCGCCATAATCAACGGCAAGCCGTCACTGTTTGATTGCATCGAGTTCAATGAAGATTTCCGCTGGATCGATACCATCAATGATCTCGCTTTCCTCCTCATGGATTTACAGGACCGCGGGCTGGATCACCTGGCCTACCGTGTACTGAACATCTACCTCGAGGATACGGGTGATTTCGAAGGCGTGCGCCTGCTCAACTTCTACAAATCCTACCGCGCCATGGTTCGATGCAAGATCGCGCTCTTCACAGCCGGCAACGAGGGCATAGACGCTGCTGAGCGCGATCGACAGCTCGGCAAGGCCCGGCAGTACCTGCGACTCGCCGAACGCTATATGAGTATTCCCCGGCAGTTTCTGATCATATCGCAGGGGCTTTCGGGATCGGGCAAGACTACCGTCAGCACCCATTTGCTCGAGCATTTGAAAGCGGTTCGTGTGCGATCTGATGTCGAGCGCAAGCGACTGCATGGTTTCAAGCCACTCGACAATACGAAATCTTCCGCTGATGCTGGCATTTATGCAGCTGAATCGACTGAGCAGACATACACGCATCTTGCCGACACAGCCGACCTGTTATTGAAAGCAGGGCGTTCGGTCATTCTCGACGCCACCTTCCTCAAAGAAGTGCAAAGGGGTCAGATGAGGCGGGTAGCCGAACTGAATGGCGTCCCCTTCGCCATCATGTCGTGTCAGGCGGAAGAAAATATTCTGCGTGAGCGAGTACAGGCCAGAAAGAGACAGGGCAAGGATGCAGCAGAAGCTGATATTTCCATTCTGGAGCGACAAATCAAGGCGCTGGAGCCGTTCACCGAAGCTGAGCAAAGCACCGTCATCAGCGTTTGTAGCGATCACTTACTCGAAATTGACTGCCTTGCAAAGCGATTGGCTACTCACCTCGACTTAGACTAAAGTGGTTGGTCGCACGTACACGACGTAACAACAGTTGGCCCCTGGGGGGATTTCTGGTATTTTGCGCCCCCTGAATCCGGTGGTTTGAGGCTATCCTATTCGCAGGTATATCATCTGCGAGAAAGATAAACTTTTATACCTTGGGTACTGTTCACAGCTATTTTTGGTCACAGCATCTAGTGAGGCAGTTTATGCCAGCATCTGCAAAGAATACTGACAGCACTGATACCAGCAAGACCCGCGCTAAGAAAGCGCCTACTAAAAAGGCCAACAAGCAGGCTGCCAGTGAAGGCTTCACCGACTTCACGCCCTACGAGCCGAAGAAAGGCGAAGAGTACATGAGCTCCAGCCAGCTCGATCACTTTCGCCAGATGCTGCTGAACTGGAAGCAGGAACTGATGGAAGAGGTCGACCGCACCATGCATCATATGCAGGAGGACGCGGCCAACTATGCTGATCCGAGCGACCGCGCCACTCAGGAAGAAGAATTCAGTCTTGAGCTGCGAACACGTGACCGCGAGCGAAAACTGATCAAGAAGATCGACAAAACCCTCGACAACATTGATCGTGATGATTACGGCTTCTGCGAAAGCTGTGGTGTCGAAATTGGTATTCGTCGACTGGAAGCACGTCCCACCGCCACTCAGTGCATTGATTGCAAGACGCTTGCAGAAATCAAGGAACGTCAGACAGGGATATAAGCCCTGTCTGCAGCGCGAGGGCGTTTTGCGCCCTCTCCTACCGGCCCCCTGCATCTCGGCTCATTGATTGCAGCAGTCGCCAGCTTCCTGGACGCCAAGGCCCGGGGCGGTGATTGGCAAGTACGAATCGAGGACATCGATCCCCTCCGTAGTCGCCAGTTACATATCACCAGTATACTCAATTCACTTGAATCTCATGGCCTGACCTGGGACGGTCCAATCGTCTATCAGTCAGCTCGTATTACTCGTTATAAAGCGATATGCAACGATCTCCAGTCTCTCGGTGCGGTGTTTGCCTGTGTCTGTAGCCGGAAAGACATTCGACTGGCCTCATGTTTACCTTGCTCGCGCTGTGATCAGCCCTGTCGGCAGTCAGCCGATGTGAGCTGGCGTTTTCGTGTGGCCAACCGCGAAATTCACTTTACCGATCGGATTCAAGGCTTCCAGAGTGCGTCCCTGATGCCGATCGTTGAGGAGCCGGTGCTCCTGAGACGTGATGGCGTGTTTGCCTATCAACTCGCTGTGGTCGTCGATGACCACGATACAGGCATTACCGATGTGGTGAGAGGCACGGATCTGCTCAGCGAGACTTTTGCCCAGCAGGCGCTCTATCAGGTTCTGCAATGGGCTCCGCCCAGTTTCGCCCATTTCCCTATTATCGTGGACGAGCAAGGCCAGAAGCTGAGCAAGCAATCGAAAGCGCCGCCACTTGACGATCGCAGGGTCATGCAGAACCTGTTGTTCTGTATGAAATTCCTGGGTATGGGAGCACTGGCTGACAGTTCGATTGGTGATGACCCGGGTTCATTGCTACGCCAGGCGATAGCAGCCTGGCAACCTGGGGCGCTTCAGGGGGTACGTCAGCTCATGGCGAAGCCGCCGACCTCGTAGTAGAGTGCATTCATGTATATTTACCGGCTCGTTTTTCTGCTCGTCTTCGGCATCTACCTGCTGTCGCCTATTGTCATGGACTGGTGGTTGGCACCCGGTAGCAGCTGGTACCGACCTTATCTCATCTGGGCAGCCGTGATCATCGTTGCCGCCCTGCTTGAAAGCAGGAAAAGCACAGATGATTTTTGATCCCCTGTGGTTGACCATACTGGTCACGGCTTATCTCTCCTGCGTCGGCTTCGTTGGCGTTGCGGGGGGAAGGGGTTGGCCGCGAATTCAGGGCCGAGGCGTCGTCTCTTCCCTATTGTTTGTTCTTCCTCTCGGCGTCTATGCCAGTGCATGGGCTTTTTTGGGAGCGGTGGGCACTGCCTATGAATCTGGCTACGGCTTCCTTGCCATTTACCTGGGGATCAGCGGGTGCTATCTGCTCGCACCGGTCTTGCTGACGCCGCTACTCGAAATCTGCAGGACCTATCAGCTCACGAGTATCGCGGACCTGTTTACCTTCCGCTATAGGAGTCAGGGGAGCGGATCACTCATCTCTGTTTTTCTGGCGCTCGTGTCCTTGCCACTGCTTGTACTGCAATTCCGGGCGCTCGAAGAGCTTTTTGGTTATTTGCTGCAGTCGTCCACGCAGGCCTGGGCGCTCATGCTGGCCTATTGGTCTGGTCTGACCATTCTGGTCATCGTGATTGCCAGGAACAAGCTGCAGACGGGCAAGCCAGATATGGCGCTCAGCACCCTCCTCAGCTTTGAAATGCTCGTAAAACTGCTGGGCTTTACCACGATCGGTCTATTAACGCTTTATCAGGTTTTCGATGGTTTCGCCGGGCTTGATAGCTGGTTGGAAGATAGCGCACAGCGCATCAGTTCAATTGATCGTCACCTCGAAGAGGGACCGTGGCGCACGCTACTGCTGATTTTCTTTGGGGCGGCTCTTACTACGCCTCACATGTTTCACATGCTACTGATGGGCCCATCCAGCGGCCGGGCCCTGTTCAGGGCGAGCTGGCTATTCCCGGCTCTGCTGCTGGTTCTGGCACTGCCGATTCCTGTCGTACTCTGGGCTGGCATCAAGCTCGCCCTGCCCACGGAACCGGAGTTCTTTCTGCTTGCGCTGGGCGTGGTGATGCAGTCGCCACTGGTTACGGTGCTCACAGTGCTCGTCGTTCTGGCTGCTGTTGGCGGGGTCGTTCTCGTGACCGTTGTCGCACTGTCCAGCATGCTACTCAACCATGTGGTTCTACCCACCTACCAACCCGTCTCCAGCCGTATGCTGAGTCAGGAGAACCTGTATCGTTGGCTCACGACAGGGCGGCAGATTCTCGCGATTTGCCTCATGATCTCGGTGGCCGTGCTGGCTACACTGATGCCGGAGTCAGTCACGCTATCCACGCTCGGCCTGCTGTCTTTCTCTGCCAGTCTGCAACTGCTACCGGGCATGCTGGCTGTCACCTACTGGCCGACTGCCAACAGGCTCGGCATCATATTCAGCCTCATCGCAGGCATCATGAGCTGGGCCGCACTCGTCGCACTGCCTTATGCTGGTATATTCGAGTGGTTGCGCTTTTCAGACACGCTGTATCCGGTAGTGGCCAATATTAAGGAGCACTGGCACGTTGCCATCATGCTGGCGCTTGGCATCAATATTACGATCTTTGTGTCTATCTCCCTGATTTTTCGCAGCACGAAAGCCGAGCTCAGCGCCGCCCAGGCTTGCTCGTTCACCAGCTTTACCCACGGCAATCCCCGCAGCCTGAGCGTACGTTCAGTAGCAGAATTTTCTACGGCGCTGGCCTCGCAGCTCGGCGAAATGACAGCAGCCCGAGAGGTTCGCCGAGCCTGCAGAGAGCTGGGTCTCTCTGCCGAAGAAAGCAGGCCCTACGCCCTGCGCCGGCTCAGGGACCGGCTCGAGGCCAACCTGTCGGGACTATTGGGGCCGGCGCTGGCACGCGACATCATCAAGACTTCCCTCAGCCAGCACCCCGAGCTCCTGTTGACCGGCGAAGCGCCACCCTTCGCAAACAATCTGCCAACAGCACCCGACATCACCTTCGTCGAAAATAAACTCGAGCGCTATCACGACCGCCTGACCGGGCTGGCTGGCGAACTGGACCGCCTGCGGCGCTATCATCGGCAGATACTCCTGAACCTGCCTATCGCAGCCTGTACCGTGTCTGAAGAAAACGAGATTCTCATCTGGAACACGGCCTTCGAAACGCTCTCGGGCTTGAGTGCAAAGTCACTGATCGGCTCTCATCTGAGTGCCCTGCCTGAGCCGTGGAGCGGGTTGCTGACCGGTGTCATCGAAGAGCCTAGAAGTGCTGCGAACGCGCAGATGCTGTCGTTGCCTGACAGACAGTGTTGGGTGAGCGTTTACAAGAACGCTATCGGCGGAGCCGACACAACTGACCTTGGACAGGTCATCGTCGTGGAGGATCTGACTGAAGTGAAGCGCCTTGAGGCCGAAGTACGACATAGTGAGCGCCTCGCCTCCATTGGGAAGCTGGCTGCTGGCGTTGCGCACGAAATTGGCAATCCCGCTACTGGCATCGATTGCCTGGCCCAGAATCTGCGACTGGTCACTGACGAAGAGGAAGTCCTCAAGGTGGCTACACAGATACGACAGCAAACGGGTCGGATCTCGAACATTCTCGACTCACTGATGAATTTTGCGCGCAGCGGACATGCGCCGGAGTTCTGCCACAATGGCGCTGTTGTACTGACTGACAGGGTTGAAGAGGCCATTCACCTGTTGTCGTTATCCCGCATCGATGGCCGGGTCAGTTTCGACAACCGTCTGCCGCGAGACTGCATTGTCGCAGGCGACGAGCAACTGCTCACTCAGGTTTTCATCAACCTCTTGTCAAATGCCCGGGACGCTTGTGTGAAAGCCAGTCTGGAGGGGCTCGACAGTCGAATCACGATTCTCGAACATGAACGAACGGCGGACACCAGTGTGATTCATATCAATGATCCTGGCGAGGGTATGAGCGATCAGGTATTGCTGCACGCTTTCGACCCGTTCTTTACCACTAAGGGACCCGACAAGGGCACAGGACTGGGCCTGACACTTGTTCACCGTATCATCGAAGAACATTCCGGAAAGATCAGTTACCATAGCCCTCTATATCCTGCTGATGATACACGGGTCAGCACGCCATCCGCCGAGTCATCAAGTGTCGGTGGATCGCCAGCGAACACTGATCCAGCCTCGGTTGGTTTCTCCAGTCTTCAGCGAGGCACAAGGGTCGAGATTCGGCTTCCTCTTGCTGATATAACTGCACGCGAACAGCGGTAACCTGTT
Source organism: Allohahella marinimesophila (assembly GCF_039538005.1). Lineage (NCBI taxonomy): Bacteria > Pseudomonadati > Pseudomonadota > Gammaproteobacteria > Oceanospirillales > Hahellaceae > Allohahella > Allohahella marinimesophila. The sequence goes on from NZ_BAABBO010000009.1 coordinate 21,381, forward strand.
TTTATGGCAAACATTCTCATTGTCGAAGACGAGCAGGTCATCCGCTCGGCACTCAAGCAACTGCTCGAGTACAACGATTACACGGTCAGTGAAGCCGGCAATTTTGACGAAGCGCTCGAGGCTATTCGGAGTGAACGGCTCGATCTCATCATTACTGATGTGCGTTTGCCTGGCGGAGAAGGCACGAGTCTGATCGAGGAAGCCAAGGACATCCCAGTCCTGGTGATGACGAGCTATGCCAGTATGCGCTCGGCCGTAAACGCCATGAAGCGAGGTGCAGTGGACTACCTTGCCAAGCCCTTCGATCATGACGAAATGCTGTCTGCTATTGAATCCATTTTGATCAGGCAGCGGCAGCGCAGCCAGCTTGCTCATAACGGTACCGGTTCAGCGGTATCGTCTGAAGCGGTTGAGAATGACGACACCAGCACTGGTGGCTCGCCACGCGCCAGCGTGAAATCCTTCATGTACGGCGACTGTGAGCAGATGCTGAAGCTGTTCACCCTCATAGAGAAGGTCGCGCCTACGGATTCAACCGTGCTCATTCAGGGCGAATCAGGCACAGGCAAGGAGCTCGCGGCGAAGGCCCTGCATGCGCTGAGTCGCCGACACGATCAGACGCTGATTTCGGTGAACTGTGCCGCCATTCCCGAAACGCTGATCGAATCCGAACTGTTTGGCCATGAAAAGGGCGCCTTTACCGGCGCGGCCAGCGCGAGGCGTGGTCTCATCGAAGCAGCAGATGGAGGCACCCTGTTTCTCGATGAAATTGGCGAGCTTCCGCTCGAAGCTCAGGCGCGGCTATTACGAGTGTTGCAGGAAGGTGAAATCAGACGGGTGGGCTCAACGCAGTCGAGGCAGGTCGACGTTCGGCTCCTGGCAGCGACCCACCGGAATCTCAAGGCGATGACGCGCAACAATGAGTTCCGTGAGGATCTGTTTTATCGTCTGAATGTGATGCCTCTGAAGATCCCTCCGCTCAGAGACCGAGGCGACGATATTCTCCTGCTGGCAGACAAGCTGCTGCAAAAACTTCTCAAGCGCATGGATAAACCAGGGATCTCTCTGACCCAGGCTGCTCGCCAGGCCATCGCAGCATACGATTGGCCAGGCAACGTGCGAGAGCTGGAAAATGCGCTGGAGCGCGCGATCATCGTGACCGAAGCGCCAGGTATCACCCCCGACCTGCTCGATATCGATTTCAACGATAGCCAGAACAGTTATCTCGAGGTATTGGCCACCGGCAGCGACATGCCCAAGGAAATTGATACTGCCAAGAGTAGCGATCTTTCCCTGGAAGACTATTTTCAGCACTTCGTCCTCGAAAACCAGGACACGATGAGCGAAACCGAGTTAGCCAAAAAGCTGGGCATCAGCAGAAAAAACCTCTGGGAGCGCCGTCAGCGTCTCAGTATTCCTCGCCCCAAAAAATCGGGGTAACCCGCTTTGTTACCTGCGAACACAGTGGAGACACATAAACCGCGGACATAGGTAACACTTCGGACATCGACCTACCACGCACTTACAATCAATATTATTCAACTAATTGTTTTACAACGATATTTATAAGTTGGCTTGGTTACTGCTATGTAATGAATTGTAAAACAAAAACAATATGTACTCCGCACCAATAAAAACAACAACGCACTTAGACATGACTCACTTGAGTCTTACGCCCCTCCAACAATAATAAACGGGCACGAGCTGAAAGTTTTGAATGCTGGCCTTCTAGCAGATTGATTGCTCCTGAAGCAGTTTCGGAATAAGAAAAGCCTCAACAAAAACAAGAACGGCACAGAAACCGAATTCCCTGCTCCAAGAGTTTTACTGCTCGATGTGTTCAAAGCCTTTTGCTTGTAAATTGATATGACAGCCGGTTTGGTGCTGTTCTCTCCGACCTACAAGGTCACTTTCAATGGGGCTGCCTCGAGCGGCCTTCATGTTTTTCCTTCGTGTCCGCTTGCTTTTTGCTTTACTATGCGTCCTGGCATTCTTACGCACAAAAACAGACCTCCTTCATGCTCCGAAAACTTCTAGGATTCGCTCGCCGTATTGCTGCACCGCAGCCACAGGCCGCTATCCCACAGGCTGCCATGCCTGCTTCCCATGGCATAGATAAACAGATCATTCCCCGCGACCAGCATTCAGTCTCGCGCAAGCAGATCAGTAGTGCCGCACTCAAAGTGCTCTATCGCCTGAACGCGTCAGGCTATCAGGCCTATCTCGTCGGCGGAGGTGTTCGCGACCTGCTGCTTGGCGGCCATCCGAAAGATTTTGATATCGCCACAGATGCACACCCTGAAATTGTCGATGGGCTGTTTTCAAATGCCCGCCTGATTGGTCGTCGCTTCAAGCTTGTCCATGTTCGCTTTGGTCGTGAAATCATCGAAGTAGCGACGTTTCGCGCTTCTGCCGATCTCGATGATGAACACCTCCACGAAGAAACCGGACGGATTCTGAGAGACAACACCTACGGCAATCAGGATGAAGACGCGGCGCGACGCGACTTTTCCGTCAACGCGCTCTACTACGATATCTCCGACTTCAGCATCCACGCCTACGCAAATGGTCTGGAGGATCTGAACAACAAGGTCTTGCGACTCATTGGCGATCCTGCCGTGCGATATCGCGAGGATCCGGTCCGCATGCTGCGTGCTGCCCGCTTCGCAGCCAAGCTTGGCTTCACTGTCGACAAGGCGGCTTCTGACGCGATTTATGAGTTGGGCGAGCTACTGGCTGGCGTGCCTTCCGCAAGACTTTTTGACGAAGCGCTGAAGCTGTTCATGTCTGGCTATGGCCAGGCATCCTGGAAACAGCTCGAGCACTTCAACCTGCTGCAGTATCTGTTGGCAGAGGGGCCACAAGCGCCCACTGGCCTAAAACTCGCTTTGTTGGCACTGGCCAGCACCGATAGCCGAGTGGCGGCAGACAAGCCGGTAACGCCAGCATTCATTTATGCAGCATTTTTATGGGAAGCGTTCTCGAAGGCGCATCGGAAAATGCTCGCCACCGATGTGGCGCCGCAGGATGCTTTTTTCGCTGCTGCCGATTCGACAGTAGCCAGGCAGTTAATGACTACGAGTATTCCCAAGCGCTTCACCTTGCCCATGAAGGAAGTATGGGGCCTGCAATCAAGACTCGAGCGTCATAGCAAGCGCAACGTCAAATCCTGCCTGTTTCACCCCAGGTTTCGCGCTGCCTACGACTTCCTGCTTTTGCGTGAAGCTGCTGGAGAAGATACCGAAGGCGCAGGTCAGTGGTGGACGGACTATATTTCGTCTGATGAAGGCAAAATGTTGCACGATGAAGCTCAGGAAAAACATGCCCAGCAGCGCAATGAACGCCGCGAAGCCTCTGGAGGACGGGATGACGGCGATGGCCGCAAGCGACCGCGTCGACGGCGTGGACGGAAGCCGCAGAATAATGGCTAGTCAGCCAGCCTGACCTGCGCCTGTGCACCACACCGAACGCACTGAAGCAAATACCGCCAGCCGCGTGTACATAGGGCTGGGCAGCAATCTTCCCATGCAGGGTATCGGCAGTCCGGTCGAGATCCTGCAGCAGGCCCTGCATTGCATTGCGGCAATGCCCGACGCTGAACTCACCGACTGGTCCTCTACCTACGAAAGCGAGCCGCTTCCCGGGAGCGGTACACCCCAGTCACGCTACGCCAATGCCGTCTGTTCCATCTCAACTACCCTGACACCTGAAGCATTGCTACTGGCGCTGCAGGGCATCGAACAGACCTTTGGCAGAGTACGCTCAGGCCATCGATGGGCTGCCAGAACGCTGGATCTCGACCTGCTGCTTTTCGATGCCAGGCAATTGGACACGCCCGAACTCACCATCCCACACTATGCCATGCTAGAGCGCAATTTCGTGCTCATACCCTTACTTGAAATCCAGCCTGACCTACACTTCGTTGATGGCCGTGCCATTGCCGAGCTGCCGGCCGCACAGGACAGATCAGGTCTGGCGCTCATAAAGCGCTTTACATGCAAGGAATTGGCATTAGTCTAGAGGTGATCACCTACCGGATGAATGGGGAGAATACATGAGCGGACCGAGGATAACCCTGTCCAGGCTGAAGAAAATGGCGGCAGACAAGGAACGAATAGCGGTCCTTACAGCCTATGACGCAATGTTCGCGCGAACGGCTGAGCTGGCAGGTGTCGAAGTATTGCTGATTGGCGATTCGCTCGGCATGGTGCTGCAGGGGAAAGAGAGCACGGTGCCGGTGACGACGGCGGAGATCGCCTACCATACCGAGTGCGTGGCGCGAGGCAGCCAGACCGCCTTCATCATGGCTGACATGCCCTTCATGACATACAACGATACAGCGATGGCCTGCCGCGATGCGGCCACCCTGATGCGCGCAGGCGCCCACATGGTGAAGCTGGAAGGTACCGGATGGCTGGCCGACGTTATCGCCCAGCTCTCCCGCCAGGGCGTCCCGGTTTGCGCGCATCTCGGTCTGACGCCGCAATCGGTGCACAAGTTCGGGGGCTACAAGGTTCAGGGCAAGACAGCCGAAGCCGCCGAGATCATGCTCAAAGACGCCTACGCCCTGGTTGATGCCGGAGCAGACATGCTGCTGCTCGAATGCGTACCACCAGACCTCGCCCGCAGAATTACCGAATCCGTGGCCGTGCCGGTCGTCGGGATAGGCGCGGGCGCTGATACTGACGCTCAGGTACTAGTCATGCATGACATGCTCGGCCTGGGCGAACGTAAACCAGCCAAGTTCGTCAGAAATTTCATGAATGGCAGCGAGTCCATTCAACAGGCCATCGAACGCTACGTGCAGGCGGTCAAGGACGGGAGCTTTCCCGCTGCGGAACACTGCTTTGCAGCGGTGGAGTCAGGGCATTGAGCATGGAGACCTCTGCAGATATTGCCGGCCTACGGGCAACCCTTGATCGATTTCGGCAAAAAGGCGCAAGAATCGGCTTTGTGCCAACCATGGGCAATCTTCACGCCGGGCACATCAGCCTCATCGAGCAATCGGTCAGCCGATGCGATTTCACGGTGGCGTCCATCTTCGTCAATCCGCTGCAATTTGGCGCTGGCGAAGATTTCGATACCTATCCCAGGACCCTAGCTGATGATCAGTCCAAGCTGGTCGAAGCGGGCTGCAATCTACTGTTCACGCCATCGACCGACCAGTTGTATCCAAGGGGTCTTGAAGCCCATACCAAGGTTACCGTCCCCGAAGTCACTCGTCATCACTGCGGCGCCCATCGGCCAGGCCACTTCGATGGCGTCTCAACAATCGTCAATGTTCTGCTGAATATCGTTCAACCGGCTGTAGCTTTCTTCGGTGAAAAGGATTTTCAGCAGGTGGCTGTGATTCGCAAACTGGTCTTTGACCTGCAGATGCCTGTCGAGATCGTATCTGGCGCTACGAGACGGGAGGACGACGGCCTGGCGATGAGTTCGCGTAATCAGTACCTGTCTGCGGAAGACAGGCCGGTGGCTGCCGAGCTCTACCGAACGCTGCAGCACATAGCCAGCAGAATTGAAGACGGGGAAAAGAACTTCCTTCAGCTACAGACTGAAGGGCTGGAGAACCTGTCGCGGAAGGGCTTCAGGACCGAATATCTCAACATTGTTCGCGCCGATACCCTCGACGTCGCCAGTGAGCGTGATGAGGATATCGTCGTGCTGGTCGCTGCGCGGCTTGGACAGACCCGTCTCATTGATAACATTCGTATTATTCGAAGTCACGATTAGCCGTTTAAGGATAAGCAGATATGGACTCGTCGTTCAGAACGCCAGAACAGGACCGTGAATTCATGAAGGCCTGGGAGGCGCTGAAGCAACAGGCTGACAACACCGTGTCCGACCGCATTCTCGATTATTTCAGCTCCGAGCCTGGCCGGCTCGGTGATATGACCGCCAGCTGCGGCGATCTCACACTGGACTACTCGCGGAGCGCGATGAGCCTGAAAGTGCGCGACGAACTGCTGGCGCTGCTGAAGCACAGCGGGCTTGATGCTGCTCGCAAGGCCATGTTTGGTGGCGAGCTATTGAATAACACCGAACAGCGGGCGGTACTGCATGCTGCCCTGCGCGGCAGCGCCAGACCGACGGCGAGCGGGCTTGGCGATATCATTGGTGAAGTGGATGCTGCGCTCGATAGCATGACGCGAGTGGTTCAACGCCTGCATTCAGGCAGCTGGACAGGCTTTGATGGGCAGCCGATTACGGATGTGGTCAGCATTGGCATAGGCGGCTCCTTTCTGGGCCCCGAAGTAGTCGTGGAGGCGCTCCGCCCTGACTGGCACGATGGCATTCGCGTTCACTTCGTGGCCAATGTCGACGCGGCAGACATCCTGAACACACTGGAAGGACTCAAGGCCAGCAACACGCTGTTTATCATCCAGTCGAAGTCATTTACTACCCAGGAGACACTGACCAATGCGCTTACGGCGCGGGCCTGGTTCCTTGGTGATGCATCAGTTGGGGCGCTCGACGATAGTGCGGAAGCACTGGGTAAACACTTCATCGCTGTGTCCAGTAACGTTGAGAAGGCGCAGGCCTTCGGTATCGATCCAGAGAACATCCTGCCCATGTGGGACTGGGTAGGCGGGCGCTATTCTCTGTGGTCGGCGATTGGCTTACCCATCGCATGCCAGATCGGCATGCCCTTGTTCCGCAAGCTGCTGCAGGGCGCCGCAGCGATGGACGAGCACTTCCTGACAGCCCCGCTTGAAGAGAATCTGCCAGCCCTGCTGGCGATGATTGGCATCTGGTACAACAACTTCAAAAACATCGGCAACTACGCCATCATTCCCTACGATCAGGGTCTCAACGATCTGGCTGCCCACCTGCAGCAGGTGGACATGGAAAGCAATGGCAAGTCTGTTCAGCGTGATGGCAAGCCCGTCTTTTCCCAGACCGGCACAATTGTATGGGGTGGCGCGGGCACCAATGGTCAGCATGCCTACCATCAGCTTATTCACCAGGGCACGCGGGTCGTACCGGTCGACTTCATTCTGCCATTGCGTTCACGGCAAACCGGCCGACCTCTTTCTGAGCGGATTGGTATCGAGCAGATTCAGAAACATCACAGGATGCTGATCTCGAATTGTCTGGCGCAGAGTCAGGCCATGCTCACCGGCAAGTCCCTCGAGCAAGCCCGACAGGAATGTCTGAATGCGGGCATGAATGAATCTGAAGCCGAGCAGCTGGCGCCGCACAAGGTGATTCAGGGCAACAAGCCCAGCACCACGATCACAGTACCTGAGGTGGACGCCTTTACTGTTGGGCAGCTCATAGCCATGTATGAACAGCGGATCTTCGTACAGGGTGTGGTCTGGAATCTCAATTCCTTCGACCAGTGGGGTGTCGAGCTCGGTAAGCAGATGTGCTCAAGCATCCTTCCGTTACTTGAAGGCGGAACTGACGCCAGCGAGTTGGCGCTCGATCCCTCGACGGCACAGCTGGTCCAGGCTGCGCTTGAGGCAAATCGCTAGAACGACCCCGAGCTTCGGTCGAACCGCATGTCGGTTAACTCAACACCGTGTTTATGCAGCAGCCGCTGCTCGCTTTCGGCGGCGTCGACCAGGCCTTGCCATAGCTCGGCAGCTGTGCAAAGACGCTCGGGATGCACCCAGTCTGGCAGGATGTCGGTCAGCGGCTTGAGCACATAGGGGTATTTTACCACATCCTTTCGCGGCAGCTGAATCTGCTCAGTCCTACACACGAGTCCACCATAAAAGAGAATATCGATATCGAGCGTCCTGCCGGAGTATTTCGACTCCTGTCCACTGCGTCCGCTGGCTGCCTCCAGGCTCTTGACCATTGCCTGCAGTTCAGGCAAGGCTTGAGAAGTTTCGGTGGCCACCACAAGATTCAGAAAGGGATCGCCATCAAAGCCTACGGCCTTACATCGGTACACCGGAGAAACTAGCAGATCCGGAAACTCATATCGAAGTGCGGCGAGCGCTGTTTGCACATTGCGTTCAGGCTCGATATTGCTACCGATACCGAATCCCGTCAGTACCTTCGTTCGAGCCGCTGACATCATGTCGGCTTCAGACTGGTCTGGTGTCAATCTCGATACCCACATAGGCTGTACCAGCCACAGCGCCTGGCTTGCGTAATCGCATATGAAAATGGTCGATGCCGAACTCGTCCTGCAGACAGCGGACCAAGTCACCCATCAGCCTCTCCAATAGCGCGAACGATGATGCCCGGGCAATACACTGGAGCCGCTCGCAGATGGCCGCATAATTCAGCGTCTGATCCAGGCGATCAGTCTTCATGGCTTCGCTGAAGTCGGTACTCATGGTGAGGTCGAGCAGCAGCCGCTGTTCGAAGCGACGCTCGAAGTCGTATACTCCAATCACGCAGTCGAGTTCCAGGGCCTGAATAACAACGCTCTGACGCAGCGGTATAGAGGCGCCGATGGTATCTACCGGTTTCATGATCTGTCTTCCACTGGCCTACCTGCTGGGATCATCCATGGGTGCCTATCTCGTGTGTGCCATGTTCGGATTACCGTCACCCAGCGAAAGCGGCTCGCGCAATCCTGGTGCGACTAACGTTTATCGGCTCGGCGGCCTGCTTCCCGCCGCGCTGACCCTCCTCTGGGATGCCGGGAAAGGGGCCCTCGCGGTTGGTATCGGCCGCCTGGCCGGGCTCGAGGCCGAGTACCTTGGACTTGTCGCTATTGCTGCAGTACTCGGACACATTCTTCCAATCTATCACAAATTCCAGGGTGGCAAAGGTGTGGCTACCATGCTGGGCACTGGTCTCGCGCTGGCTTTTTCAACTTCGCTGATTCTCGCGATAGTGTGGTGGACCCTATTGCTGTGGAAACGGATTTCCTCGCTGGCTTCGCTCGCCGCAGCCGGCCTGGCGCCCTGGGTGGCCTATTTCTTCAATCCGGAGTTCACCCTCTTCTTCGTTGTACTCTCGCTGGTGCTGGTCATTCGACATCGGGACAATATCATTGCGCTGGCAAAGGGCAAGGAACAGTCGCTCTAGCTCCTCTTCAGGTTTGACTGTCAGCCATGAGTGATGCCAGAGGCCAGCGGGGCGTTACCAGCACTTCAAGATTGTGCCTTCCCTCGCCTTCAATTGCCCGCCTATAGCCGGCCAGGGCGATCATGGCGCCATTGTCGGTGCAGAATTCGGCTCGCGGATAGGCAATGCCGAAGCCCGCCTTACGCCCCGCCGCATCCATCACAGTGCGCAGCCGCCGGTTTGCACTCACACCGCCTGCCACTACTAACTGGCGATAGCCAGTGGCTTCGATGGCCCGTCTGGACTTGATGACAAGACTATCGACCACAGCTTCCTGAAAGGCCGCAGCAATGTCGGCATGACTCGCCTTGCCTTCTGCGAGCACGTTACGGGTAAAAGTCTTGAGGCCGCTGAAGCTCATGTCAAGACCCGGCCTGTCGGTCATCGGACGGGGAAAGCGCAAGGCCGTTCTGTCACCGGTATCAGCCAGCTTCGCCACATTTGGGCCGCCCGGATAATCCAGTTCCAGCATCTTGGCGACCTTATCGAAGGCTTCACCCGCAGCATCGTCCAGCGACTCACCGAGCAACTCGTACTCTCCCGCCTGATGCACCGCCACGAGCTGACTGTGTCCGCCGGACACGAGCAGCGCAACAAATGGCGGCTTCAATTCTGGATCGTCCAGCATGGGCGCCAGCAGGTGGCCTTCCATATGGTGAACGCGAACGACCGGCAGATGCCTGGCCCAGGCAAAGGCCGTGGCGAAACAGGCGCCTACCATGAGCGCTCCGACGAGACCGGGGCCTGCGGTATAGGCGACGGCATCGATGTCTCCTGCAGAGAGCTCGCACTCGTCGAGCAATGTATCCAGCAGGGGCCAGATCTTTTGAACATGGTCGCGTGACGCCAGCTCGGGCACTACGCCGCCGTAATCGGCATGCATGGCAATCTGACTGTGGAGTACATGGCCATACAGTCTGGCCGTCTGCCTGTCCTCGCCGGGCGGATGGCCGTAGATGGCCAGCGCGGTTTCATCACAGGAGGTTTCTATGCCCAGAACCCTCATGAACAGGGCGTCTCTGGCTGCGTGGTGGTCTCGTGATTCATGTTTTCCCCTGTCTCTGACTCTGATCAATTTTTCACGGCAGCTTTACAGTTTGTGCCTGCAGCGTTTACAATGCGCGCCCTTGCGAGAAACTGTATGGATTTTCGTTCGTCCAGAATCCTCCTGCCCCTGAAACAGGGTACAGGAATGAGGACAGACCCGAGAGGTCAGCAGCATTCCGTGGAATTGAATTGTAACCAATATTGAAACATGAGTGGTGTAAATGCCTTCAGTTAAATTGAAAGAAAACGAGCCGTTCGATATCGCCCTGCGTCGATTCAAGCGCTCCTGTGAAAAGGCTGGCGTCCTGTCTGAAGTTCGTCGTCGTGAATTCTACGAAAAGCCTACTGCAGAGCGTAAGCGCAAGCTGGCCGCCGCTGTCAAGCGTCATGCCAAGAAAGTTCAGCGCGAACAGCGTCGCTTCGAACGCCTGTACTGATTGCTGATCCGCTGGCTCACTGCCGGCAGATTTGCTGGCCTCAGGCCAGACCGATAATCTGAAGAACCGCTCCAACAGCTACTACCATGGCTGTTCGTTTTCTTGTGGGCTGAATTTCACTCGGTACTTTCTGTCAGCACCTTCGCTGATGTCCAAGTCGATACGGAACTGAAGATGTCTATCAAAGCGTCACTAACGGCTGCAATGAAGGACGCCATGCGCGCCCGTGATCAGGAAAGGCTCAATGCCATCCGCCTGATCCTCGCCGATGTCAAACGCATCGAAGTCGATGAGCGCATCGAAGTCGAGGACGAGCGCATGCTGGTCATTCTCGACAAGATGAAAAAGCAGCGTTACGACTCCATCTCGCAGTTCGAGAAGGCTGGACGAGACGATCTGGTCGAGCGGGAGCAGTTCGAACTTGATGTCATTGCTGATTTCCTGCCCGAGCAGCTGTCAGACGATGAGCTTGATGCCATCATCAAGGATGCTATCGAGCAGACTGGCGCCAGCTCCATGAAAGATATGGGCAAAGTGGTCGCGATCGTTAAAGGTCAGGCTCAGGGTCGTGCAGATATGGGTCAGGTCAGCCAACGAATCAAAGGCGCCCTCGCCTAGTCCACCTGCGCTCGTTGCTATAGACTTTCTCCTTGCGCTGTCCTTTTTTGCGCTCGTTTGGTCTGGAGAAACCTCAAGCCAATGGCTGGACGAATACCTGACGCATTCATCGATGAAATAAACCGGCGTGCCGACCTCGTAGGCATTGTTCGCGATCGGGTGGATCTCAAGAAAGCTGGCGGCTCCTGGACAGGACGCTGCCCCTTCCATGATGAAAAAACGCCCTCATTCCACGTCTATGAGACTGGCGACTTCCCTCACTACCACTGCTATGGCTGCGAAGCCCACGGCAATACACTCAGCTTTCTCACCAGCATAGACAACCTCGATTTTGTCTCGGCCGTAGAAAACCTGGCTGGACGGCTCGGCCTGGAAGTTCCCCGCGAACAACAGGATCGTGAGCGCTATGATGAGCTCAAGAGCAGTTATTCAGCAGCCAGCCTGGCGACGGAACTCTATCAGGCAGAACTGCAGCGTGGCGCCTCTCTCGCCACGAACTACCTGCAGGAGCGCGGTGTCGACCAGCGCATGCAGGCCCTCTATGGGATTGGTTATGCGCCCTCAGCCGGCAAACTGCTAGCTCAGGCCAGTGCCACAGAGAAGCTGCGGCCAGCTCTGCACAGCCTCGGCCTGCTTCGTGGCGACACCAACGCTGCCTACGACCAGTTCCGCAACCGCCTGATATTTCCCATTCGTGATCATCGAGGCCGAACCATCGGCTTTGGTGGCCGCACGCTTGGTGACGATAAGGCCAAGTACATCAATAGCGTCGAGTCCGAGCTGTTCAAGAAAAGTCAGGTCGTATACGGACTGTGGGAGAGCAAGCAGCATTTCGGCAAAGTCGAGCGGCTCGTCGTGGTGGAGGGCTATCTCGATGTGATCGCCCTGACGCAGCACGGTATCCCTGGCGCCGTCGCAACGATGGGCACCGCCACGAACGAAGACAGCCTGCAGCGCCTGCTGACGCTGTCGGAGGAGGTCGTGTTCTGCTTCGATGGCGATAACGCTGGCGTCAGCGCCGCCAAGAAGGCCATGGAGAAGATCCTGCCCCTACTGCACGATGGCCAGCGGGTGGCCTTCATGCTGTTGCCCGAAGGTGAAGACCCTGACACCCATGTACGCCGGATCGGCGGTGAAGCCATGGCTGAGGCCCTTGACGAAGCCCTGCCGCTCTCGCTCTTCCTGTTTCGTGTACTAGGACAGAATCTTGATCTTTCGCTCGCGGAGAGCAAGAGCCTGTTGTACAAGCGCGGCACCGAAATGCTGAATCTGATCAACCGTCAGACCGCACCGACCCTGCATAACAGTCTGCGCGAGGACCTCTGGAAAGCCACGAGGGATCAACATGGGTATCAGGGCGCAGGCGGTAAGAGCGCCTATAAAGGCAGAGGAAACGGGGGCGGCGGCAATAGCGGCCATGGCGGAGGTGGCTACGATCGGTTCAAGCGACGCCCACAGGCGCCCACGCTGAGTTTCAGCCAGTTGATGGAGGGATCGCGGACCAACAGGGCAACACCAATGGCCCGCTCCCTGGTGTCTTGTCTTCTGCAGGATCCTGCGTGCGCGGCCCGTGCCGGCACCATGGCCGACTTCGATGTAGAAGAGGCAGCTGAACGGGATGCTTTGGGTTTCGCGCAATGGCTGAGAGACATGGAAATCGGCAGTACGGCAGACCTTCTCTACGCGCTGGGCTGCAACCCTGACCTGGCGGAGCGACTGCATTACCTGTTTGACCTGCCCGCGCTGGACACCGGCTCAAGCCTGCCGGAAGGCAGCATGCTCGAACAGCAGCTGCAGGATACGCTTGCTCAAATGAAACGTAGCTATACTCGTAGCACGCTGCTCAGAGTTGAGCAGGCCATGCGGCTGGATCCGGCGGATGCCGAGCTCAAGGCTCAATACAAGCGGCTTATTGCAGAACTATGACGCCTCGCGGTTGAATTAATCAAAGGCCGGACCCATAACTGGGATATCGAAATAAGCCTTTGATGTGCCTGAACCTGAGGCATAGATGGAACGTAAGGATCAGGAGCAGAGAAACTGGTAACAGAATAAGTTACTGGAGTACAGACACGGTCGGCGGTATAATGCCCGGCTAATTTTTGCTCGCACACACACACGGGTATACGTAAGCAAGAAAAGACTGTCCGAATTGCAGCGACTGAAGCGCTCCTGACGACAACCTTGGCAACAAAGCACAGGTTTTACAGCCTTATATTGATCGGTTTGATCAGTTTGTTCAAGTGTTGTTAGGTTCTGCTCTGGCGCGGTGGACGGCAGTCCGCGTACATCCAATTGAATAGGGTTCATATGTCGGTAAACACCCGCAAGTCTCGTTTGAAAGAGCTGATCGCTCGTGGCAAGGAGCAGGGCTATCTCACTTATGCAGAGGTCAACGACCACCTGCCGGAAGACATAGCCGATCCTGATCAGGTTGAAGACATCATCCGCATGATCAACGACATGGGCATTCTCGTCTGCGAGGAGACGCCCGATGCCGAATCGCTGCTGATGAGCGATGGCGACGCTGCTGATGACTCTGCCGCTGCAGAGGCTGCTGCAGCCCTGGCCTCGGTCGAAAGCGACGCAGGCCGCACCACCGACCCCGTCCGCATGTACATGCGTGAAATGGGCACTGTAGAACTGCTGACCCGCGAAGGCGAAATCGTCATTGCGAAGCGCATCGAGGAAGGCATCAGCGATGTCATGGCCGCCCTCGTCTACTTCCCAGGCACCATGGAGCGCGTCTTGAGCGCTTACGCTGCGAGCCAGGAAGAAGAAGGGCCGCGTCTGAATGAGATCATCATCGGCTTTCTCGACGACACCATCGACAACCAGACACCCGCCCCGGCCGCAGACAAGGACGACCTTGACGACACTGTGAAAGCTGGCGGCAAGGGCAAGAAGGACGGCGGCAAGAAAGATGCGGCGGCCGAAGAGGCTGACGACACAGATGACGACTCCGATGACGACTCCGATGACGAGACGGAAGTCGAGAGCGGCCCTGATCCCGAGGTAGCCCGGCTGCACTTCGAAGCGCTGGCAGCGAGCTATTCGACTGCTCAGAAGATGATCGAGAAGCACGGGCGTGATCACAAGAATACGCAGGCGGCACTGGAAACGCTGAGTGAGCAGTTCACCCGGCTCAAGCTCGCCCAGAAGCAGTATGACGCGCTGGTACATCGTGTACGGATCTCGAATGAAGCCGTTCGTCAGAACGAGCGCGAGATCATGCGCATCTGTATTCGCGAATGCCGTATGCCGAAGTCTGATTTCATCAAGACTTTCCCAAGCAATGAGCAGGACCTGACCTGGGTTGACTCCTTCAAGAGCAACAACAGTGCCTGGGCCGCTGCAATTATCGAGAAGAAAGACGAAATCGTGCGTCGCCAGCGCCGCATCGCCTTCGTGCGCGATCAGCTGGAGATGGACATTCCTTATGTGAAGGAAATTCACCGCCGGGTATCCATCGGTGAAGCCAAGGCACGTCGCGCCAAGAAAGAAATGGTCGAGGCGAACCTGCGCCTGGTGATCTCGATTGCCAAAAAGTACACCAACCGTGGTTTGCAGTTCCTTGATCTCATTCAGGAAGGCAACATCGGTTTGATGAAGGCTGTCGACAAGTTCGAATACCGTCGAGGTTACAAGTTCTCGACCTATGCGACCTGGTGGATCAGACAGGCGATCACGCGTTCGATTGCGGATCAGGCACGCACTATCCGTATTCCGGTGCACATGATCGAAACCATCAACAAGCTGAACCGTATTTCACGGCAGATGCTGCAGGAGATGGGTCGTGAGCCGACGCCGGAAGAGCTGGCCTACCGCATGGATATGCCGGAAGACAAGGTTCGCAAGGTGCTGAAGATCGCGAAAGAGCCGATCTCCATGGAGACGCCTATCGGTGATGATGAAGACTCGCATCTGGGTGACTTCATCGAGGACGGACAGGCAGAGTCACCAATTGACTCGGCTACTGGCGAGGGCCTGCGTGAAGCGACACGCCGCGTTCTGGCTGGTCTGACTGCCCGTGAGTCGAAGGTATTGCGGATGCGTTTCGGTATCGAGATGAACACTGACCACACGCTGGAAGAAGTCGGCAAGCAGTTCGATGTCACCAGAGAGCGGATCAGGCAGATCGAAGCCAAGGCGCTGCGCAAGCTGCGTCACCCGAGCCGTTCGGATCACCTGCGCAGCTTTATCGACGAGTAGAACGGTCGAGGAGCTTGCATTCGGGCAGCGGCAGCCATTCCATTGGCTGCCTGTCTTACAAGGGCCGCTGGATAGCGGCTTTTTTATGTCTGCAATTTAGCCGCGCCTTAATAGTTCCAGCGATGCTTTTGCAATCCTGGTGACTTCTGCCCAGTTACCGCTGCTTTGGACCTCGGCGGGCAGGAGCCAGGAACCACCGACGCAGCTAACGTTGGGCAGCTCGAGATAATCCGCGGCGGTCTCCATTCGGACGCCACCGGTGGGACAGAAGCGGATGTCCGGCATGGGGGCGCCGAGCGCCTTCAGCAGCGCCCGTCCGCCAACGACTTCTGCAGGGAACAATTTCATATGACTGTAGCCGTAGGACTTCGCGGTCAGCACTTCGGTGGCAGAGGCGACACCTGGTACGAAGGGAATTGGCGAATCCTGATAAGCTTCCAGCAATTCCAGGGTGGCGCCGGGGCTGAAGGCGAACTGGGCACCGGCGTCCAGCACTGGCTGCTGTTGTGAGCGTTCGCAGACCGTGCCAGCCCCTACTGCCACATCCGGCACATCCCGAGCAATGAGTTCGATGGCCTTGAGGGCTGAGGGCGTTCTGAGGGTCACTTCGATTACATCGACCCCACCCTCGGCCAGCGCGCGTGCGATGGCGACGGCATTCTCGGCCTTATCGATGCTGACGACAGCGATGATGGGTGAGCGATTGAACAGTGCCTCAGTGGGTTTGAACTGGGCTGAGAAAAGTTCACTCATGATCCATCTCCTGGGTCTTTTCGGTCAGGTCAGTCCAGGTCTGGGTGAAGAAACTGGCACCGGATTCAGCCCTGCTCATGGCTGCGCGCATTGGCGCGAAGAGTTCGCGGCCCAAGCCCCACTCGTTGGCGCTCAGATCGGGCAAAACGACGTCGGCCCTGCGCTTTTCGAGCTCAGCGTCACTCACCTCGAGGATAAGCCTGCCGTTCAATGAATCAACCTCAATCATATCACCATCTCGGACCAGGCTTATGGGGCCCCCATCAAGCGCCTCGGGCGACACATGGATAGCCGCTGGCACCTTGCCGGAAGCGCCGGACATGCGACCGTCGGTCACCAGGGCAACTGCGAAGCCCTTGCTTTGCAAGCTGGATAGCGGCGGCGTCAGCTTGTGAAGCTCAGGCATACCGCAGGCTTTCGGGCCCTGATAGTTGAGCACGACCACAACATCCTGATTCAGCTGTCCCGCGGTGTAGGCATCCACCGCGTCGTGTTGACTGTGGAAGACCCTGGCTGGCGCACAAACATGGCGGTGCTTGTCGGCCACGGCAGAGACTTTGATGATGCTGTTGCCCAGATTGCCTTTGAGCAGCTCCAGACCTCCCTCCTTCTGAAAAGGGTCGGCAACGGTTTTGAGAATATCCTTATCGCCGGACTGTCGAGAACCTGGCTCCCAGCGAATAGCCGAGTTTTTCTCTAGGAAAGGCTCTTTGGTGTAATTGTCGTAGAGGCCGCGCCCGAGCATGGTGTCGACATCATCGTGCAGCAGGCCATGCTCGAGCAGTTCGCGGATCATGAATACGACACCACCCGCAGCATGGAAGTGGTTCACATCGGCATCGCCGTTTGGATAGACACGCGCCATCAGTGGGATGATCTTGCTGAGATCGGAGAAATCCTGCCAGTCGATCAGCACGCCAGCCGCCTGGGCCATCGCTACCAGGTGAATGGTGTGGTTGGTGGATCCACCGGTTGCGAGCAGGCCGACCATGGCGTTGACGATACTGTCGACCCCGACCACATCCATCATCGGGCGATAGGTCGTGCCCTTGTCGGAGTTGCGGATGGCCTGTTCTACTCCGAAGATGGTCAGCGCACGACGCAGCGGCGTGCCCGGATTGACGAAGGAACCGCCGGGTAGCTGCAGGCCCATGAATTCCATCATCATCTGGTTGGTATTGGCGGTGCCGTAGAAGGTGCAGGTGCCAGCCGTATGGTAAGAACCCATCTCGGCCTTGAGCAGTTCCTCGCGCCCTACCCGACCTTCGGCATAGAGCTGCCGGATGCGGCCTTTTTCGTTATTGGATATGCCACTCGGCATCGGGCCGGCAGGAATGAAGACAGTCGGCAGATAGCCAAAAGCCAGTGAGCCGATGAAGAGCCCCGGTACGATCTTGTCGCAGATGCCGAGACAGACGACGCTGTCGAACATGTTATGGGATAGCGCAATCGCTGCGGTCATGGCGATGAGGTCGCGGCTCAGTAGCGAGAGATCCATACCGGCCTGACCCTGGGTCACGCCATCGCACATGGCGGGCACGCCGCCAGCGACCTGGGCGGTGCAGCCCATGCCGCGGGCCGCCTGTCTGACGAGCTCCGGATAATGCTCGTAGGGCTGGTGTGCGGAGAGCATGTCGTTGTAGGCCGTGACGATACCGACGTTGGCGGCATTTGCCATGACGAGCGTGTTCTTCTCTTCGGTGCTGCAGGCGGCTATACCGTGCGCAAAATTGCCACAGGAGAGTTTCTCGCGCCGCTCGAAGGTATCACGTGAATGTCGCATGCGAGACAGATAGGCCTGACGGTGCGGGCGACTGCGCTCTGCGATGCGTGCGGTAATCTCGGCGAGCGCTTTAGAGGGCGCCTGGGCCGAGCTGGAAGATGACGTAGTCACTGCTCTCTGCCTCCTGAATACATTGTTGTGCTGTAGCGAGTCTTCATTGGAATCATGCGCTTATTTTTGCCAAACCGACACCGTAAGGCGGCAGCATCACTTTATCCCGATCATAGGTCGCCGTGACGAACGCTGGCAGCGCTTCGGCAGGCTCGACTGTAAGGGGAAAGGACGTCTGAATAGGCTCTCTGCTCAGGTTGATGGCCACAAACAAACGGCTGCCATCGTGCTCACGCTCGAAGAACAGGCTATCGGGGGGACCATCATGAAAGCGGATAGCGCCTCGCTGGAGCGCAGGAAAACCTCGTCTGGCTTGTAACCATTGCCGATAGCCATTGAGCACGGATGAGGCACGCTCTGTCTGCTCAGACACCGCCACTCGACGGTGTTGTTCCGGAATTGGCAGCCAGGGCGGACCGGCGGTAAAACCGGCATTGGGCGCGGCACTATCCCAAGGCATAGGCGTACGACAGCCATCCCGGCCCTTGTACTCGGGCCAGAAGGTAATACCGTAGGGGTCGACCAGGTCTTCGAAGTCGAGTTCGGCTTCGGTAAGACCGAGCTCTTCACCCTGGTAAATACAAGCGCTGCCACGCAGCGTGGTGAGCATGAATAGCCAAGCCAGTATTTGTCGCGTGTGCATTTCCCCACCAGGCGCTTCCACCGGCAACAAGTCGGCCCATCGGCTACCCACCCGCGGTACATCGTGATTGCCAATGGCCCAGCAAGGCCAGCCGTCGTCGATGGCTGCCTCAATTTTTTCGACAGTCTCGCGCAGGAAGCTGGCGCTTTTCGCCTCGGTGAGCAAGTCGAACGAGTACGCCATGTTGAGCTTGTTACCGCCCGAGGTGTATTCAGCCATACGCGTGACCGAGTCATCGCAGCCGATTTCGCCGAGTGAGGCGGTACCGGGATATTTGTCTAGCAGCTGACGAAGGCGCTGTAAGAACTCCAGGTTTTCAGGCTGGCTCTTGCAGTGTTCGTGCTTCTGCCAGGCGTAGGGATTATCTGGCCGCACGCCGATGGACCCAGTGACAATCCTGGTGTTGGGTGGATTGTCCCTGAGCTGCTTGTCATGAAAGCAATAGTTGATGGCGTCGAAGCGGAAGCCGTCCACCCCCTTCTCCAACCAGAACTTTACCTCTTCCAGAATCTGATTAACGACCGCTGGGTTGTGATAGTTGAGATCCGGCTGGCTACTGAGAAAATTGCGGAGGTAGTACTGCTTACGGCGAGTGTCCCAGGTCCAGGCGGGGCCACCGAAGACTGACAGCCAGTTATTTGGTGGCGTACCGTCGGGCTTTGGGTCCGCCCACACGTACCAGTCGGCTTTCGGATTTTCTCGACTCTGGCGGCTTTCCTTGAACCAGGCGTGCTGGTCTGACGTGTGGCTGAGTACCTGATCGATGAAGATCTTGAGGCCTCGTTCATGGGCCGCGGCGAGCAAGGTATCGAAGTCCGCGAGTGTGCCGAATATCGGGTCGACATCACGGTAGTCGGCAATGTCGTAGCCGAAGTCTTTCATGGGAGAAGTGAAGAAGGGCGAGAGCCAGATGGCATCGACATTCAGGGAGCGGATGTAATCAAGCTGCAGGGTGACGCCGGGCAGATCGCCGATGCCGTCGCCGTTGCTATCGAAAAAACTCCGTGGGTAGACCTGATAGATTACAGCGCCTCGCCACCAGTCCTGGTCCATAACTCTCCGCTCCATCGTCGCCTTCGCCCGAAAAGGCCTGCGCCGTATAAGGGCCGCGGAAACAGCCCGATACAGGCTGGTACGAAGTGACAGTCAGGGCTGGACCTGACTGTCACTTCGGATAAACGGATTGCTCAGCGCCGCGGCGGCGCCTCGGAGGCCGGCGAGCCCGTCCATGACGACATAAGTCGGCGTGGCTTTGAGCAGGTGTGTCATGCGGCCCTTGTCTTCGAAGGCTGCTCTGAACTGGCTGGCAGTGAAGAAATCGATGATGCGTGGAACGATGCCGCCGCAGATATACACGCCACCGAATGCGCCAATCGTGAGGACGGCATCCCCGGCGACACGGCCGAGCAATTCGCAGAAATGATTGAGTGCGGCGAGCGCCAGAGGGTTGGGCGTACGATCTGTGCCTAGCGCTGCGGCAGTCACGTCCGCCGGCGAATGATAACGCACAGGCTCACCGGCCAGCTCGGCATGGCATTCGTAGATATTCAGCAATCCGCTGCCAGAGACCAGGCGCTCAATGGAGACCCTGCCGTATTTTCTCAACAGGATTTTCAGCATCGCCACTTCGTGATCTGTGGTCGGCGCGAAGCTGGTGTGACCGCCTTCGGTGGCGAGCGGCAGCCATTGATCGTTGACCTTGATAAGCGCGGAGACGCCGAGCCCCGTACCAGGACCAATCACAAGTTGCGGCGCTGACTGCGAAACAGCCGCTTCGTCGACACTACCGACCTGCCGCAGCAGATCACCGCCCAGCTGTCGGACCACGCTCACGCCGAGTGCCATGGCGGTGAAGTCGTTGACGATGGCAAAGCGCTCGAAGCCCAGCGATTTACGCATGGCCTGCTTGTTGAAACGCCAGTGATTGTTGGTCATGACGATGTCTGGCTTGTTGACCGGACAGGCGAAGGCCAGGCTGGCCTGGGCCACGCCATCGATTGAATGGTCTTTCAGATAGCTGCGAATGGCTTCATCAATATTGTCGTAATCAGCGCAGGGCAAGGTGGCCACGCCGTGCAGATCCGAGCCGGCCAGTGGCGCATCGGCCTCCTGGTCGAACTGTTGATCAATCAAGGCAAAACGGGCGTTGGTGCCGCCGATGTCACCAACCAGTGCGTATGAACTCATGCCTTCGACTACTCCATATCATGCCAGCTGAAGCCATCACGGCTGATCAGTGCGACGGCGGCTGAGGGCCCCCAGCTACCGGCGGCATATTTCTTCGGTGGCTCATCCGCGTCAGCCCAGGCTTCATTCAGACGATCGCACCAACGCCAGGCGTGCTCAATTTCATCGCGGCGGACGAAGAGCGATTGCTTGCCCTGCAGCACCTCCCATAACAGTCGCTCGTAGGCATCAGGAATGCGAGCCGCACCGTGTTCTTCACGGAAGCTGAAATCAAGCGGGCCTTCCCGGAGGCGACGATCCTTCTCCAGGCCCTGGTCTTTCAGCAGGACCTGCAACTGAATGCCTTCATCAGGCTGAATGCGAATGACCAGACGGTTCCCCGCCAGATGGGCCTGTGCCGCATCGAAAATATAGTGTGGCGCCGGTTTTAGATGAACGACAATCTGCGAGAGTTTTTCAGGCAGACGCTTGCCGGTGCGCAGATAGAACGGCACACCGGACCAGCGCCAGTTGTTCACCCGCGCCTTGATGGCGACGAAGGTTTCCGTGCTGCTGGTCTTGTTGGCGCCCTCTTCCTGCAGATAACCCGGCACCTGCTGACCGCCGCTGGTCCCTGCCCCATACTGGCCGCGAACGACATCCGTACTGATATCGACTTCGCCGAGTGCCTTGAGCACACGCACCTTTTCATCACGAATAGCCTGCGCCGAAAGATCGGCCGGTGGATCCATCGCCACCAGACACAGCAGCTGGAGCATGTGGTTCTGCACCATGTCCCGCAACTGGCCAGCCTTGTCGAAATAGCCCCAGCGCCCTTCGATGCCGACTTCCTCTGCCACGGTGATTTCGACATGTGACACCGAGCGTTCGTCCCAGATATTACCGAATAGCGAATTCGCAAAACGCAGTGCAATCAGGTTCTGCACGGTGTCCTTGCCGAGGTAATGATCGATGCGATAGATCTGGCTTTCATCAAAGCAGGCGGCCAGGGCATCGTTGACCTCGGAGGACGACTCGAGATCATGGCCTATGGGCTTTTCTGCCACGATGCGTGTATTGGCGTCGGCACAGCCGCTGGTCTTGAGATGCTGCGATACGATTTCGAACAGCGAGGCCGGCAAGGCGTAATAGGCGACAAGCCGGTTCGTCGGTCGCTCGTTCAGTTGCTGGTTAAGCGTCGTATAGTTCGCGGCGTCAGCCAGGTCCATCTGCAGATAAGTGATGCGCGCAGTAAAGCGCTCGAATACCTCATCGGATGGCGCATCGCTACCCATCTTCAGCTTTTCGCTGACCTTTTCGATGAAGCTATCCGTGGTGTAGGGCTCGCGAGCAATGGCGATGATACGGGTCTGCGGCGTGAGCAGGCCCTGGGCATCCAGCTGATACAGCGCCGGCATGAGCTTGCGTAGCGACAGGTCGCCGCCGGCACCAAAGAGCGCGAGATCGGTGTCCAGCGACGCCTGTATATCTTTCAAGGGGGTCACTCCGCCTGCTTGTTACGACTCGGCTTTCTGAACGTAGATGACTGGCGTTTCGCCAGAGTCGTCGAAGTAGAACTCGTAGGTGGCTGTGTCCTCCGGGATGAAGAAGAAGTTCTCGAACTTCGAAGAACAGTTCGCCATCAGCTTCTTGCCCAGCTCGACATCTTTCTCCTCGGGGTTCAGATAGCCACAGTTGGTGCCAGGGGTCCATGAGGCATCCGCGAACTTGAATTCATAAGGCTGGCCATCGGCTTCGAGCTTGGCTTCAGCCATGTACAGGTCTTCACCCACACGCTTGAGCCTGTAAGCATCATCAGCATCCCACCAGGTGAACATGCCACGCAGGTACATGGTCTGGCTCAGGTCAGGCTTGCCGCTTTTGTTGGCACTGTCACCACCGGAGGTGGCGCAACCGGCCAACAGCAAGGTCAAGGTGACGAGAAAGGCGGACAGGGTTCTGGTGAGACTAGGCATTGTGGCTCCACTTGATACTGTTGAGGATTGCCGGACAGGCAGGCATTTCAAGGGAGGATACAACTTTCCTGATCATCCGCACACTGCTGGATGGCCGAGGCGAATTCTGGGGAGGGATGACTACGCTAAAAGTGGCTGCACGAACCAAGGGGACGTCCGTGCAACCAAAAGGGACACTGGGAGGTGTCTTATCTCTTGAATAGCTTCCAGCGCTGCTGGGGGTTGCCGTTACAAGCCCAGAGATGGACGTTGGCGCCGTTGCTCTGATAGCCGCCGATCACGTCCATGCAGCTATTGCTGTTGTTCTTCGCTCGCAGGCTGTAATAGCCGTTGCCTTCGTCGCGGATGATCCAGCGCTGGTTGTTCGCCCCGGTCCAGTTCCACTGCAGGATATTGGTGCCATTGATAGTCCGGCCCCAATCGAGATCGACGACCTTGCCACTGTGAGCGGCTCGCAAGGCGTAGCTGCCGTCGCCAAGATTGGTGATATCGAACTGTTGATTACCACCCCAGTGGCAATCCCACTGATGGAGGTTCGCGCCGGCGTCCTGGCTGCCCGCAAAGACGTCCAGACACTTGCCACTGTGCATGGCCTGCAGGGTATAGCGACCAGCCAGAGAGCCGGTTGGTGTTGGGGGATTCGTAGGCGTTTTGGTGAAGACTGAGGCCTTTCGCGAAGTTTTCGCGATGCCGTTCTCCGCGTCGTTAAACAGCATGTTGCCCCAGGACCTCAGGTTGTTACTGAAATTGCTGACGATGTCGAGCGAACGCAGGTCGCTGCTGTTGCCGGACCAGGACCAGCCGATGTAGCCATAGCCGTGGCGGCGGGTGTGGTACATGATCGAGTTAGCGGCGACATATTTACCGAAGTGATCGGCCGCGAACTCGCCTACAACCAGATGAAGGCCCTTGGACTTGAAGCTGTCGAGGTAACTGCTGACGCTCTGGTCACTCTGGTACACGTCGTACATGTGGACGCTGAAAATGGTGTTGCGGCGTGGATCGCTGTTGAAGACGGTCTGCGCGTTGTCACGCATGATGTTCTGCCAGTCCTGCCCCCAGTTTGCGGCGTCGACCATGATGGTGTGGTTGAGGCCAGCGTCACGCAGGCGCTTGATGGCGCTGGTGTGGCCGTTGACCCAGGCGCTGGCAGGCTGGTTGTTGCCATAGGGCTCGTTGGCTACGTTGATGATGACGTAGTCTTCCTGGCCGACCAGCGCGTTCCTGATCGAGATCCAGTAGTCGACGGCCTGACCGATGGTGCTGGCGGACTGTTCGCCATAGCCTGTGGTGTCGTGAACTTCGAGGACCGCGATAAGACCCCGGGATTTTGCCTGGGCGATAATGTCACGCACCTGCGACTCAGGCGTTCGAGACCAGAGCACGCCATTGGCGAGGACGACGCGGACGGTGTTGGCACCGCGACCAGCGATGTTCGCAAATGACTGATTAGTGTGTTGTGGGTACCAGGCGTGGGCGACATTGACGCCGCGCATGATGAAGCTGTTGCCATTGCCATCGACCAGTCGGCTACCCGAAACGGTGAACCCCGCGTGGGCGGCGAGGCTCAGGCTGAGTAGAAACAGACTGGCGGCCATGATCTTTACTGGAGTAAGTAAACGCATTCCATCGCTCTCTTGTTAAATTGTATGACGATTGAAGTGCGGGCAACGTAGCATAGGGCATATGCATGACTGATCGTCGATATCGACGAGGCGGGGCGGAAACTTCATGGAAACGTGCGGTGATCGACGCTTTCGGGTGGAATAATGAACAAGCGCGCCTACTGGTCGTGGAGGGAATGAGCAGGTATAATGCCGCCCTCCTCAAAACGCGGTTACTCTCTTTATCGGGTGACGACAGCGTCTCAGGGCCCATAGCTCAGTTGGTTAGAGCGTCCGACTCATAATCGGCAGGTCCCAGGTTCAAGTCCTGGTGGGCCCACCATTTTTCCCCTCACTGAATTTACGAAAACAGCCGACGGTGATCTTTATCTGATCAGACACGGAGCTCTTCAACTACTTTCCAATGCAGCACTTCTTATCTCTTGTGCAAAGCAAAAGCCATCTCACACCTCGCCTGAGATATACAAAACTGCCGAGTCGAGATTAAGCTTCGAGATAATGAGAAACTATGGAGCCCAATACTATCGGTGCGGCCGTGTAGGCGTATCGGACCGTGCCCCGATCAAAGGAGCTGCGGTTGGTTCTCCGACATAGGCGACGATAGTCTTCGAACGAATCATTTTGGCGGGGGGTGATGAAAGTGAAAATATTGGGAGCGGCCCTGAAGGGCCTGCTGGCGGCGGTGCCCCTGTCCGGTTGCGGCGCCGTGACTTCTGTAGAAAAGTTGGATCAAGAAGTAAAACTCTATCGCATCATTGCACATGGCAGCGCGTTTCAGAGGAATAATCAACTACGCGAGGCCATTGGTGCCAAGGCCGAAGACGTTTGCGGGCCGTCTAAGGCGTCCATTAACTACGACGGGCCTCTGAAGTCTGAGGAGATAGAAACTTATGTAAATGGGCGCTTTACAAAGGTCCATGCGTACACGCTGGGCGCACTGATCAAGTGTTAAGCTACGCTTAGCTCAAGCCTGCTCCTCTCATCTGCTTAGCAATTTTCAGTAACTCGTCGGCCATTGGGCAAATATATTACGCCCTCCTGCATATCCCATACCGTGACCCCATACTGCGCGCCTGCGCGAACAGCAGCGTCGAGAATTTCTTGGACGAAGTCATCATCCGGGCTGATAATTGCGTGTTCAGCATGATAGTTCGTATGCTGAGTCGGACCATCTCTCCATATTGTCGCTTCATCGACTTCATCTGTCGCAGCTACAAGAGCTGCCGCCTCCACCATAAGTGCGTCGTGCACTGCTGTCAGCTCTGCGGAGGTTTCATTCTTGTGCTCTTGCGCCTCGATGAGCTTCCACAGCCAGACCCAGGGGTCTGTTTTAGATGGAGGCTGTCGACGAGTAAGATGTAAGACAAAGCTCATGCAGGTGGCGTTTCGGTTCCGGCAACGACTGCATCAAGGTACGCTATCATCTTCAAAGCACGCACTTTCATATCCAGGGTATCATCAAATTGATTGAAGAAAGGCAAGTGGCGCTTTTTAAGCATCAGGTAATGTTCGGGGCCGTATAGGGCTGCATAGTTCAGGCCTGTCAGTATCCCAGTGTAATCGTTCCAATGTGCCAAATCATATTCCGCGCTACCATGCGCGTTACGATTGAGGTAGATCGCTAATACGTCAGTCGGCTTCCGGATCTCTGCAAGACGGGCAAGAATTTTGTCAAACACTGATCCGATTATGTTGAGAAATTCCTCTTGCGAAGTTTCCGGAAAAAATTCTAAACGAGTTAACGCCCCGTTCGATAGATACGGATAATTAAGTCTAATCCCACCTGCAGATTCTGGTTTAACTAACAGGTCTTCATCGAGCATGAAGTGCCGATAGATCTGCGTCGGGATCATAAAGCCGAACTGGCTTGATGGAATAATCTCAATGCACTCTTCGCTACGCTCTTTGCTCCAGCTTGGGTGAGTTAAAGGACACAGCCAAGTATAAGCCTGGCCTTCCCACCTATAGAGTGAGTCGAGCCCGCTCTTCTTTTTAAAATTTAATGGAGCATATCTCTCTAGAAGATAAGCCACGATCATCTTGTTTAACGTTTTCGATGTAACTTTCTTCATAACAAGTCCGTCTTGTAAGGCCGGGCCACTATCCAGCCAAAGCGTACACCCGAGATAGAGAGTCTAGCGTTTTGATCCTTGAAAATTGTGAGGCCGTTGCCGGCAGGATCACTGAATATTTCTGGCTCAGCACCACTTCCGGCATCACAGGCTAATTTCACCGCCGTGCTCCACGTGCCAAACGCATCGCTGTAGCGAGCGCTCCAGACGTCAGCGTAGAAGCTACGTCGCTTTCCAGCTGCCAGACCGCAAGTACGTTACCAGCGGCGGCGACCGACACTTTCGGATGCTCCTCAATCGTTGATAGCTTGTATGGCGGCTCCCAGAAAACTGTTGAACCGTTGTACCGATTCGCCCAGATACTACTGCCGCCGATATCATTCTGCTGCCAGATGACTGTGGCGTTGCCGTCCGCAGCGACTGCAACCTCTTGATAACAGTAGAGCCGGTAGCTGATTCAGCTAACTGCGCGATTTCCCGCAGCTCATTGAGACAATTGTAGCGGCTGCTCCAGATACTTGTTTCTGCACCCTGCGTCTGTCGCCACAGTGCATGCGCACTCTCGGCAGCTTTGGAAGCTATCTTAACCGAATGGGCCTAGCCTGAATCATCGGTCTCGACGAGTAAGGCTGGCACCCGGGCCTCAGAGACAGCACTGTAATGCACGCCAGATGCTGTAGGTAGAGGCTTGCTGCTGCGATCAAACGGCGAGCACGTCGCCATCTGCGTCCAGCACGATATCTGGCCATCGTCATCGCTGGCGAGACGATTATTATCAATTAGTACTGAATTTACTAATTAGTATATGCGATACTAACTCCTAATAAACTGATCCTCGAACCGGGCATATCATGGCATCCTCGTCGCATACCAACTGGCACTTCCCCCGCACCAAACTTGCGGAAAGGATCTTGAAAAGCTTCAGAGAAGGTCTGGCCGAACGCGTAACTATCTTCGCGCCCCGGAGGCGCGGCAAAACCGAATTCGTTCAGCGCGATATTGCGCCTATGGCTAAAGCCCAAGGCATTCTCGTCGTCTATGTCGATTTCTGGCGGGATAAGGCCTCCCCGGCAACGGCGCTCGCCACAGCCGTCATGACAGCCCGGCGGGAACAGGAAAGCTGGTTCAAAGGGCTACTGAGCAATTCCAACCTGAAAGCCAGTTTAAACCTGCTCGGAGGCAATCTCGCCCTTGAAGTGTCGCAACAGAAAAAGCATGCAGAAAAGAAGATAGTCGAAGCTGCTTTTGACGAGCTTGAAAGCACCGACAAGCCGGTACTGTTTTTGCTGGATGAAGTACAGCACCTTGCCACTGATCCCGACTTCAGCGATTTTACCGCCGCACTCCGAAGTTTCATGACTGCCAGGTCAGATCACAAGGTCAAGGGTATCTTCACCGGCTCTAGTCAGGAAGGACTTGCCCAGCTGTTCAAGCGAACGAAAGCCCCCTTCTACAACGCCAGCTCGACCATCGAATTTCCCGATTTGGACGAAGCTTTTGTTACCTTTGAGCTGGATGTCTTTAGTCGAGTGACTGGTGGAGCACGACTTGATGAAACGAAAGCCAACGAAGTTTTCAAGGCAATGGCTCGGGCACCCGGAAGATTCACCGATCTGCTCAAAAGGATGGTGCTCGAAGAGATTCACGATATTGACGAAGGCGTCACTCGCTTTTCCGATGCCATTATCGAAGAAGACAATCAACAGTTCATGACGCTGTGGGAAAGCATGCACCCAATGGATAAAGCTTTGCTGATCATGATCTCTCGGGGCGAACACACGGGCCTTTACAGTGATGAGTACAAGGCGAAGCTGAAAGCGCTCTGGCCGGAATTCGACCCTGCCAAGAATTCAGCTGTCCAGAACGCAGTCAACCGGCTCAAAAACCATCCGGTGAACGCCATCTTTAGCAGTGAGCACGGCGTCTGGCGTTTTGCCGATCCGGCGTTTGAGCATTTTGTGGAATCACAGGATAATTATTTGGATGAGACAGCGTCATGACCGAAAAACAGGTACAGATTTTTACCAGCCAGGATGGTAAATCCCACCTTGAGGTGGCACTAGATCGAGAGACCGTCTGGCTCGACCAGGCACAGCTGTGTGAGCTGTTTGGCCGCGATCAGTCAGTCATTTCGCGGCACGTTCGTAATGTGTTCAAAGATGGCGAGCTGCCCGAAGTTAGCAATATGCAAAAAATGCATATTGCTCGTTCAGACAAACCAGTAACCCGCTATTCACTGGACGTTATTATCTCTGTGGGTTACCGCGTTAAATCACAGCGAGGTGTACTGTTTCGACAGTGGGCAACTCGGGTTCTTAAAGACCATCTGGTGGAGGGCTATACCCTCAACCAACGCCGCTTGACTGAGCGCGGCATCGAATTCGACCAAGCTGTGAGCCTGCTCAGCCGCACCCTCACAAACCAAGGTCTGGTCTCAACAGAAGGCGAAGCTGTCGCACGGGTCATTAGCGATTACGCCCGCTCATGGAGTCTCCTGCAGGGCTACGATGATCAAAAGCTGGCGGAGGTGGGCATCCAACAACCGGGTATGCAGCCGCTGGCGCTGGACGAAGCCTTGAAAGCTATTGGCGAGTTGAAGCAGACCCTGATTGCCAAGGGCGAGGCTACTGAGCTTTTTGGGCAGTTACGAGGCGATGGTCTGACCTCTGCACTTGCGACCATAGAACAGGGCTTTGGCGACGATCTGTTCTATCCGAACATCGCCGCCCGTGCAGCTCACCTGCTCTACTTCGTCATCAAGAATCACCCGCTGGCGGATGGCAACAAGCGCTGCGGTTCATTTCTGTTCTTGTGGTACCTGCGCCGAAACGAAGGTTTGTTGGCCAGGCCGGTAGAACGACTTATCAACGACAATACTTTGGTGGCATTAGCACTGCTCGTCGCTGAAAGCATGCCGGATCAGAAAACGCTGATGATTCGGTTGATCGAGCATTTTATCCTGTTGAAAGAATCCGATGGGGATAAGGACTGAGTTCAGACGAGCGAGTTCGAACTGCCCCAACAATCTGACTACACGATGAAATACATACTCCCAGGACACTTTCAGATATCGCGAATATTGCAATTTTCGAATATTTCGAATAATATTTGAGCTCTCATGTTCTGCAGGATTCCAAAATGAACCTACTTCAAACGATGTTACCTTCGGCAGAAGAAGCGTCAATTGCCAAGGTTTCCAGTCAGGAGTTGTCGGCCTTCATTTCCACTAAAGCCGTCACCCAGACTCTTTCCATTACTGATGCAGAGGGAGTAGCACATCTCGTTAATATGCCTGTCTCTGCTCTTCGTCTGCTCGTAAATGTGCTCACCGAGCTAGGTGACGGTCATACAGTCAAACTCGTGCCGGTGCACTCTGAATTAACCACTCAAGAGGGCGCCGACCTGCTGAATATCTCTCGCCCGACCTTTGTGAAACTGCTTGATGAAGGAAAGATCCCTTTCAGCTATGCGGGGAATCGCCGAAAAGTGCGATTTGCCGATGTTCGCCATTATCAGGAGCATCTTGAGGCACAGCGGCTAGCAACACTTGAGGAGTTGAGCGCATTGGATCAGGAATTAGGGCTCGGCTACGAATGAGCTCGAATTACACCGTAATTTTCGATGCGAACGTGCTATACCCTGCTCCCCTACGAAGTTTCCTGATGTACCTGGCGCTCTCCGGTGAATTCCGAGCCCGCTGGTCAGATCTCATTCATGATGAGTGGATCCGCAACCTGCTCAGCCAGAGACCAGATCTGGAGCGCGCAAAGCTGAACAAGGTTCGCGACCTCATGAATCAGCATGTTCCTGGGTCACTCGTCGCCGGCTTCGAAGGCTTGATTGGTGGCATCAGTCTTCCAGACCCAGAAGACCGGCATGTAGTTGCAGCTGCCATTCAGACTCGAGCAGAGGCCATTGTAACGTTCAACCTGAAGGATTTTCCCAGTACTGCTCTCGCGCAGTATGGCCTAAACGCAATCCACCCAGATGAGTTCATATCCGATCTATTCAACCTCAATGCGAGTGCCGTCATTGAGGCCGCCAGGAGGCATAGAAGTAGCCTAAAAAATCCGCCATTCTCTGCAACTGAGTATCTGAACCTATTGCAACGACAGAAACTGCCGAAGACTTTTGCAATGCTCCAACCTTATGCATTGACCATTTAACGTCCAACTCAGCAGCCTCTCAATTGCTACCCCTCGTCTGAATTTCGCCAACATCAACGTCATCGCCACGCTTGACCTCACCCGCCTCGATCACACGAGCAGTAATCCCACCATGCCCTCGCAAAGCGTTGTATCCTCCCGGCCCCAGTAGCTGCTCCATTTTGCTACATGGATGACAGAGTCCGGTGTATTCGAGCAACACGTCACCAACGCGGAAACGCTTGTCTTTCAGGGCCAGCAAATTGATACCTGATACCACGATATTTCGGCGAAGCAAGGCTGGTTCCACCCGCTCGAGATGCAGGCAGGCAGCGATGACTGGCAGGTGTTCGTGCTGGATCAGCGTGACTTGTCGGCGGCTTTCGGCGCGGCCCTGGAAGCGGTCGCCCTCAAGGCCTGTTCCAGGCTTGATGGCCGCCTGATTCAGCTCGACCATAGGGGCGCCACGTGATGGTCGAATGCCGATCCAGGTAACCCGGCCAACCTGTGGAAGCGTTGCCAGCAAAGTCTTGATGAGGCTGAGTTCAGGCATCGCTTTTCGTTCTCTGTATTTTCAAACACCTACTCCAGCATTCGACCAACCGGCCCTGTGTCAACAGAATCGCTCCGGGTCTCCATCGCCCGGCCATCCAACCGCCGCCAATACGCTCGCTGACGCTGGAAAGGCAGTCCCAGAAGCTTGGCAGCGCGATTATCCTCCGGAAGTGAATAGCCCGGCACGCCAATGGTGACGGCCTGCTGCGGCACATCGAGACGGATCGTTCGATGCAGACGATCCCACCAGGAGAACACGGTAGAGTAGTTGGAATCTGTTTCGTGGTGGAAGTTGGAATGATGAATGCCGTGCATGCGTGGTGTCACGAGCAAGCGGTTCAGTATTCGCTCGGGGCGCAGCGGAAGTCTGACGTTACTGTGATGAAACAGCGTGTTGACCTGAAAGACCAGTTCATACATGACATACATCCAGGCGGCGGGGCCGATGAGCACAATCTGGGCGACACGAAACACTGCTGAATAGGCGATCTCAACGCCGTGAAAACGGAATGCAGTGCTGACATCCAGATCCGGGTCGGCATGGTGCACGTTGTGAAAACGCCACAACAGCGGCAGCCGATGGTTGGCACGATGCCACCAATAGAAAGACCAGTCGAACAGCAGGAATGCGATCACAAATTCGAGCGCCAGAGGCAGCTCCATCATGGCCAGTAAACCAAATGATAGCTCTGGCGACAAAGCCAGCAAATGTTCGACAGCTGGTCGAACCGTTATGGCCGCCACCCCGAGCGCCACGGCTGTAATGACAATATTCACGACCACACGCGGCCAGAGCGCACGCGTCGGCACACGTAGCGGGTTGAAGCGCTCTACCAGGAACAGAATCAGGTAGGCCAAAGCCACTATTCCGGGCAAAAACCATATAGGCAGTATTGTACTCATTGAGCCTCATTCACTGACTGCATCGTATCTTGCCAGTATACCGTGCAGAAGTTACGCCTGATCGTATCTGCATTTCGAACGACACGCCCAGTGGGGATTTATATGCAACAGACTCAGTCACGCCTCCGGGGCACCAACAGCCTGTTGGCAAATGTCATCAAGGGCGCGGTTGCCGGCGCGATCGCAGTGTATGTGATCGATCGCATGGAACGCTTGGCTGAGCGCTCAGAGGTCGACGAGTGGTACGAGCCTACGGATGCGATTGGATATGACGATGAGCCTGCACCACATCTGGCATTTACATCGGGCCAGCATCAACTCGTGGGCCTTGGCCTCAGGTTGCTGAAGGATAAGGGAATGGATGCCCTGGCCAGTCTGTATGCCAAAGAATCGTCAGCAATCCGAACGTCACGAACCTTGCTCTCCGATCGACGATAGCTTCTAAGGGCTAGCTGCCCACAACCCCCTCCCCGGTATGGAGCCTCTGCCTTCAACGTGACAGGGCTAGTGCAAGCACTGATACAGCCAGTCAGCAGGGCGGTTCCCAGCACGGCACATCCCACCCCTCCTGAAAAGACTCTGCTACCCTGATAACACACTACAATTCGTTTTTCAGGAGACTCCAAACCATTGAATGCGTCCGGAAGATTCGGATTGGGTCAGCAGCTTGCGGTGCTCACGGCCGGACTCACTTTACTGTTCACCCTGGTACTCGTTCACTTCGTGGGTGGTGCTACGCTCGAGCGCGCGCGGGAAAACGTCGGCGCTCAACTGTACGAACTGGCTCATCAGACCACTGACAAGCTGGACCGTGGCATGTTTGAGCGCTATCGCGAAATACAGTTATTGGCTGAGCGATTATCACAGCCTGGGGTGGACATGGACCCGAAGTCCCTTCAGGCCGTTCTGGATATGCTGCAGGAGACATATCCATTCTATGCCTGGCTTGGCATCACCGACCTGGAGGGGTGGGTGCTGGCGTCGACCTCAGGCATTCTGCAAGGCGCTGATGTGTCTGCCCGACCGTGGTTCTCGAACGCGTTCAAAGGCATCTATCTCTCGGATGTACACGACGCTGTACTACTCGCTAAATTGCTTCCCAACCCGACGAACGAACCGAAACGCTTTTTTGATGTCGCCTTTCCCTTGCAGGATGCCTCTGGCCAGCCTCGAGGGGTTCTGGGCGCCCACCTGAGCTGGCAATGGGCCAAAGAGGTCGAAGAGTCGGTATTGCGCACACTGCGCGCCCGGCACGACAGTGAGGCGCTCATCCTGACCAACGAGGGAGAGGTGCTACTCGGCCCGAAAAACCTGATGGGGTCACAGTTGCCTCTATCCAGCGTGAGGGGCGCGCGGTCAGGCGAAGGCGGATTCGTCAGCGAGAATTGGCCTGATGGCCAGCGCTATGTGGTGGGCTATAGCGAAAGCCAGGGATATCGTAACTACCCTGGCTTTGGCTGGATCGTGCTGGTGCGGCAGCTGCAGGATACGGCCTACGCACCGGTCTCCGAATTGCAGCGCTCACTCCTGACCGGTGGGCTGATGGCAGCGCTGGTGTTCTCCATACTTGTCTTGTTGGTCGCAAGGCGTCTGACCAGACCACTCCGAAAGATTGCTCTATCTGCCAAAGCCATAGAAGCGGGCCAGGCGAAAACGATTACCAGCGTCCAGCACAGCTCGCATGAAATCACCACCCTGACAGCAGCGCTCAACGGTTTGCTCGAAAGACTGACTCACAAGGAGCAACAGCAGCTGGAGCTGAATGCCACGCTCGAGCATAGAGTCCAACAACGAACTACCGAGTTGGGAGAAATGGTAGAGGCACTCACCGAAAGTGAGACTCATATTCGTGCAGTGATCGATACCGCCCTCGATGCCTTCGTTGGGGTCGACAGCGAAGGCAACATCACTGACTGGAACAAACAGGCTGAAACCATGTTCGGGTGGAGCAAGGCGGAGATCTTGGGGGCACCGGTGTCTTCCTCAATCATTCCACCGCGATTCCGTGAGGCCCACGCGCGGGGCATGAAGCATTTCTCGCCCGCCTCTGAATCCGGCGTCATAGGTAAGCGGCTTCAACTCTTCGCTTTGCGACGCAATGGCGAAGAGTTTCCGGTTGAAATGACCATTGGCCTGATTGAATCCGCCAGACAGCACAGCTTTGGTACCTTCATTCAGGACATCTCTGCGCGAAAGCAAGCCGAGGATGCGTTGGCCCGCGAGCGTTCACTATTGAATACCGTGCTCGACACTATCGAAGTGGGTGTGGTGGCTTGTAACTCGGCTGGTGAGCTGGTGCTGTTCAACCGCGCCGCGAGAAATCTCCATGGCCAGAATGCGCATAACGTGCCAGACAACGAGTGGGCACGTGAGTTCCGCCTTTATGGTGCTGATGCCAAAACGCTTTTGGAGAAGGATGACATTCCCCTGTACAGGGCGCTCAAGGGCGAGATCGTGCAATCGGAGGAGATGGCCGTCAAGGTAGACCCGGATCAGCCTGCACGATTTCTCCTGGCCAGCGCACGGGCCATGCAGACCGATACCGGGGAGCCACTCGGCGCCGTGGTGGCCATGCAGGACATCACGGTTCTCAAGGAGAGTGCCCGGCAGCTGGCCAGCAACGAAGAACGCCTGCGTGCTATTACCGAGAACATCCCTGCGCTGATCGCACAGGTGGACAGGGACGAACGATTCACCTTCCTCAATTCAAAAGGCGCCGCTCTGTTCGGTCGGGCGCCACAGGCACTGCTCGGAGAAACCGTGGCCCAAGCTTATGGTCCGGACAACTACGGGAATTTTGCGCATCATATTGCAACCGCGCGCTCGGGCAAGAAGGTGGTATTCGACGACACGATCAAAACGAAAGAGTCTGTCCGGCACTTTCAGTGCATGTATATTCCACAGCTCGGCCCGTCCGGCGAGCCTGATGGTTTCTACGCCCTTGCCTTCGATATGACCGATCGCAAGATGGGAGAGCTACGACTCGCTGAAAGCGAAGAACGTCTGCGCACAATCACCGATAATCTTCCGGTCCTCATCGCCTATATTGACCGCGATGAGGTTCACCGCTTTGCCAACGCCACTTACAAACTCTGGTTTGGCATCTCGCCCAATGAGGTCATCGGAAAGCGTGTGAGCGAGATAATGAGCCCCGAAGCGTATGAAGCAGGACGCGAGCAGCTGCATAGCAACCTGGCCGGCGAACATGTTCGTTTCGATACCGAAATGGAGGTCGATGGAGAACGTCGTCATGCCAGAATCGTGGGCATTCCTGACTTCAAGGACGGTAGCGTGCGCGGTGTCTATGTGATGACCACTGATATCACTTCCGAAAAGGTCCATGAGCAGCAGCTCCAAGCCCTGGCAAGGGAGGATACGCTGACGGGCTTGCCGAACCGGAGAGCATTCAGAGAGGCTTTCAATACTGCCAGTCTGCGTGCTGCTCGCTCGGGCACGCCGCTGGTATTGATAATACTCGATGTCGATTATTTCAAGCGCATTAATGACAGCCTCGGCCATAGTGGCGGCGATGCTGTGTTGACCGAATTTGCGCGACGCCTGAAAGCGTCAGTACGGGCAACTGACACGGTGGCCAGGTTCGCGGGAGACGAGTTTACGATCATCCTCGAGAATGTTGAGCCCCCGTCTGATGCCACCCGCGTCGCCGAAAAAATTGTCGTGGCCATGCGTGAGCCCTTCGATGTGCTAGGGCAGAGCACTGTAGTTACAACCAGCATTGGCATCGCCGTCGCCTCGGGCCCGGATATCGATGAAGCTACGCTGGTAGCGCGTGCCGACGAAGCCTTGTATCAGGCGAAGGCGAAGGGTCGCGATGGCTATTGGCTGGCAGATTAACCCTCACGAGCATCTTTCCAGCCGCGGCCTGCGGCCTGGTTATCACTGCCGGACAGTCGCGTCAGATCGGGCTAGAAACGCCTCAACCGAATCGACTTCCAATGGTCGACAGAATAGATAACCCTGCCCCATGTCACAATTGAGTGCACGCAGCTCCGCCAGTTGCTGCTCAGTTTCAATACCCTCCGCAATCACTTTGAAACCGAGACTCTTCGCCAGGGCTATGATGCTGCGGCAGACGGTCTCGCCACCGGTGCCACAGCCTAGTTCGTTGACGAATGAACGATCCACCTTGAGTGCGCTCAGCGGTAAACGGTGGAGCTGGTTCAGCGAAGAATAACCCGTGCCGAAATCATCGACATGGAAGGCGAAGCCCAATCTGCAAGCTTCCAACATGTGCTCGGCTGCGAGCTCGACATCATCGACCAGACTACGTTCGGTGATCTCGAGGATCAGATCCGCAGGCGCGACACCCGTGTCCGCAACGATGTGCTGTAGCCAGGAAGAAAAGTCAGGTCTGAGCAGATCGTGTGCCGTGAGATTGACTGCTATGGGATAGGAAGGCATGTCCTGTGCCCGCCATTCGTTCAGCTGGCGACCGGCCTCGCGCATGACCCAGTCGGTCAGCTCCAGAATGAGTTCTGAGCGCTCCGCCACGGGCACAAATTCAGCTGGCGACACTTCACCTAGTTGGCCATCCGTCCAACGAAGTAACGCTTCGTAACCAGCTAGATGTCCCGTGGTCAGGTCAATCTTCGGCTGATACACCAGCCGCAGGGCACTTTCCTCCAGTGCACTGCGCAAACGGGTACCAAGCAGGAAAGTCCGTTGCAGGCTGGCCCCCATGTCGGAAGAGTAAATGGCTAATGCCTGCTCATAGGAGTTAATATTGCGTGGGCGAGCCAGCTCAGCTCTGGTAAGCATTTGAGCAATATCGTGAGCTTCAGCTGTAGCGATGTTGATCCCTGCCGTTGGGCGTAATCTATGGTGGGTATGTGCAAGGGGACGCGCGAACACATTTCGAAGGGCTGATGGCGTAAATCCTTCCATCTGTTCGGACGAAAAACTTGGATATATAGCGGCGAAACGACCTTCTCCAAGCGATGCGACATGGGATGCGGCATGAAACACCTGCTCCACTCGCTCAGCCAGATCAGCATCCATTTGCGTCTGGTCTACAGGGCTGAGACTCAGCACCGCCCCAGTATATTCGTCTAGCCCGAGCACCACTACAGCCGCAGCTTCGTGCTTAGCGAGAACATGGCCGGCTCTTTCGATGAAGAGGCGCCTGTTCGGCAAGCCAGTAGCAGGATCAAACAATGCCTGGCGCGAGATCAGATCGCGGTATTCGCCGATCCGAATGTCGTGATTAAGTTCACGCTCGACGATTTTGGATAGCTGGAGGAGTAACTCACGTTGCTGGCTGTCAAAAGTTCGTGACTGTCTATCTATAAGACAAAGGGTTCCAAGTGCGTGGCCTTGTCGGCCCCTGAGTACCGCACCGGCATAGAAGCGGATATGGGGCCCTCCCTGGACCAGTGGATTGAACCGAAAGCGACTATCCTGCATGACATCTTCGACAACAAGTATGTCAGTTTCCAGAATGGCATGGCTGCAGAATGATTCATCACGACCCGTCTGGCTCACATCCAGTCCCTGGCAGGATTTAAACCATTGTCTATTGGTATCAATAATACTGATCAGTACGATCGGCACATCGAACACCGACTGTGCAAGCCGGGTCAGCTGATCAAACCGCTCTTCCGCTGCGGAATCGAGTATACCGAGACTGTACAGGTCCTCGAGCCGGAGCTGCTCATCGGCGGGCAGTGCTGCCACTGTGAATTCAGGCTCAATCACACTCAGAACCCCTGCCCAGAAGGTCTAGCTCGCACGATGTCATCAGGCCATCTGGCACAAAAGTCATAGTCGCTACTGACTGTCTGCTGACGCAATGTATGATCACTATTTTGGTGAGATGCAACAGAATCAGAGCGAAGGTCAGCATTCAACACACAGAGTCCTCGACAGCTGAAAAAATACTACATATAGAGGTCAATCTAGTGCGTCAGGGACAATTCGGCTACCGAATAGATGTATAATTTTGTGTTGATTCGAATGCTCGACCGGCTGGGAGCGCTTAACCAAAGCAGAGATTTGTTGATCAATAGCCTGCTTTTTGGACTGCTTGGTCTGTACGCTGTTGCTCGAGTGCGCAAAGCGCTACAAGGGTCTGTTCTGCTGGCTATGGGTTCGGTGCGACCAGCTCCTGAAACCGCCGTTCCGCCTGGAGGCGCTTCAGCTGAGCGAGAAAGGCGTCCGATGTTCGCGCTTGCGAAACATAAAGCCGTTACGGCTCTTTCCGAAGAGCGGAAAGCGCTCTACCTCACGCGCGGCGTCGAAGCGGCCGAGGGCTCCAACTTCAGCAAGGTAATATTTGAAGATCTCAAGATCCATCTGCACAACTTCGACCCGGCCCAGCAGCATCTTCACTTGAAGTGCCTGATCGGCGACTTCCTGATATCGTAGATTCTGCTTTGCCATCTTTGCGTACTCATCGCCAAGCCGCACCGTGGCGCCTTGCCACGACATGAGGCTGACGCCTGTCAGGTCACTCACCTGCTTGAAATCAAAGCCTCTGTCTTTCAGGGCAAAGGCAAAGTTCTGATAGGCATAGACATCGCCTGAGTAAAAGCCATCCAGCTTCTCTGAGTCGATGATGACCTGATTAATATCGCAGATAACATCGAGTCGGCCAAGTTTGTATTCGACAATTCGGCGGGCGTAGGGATAGTAATTACGGGAAATGCCATAACCCGCTGCCTGCAGAGTCTGCTCTAACAGCTCCACCAGAATGCCGCTGTTGCTCTCCGGGATCACCCATGGCGCCAGGGCGTTCACGAACCCAACACGGACTTTCTCGTTCTCTGCCTGGGCCGCTGGTGAGATGAGTGCCACACAGAACAATACGCTCAGCAGTACTTTCATATTGGCTCCTGACGGCTGGCGCGCTTGGAGTCATAACAGCGCCCCTCTATTCGCAGACAATCTCAGTTCAGTGTGGTCGATAAAGATCGGGCTGTCGCCTAAAAGTGACATGCTCCTTTACCATTAACCGTTATCTGCAAGGAGATTCATTATCCGACTGCCTTTTCTCGCCCTACAACATAAACTCTCTCAAATCCCCCAGCAATCGACTCAGCAGCGTCGTAAATTTCGCAGCATCAGCCCCGTTCACCGCCCGGTGATCATAAGACAGCGACAAAGGCAGCATTAGCCGAGGCTGGAAGGCTTTGCCGTCCCAGACTGGTTTCATCGCCGCACGTGATACCCCGAGAATCGCCACTTCCGGTGTATTGACGATAGGTGTAAA
Source organism: Allohahella marinimesophila (assembly GCF_039538005.1). NCBI lineage: Bacteria > Pseudomonadati > Pseudomonadota > Gammaproteobacteria > Oceanospirillales > Hahellaceae > Allohahella > Allohahella marinimesophila. Next base: position 60,688 of record NZ_BAABBO010000009.1, read on the forward strand.
CGCCGTTCCTCCGATCCCACCGAGACTGGTGATGGTAAAGCAGCCACCCTGCATCTCCGCCGGCTTTAATTGCTTGTCACGCGCCTTGGCGGCCAGCTCCTGTGCCTCACGGGCCAGCTCCCAGATGCCCTTGCGATCGACGTCGCGGATGACGGGCACGACCAGACCAGCGGGTGTATCGACGGCCAGACCAATGTGAATGTAGTGCTTCTGCACCACTTCTCGCCTGTCCATATCCAGCGATACGTTGAAAGCCGGCTGCGCCTTCAGGGCGTAGGCGCAAGCCTTCAGTATGAACGGTAGCGGCGTAAGCTTGAGGCCCTTCGCCTCTCCCACAGCCTTCTGGGACTTTCGGAAATCTTCGAGATCTGTGATGTCTGCCTCGTCGAACTGCGTCACGTGCGGCACGTTGAGCCAGCTGCGCTGCATGCTCTCTGCAGTGAGGTTCTGCAGGCGGCTCATGGCGCTGCGCTCGACGTCGCCGAACTGGCTGAAGTCCGGTAACTTCACCGCGGGCAGCGCACCGCCACCAGTCGCAGCACCACCCTGTGCGTTCTGCAGTTGCTGCTTGATGTAGCCCTGCAGGTCATCCTTGGTGATACGATTCTTGGGGCCGGAGCCTATTACCCGGTGTAGCTCGACGCCGAGTTCCCTGGCCAGCTTCCGCACGGCCGGTCCAGCATGAACCTGTGCGCTGCCAGCTTCCTGATCGGCAGGCGTCGCGGCAGCTGGCGTATGCCTCGCATTGGACTCTGCGCTTACAGGCGCGGTGTGTGTCTCGGCCTTGCTGCCGGGCTTCGGTTCGGCTTCAGCTTTCGGCTCCACACCGGATCCGGATTGCGCCCCTGATTTCGTACCCGGTTCAGCTTCGGATCTGGCAGCTGCTTCACGACTACTGTCTTCTTCACCCTTGGACTGTCCATCTTTCGCCTCTCCGTCGTCGGCCTGGCCAGCACCACCAGCCTCCATCGATCCAATCACATCACCTTCACTGACCTTGTCGCCAACGGACACCGTCAGCTCGACAATCTTCCCCGCCATGGGCGATGGCAGCTCCATCGTCGCCTTGTCGGATTCCAGTACGAGAATGGAATCCTCTGCTTCAATCGTGTCGCCAGCCTTGACGCTGATCTCGATGATTTCGACCTCAGCGGCACCACCGAGGTCGGGTACGCGAATACTTTCTGTGTTCATCCTTACACTCCTCGGTTCAGCTGATGGCTGGGTTGGGTCTGTCGGCGTCGATGCCGTAGCTGGTGATGGCTTCGCTCACGACCGAGGTCTTGAGCTTGCCCTGCCGGGCCAGCGCACCCAGCGCCGCGACCACGACATGGAAGCGATCGACTTCGAAGTGACTGCGCAATTTTTCGCGGGTGTCGCTGCGGCCGAAGCCATCGGTGCCGAGCACGGTATAGTCCGCCGGAATCAGTGAGCGCACCTGATCCGCATACAGTCGCATGTAGTCCGTCGAAGCGATCACGGGGCCATCGTAGTTATCCAGGCAGCTGGTGAGATAGCTCACCCGAGGCTGGGCCTGGGGATGCAAACGGTTCCAGCGCTCGGTGTGCTGACCGTCCCGCGCCAGTTCTGTAAAGCTGGTCACGCTCCAGACATCACTTGCAACGCCATGCTCTTCCTTGAGAAGAATCGCAGCTGCCCTGACTTCGTTGAGAATCGTGCCGCTGCCTAACAGCTGAACGCGTGGCGCTTTCTCACCTGACTCGGCCTCATGGCTTTCCAGCCGATAGATACCCTTGATGATGCCGTCCTCCACACCTTCGGGCATGGCCGGATGGATGTAGTTTTCATTCATCAGGGTGATGTAGTAGTAGACGCTCTCATTGTCCTGATACATCCGCTTCAGCCCATGATGCACGATCACCGCCACCTCATAACCAAAGGTCGGATCGTAGGAGACGCAGTTGGGCACGGTGGCGGATAGCAGATGACTGTGACCGTCCTGATGCTGCAGGCCTTCACCGTTCAGTGTGGTTCGCCCGGCGGTGCCGCCCAGCAGGAAGCCACGTGAGCGCATGTCGCCGGCAGCCCAGCAGAGATCGCCGACCCGCTGGAAGCCGAACATCGAATAGAAGATGTAGAACGGGATCAACGGATAGTCGTTGGTACTGTATGAGGTCGCTGCAGCGATCCAGGCGGACATGGCACCCGCTTCGTTGATACCCTCCTCCAGAATCTGCCCCTGCTTGCTTTCCTTGTAATACATCAGCTGACTGTGGTCGTTGGGCGTGTATTTCTGCCCTTCGGCGGTATAGATGCCTAGCTGTCTGAACATGCCGTCCATGCCGAAAGTGCGAGCCTCGTCCGGCACAATGGGCACCACCCGCCGGCCGATCTGCTTATCCTTCACCAGGGTACCGAGCTGGCGCACGAAGGCCATGGTGGTGGATAGCTCACGATCACCACTGCCTTCGAGTTGAGCCTTGAACGTGGACAGCGGCGGAATAGCCAGCGGCTGACTGTCCTTGCGGCGGCGCGGCACACTGCCACCCAAAGCATCACGCTTCTGGCGCATGTAGCGCATTTCGGGTGAGTCGGACGCTGGCCGATAGTACGGCAGCGATTCCAGATCCTCATCCGGCACCGGCACGCCGAAGCGATCACGGAAAGCCTTGATGCCTTCGATATCGAGCTTCTTCAACTGGTGCGAAGTGTTCTGCGCCTGGCCTTGATCGCCGAAGCCATAACCTTTGATGGTATGCGCAAGAATGACTGTAGGCTGACCCTTGTGATTCACAGCAGCATGATAGGCTGCGTAGACCTTGTACGGATCGTGGCCACCACGGTTGAGGTTATAGATGTCCTCATCAGACAGATGCTCGATCATCTTCAGCACCTCAGGATCCTGCCCGAAGAAGTGCTTGCGAACGAAGGCGCCGCCGTTGGACTTGAAGTTCTGCATCTGGCCGTCGACGGTTTCATCCATGAGACGCTGCATCCGACCTTCGGTATCGGTGTCGAACAATGGATCCCAGAGCCGACCCCAGACGACCTTGATCACGTTCCAGCCGGCGCCACGGAACACGCCTTCTAGCTCCTGGATGATCTTGCCATTGCCGCGCACCGGACCGTCCAGCCGCTGCAGGTTGCAGTTGACGACGAAGATCAGGTTGTCGAGTTTCTCACGACCAGCCAGACCAATCGCACCCAGTGACTCCGGCTCATCACACTCGCCATCGCCGACATAGCACCAGACCTTGCGCTCTTCCCTCGGCACCAGTTCGCGGCTGTCGAGGTACTTCATGACGTGCGCCTGATAGATAGCCTGGATCGGCCCCAGCCCCATGGAAACGGTGGGAAACTGCCAATAGTCCGGCATCAGCCACGGGTGCGGATAGGAGGACAGGCCGTTGCCGTCGACCTCCCGCCGAAAATTGTCCATCTGGGTTTCAGTGAGATTGCCTTCGAGGAAGGAACGGGCGTACAGTCCGGGAGAAGAGTGGCCCTGAAAGTAAATCAGGTCGCCCTCACGTTTGTCGTCGCTGCCACGGAAGAAGTAGTTGAAGCCAACATCGAGCAGGGTGGCGATGGAGGAAAATGACGAGATATGTCCCCCCAGATCACCTTCACGTCGGTTCGCGCGTATCACCATGACCAAGGCGTTCCAGCGAATCAGGGAACGAATTCGACGCTCCATGAACAGATCGCCTGGCATTCTGGCTTCGCGGCTCGCCGGTATGGTATTGCGATAGGGGGTATTGACGCTGTAAGGGAGGGCGGTGCCTTCGCGGCTTGCCTGTTCTGCCATGCGCTCCAGCAGATAGGCCGCGCGTTCCACGCCCTCGGCACCCATGACCGAGTCGAGTGATTCAAGCCATTCACGGGTTTCCGTAGGGTCAGTATCATGATGCATCCGCTGTTCTTCCTCCATTCCGTTTCGTCATGTGGCCCGACCAGTCACGATGACGATCCAGGCTTCAGCGGAATTGTTGTTGTCGATGTGCCAGAGCTCCCATCTTCAGACGATGCGCATTCTCAAGCGCATCCATTTAGGCTAGCTTGACAGATGTGTCTAACAATCCGCGTAGTAAACTTACCAATATTCGTGCAATCTGTGCGGGATAATAGACTTTATTTAATAAAGTTTACAACATGATTTACTGTGATGTACTTATGACAACAATAATCCAGCCAGGTCGCCGTACCTTGATCGGCGCCAAAATTTCACCGCCAACACCCCCCACCGGACTGCTGGCGCGGGAGAAATTCAGCGACCAGTTGCATGAAACGGAGCCTGTCGGGCTACTGCTCGTGCATGCACCTTCGGGCTATGGCAAGACGACGACCATGGCTGAACGAATCGCTGCACTCCAGGCGGACGCCGCCTGGTATCGGCTGGATGCACAGGACAACAATGTCGCTCAGTTCGCAGCCTATCTGGCCCAGGCGCTGGATAGATGCAGGCCCGGGATTTGTCAGTCCACGCTGGACGCCCTGGCCTCCACCGGCTTCGACAGCATTCAGAACTTCCTCACCGAATTGCTCGCGGAACTGCCGCTCGACAGTGCGCCCCTGTATCTGGTGTTGGATGACTATCACCTCATCAGCAACCAGGAGATTCACCAGGCAGTCCGCTTCCTCCTGCGTCACCTGCCGCCCTACGTTACACTGGTGCTGCTGACGAGAACCCTGCCACCGATTGGCACCGCTCAGTTGCGCATGCAGGGCCGCATGCTGGAACTGAACGCCAGGGATCTCGCCTTTTCCGCCGATGAGGCCCAGATCTATTTCGAGCAGCGTCTGCGCTACGAGGTCTCACGGGAAAGCATCGAACGTGCGGTGAGACGAGTCGAAGGCTGGGTGTCTGCTCTCCAGTTACTGGCTAGCAGCGCCCCGACGAGTATCGACTTCAACAACTTTGTCGAGCAATTGCAGGAGGGCTCCCAGCACCTGTTCGATTATTTCGACGAACTGCTGCGTTCCAGTCTGACGCCAGAACAACGCACCTTCCTGCTGCGGACCAGCATTCTCGATCGCTTCAATGCCTTCATGGTCATGCGCGTCACTGACGACAGCGATGGCCAGGCGCTGCTCAGCAGTTTGCTCAATCTCGGACTGTTCGTGATTCCGCTGGATAGCAGTGGGCTCTGGTTCCGCTACCACCCCCTCTTCGCGACCTATCTCCGGCATCTGCTGAGCTGTTCAACACATGAGCAGGTGTTACACCTGCATCAGCGCGCGAGTGATGCCTGGCTCGAACTAGAGCAATATGAAGACGCCGCAAGACATGCCGTTATTGCTGGCGATGCGGGTCGTATCACGCACATACTGCTGGATCAGGGGCGTGCCTTCTTTACCCAGGGCCAGTTCACCATGCTACAACGCTGTCTGGACGCACTCGATCGCAGCATAGTCGCCAATGAACCCATCCTGACTCTGTTGAGGGCTTGGGTGGCACAGAGCCAGTACAAGTTTGACGAAGTGGAAGCCTGGCTGGCCGCAGCCGAGGCCAAACTTGAAGAGAACCTTAGTGCAGACGATTTGCGCACCATGCACAGTGAGTTCAGTGCCGTGCGGGCACAAGTCGCGATGAACTATGGCGATTCCTCCCGTGCCCTCGCGCTGGCGAACGAGGCGCTGGATCATGAAGCCCGCTATCTCCCGACCTCAAAGGTGGCCGCGGCTTCAGTGATGGGCGAAGCCCTGTTTGTGCAGGGCCATCTGAAGGATGCCCTGGTACGGATGCAGGAAACCGAGCAGATGGCACGGGCTCACGGGGCGCATCAGAACGTGCTCTGGGCACTGTGCCAGCAATCCGAGATCAGTGTGGCCCAGGGCTTCCTGCAGAAGGCCTACAACATCCAGGATCGTGCCTTCCAGTATGTCGAGGACTATCAGCTGTACCAGCTGCCGATTCTCGAGTTCCTGCACCGTATCCGTAGCCAGATCATGTGGGAATGGCACCTGCTGGACAACGCTGAAACCTGCGCGCTCAAGGGCATTGAAATCCTCGAAGCGCAGGGTGAACGCTGGTACGTGCAGAGCTATATTTCACTGGCCAAGGTGGCTCAGTCTCGCGGCCGTCAGAGTCTTTCAGCCGACTATGTGCAGAAGATCCAGAAGATGCTCGCCTGCGGGGACTATCATCTCGACTGGCTCGCCAACGCCCACACCACCATGCTGGCGTACTGGGAGGCTGTCAGGGACACCGAGTCTGTCCAGCGCTGGCTCACCATCGCACCAGCGTATACCGTCGAAACGGCTACCAACCACTTCCAGCAGTGCAACGCGCGCAACTGGGCGCGGGCTTATATCAGCCTGAGGCAACTCGAGAAGGCACAGCCGATTCTGGAAGGCCTGCAGACGGTAGCTGAACGCTTCGGACTGCAAACCGATCTCAACCGCAATCACATCGCACTGGCGCAGCTGCACTGGCAAAAGGAAGACCGCGAGCAGGCCCAGTACCATCTTGCTCGAGCCTTGAGACTTGCCAGCACCACCGGTGCCGTCGGCAGCTTCCTGCGCATGGGCAAGGTGCTCATCGTGATCCTGAAAGCGCTCATCAATGAGCAGCGCATCGAAGGCATGGAACTGCAGCGGGCTGAACGGCTCATTCAGCTCGCCAAGCAACAGCGCGACTTCAGCAAGTCCATCCGCATCACCCTGGATGAAGCCATCATCCAGGACATCATCAACCGGCCTGACGTTCCCGAGCTGATCCGCACCTCGCCGCTCACCCGTCGTGAATGGCAGATTCTCAGTCTGATCCACGCCGGGCTATCGAACGACCAGATTGCGGAACAGTTGAAGGTGGCTGGCACCACCGTGAAAACGCATATCCGCAGCCTGTATCAGAAGCAGAACATCACCAAGCGCTCGGAGGCCATCGAACTGGCGCGTGATCTGTTGAGCAAGATTCAGGGGGAGTAACACCTACCCCCTCACCCTCCCCCCCTCTACGCCAGCAAAATCCACGGCAGGAGGATGAACTCAGACCCGCCAGCCGTCACCATCAAAGCACTCATAAAAACAAGCCTGTCGCTTCCGGCGCGGGACAAGAGAGGCAAGATGCAAAAGAATCCCAACTGGTGGCGCGGCGCGGTTATTTACCAGGTGTATCCCCGAAGTTATTACGATTCCAATGGTGATGGTATTGGCGACCTGCCAGGTGTCACGGCGAAGCTGGACTATATTGCCAGCCTCAATGTCGACGCCATCTGGCTGTCGCCCTTTTTTACCTCCCCGATGAAGGACTTCGGTTACGACGTCTCCGACTATCGCGGTGTCGATCCAATTTTCGGTACCCTGGAAGACTTCGACACACTGCTCGCTGAAGCGCACAAGCGCGGCCTCAAGATCATGATCGACCAGGTGCTGAGCCATTCGTCCGATCAGCATCACTGGTTTGCCGAGAGCCGCCTGAATCGCACCAACCCGAAAGCCGACTGGTATGTCTGGGCGGACCCTAAAGCCGATGGTTCGCCACCGAACAACTGGCTCTCCGTATTCGGTGGTTCTGCCTGGGCCTGGGACAGCCGTCGCAAGCAGTATTACCTGCACAACTTCCTCGCCAGTCAGCCTGACCTGAACTTCCATAATCCGGAAGTCGTCGAGCAGGTGCTGGCGGACGTCCGCTACTGGCTGGACCGCGGCGTCGATGGCTTCCGTCTCGACGCCATCAACTTCTGCTTCCACGACCAGAAGCTACGCGACAACCCAGCCCGTGAGGAAGCCAAAGATGGCTCGATGGGCGTGCGCAAAGAGAATCCCTACGCCTACCAGAGCCACGTCTACGACAAGACCCGTCCTGAAAACCTGAACTTCCTGAAGCGTTTTCGCGCGCTGCTGGAAGAGTATCCGGGCACGACGACCGTGGGTGAGATCGGTGACGACAACTCGCTGCAGGTCATGGCTGATTACACCGCTGGTGGCGACAAGCTCCACATGGCCTACTCGTTCGATTTGTTGACCGAGCAGCACAGCGCCGAGTTCATCCGCAAAACCGTCGAGAGCATCGAAGCAAAGATGACCGATGGCTGGCCATGCTGGGCCATTGGCAACCACGATGTCGAGCGAGTGGCTTCACGCTGGCAGGCGCAGTCTGACGCGCATATCAAGCTGTACATGACCCTGCTGCTGACACTGCGTGGCAGCGTCTGCATTTACCAGGGAGAAGAGCTGGGACTGACCGAGGCCGAGCTCACATTCAAGGATCTCGTCGACCCCTACGGCATCAACTTCTGGCCTGAGTTCAAGGGCCGCGATGGCTGCCGCACGCCGATGGCCTGGCAACCGGACCTCATCAATGCCGGGTTCTCCAACAACAAGCCGTGGCTGCCAGTGCATCATGCGCATTACAACGTGGCTGTGGATGTTCAGGAGGCCGCTGAGACCTCGGTACTGCAGGCTTACCGCGAGTTCATGGCCTGGCGAAGCCGTCAGCCAGCGCTGACACAGGGCGACATCGAGTTTCACGATAGCCCTGCCGATACGCTGCTCTACAGCCGTACAATGGGCGACCAACATCTGTTGATCGCGCTGAACATGACTGCCAAACCGGTCACCATACCGATTAGCCAGAAGGTCAGCACAGTGACCGATGGCCCAGGCGTCGAGTCCGGCGAATGGCAGCAGGGTCAGGTTCGTTTACCAGCGTACGGCGCCGGTATCGCTACAGTTGGCGATAACTGAGCCTAGATAAGAACAAGACAGCGAGAATCAGGATATGGCCAGCGTCACCCTTAGAAATATCTACAAGTGCTACGGCGATGCCGAAGTCACACGGAATGTGAGCATGGACGTGAAAGACGGCGAATTCGTCGTCTTCGTCGGTCCCTCAGGCTGTGGTAAGTCCACCCTCTTGAGAATGATCGCCGGCCTCGAGGAGATCAGCGAAGGCGACCTCTTCATCGGTGATCAGAAGGTCAATCACCTCGCGCCCAAGGATCGGGAAGTGGGCATGGTGTTTCAGTCCTACGCCCTGTACCCGCACATGAACGTCGCGGAGAACATGGCTTTCGGTCTGAAGCTGGCGAAGACTGACAAGAAGGAAATCAATCGTCGGGTTACGGAGGCAGCCAGGTTGCTGCAGTTGGAGCCGCTGCTCGAGCGCAAGCCAAAGGACCTCTCCGGCGGTCAGCGCCAGCGTGTGGCCATCGGCCGCACTATCGTGCGCGAGCCCAAGGTCTTCCTCTTCGACGAGCCGCTGTCGAACCTTGATGCCTCACTGCGTGTGCAGATGCGTATCGAGATCTCGAAGCTACACAAGCGCCTCGGCGCAACCATGATCTACGTGACCCACGATCAGGTAGAGGCCATGACCATGGCCGACAAGATCGTCGCGCTGGATCAGGGCAGTATCGCGCAGATTGGCAAGCCGCTCGAACTGTATCACTACCCGGCTACACGCTTTGTAGCTGGCTTCATCGGCTCGCCCAATATGAATTTCATTCCCTGCACAGCGCTCGACAGCGATAGCCAGCATGTCACGGTGAACCTGCCGGGTGGTATGAGCCTGAAGCTGGCCGTAAATGGCTCGGAAGTGACCGCGGGTGAAAAGCTCACGCTGGGCATTCGTCCTGAGCATTTCACTTCTGCTGACGAGGCCGAGCTGGTATTCAACGGCATGGTGACCGTAGTTGAGCGACTGGGCTACCAGACGCTGGTGCATCTGGATGTGGAGGGTGTCGATTCGGTGCTCACAATGCGTACGAGCGGTGGCAATCCGGTACAGGAAGGTGAAAGCCTGGCGCTTGGCCTCAGCGCCCGCCAGTGTCATCTGTTCCGTGAGAACGGTGACGCCTGTCACCGTCTGTACAAGGAGCCCTGCGTAGATCTTTAAGTTTTAGCTTGTTCAGGCGGGATGAGCTTGTGGTGATGGTCTGATGATCATCACCTTTTTTTGCCTGTGATTTGGTGATGTCAGAGAGGGGTAAGCGGGAGATGAAACGCGGGGATTGAAAAGGCGGCCTGAGCCGCCTGTAATGCTTGCCTGGCTTAGGCAGTTAGCCCTTCACCCCACCCGCGGTAAGTCCGCCGACTATCCACTTCTGGCAGTAGAGAAACACCAACGTGATCGGCAAACCTGACAACACGGCAGCCGCCGCGAAATCGCCCCACAAATAGTTCTGCTCATAGAGGTACTGCTGCGCCCCGACCGCCAGGGTGAGCTTGTTGGTATCCACCAGCAGGATAGATGCCATGGGGTATTCCATGATGGTCATGATAAAGGCGAGGATAAACACGACCATCAGGATAGGCACCGACAGGGGCAGCAGGATGTAACGGAAGGCCTGCCAGGGCGTCGCGCCATCGACCACAGCAGCTTCCTCCAGTGAACGATCGACCGAGTCGAAATAGCCCTTGATGGTCCAGATATGCAGGGCCATGCCACCGAGCGATGCCACGATAACGGCGCCATGCGTATTCAGGCCCAGCCAGCTGACGTGATTACCGATCTGGTTGAACAGGGCATACAGCGCGACCAGCGTGAGCACCGGCGGAAACATCTGCAGGATCAGCATGGACTTGAGGATGAAGCTCTTGCCACCGAAGCGCATGCGCGCAAAGGCGTAGGCGCTCGTGGTGGACAGCAACAGGATCAGTATCGACGACACGACCGCGATCTTGATCGAGTTCCACAGCCACAGAAGCACAGGGAATGGTGGCTGACGCACGGTACCATCAGCTTCGGTATAGGGGATGCCCAGCGCGAGTGACCAGTGTTCCAGCGACGGATTCTCCGGCAACAGGCTACCCGTCGCGAAGTTACCGCTGCGGAACGAGATCGAGATGACCATCAACAGCGGAAACAGGATGATGGCGATAAAACACAGCATGCCGAGGTGGGAGGCCCACACACGGTATTTGGTCGATGGGGGTTGAACCATGGCCATAGTGGTCTCCTTATACCTTGATCTTGGACAGTTTGAGGTTGAGCAGCGATAAGGCGCCCACCAGCAGGAAGATGATCGTTGCAATCGCTGCAGCCAGGCCGAAGTTCTGCCCTGAATCCTGGAAGGCAATGCGGTAGGTATAGCTCACCAGCAGGTCGGTCGTACCAGCCGGTGTACCCGCGCCGATGATGTCCGGCGCACCACCAGTCAACAGGGCGATCAGCACGAAGTTGTTGAAGTTGAACGCAAAGCTCGCGACCAGCAAAGGCACCAGCGGCTTGATGATGAGCGGAAAAGTCACATTAAGCAGATTGCTGATTGGCCCTGCCCCATCCATCGCAGACGCTTCATAAAGGTCACGCGGTATAGCCTGCAGCAGACCCATCGTCAGCAGCATCATGTAGGGATAACCCAGCCAGGTGTTGACGATGAGGATCATCGTTCTGGCGAGCGCCGGATCGCTGAACCAGTCCGGACGGATGCCGAACACGTTCTCCAGTATCAGGTTGATTTCACCGAAGTTCTGGTTGAAGAGACCTTTGAACACGAGAATCGAGATGAACGCTGGCACGGCATACGGCAGTATGAACATGGTGCGATAGAAGGCTTTACCCTTGATCTGATCCCACTGCAGCAGGTTTGCCAGCAGCAGCCCAAGCACCAGAGTGAAGATAACGGTGGCTACCGCGAAGACGATCGTCCAGAGGAAAATCTGCAGGAAGGGGTCACGGATGCCCGGATCAGTGAGCACCTGGAGGTAGTTGCCAAAGCCGATGGTAACGGACCAGCCTGGTGCCAGACGCTCGCCTTCTGCGCTTTCGTAAAACCCCGTGTCGTGGTTCGGGATATAGCTGATACCAGTCTGATTGTTCACCAGCTGTTGGTCCGGACCAAAGCTGTACAGCGGGTGCACTGCAGCAAAGGCACGCAAGTTGGCCTGTCGCAGCTCGCTGCCGTCTTCGGTGGCCAGCACGAGCTCGCCTAGCGCACTTCGCAACTGGATAATATCACGCAGTGCCAGCGGTTCACCCAGCGGCGCATCGGTAGTCGAAGTAACAGGAACGGGATCGGATGGCTCGGTAGCGTCCAGTGAAAACGGCGCCGATCGCAAGGTCTCAGTGGGGCCTTCGAGATAGACGACATAGCCTTCGGGCTGTTCGAAAAGCTGATATTGGTATCGAGTGGATCCGGACTCATAGCTTCGGCTGAGCAGGTTCTGCTGCACGCGCTCGTAGCTGAGCAGGTTATCCGCACTGTAGTTGGTGAAGCCAATACCCACGGTGTACAGCAGCGGAAAGATGACGAACAGCGTCATCCCCGCCAGGGACGGATAGATATAGCGATGAGCATAGAGCCGTTTGTCAAAAAAGACGAAGACGGCGAAGCCGGTCAGCACCAGGAACAAGAGTGCGAACACGAACTCACCCTGGGCATAGAGGGCCAGGATCAGATAGAGCGCCAGCCCAATGATAAGGGCTGCGATACCAAACTTGATGATGCTTCGCTTCATGGTCGGCCTGCTGGCAAAGTCCGAATGGGAAAGCGCTTGAGTAGACATGGTGAGGCACTGCTCCACTGAGTGTACGTTGTTAACGGCTGATGCGGGAGCTTGATGTATCCGAACCGGCCCTGCCTCTTGCCTTGCAGGCATCGGCAGGAAACAGGGAAGAATGGTGTTCTGGCTGGATCGTCGACAGACTCGCGCACCAACCCGCGCAAGCTGTCTCCCTCATCTACAGAGCGCTGGCACGTGGCCTAGCGGGTAATGCGCTTGGCCGCGGTATCGAGCGCATCATCGACAGACTGGCGTCCGGCGGTGATGTTCTGCAGCGCAGGTCCCATCGATGACCAGAACGCGCCCATTGCAGGCACGTTGGGCATGGGTTCGCCAAGCTGGGCGTTTTCGAAGGTCGCCTTGATGTGAGGATTACTGGACAGCTCTTCCATCAAAGCCTTGTTGGCGACAGCGCCCAGTGGCACATCATCGTTGACCATTTTCAGGCCCTTGACAGAGAGCGCATAGTTCTCGAGGAATTCGATGGCCAGATCGCGGTTCGGACTCGCTGCATTGAGCGTAGCCGCCATGACTCCGACCATGGGCTTGGGTGCCTTGCCGTTAATGGTTGGCAGCGTCGTGACGCCAAAGTCGATGTTACTCTTCTCGAGGTTGGCCCAGGCCCAGGGACCGCTGATCATCAGCGCGAGCTCACCCTTGTTGAAGCGTGAATCCATCGCACCATAATCTGCGCCACGGGGCATCACACCCTTTTCGATCAGATCGGCCAAGACCTTCGCGCCGGCTTTTGCACCCTCGTTATTGACGCCCGTGTCCTTGACGTCATAGCCCTTATCGGTGTCCTTGAAGATGTAACCGCCATTGGCGGCCAACAGCGGCCAGGTGAAATAGGTGTTGTTGTAGTCCCACAGAATGGCCTTCTTGCCTTCCTTTGCGAGCTTCTCGTCCAGCGCTGGAATTTCTTCGAAGGTCTTGGGCGCTTCGGCGACCAGCTTCTTGTTGTAGATCAGGCCGATCGACTCGACCGCCATTGGGTAGCCGTAGACCTTGCCATCGATGGAGACGGCATCCCAGGTGAAATCGAAGATCTGGTCCTTGACGGCTTTCGAAGGGCTCAGCGGTGCAATCAGACCACTCTTGGCCCATTCGCCCAGACGGTCGTGCGCCCAGATAAAGATATCGGGGCCGTTCCCCGTAGCGGCTGACTGCTGGAATTTGTCGGTTGCACTGTCGGGATGCGCGACTTCGACAGGAATACCGGTTTCCTTGGTGAACCACTCACCGACTTCCTGCAGGCCGTTATAGCCCTTGTCGCCATTGATCCAGACGACCAGCTTGCCTTCTTCGATCTCGGCATGGACGGGGGCGATGGCGCCCAGTGTGAGCAATGAAGCGGCGATAGTGTTGCAGATGAAATAACGTGGAGTCATGTGGCTTTACCTCTGATGAGTGCTTATTCTTGTTTTCGGCCTGTGCCAGTGCCAAACAATCGCTGGTCTGATTCAATGCCGGTCAGAACGCTTAAATTTGCTGCGAATACCCCGAATGCTCCGCGAAAAGCGCCGAGACTGCATCAGCCCTGATTTTAATACCCGAGGCGTAGATTGGGGGAGTAGGGTTGAGCGTGATTTCCACCTACTCAATACCCGGTTTTTTTGTTCTGATGGAGGCTGCATCCATTTGCCCCCACCCAGTATTTACGGTATCAGGGCAGACATAACCATAATAAACCGGAGCCCGTGCCCCATGCTGTCGTCCGCATTCAAGTACCCCTTTCTCGTATTGATGGTCGTCGTACTCAGCGCCCTGCTCGGCTGCGCCAGTACGGGCCCTTACCCCAACCAATGGGTGAGCGCCAGCACCGATCAGGGGGAGGTCGAACTCGAGTATACGGACGGTGACAACGAGTCTCGACGAGCGACAGGCAGCTTTTCAGCCGGTACGCTGACGCTGGATTTCGGGGGCGATAGCCAGGCCTCGGCGCAGCCAGTAAAGCCTTTCGTGAAGGTCCCCATCGAGACGCTCGACGGTCGCTACACCATGACCTTGCCGCGTGATGGCCGCTATCAGATTCGCCTTGATCAGGGTGATGCCCCCCATTTCCGTGTGACGCCAGCGCCAGCGAAGACGGTGGCGACACCCGCACCGCCGACCGACAGTCCAGTCGAAGCAGACGGTATCTGCCTTGCCAGTGAGGGCCCGGTCACCGTGTCGGTAGGCGAGGTGTTCAAGGACGGCGAGTGGGTCCGGGACTTCTATTCCGGCATGCGGGCTGAGGTCGTTGACGGCGAAGTCACCATGACACCAGCCGCTACGGCAGAAGGCCTGCTCCTGCTCGAACCTGTCGAAAACACCACAGCATCCTTCACCTGGAAAGGTGCAACCGTGTATTTCGTCGTCACAGACCGCTTCGCCAATGGACGAACGGACAACGACAATAGCTATGGCCGCAAACCAGACGGCGAGGAAGAGATCGGCACCTTTCATGGCGGCGATCTAGTGGGATTGACACAGAAACTCGATTATCTGAAAGCACTCGGCGTCAATGCCGTCTGGATCACACCGCCTTTCGAGCAGATCCACGGTTGGGTCGGCGGCGGCGACCGTGGTGACTTCAAGCACTATGCCTACCATGGCTACTATGGCCTCGACTTTACCCGGCTGGACGAGAATTTTGGCACCGAGGCAGAGCTCAAGACGCTCATTCAGGAAGCGCACAGCCGCGATATCCGTGTACTCGTGGATGTGGTCATGAATCACCCGGGCTACAGCACACTCCAGGACATGCAAACCTTCAATTACGGCGGCCTACAGGACGGCTTCGCACAGCACCTGCCCGAAAACTGGGGCGACTGGGCACCAGAATCCTACGAAAATTACCACGCCTACCATGCCCTGCTCGATTACGATCATGCCGACTGGAGCAAGTGGTGGGGCAAGGACTGGGTTCGGGCCGGCATCGCTGACTACGACAACCCACCAACGGTGCGCATGGACGAGCGTCGCGGCTCGCTCGCTTTCCTGCCTGACTTCAAGACCGAGGCGGACAAGCCTGTCGACCTGCCGGTCTTCCTGCAGGACAAGACTGATACGGGCGCTCAAAACCTGGAGGACGCCACGGTCCGCGACTACCTGACTACCTGGCTGACCGACTGGGTGCGCCGTTATGGCATCGATGGCTTCCGCGTGGATACCGCCAAGCACGTCGAGCCTGAAGCCTGGCAAGGCCTCAAGGCAGCTGGTCAGAAGGCGCTCGACGAGTATAGAGCTGCCAACCCGGATCAGCCGCTGCCGGCCGAAGACTTCTGGATGGTCGCCGAGGTGTTTCCGCACTCAGTCACCCGCAGCGAATACTTTCAGAGTGGCTTCGACGCCGTCATCAATTTCGACTTCCAGAGCGAGAGCGCGCGTGATGGCGCCAGATGTCTGTCGAATCTGGAGCCGGTCTTTGCCGATTATGCGCAGAAGTTGCACGGCGACCAGCCCTTCAATGTCATGAGCTACCTGTCCTCTCATGACACGCGCCTGTTCAGCCAGATGCATGACGATCCTCAGCTGCAGAAACGCGCTGCGTCCACCCTGCTGTTATTGCCGGGCACGGTGCAGATTTACTACGGCGATGAAAGCGGGCGAGAGTTCGGACCGACCGGGTCCGATCCCCACCAGGGCACGCGTTCGGACATGAACTGGGCAGCCATCGAAGCTGGTGACAAGGTCGAGATGCTGGAACACTGGCGCAAGCTCGGTCAGTTCCGCGATCGACATCCGGCAATCGGTGCTGGCGTACATCAGATGCTCGATCAACAGCCTTACACCTTTGCTCGCACATTAGAGACTGACAGGGGCACCGATAGAGTTATCGTGGCCTTTGCGCAGGATCAGAAATGACGCCTACCAGACGAACTGTCATCTCAGGCCCACCCCTGCCCAAACTGATCCTGGGCATGATGAGACTGTTCGACTATCCGGAACTCACATCACCGGCGGCTCTGGCCAGATGGATCCACGCCCGACTCGACGAGGGACTGGACACCTTCGATCACGCTGACATCTACGGTGATGGACGCTGTGAGCTGCTGTTCGGCGCCGCTCTGCAGAGCGATGCTGCTTTGCAGCAACAGGTTCGAATCATCACCAAGGCTTCGATCATACTGCCCAATCAGGACAGCTCACCCTGGCGTATCAAACACTACCGGGGTACCGGCTTTCATCTTCGACGAGTCATTGATGATGCGCTGACCAGGCTCAAGGTTGACCAGATCGACACGTTTCTGCTTCATCGCCCAGATCCGCTCGCCGATACTGAAGATCTGGCGCAGGCACTGGAAGATGCGGTCAGCGCAGGCAAGATCAGCCGAATTGGTGTCTCCAATTTTCTGCCGGAGCAGTGGCGCTGGCTGCAGGACAATACCAGGCTACCGCTTGTCTACCATCAAAGCGAGCTGTCGCTGCTGACCAGCCAGGCGCTCTTCGATGGCACGCATGAAGCCCAGCTTCGCGACGGACTTCAGTGGCTGGCGTGGTCTCCACTGGCAGCTGGACGCCTCATGCAGGGGACGATAGGGCGCGCACTGGCCGACGCTCATGCAGTGACCGGGATGTCACCGACAGCGCTCGCAATTGCCTGGATCGGGCGGATTCCCGGAGCCCCTATCCCTGTGCTCGGATCGTTGAAACCTGAGCGAATTCAGGAAGCTTTCGCTGTAGACGATGCTGAGCTACCAAGAGAGCTCTGGTTCAGCCTGCTGGAGGCGGCCCGAGGCCACGAAGTGGCCTGAGCCAGTCAGACTTCCGTGTTCACCAGCGCTTCTGCAGCGCCAAGCAAGCCGGTGTACGGCTCGGTGACGACGAAGACCGGAGTCGATTGCATCAGCGGTCGCATCCGGCCCTTGTCTTCGAAGGCCGTGCGAAAATTGCTTTCAGCCAGGAACTCGACGAAGCGCGGCACGATTCCGCCACATATATAGACGCCACCGAGCGCACCGATGGTAAGCGCGGCATTGCCAGCGACTCGGCCGAGCATTTCGCAGAAGTGGCGAAGCGCTCCACGTGCCAGTGGGTCAGAAGCCTCCAGTGCCGCTGCGGTAATGAGTTCGGGTGAATTGAGCGGCGCCGCCACGCCATCGATTTCAGCATGCGCCTGGTACAGGTTGAGCAACCCCTGCCCGCAGAGAATACGCTCGACCGACACCCGTCCAAAGCGGGCGCGCAGAATTCGCAGAATCGCCATCTCCCTGTCATCGACGGGCGCGAAATCGACGTGGCCGCCCTCTGTCATCAGCGGCACCCAGCCGTCTCTGATCGGCACGAGTCCAGACACGCCGAGGCCCGTGCCAGGCCCGATCACCAGCTTTGCCCGCGCGGGGTCACCGCTGCCGCCGCAGATCCGGGTCTGATGCTCAGGCTTCACGTGCAGCACTCCCAGGGCCATCGCGGTAAAGTCGTTGATGACCTTGAACTCACGCCAGTCGAACTGTTGACGCGTGTCTTCGATGGTAAAGCGCCAGTGATTGTTGGTCATCCGCACCTGTCCACCGCGTACGGGGGAGGCCACCGCCAGACAGGCCTTGGTCACATGGTCAACGCCCGCGCGACGCAGATAGTCGACCACGGCTGCATCCAGATTCTCATACTCGCTGCAGGGCAGGATTTCCACCGCTGAAGGCCGGACCTCGCCGGCCTTTACCAGGGCCAACCTGGCGTTGGTACCACCGATATCGCCAACGAGCGCGAGCTCCTCTGTCAAAGTCATGACTCATGATTCCAGAATGAGCAGGCACCCTCTTCCGGATTGCTGGCAGCACGACGCATCCAGCCGAACATCTCGCGGCCATAGCCGATGCGGGATGGCTGGAGATTCGCTACGGCTGGGAGTCTTTCTGCCAGCGCAGCCTCATTCAGCAGCACAGTCAGTTCGCCCCGTAGGGCATCGAGGCGAACGATATCGCCATCCTTCACTCGCGCCAGCGCACCGCCCTTGGCCGCCTCCGGATACACATGAATGGCCGCAGGCACCTTGCCCGACGCACCGGACATGCGACCGTCGGTCACCAGGGCCACCTTGAAGCCACGGTCCTGCAACACACCGAGGTAGGGGGTCAGCTGATGGAGTTCAGGCATGCCGTTGGCCACCGGTCCCTGGAACCGCACGATGACCACGCAATCCTTGTCCAGGGCACCGGATTTGAAAGCAGCCGCGAGATCATTCTGATCGTCGAAGACGACCGCTGGCGCTTCGACCACCTGGTGCGCCTCGGCAACAGCCGAGACCTTGATCACGCCACGTCCCAGATTGCCTTCGAGCAGTTTCAGTCCACCTTCCGGCGCAAAGGGCTCGGCCGCAGTGGTCAACACGGTAGGGTCGCCGCTGGATGGATTGGCTGCAGACCAGATCAGCTGGTCGTTGTCGAGGCTCGGCATGCGCGTGTAGCGCTCCAGCCCATGCCCGATCACGGTCTCGACATCATTGTGCAACAGCCCGGCCTCGAGCAGTTCGCGAATAAGAAATCCGGTGCCACCCGCCTCGTGAAAGGCATTGATATCCGCCTGACCGTTGGGGTAAATGCGCGTCAGTGAGGGCACGGCGGCAGACAGCTCGGCATAGTCGGACCAGTCGATGATGATGCCTGCAGCCCGCGCAATGGCGATCCAGTGGATCGTATGGTTGGTGGAGCCCCCGGTCACGAGCAGGGCCACCAGCGCGTTGACGATCGTCTTTTCGCTCACCACGTCGCACAGGCCCTGCGTTCCACCGTTAGGCTGTGACAGACGGATGACCTGTTCAGTAGCGGCCACGGTCAGCGCATCTCGCAGTGGGGTTTCAGGGTGAACGAAACCGGCGCCAGGCAGGTGCAGCCCCATGACTTCCACCAGCATCTGGTTACTGTTGGCAGTGCCATAGAAGGTGCAGGTACCCGGGCTGTGATAGGACTGGCTTTCGGCTTCGAGCAGCTCGTCCTTGCCAATCTTGCCTTCGGCATGGAGCTGACGAATTCGCTGCTTTTCCTTGTTCGGCAGACCCGAGGGCATAGGACCCGCAGGGACCAGAATCGCTGGCAGATGACCGAAACTGAGCGAGCCGATCAGGAGCCCTGGCACGATCTTGTCGCAGATACCCAGCAGCAATGCAGCATCGAACATATTGTGACTGAGCGCCACGGCCGTGCTCATCGCAATCACATCCCTCGAAAACAGACTCAGATCCATCCCGGGCTGCCCCTGGGTCACACCATCGCACATGGCCGGGGTCCCACCGGCGAATTGCGCCACCGATCCCATACCGTTTGCCGCCTTGCGGATGATGTCGGGGAAGCCTTCATAGGGCTGGTGGGCCGAGAGCATGTCGTTATAAGCCGACACGATGGCGACGTTGGCCCGGTTCACCAGTTTGAGCGTGTTCTTGTCGGCCTGGCCGCAGGCGGCGAAGCCATGGGCAAGATTGCCGCAGGACAGTGTGCCGCGCAGAGGCCCCTGCTGACGCAATTGACCCATGCGCTCGAGATAGTCGGTACGGGTGGCGCGGCTGCGCTCGATAATGCGCGCGGTGACCTTGGCTACGGTGGGATTCATGACGGTTTTCCTCGTGTTGGGCCCCGGCGCAGATCGGGTACTGCCTGATCAGGGACATCAGATGTGCGATTTCGTGGTTATTTTACTTAATTTTAAGCATCATTCCACGGAAAAAGCTGAACAAGCGCAATATTGTTTGTTATATTTACTATATATAGAACCAGCACACCCAAGAACAAATGAGCCGAGGAGGCCCGACATGACCATTCGCATAGCTATCAACGGGTTTGGACGCATAGGGCGCAATGTCCTTCGCGCACTGTATGAAGGTGAGTACCGGGAGGCGGTGCGCGTGGTCGCGATCAACGACCTCGGTGACGCAAAGAGCAATGCCCATCTGCTGAAATACGACAGCGTTCACGGACGATTTGCCGGCACCGTCGAGAGTGATGCCGACTCCATTACCGTCAACGGTGATCGCATCACCATCACTGCGATCCGAGACCCTCAGGCCCTGCCCTGGGGTGAGCTTGGCGTCGACGTCGTCATGGAATGCACCGGCCTGTTCACCAGCCGCGAGAAAGCCGCTGGCCACATCAAGGCCGGCGCGCGCAAGGTCATCATCTCCGCGCCATCTGAAGACGCCGACGCCATGATCGTTTACGGCGTCAACGACCACACGCTCGGCGCTGGTCACGAGATCATTTCCAACGCCTCCTGCACCACCAACTGTCTCGCACCAGTCGTTCAGGCCCTGCATGCCGGAATCGGTATAGAAAGCGGCTTGATGACGACCATTCACTCCTACACCAACGACCAGAATCTGAGCGACGTCTATCACAGCGACGCCTATCGTGCGCGCTCAGCGACACAGTCACAGATCCCGACGAAAACCGGTGCGGCCGCAGCCATTGGCAAGGTGCTCCCCGAACTCAAAGGCAAGCTCGATGGCATGGCCGTTCGTGTGCCCACCATCAACGTATCACTGGTCGATCTCAGCTTTGTGACCAGCCGCGACACCAGTGCCGAAGAGATCAACACACTCCTGAAAGAAGCTGCACAAGGCTCGACGATTCTTGGTTACAACGACGAAAAACTCGTCAGCATCGATTTCAATCACGACCCGCGGTCCAGCATCTTCGACGCCAACCATACCCGCGTGACTGGTCGACTCGCCAAGGTCATGGCCTGGTACGACAACGAATGGGGCTTCTCCAATCGCATGCTCGACAACGCCATTGCCCTGATGAAGGTCGCCCGCTCATGAGCGCCGCCAATCTGAGCGTCAAGGGCGGCGCCCCTGCCCTGCGGCGCACGAAGATCGTCGCCACCCTCGGCCCGGCCACCAGCTCGCCCGAATCCATTGCCGCCATCATTCGTGCCGGTGTCGATGTCGCGCGACTGAACTTCTCGCATGGCAGCGCCGAGCAGCATCGCAACAATGCCGAGGCCGTGCGTGCTGCAGCCCGGGAACAGGGCCGATTCGTCGCCATCCTCGCCGATCTGCAGGGACCGAAGCTGCGCATTGCGCGATTTATCGACGGCAGGATTACCCTGCAGTCTGGCCAGCAGTTCACGCTCGACGCAGCCATGGACAAGGAATGCGGCACAGCTGAGCGGGTCGGCATTGATTACGAACAGCTGATCGACGATGTCAGCGCCGGCGACATCCTGGTACTGGACGACGGCCGCATCGAGCTCGAGATCGAACGGATAGAGGACCGGGCTATCGTCTGCAAGGTGCTCATCGGTGGCCCGCTCTCCAGCAACAAGGGCCTCAACAAGCGTGGTGGCGGACTGTCAGCCCCCGCACTGACGGAAAAGGACAAGGCCGACATAAAGACCGCCGCCAGAATAGGCGCGGACTACGTGGCCGTCTCCTTCGTGCGCACGGCCGAGGACATGCACACAGCTCGCGCCCTGCTGAAAGAATGCGGCTCAAACGCAGGCCTGGTCGCGAAGATCGAACGCGCCGAGCTGGTGCACGATGAAGCCGCACTGGATGCGGTGATCGAAGCTTCAGAAGTGGTCATGGTCGCCAGGGGTGATCTGGCAGTGGAAATTGGCGACGCCGAACTGGTCGGCGTGCAGAAGCACATCATTGCCCGAGCGCGTACGCTGAACCGCATCGTCATCACCGCGACACAGATGATGGAGTCGATGATTCACAACCCGATGCCGACCCGCGCGGAAGTGTCTGACGTCGCCAACGCTGTGCTCGACTATACCGATGCCGTCATGCTGTCAGCAGAAACCGCGGTGGGCGAATATCCGGTGCAGACCATCGAAGCCATGGCGCGTATCTGTATCGGTGCGGAAAAGCATCCATCGACGCAGACTTCGAAGCATCGTATCCACGAAAGCATGGCAAGGGTAGATGAGTCGATTGCCTTATCGGCCATGTATGCGGCGAATCATCTCAAGCAGATCACCGCCGTGATCTGTATGACGGAAACCGGCGCGACGCCCCTGATGATGTCCCGCATCAAGTCCAGCCTGCCGATCTTCGCGCTGTCGCGGCGTCATGACACACAGCACAAGGTCGCGCTGTATCGTGGCGTGCAGACCGTGCCGTTCGATTCGGAAGAAATGGTGAATGAGCGCATCAATGCCGCGGCGGTGGAGGAACTGGTCAGCCGCAAGGTGGTAGAAGATGGCGACCTGGTCATCATCACCAAGGGCGATTATGCCAATGCCCAGGGTGGCACCAATACCCTGAAAATCGTCAGCGTCGGCGACAGCATTCGCTAGCTCGCCGCCTGGCAGGATCAGGGCCTCGGCCTCGGCCCCGACCCTGCCATCAGATTCCTCAATACTGAATACTTAACCCCGGCAACGCTGCAGGCTCTCAGCTGCGAGCCGTGTAATGCCATCCCAGTCACTGGCATCGACCAACTTCTTGGGCGTCAGCCAGGTGCCGCCGACCGCAGCGACATTATCCAAGCCAAGATAGTCACGCGCCGTTTCCTGCCGAATACCACCCGTGGGACAGAAGCTGACGTCATCGAACGGACCAGCGAAGGCCTGCAGCGCCCTGACACCGCCAGCCACTTCAGCAGGGAAGAACTTGAACTCGCGGTAGCCGAGACCATAACCGACCATCATTTCCGACAGAGTAGAGACGCCAGGCAACATGGGCACGGTGGCGTTGATACCATGTTCCAGCAGGGCTGGGGTCGAGCCGGGCGTGATGATGAACTGGGCACCAGCGGCTTCGGCTTCACGGTAACTTTCGACGGTGGTCACCGTGCCGGCACCTACCCAGACATCAGGCAGCGCATTACGCAGCTGACGAATCGCTGCCAGACCATGCTCGGTACGGAGCGTAATTTCCAGAATTTTGATACCGCCAGCCACAAGCGCGCGACACAGGGCCAGCGCATGATCCAGATCATCGATAGTGATGACGGGCACCAGCGGGCAGGATGAGAGCACCGCCTGAATCTGGGCACGGTGAGCTTGGGGCAGACTTGACTGAAACATGTCGATTTTCCTTGTTTGCGAGGCGCTGTGAGTCAGCATGAATGTTCGGGGCGCGTAATGTGGAAGTCGTGAGGCAAGGCTAGCGTCAGCCATCCTCGTACCAGCTGCGGCCGTCGCGGGCGATCATGGCAATGGCCGCCATTGGCCCCCAGGTGCCGGCCGCATAACGCTTCGGCAGCCCCCCATGATCCTGCCAGGTGGCAATGACCTGATCCGCCCAGCGCCAGGCGGCTTCCACTTCATCCCGGCGCACGAAGAGATACTGGTTGTTCTTCATCACCTCCCACAGCAGCCGCTCGTAGGCATCGGGAATACGCGCCTTGTCGAAGGCTTCGGAGAAACTCAGTTCGAGCGGCCCCTGCCTCAGGCGCATACCTTTATCCAGCCCCTGATCCTTGGTGAGAATCTGCAGCGACATGCCCTCATCGGGCTGCAGGCGAATGATGAGCCTGTTATTGGCGAGGTGCGCCTGATCCGGATCGAAGATGTAGTGGGGCGCAGGCTTGAAGTGGATGATGATTTGCGAAAGCTTGTCCTGCAGACGCTTGCCGGTGCGCATATAGAACGGCACACCAGCCCAGCGCCAGTTGTTGATCTCGGCCTTGATGGCCACGAAGGTCTCGGTCTTGCTGCCAGCAGCCGCGCCGTCTTCCTCGAGATACCCCGGCACGGGCTGCCCGCCACAACTGCCTTCAGTGTATTGCCCACGAACGAGATGACTGTCGACCAGATCACGCGTGATCGGTCGCAGCGCCTTGAGCACCTTGAGTTTTTCATCGCGAATACTGTCGGCACTGAGATCTGCAGGTGGATCCATGGCGATCAGGCACAGGAGCTGCAGCAGGTGATTCTGCACCATGTCACGCAGCTGACCCGCCTTGTCGAAATAACCCCAGCGTCCTTCGATACCGACACGCTCAGCGACGGTGATTTCGACGTGGGAGATATGATCCTGATTCCACTGAGTGGCGAACAGGTTGTTGGCGAAGCGCAGGGCGATCAGGTTCTGCACCGTCTCCTTGCCCAGGTAGTGATCGATGCGGAACAACTGCGACTCTTCGAACACGGCCGCCAGTTCATCGTTGATGACTCTGGACGATTCGAGATCATGCCCGATTGGCTTTTCGACGACTACACGAGTCGAAGGCTCGATACAACCAGCCTGGCGAAGATTGCCGCCGATATCGCCATAGAGCGCGGGCGGCGTAGCCATATACACCATCAGCGGCACCGTGGCGCCTTCACGCCATTCCCGAATCCTGCCGTAGCCCTCGGGGCTGGCGAAATCGAGGCGAACATATTCGATTCGCGCCAGCAGACGATCGACCACCGCTTCGCTCAGCTCATCCGGTGCTACGTGCTCGATCAGCTTTACTGCCAGACGCTTTCGCACTCTGTCTGTGTCACTGTCCTGATGACCCAGGGCCAGCACCCTTGTCTCGGGTGGTAGAAGATCTGCACGATCCAGTTGATAGAGGGCAGGGAAAAGCTTGCGCTGCGCGAGGTCGCCCAAAGCGCCAAACATGGCTATATCGCAGCAGACCTTGGACTTGTTCATCATAATCAGAAGGCACCAGAGAAACATTGGCGGTTGAATTGTAGTAAACTTACTACAATATTCGCACGTTCTCGCAGCAATGCCAATATGATAGCGCCGCATGTTAATTATTTTACTACGGATCCACGGGGTATCGCACTCGATGAGCGCTGGCACAGATAGCGCCGCCTCCGTCATCATTCTGGCCAATGGGGTCGCAGCTCATTGATAAAAGGCGCTATAGTGCCTGGCTGCCGTCGCTTGACTGCCGAACCCGCAAGGCTGACTCTTTACTGAACTTCAGAACCAGGATCTCCACATGACCAATGCTGCCGCCACCCAGACATCGAGCCTGCTGAAGCAGCTTCAGGAGCGCCTGGATCAGTTGAACAAGTCGGAGAGAAAAGTCGCCGAGGCCATCCTCCGGGACCCCTCAGCAGCGACGAGATCCAGCATTGCGGCACTGGCGCAGGCGGCGGACGTGAGCGAGCCTACAGTCAATCGGTTTTGCAGGAATTTCTCTGCGAGTGGTTTTCCAGATTTCAAGATCCGGCTGGCGCAAAGCATCGCGACCGGCACACCCTACGTTGGTCAGAATGTGGACATCGACGACGATGTCGCGGCCTTTACTGACAAGATCATACTCAGCACGATGGCCAGTCTCGACCATGCCCGCCAGGCCCTGAACACCCGGGCGCTGGCCAGCGCGATCGACTACCTCATCCAGGCCAAGCAGATCAGCTTTTTCGGCATGGGCGGTTCGGCACCGGTGGCACTGGATGCCCAGCACAAATTCTTCCGCTTCAACATTCCCGTGGTCGCGTACAATGACGCGCTCATGGCACGTATGGTGGCAGCTGGCTCCAGCACTGGAGACGTGATGGTGGTCATCTCCTACACCGGTCGCACTCGCGAGATGGTGGAGATCGCAGAGCTTGCGCGCAGCAATGGCACTACTGTCATTGGTATTACCGCTCCAGCGTCGCCATTGGCCGACACCTGTACAGTGGCCCTCGAGGTCACCGCTCCGGAAGACACCGACGTGTACGTCCCAATGACCTCGCGCATCATTCACCTCGCGATCGTCGATATCCTGACCACCGGCGTCACACTCAAGCGGGGCAGCGACTTTCAGGGCCATCTCAAAAAGATCAAGGACAGCCTTCAGCCCACTCGATTTCCCGTTCGCTGAGCCAGGGATTCACCGATGGCCATAATCACAATAAATCGAATCAGCCGATCATCCGCCGTAACGCCATTGCTGCCAGCCCCGTGATGAGCAGGGTTGGCATCAGCGGTTCAGGCACTACCGTCGCTACTGGCACAGGCCCTGCCCCAGCACCACTGCCCGTCGGGTTCGAGATGGAATACAGTCCGCCCGGTCCCGCCGGGGCCTGTGTCGACTGCCAGAAGAAGGTGATGGCCTCACCGGTGCCCCATCCCTGCCCATCGGCGATCCAGGCCAGCGATCCAGAGGCGCCTTGATCGATTGAGAAGTTAACGCCCGCCAGGTCAGCCTCACTGAAATCGTAGCCAGCGACACCGTTGAATCCGTAGGCCTCGAAGCCAAGCTCGAACAGCTCGACACCATCGAAGTCGACTACGGTCACCGGCTCAGGAAAAGGCGGATCGTTCGGCATATCTACGCCTGGAGTCACTATATGGGCATAGGTGTATATCGTCCCGTACGGATTGGCGGACGGCACGCATTCCGTGACTCCGGCTGGGCAGCTGACACTACTGCTGAGATCTCCAACGCTGTCGCCGTTGGTCCGAATGAGAGAGACTTCAACGTCCGGACCCACAGGCCCGACTATTCTGGAGCCTAGGCTCAGACTATCGAAATCTGTCGCCGGAATCGGCGCCGCCGACGCCGATGCGCTCATGAAAAAGCCAATAAAAATCGGGTAGAAAACAGATCGTGACATGGCAGAATCCTCTGGTGGATGGGAGAACAGTCAGGTACGAAGTCAATTCAATTCAGCGTCTCCCGTAACGACGAACAATGATCTGCCGAGCATCACTCACACCCTTCTACGCCCCAAGCCCACCTGCTCCCCCTCCCCTAAAAAAACGGGGGTGGATGATGCAGCGAGTAGACGCTTGGATGACTATCGAACAAGACAACAAAAACACAGGAAGCACCTCATGAACCACCTTCAAGTTAAAAGACTTTCAGCCATTGCGGCGGCAGTTGCGGCAGCCGCGTTTGCATCGTCCGCGGTGGCTGTCGAATTCTTCGGATATGCCCGTGCCGGCCTGTCCACTAACGTAAATAGCGGCGGCGAACAAACCTGTTTCGGTAGTGGTGCAAACGGACATTATGTCGGCCGACTGGCAGATGAATGCGATACGTACGCCGAAATCGGCATCGGGGAAGAGCTGTTCGCTCAGGATGGCAAATCATTCCGCATCGACTCCATGATTTCATACGAAACCCAGAGACAGGGTAACGACTACCAGGCCTTTAACGGCGCTAACGACGTCAATGGCGTCAGCGTCGAGCTGGATCCAGTCACAAATTTACCCGTTACCACTGTCACTAGAAACAACAACGATCCTTACGGTGGCGGCGACGTTGCACTTCGTCAACTGTATGTGTCCGGTAAAGGCGTCATTGATGCACTGCCCGGCGCCACCCTCTGGGCGGGCAAGCGCTACTACCAGCGTCACGATGTACACCAGCTCGATCTCTTCTACGTCAACAACTCCGGCTACGGCGGTGGTGTCGAGAATATACAGATGGGCTCCGGCAGGTTCTCGCTGGCCTGGCTTAATTCCGACAAGAAGGAAGATGACACGAATATCGTTCAGAACAACAAGTTTGATATTCGATACGCCTTCCCTATCGGCTCCAATAACCTCACGCTCATCGGCGTTTACGGCATGGCCGATCTGACCGACCAGCAGGAAGATGCTGGCATTGACGATGAAGACGGCATGTTCTTCAGCGCCGAGCTGGCTTCCGAATTCATGGGTGGCTTCAACAAGTTTGTGGTGCAATACGCCACTGATTCGCTAGGCGAGTCAGCCTTTGCCAACCATGGTGCAGGCGTGAGTCTGAATGCGCCGTATTACGCGGGAACTCTTGAAGAAAGCTGGCGAGTACTCGACCACGGTGTCATCAAACTTGGCGGCGGATGGGATCTCGGCTATTCAGCGCTTTACGCCCAGGGCGATACCTATGATGTGATCAATCAGGAGTCGCCTGAGCGTCTGAGCGTCGTGGTTCGCCCGGTATTCAACTGGACACCGTTCAGCAGCACAGCCATCGAGCTTGGTTATGCCGACGAGCACCAGCCATTCTCGGATGATTCAACCGAGCTTCAGAAAATTGCGATCGCTCAGCAGTGGTCTGCCGGTCCTGGCTACTGGGCACGCCCGGTCATTCGCGCCTATGTCGCCAGCTTCTTCGGTGACCAGGCTGAATCAGCCCGGGGTGGTGAGGGTGTAGACGGCGATCTCCAGCTAGGCCTTCAGATGGAAGCCTGGTGGTAGGGCACTCTGAGCTTTAGTTGATTCCGGGGCTCGCCTTTCAGACCCAGCCCCGGGCGCTATCCAAAAACAATGATAAGGATACCCATCATGCAGAACAGAATCGCATTCGTTCCTCTCATCGCTCTGCTCGCCCTTGGAGGCTGCGCCACCACGAGTGAGACCTCGGAAACTGCCAGCGGCAAACGTGACTTCAGCGAAGTCCTCTACCTGCGCGGCCAGTTCAACTGGTGGGATATTGCGCCAGAGTACAAGGTCAAGAAGGTCGGCGACGATCTGTACCGCACTGAAGTGTCGCTGAAAGCGGACGGCCAACCGTATGGCTTCAAGTTCGGTAATGCTACCTGGAGTGCAGGCACCAACTGCGGCTACCTCTCGGAAGAATTCAAGACCATCAAGCTCGGTGAACCCGCCAAGGCTAATTGCTCAGCAGTGTTTGAGGATTTCATGTTCACACCCCCGGAAACGGGCACCTATGCCTTCTTTTTCGATAACAGTGGGGAGACGCCAGTCGTCCTTGTAAAGCCCGCCGAATAGTTCCCCTGTTCAGGCAAGCGTCTTCTTGCTGTGTTTGGGCACCCTTGGTGCCCTCTTTTGTTTGACGATCTTCCTCTTATGTCCTCTGCCGCACCCTGCTACATTCAGTACTGACCAGTTTACCCAGGATCGCCCCGATGTCGAATCGACGCACCGCCTCTACCCTTAGCAGTTCATATGCACGCCCTCGTGTCTTATCCGCCCTTGTCCTTGCGTTAGCTCTCTGCCCAACAGTGGCGGCAGCCGAGTGCCCTTCGCCTGAGACAGAACAGTGGATTTCCGGGCGACCTTATGCTCAGGGGGACATCGTTTTTCATGATGGCCACTGGTTTCAGTCCCGAGAGCGGCAGGCTGGGCATGAGCCTGGTAGCGGTTTCAGCTGGAAGGTCGTTGCTGCACCAGATTGCAGCCCGGCGCCTGCCCCTCAAGCTTCATCGGAAGCAACACCCGCCACACCTGCAGCCAACACCGCCAGCGAGCCGGAAGAAGACCTCAAAAAGCTTGCTGAAAGCCGCTGCCCTGATATCAATGAATTCTCGTTTGGCCAGTCATATAGTCCAGGCGCGCTCGTGAAGCATCAGGGTGAAGTCTACCAAGCCATGCGTCCGACCACTGGCACGATGCCGGGCGTCGGCATGCCGCCGCAGTGGGAACGTCATTCGACTTGCGTTGAACGCCAAAGCGACTGAGCTTTTCAGGTCAGCTGACGGCCCACCTGATCTGGCGTTATAACACGCCCTGTTGCCCATTGAAGTCACCCCTCCCATTGGCTCCCCGCTGCGAGAAGCGTGTATGATCCGCTCCGGCCCCTCCCATTGACTCCGATTTACCGGATAACAAGGACCCCACGTGACCACAGCTACAAGCAACACTATCAACCAGCGCATAGCCGAAGACATTGGCGCAGGCGTTCATCAGGTGGTGGCAGCCGTCGAACTGCTCGATGGCGGCGCGACCGTGCCCTTCATCTCACGGTACCGGAAAGAGATCACTGGAGGGCTGACTGATACGCAATTGCGTCTGCTGGACGAACGCCTGGTGTATCTCAGGGCGCTCGAGCTACGGCGGGAAACGATTACCAAGGAAATAGCTGATCAGGGCAAGCTTGAGCCGGAGCTACAGCGCCGCCTGCAATCAGCCCAGACCAAGGCCGAACTTGAAGATCTCTACCTGCCCTTCAAGAAGAAGCGGCGTACCAAAGGACAGATCGCCATAGAGGCTGGTTTACAGCCTCTGGCTGAAACATTGTGGGAACAGCCCTCGCATGATCCATCGAAAACAGCAGGCACTTATATCGATCCCGCAAAAGGCGTGGATGATGAGAAGGCCGCCTTGGAGGGCGCCCGCTATATTCTGATGGAGCGCTTCGCTGAAGATGCCACGCTGATCGCGCGACTGCGAGAGCAGATGCTTGACGAAGCCTTTCTCTGCGCGAATGTGCAGGCGGGACAAGCGGGCGAAGGCGCGAAGTTTTCGGACTATTTCGAACATCGGGAGCGCTACGCAAAGGTTCCCGGCCACCGAGCCATGGCGATGTTCAGAGGTCGGGCTGAAGGATTTCTCACGCTGAAGCTCCTGCTTCCGGAGCGGGATGCGGCTGGTGAAGCCAGCTATGGTGACGCCGGTTTCATTCAGACTATCGCCTCACACCTGAAGTTTGCCGACCGGAACCAGCCAGCCGATACCTGGCGCGCGCAGGTCATCCAGTCAACCTGGCGCATCAAGCTGTCATTACACCTGGAAACAGAACTGTTTGCAGCCTTACGTGCCCGGGCAGACGCTGAAGCCATCAACGTATTCGCTACCAACCTGCGCGACCTGCTGCTGTCTGCACCCGCTGGTCCACGTCCAACACTGGGTCTCGATCCCGGTTTCCGCACCGGTGTCAAAGTCGCAGTCGTCGATGCCAGCGGCAAGGTACTGGACCACACAGCCATCTACCCCCATCAACCGCAAAATCAGTGGCGGCAGTCGGTCGCCACGCTCAGCGCGCTGTGCCAGAAATATAATATCGAATTGATTGCCGTCGGTAACGGCACGGCGAGCAGGGAGACGGAGAAGCTCGCGCTTGAAGTCATAGACGCAGCCAAGGTACCGGGCCTGACCAAGGTCATGGTGTCGGAAGCCGGTGCATCGGTCTATTCGGCCTCGGCACTCGCGGAGCAGGAATTCCCTGATCTGGACGTCACTATCCGCGGCGCGATCTCCATCGCGCGACGCCTGCAGGACCCTCTGGCCGAACTGGTGAAAATTGATCCGAAGGCGATTGGTGTTGGGCAGTATCAGCATGATGTTTCGCAGGCGGATCTCGGGCGCAGTCTTGAAGCCACGGTCGAGGACTGCGTCAATGCCGTAGGCGTCGATCTCGACACCGCCTCCTCGGCACTGCTTTCCCGCGTGGCCGGTCTGTCATCCTCGCTGGCCGACAGTATTATTGGCTATCGCGACGAACACGGTACCTTCACCTCTCGCGCGGAACTCAAGAAAGTGCCTCGTCTTGGGCCGAAGGCTTTTGAGCAGGCCGCTGGGTTTTTGCGCATTCCAAAAAGTAGCAACCCGCTCGATGCCTCTGGGGTTCATCCGGAAGCCTATCCGGTAGTGAAGCGAATCGTCGCGCATGCCGGAAGGCCGATCAATGAACTCATCGGCGACAGTGCCTATCTTCGCAGTCTCGATGCGAAGCTCTTTACTGATGAACGCTTTGGTGTACCGACGGTAAGGGACATTCTGGCAGAACTCGAAAAGCCGGGACGAGACCCGCGGCCGGAGTTCCAGACCGTCCGCTTCGCTGACGGCGTCGAGAAACTGAGCGACCTGAGGCCTGGTATGCAACTGGAAGGTCAGGTGACCAACGTGACGGCCTTTGGCGCCTTCGTCGACATCGGTGTACATCAGGATGGCCTGGTGCACATTTCCGCCCTGAGCGATCAGTATGTGAAGGACCCACGAGACGTGGTGAAAGCTGGCGACATCGTCAAGGTCAAGGTGATGCAGGTGGATACGCAGCGCAAGCGCATCGGCCTGTCCATGCGCCTGAACGACCCGATTGAGGCTGAGTCCGACGGCAAGCGAAGCGGCGCGCGTGATGATCGGGCGGCGGGTGCGCGTGGCCACTCAGGACGTGACAGGCCGGATCGAGGCAGCTCGAATCGCAGCAGCAAGGCTCCGGCTCAGCAGCAGAACGGTGGGCACCCCTCTGCGCTGGCGCTCTCACTGAAGGCCGCGCTCAAGCGGGACTGAGCACTGCCTCAGGCGCTATCTCGACATCCAGATAGGCTTTCGCGGCGTCTCGCCCGGCCCTGTAGCCTTCTGCCAGTCTCTGCGGCTGGCGAGTCAGACGACCTACCGGAAACTCGGCTGGCGGTGCGATAATCCTTATGCGGCAATCAGCCGGGGGTTGAGTCATGAAGCCGAGCGAGGCGTTATAGCGTTCGTGGCGCTACAATAGCGCCTCGGCCAGCGCGGGGTATCCGCGAAATACCGAGCGGGTCACAGCTGGCAGTCGAGAAGGCTTCTTGCGATAGCCCAGCGGCCTGGACAGGATCACGGTGATATCACGCGCACCCTCTTCGTAAGCTCGCTCTACCGGAATCGAATCGATCAGCCCGCCATCGCTCATTGGTTCGCCGTCTACCAGTGGATAGTCTCGATAGGCCACAGGAATTGAGCACGATGCGGTGAGTACCGAGTGCATGTTCTCCCGATCAATCCTGATGTAGCGCGGCTCACCGGAATTCACCGACGTCACCCCAACCCACAATGGGGTCGAGCCTTCGAGGTAATGTTCGACATTGAGCGGAACATCTTCGAAGGACTGATGCCATAGCCAGTGAACGTCGCAAAGATGCCCACCCTTGATGAAGCGTCGCCAGTTGATGAACTCCGGCGCGCAGGCGTGTTCCATGATGATCTTCTGGCTTCGACCATATTCATTGCACAGATAGCCCATCAGATTGGTGGAGCCAGCAGACACACCAAAGGCATACGCAAAGGGGCAGAACTCAGCGGCCATGAAGCCGTCGAGCACCCCGGCGGCAAAGATACCGCGCATCGCTCCGCCTTCGACAACCAATGCAGAAGTCTTTTCCATATCGGTGCTCTCCAATTCCCTGGATGGTGTGCCGTAAATTTTCCGATTGTACGATAGGCGACTTACACCTCATCAAAAACGCAAACCAGTTCTCATTTCGGCGCTTGCCTATACCTTAACGTAGAGCGGTCAAATAAAAAACTTCAATAACAACAGAGCATTTACTCATGACAAAAAAAGACGCACTGCGACAGACCCTGTTGTCGCGCAAATCCCTCCTCTCGTTCCGAACATTCATGGCTCTCTCAATGGCAACGCTCCTGGCTGGCTGTGATGGCATCGGCGGTCTGCTGAGTAATGCCAGAGTGGCTGACGCAGATAACGACCAGGTCGTCACGCTGGGTGACTCCATCTTCGCGCTGTCAGGCAAGCTGCAGGACGAGCTGGAAGCCAAGGCAGGCGAAACCTTCCGCCGCTATACCGTCTCTGGCGCCGAGCTGAGCGATGGCAATATTGCCACGTCGATCGAAGATCAGTATCAGCGCGCGCTGACAGACAATTCAGATATCGACACCATCGTGATGAATGGCGGAGGCAACGATATCCTGATTCCAGCCATCGCCTTCGACCCGAATGATTGTAAAACTCAGTGGTACGAGT
Organism: Allohahella marinimesophila; assembly: GCF_039538005.1. Taxonomy (NCBI): domain Bacteria; kingdom Pseudomonadati; phylum Pseudomonadota; class Gammaproteobacteria; order Oceanospirillales; family Hahellaceae; genus Allohahella; species Allohahella marinimesophila. The sequence goes on from NZ_BAABBO010000009.1 coordinate 94,308, forward strand.
TCGGTCGTCTGAGCGCCAAGTGCCAGCGCTTTATCGATGATGTGTATGTCGATGGCGTGAATCTGCTCAACCAGATGGATGCAGATGGCATCGACAACGTCATCTACCTGGGTTACTACTACACCAAGAACGGCATTTTCCTGCTCGACAGTATGGAAGAAGCGGTGGATTACGGTGATCTGCGGCTGAACCAGGCTTGCAATTTCAGTACGATAGACTGTCAGTTCGTCGATCCCCGCTCGTCGATTCGCGACAGGAATATCATCATTGACGGCATTCACCCTACTGCTGAAGGCTCGAGGATTCTGGCCGACCTGATCTGGCCAAAGCTCCAGCCTCTGTTGTAGGTCCTGACCCTGCCTTGACTGCGAGCGCACAAAGAGAATGAAAACACGGGTATGAAAGCACGCATTTTCCTCATCGCTGCGCTCGCAGTGCTCGCTACAGTATTACTGCTGGTCCTGCTGCTACCCACGCCGGACCCGGCACTACCAGGTAGTTTGCCGGTGGCCGACGCCCCGGAACGACTCGTCACGGTCGATATCGATCAGACCACACCGAATTTACCCGCTGATGCCATAGATCACGAAAACCGTCGACTTGCCCAGGAGCTGGTCGACAACTATGGCGACAGCATCTCCGACCCTGCAGTACAGGTGAGCTTGCTGAGACTGCGCGAAGCCCTGTTGCGCAAGGATCCGCAGAATGGTCTTGCCCGCTTCGACACTATCCTTCAATTGGCCTTCCCCGATCTCGCCACTGAAATCGCAGAATCCGTCAGCAAAATGGCGACCTACCGGGACTGGCTCTACGAGGTTCAACCGGAACTTGTTGCGCTTGATCAGTTGCAGCAGGATGCCATGCTCTGGACCAGACGCCGCGAACTGTTTGGCGATGCCGCTGAACGAATCTGGACAGCTGAGCGTGAACAGGCTGCGCAGCAGCAACGACAGATACAGACGACCATAGCTCGCCTGGACAAGGCTTACGACACGTCGCTGGAAGAAAAGGTGTATCAGCTGGAAACGGCTCTGGAGGACACCTACGGCGATCTTCAGTCGCATGCACCGATCGGACCTGCGCAGACTGCGCAGGTTTACTTCGATCTCGACTCAGTGCAGAGCGTGCTGCATGAGATGCCCAATGAAGAACGTCAGGACAAGATCCGCGAACTGCGTATGAGCATGGGTTTCACCGAGGCTGAAGCCCGGAAACTGGGTGAATCCGATGCCAAACGCAATGAGCGCTGGGACAAGGGGCTGTCATACATGTCCCGCCGTCAGGACCTTGAAGCGCGTCTGGAGGGCGAGCAGCTCGCCACCGCGCTGGCCGATCTTCGCGAAGAAGCCTTCGGGGCCGAGGCCCCAACCATCGCCAAGGAAGAGGCCATCGGCTTCTTTCGCTACAAGCGCCCCCGCCTCTATGGCAGAAACTAGGCTACTCAAGGCATAATAGCGTCTGAATGCCTAGCGAAGGTCGTTTGTAATCCGGCCCCCGCCAGACTAGCTTTGTAATATCAGCTTCCATTCTTCATGCAGTAAACCCGGGCCAAGGTGATGAAGCGACTAAGACCGATCTGTGTCCTCTTCACTGCGACCATCCTTGCAGTCATCCTGGCGAGCCCGATTCTTCGCGCCAGGGAGTTGTCTGCAGAACTCGTACTGCTCACCTGGTCGCACTATTTCGATCCAGCTGTCATCTCAGAATTTGAAAAGACTTATAAGGCGCGCATTCGTCTCATTCATTTCGAAACCGATGATGGGCGCGATGAACTCATGCTGGAAACAGACGGCCGCGGCTTCGATCTCATCGTTGCCAATGGCACAGCCGTCGGCAAGTATGTTCGCGAAGGCTGGCTAGCCCCTATTTCTGCTCGTGAAGTGCCCAACCGCGATCTGATCGCACCCCAGTGGTATGACTATTTTCCCGAGTCCGGAAGTTATGCGGTGCCCTATACATGGGGCACCGTCGGTATCGCCTATCGCAAGGATCTTTACCCGAAAGCGGTTGATAGCTGGGCAGCCTTGTACCGGCCGGATCCTGCGCTGGAGGGAAAGATAGCCATGATCCGCAGCAGCCGGGATACCGTCGGGATGGCCCTCAAGATGCTTGGCTATTCCATGAATAGCGAAAGCGTCGAAGAGATACACCAGGTCGCGCCCGTACTGGTCGCCCAGCGACCTTTCGTGAGGGACTACTCCTATCCGGTCATCGACGAGCAATCTGCGCTGGTGTCCGGAGAGATCGTGATGGCGATGATCTATAGCGGCGATGCATTGACGCTGCAGCAACATCATCCCGCCATCGAATTCGTGCTACCGAAAGAGGGTACGGGCTTATGGGTAGACTATCTCGTCGTGTCTACTTACAGCCGGGAGAAGGCGCTCGCGCACCAATTCCTGAACTTCATCAATGAGCCGGAAGTGGCTGCGAGACTCACCAGTTACGTCAATTACGCCTCCCCCAACGCGGCGGCGGAAAAGTTGTTGCCAGAAGCTATACTGGAAAACCCCATTGTCTACCCTCCGCCCGAAGTCCTGCTGGAAGCGGAACGTTTTACCAGGCTGAGTCCGAGGGCGGCACGGCTGCGGAAACAGCTTTTCGCCAACGTTGCTGAACGAACGGTAGCGCCTGATTGAAGCTCAATGCCAAAATTCTGCTGATTATCCTGCCGCTTCTGGTCGTCGCGATCGGCTGTACCGGCTGGTTCGCGCACAGCCAGTTAAGTGAAGCCTCGCTCGACAACAGCAGAAGGCAGGTGGATGCGGCGCTGCTCGACCTGCGTTCAAGCATTCTCGCCACCCAGTCCAATACCCACTCCAACCTGGATTTGTTCGCTGCCGATACCCTGCTACAGCGGTATGTGCTGACCGATGAAGAGTCGCGTTACGACCTTCTGCTGACCGCCCTGCTGCGACTGCTCAGCAGCTATCAGAAAGCTTACCCAGCCTACTTCGAAATTCGGATACTGATGCCGAATGGGTTTGAGGATGTCCGGCTCAGTAGTCTCGACATCATCAACACCACAGAATACGAGGCGAATAGTCCCATTTTCGAACGCATTCTTGCGGCTGGCGAACTTGACTCTTCGTTCTTCGAAATGAACCCTGACACCGACCAGGTAGCCTTCTATTTCACCAAGCCCTTGCTGGTTCGCGACAATACCCGTGAAGCCTTTGATGCCAAGCCCACTCTACGTGCCTATCTGTCAGTGGCTGTATCATTGCAATGGCTGCAGGACAAGATGGACGAAGCGAGTACAGAGACTGGTGCTGTGCTCATGCTCACCGATGCCTCTGGTAAGGTCTTTACTCACTCCGGCAATACCGACTTCATCCACGCTACCGAGCAACTCCACTCGAAGCTACCCGCGGCACACCCCTCGCGAACCATGCTTGAAACCTTGCTAGCCGGTGTACCAGTACAGGATTTCAGCACCATAAACCTGAATGGGCAGGACGGCTATCTCTGGTCGCGCCCCGTGGCTGAGTCATATCGTCTTGCCGCCTGGTTGCCAGCCCGAGAACTCATCAAGCGCTCGAGTGAGCTGGCACTGTTCATCATGCTGATCTGCCTGGCATCGGTCTTCGTCATTTCATTCGTTCTCTACGTTCAGCTGAACATGCTCATCATCCGCCCCATCAGACATCTTCAGCGGGCTACGGAAGCTATTGGCAGGGGACATTTGCTGAAGAAGATTCACATCAAGGGCAACGACGAAGTGGGTGCACTGGCCGAGTCCATCAATGCCATGAGCTCGAGCCTGCAGAAGTCGCACGAACAAGTGCGTTTTCTGGCCTACCATGACACGCTCACAGCGCTGCCCAACCGACTCATGTTCTACGAGCATCTGTCTGGCGCAATTGCGACGGCGAAAAGGACAGGGGCGAGGTTTGCTGTGCTGTACCTGGATCTCGATCACTTCAAACGGGTCAACGATACCCTCGGTCACCGTGCTGGCGACCAGCTACTGAGTATCGTGGCCGAACGGCTGGCGCACTGCATGCGGGAGAGTGACTTCATCGCCCGTTCCGACGGCGAGGAAAACCACGACAGCAGCCCCGGCATACTGGCCCGGATTGGCGGCGATGAATTCCTTTTGCTGTTGCAGGATATTCCCGACCTGCTGTTGCCAGGCATCATCGCCGAGCGAATTGTGGATTCGATCTCCCAGCCCATACCAGTCGATAACAATGAGTGCTATGTCAGTGCCAGCCTGGGTATCACCATCTACCCTGACGATGGCCAGTCGCCTGATCTGCTGATCAAATATGCCGACATCGCGATGTATCACGCCAAGGGTGAAGGTCGAAACAATTTCCAGTACTACCGCGACTCGATGAACAGTGCCATGGTCGAGCGTGCCAACATGGAGTCGAAGCTGCGCGAAGCCATTCGCGATAATCGCCTGTTCCTGCTGTATCAACCGCAGGCTGATTTGAGAACGGGAGAAGTCATCGGTGTTGAAGCACTGGTGCGATGGAAGGATCCGGAATTGGGCATGATATCGCCATCAACCTTCATTCCCTTTGCTGAGGAAAATGGACTCATTGTCGAAATCGGGACCTGGGTTCTGGAGCAGGCCTGCAAGCAGGCCGTGGCGTGGCTGGATGAAACCGACTATCCAATCAAGGTGGCTGTCAATGTGTCTGCCGTTCAATTCGCAAAAGGCAATTTTCAGGAGGTCGTGCGGAACACATTAGCGCGAACCGGGTTGGACCCGGCGCATCTCTGTCTGGAAATTACTGAAACATCGTTCATGGAACACATCGACCGAATCGATGTGGTACTCGAGGAAATTCGGGAACTGGGGGTGCTGATTGCGCTCGACGACTTCGGCAAGGGCTTTTCCTCGCTCAACTACTTGCGTCAATTTCCCATCGATATTCTGAAGATCGACCGGGGCTTCGTGAATGAACTATCGACTACCAGCGATACCGGCGCCATTATCACCGCCATCATTGCCATGGCCCACGCCCTCGGCATCAAGGTGATTGCCGAGGGCGTTGAAAATACACAGCAGCTCGAGTGTCTACGAGAGCGAAACTGTGACTTCGTTCAGGGCTTCTATCTTCATGTGCCGCAGGACGGGCGGAAGATCCCGCCACTGCTGGTCATTGAATAGAAACGCTGATCAAGGCACCCGCTTCCAGAAACGCAGCGCGCGACAAGTCTGGATGAGTGTCTCGGCATCAGCCTCCGCGTTCATTTCTACACAGCCGCCGTCGGTCTGGTCCACGCCAGCCTTCTTCAGCAGGGGTGCAGAAGCCTTGGTGTAGCCAATGAACTTCATGTGAGCAAAGGCATCGGCCACGAAGTCACGTGCTGGTGGCATGGCTCTGAGTTGCTCAGCCCCCTCCGCCGTCAGCAGGAGACACACCGCATCGAACAGCACTGATGGTCCGCCATCGATTTTCTCCTGCACTTCCGCAACACTGCCATCGCTCAGCGTGACACCTCCGATCTCCGGCGCAATCACAGCCAGCATGGCCTTCTCCTTTTTGGCCGCAGCTTTGAGTGCATTGAAGATGGCTGCGTCGCTGCCATCGGCCATAAGCACACCGATCTTTCGCCCGGCGAAGGTGCCGGGCGCATTCTTGAGAATGCTGAGCGCATCAGACACTGGCAGATCATCCCGTGTCGGCATGGCTGCTTCGGCAGGCGCTGGCATATCGGGTATGCGCAGCCCCTTGGCTACTTTTTCGGCCAGCCCCTTATCCACGTTAAGGAGGTGGGCGACCATTCGCACTCGTATGGCCGGCGTCTCGACCTTGCTCAGTTCAAATATCAGGGCATCCGCCAGGTGCATTTGCTCCACTTCAGTCTGGCTCATGTAAAACTGTCGCGCCTGACTGTAATGGTCCGCAAAAGTCTCAGAACGTGAACGCTGCTTCACGCCACCTTCTTCGACCGGCACACTGGTAAAGCCTTTTCTCGCATCCGCCCTTGGCCCACCGTTGTCGCCCCAGCCGTTGGGTTCGTAGTTGGCCCGACCCTTCGGATTGTGCATGGCCATGTGCCCGTCCTGCTGGAAATGGGCGAAGGGGCATTTTGGCGCATTCACAGGAATATGGGTGAAGTTCGGCCCGCCAAGACGCTTGGTTTGGGTATCGAGATACGAAAAATTCCTGCCCTGCAGGAGCGGATCGTTACTGAAGTCGATACCGGGCACGATGTTCTGGGTGCAGAACGCTACCTGCTCGGTTTCAGCGAAGAAGTTATCAACGCGCTCGTTCAGAACCAGCCGACCGACCTTGCGGATGGGCACCTGCTCCTCGGGAATCAGCTTCGTCGAATCCAGCACATCAAATTCAAATTTTTCTGCGAAGTCTTCATCAAAGACCTGCAAGCCCAATTCCCACTCAGGGAAATCGCCTGATTCTATGGCATTCCAAAGATCCCGCCGATGGAAATCCGGGTCAGCACCATTGATCTTCAGTGCTTCGTTCCACACGACCGACTGCATGCCAAGCTTGGGCTTCCAGTGGAATTTGACGAACACGGATTGCCCTTCTGTATTCACCATCCTGAAGGTATGCACGCCAAAGCCTTCCATGAAACGGAAGGACCGAGGAATGGTGCGGTCCGACATTTGCCACATCACCATGTGCATGGCTTCAGGCATGAATGAAATAAAGTCCCAGAAGTTATCATGAGCCGACTGCGCCTGCGGAAAGGCACGGTCTGGCGCCTCTTTCACGGCGTGGACCAGATCGGGGAATTTCATCGCATCCTGAATGAAAAACACCGGGATATTGTTGCCGACGATGTCCCAGTTGCCTTCCTGCGTGTACAGCTTCACTGCAAAACCGCGAACGTCCCTCGCCAGATCGAATGAACCCTTGTTGCCGGCTACCGTCGAGAAGCGAACGAAAGCGGGGGTCTTTTCACCCTTGCGCTGGAACAGATCAGCCTTGGTCAGCTCGGGTATGGGATCATAGCTTTCGAAATATCCTCGAGCACCGTAGCCTCTTGCGTGCACGACGCGCTCGGGAATGCGCTCATGATCGAAATGAAAGATCTTTTCGCGCATGATCTGATCTTCGAGCAGCGTCGGCCCTCTTGCGCCAGCTTTCAGCGAATTCTGGTCGTCGGCGACCGGCGCACCCTGTGCGGTGGTCATGGTCGGATTCTTGCCACCGGCCTGTTGGTGGATTTCGCCACCCTTGCCGGTAGGCACCTGCTTGTTGTTGGTGCCTTCGTGAGTTGATTGCGTCATTCTTGTCTCCAGAGTCAGGGCGCTTGATCCGGCATGCAGAATGCTGCCGAAGTGTGTGTAAGCGAAGACAGGGAAGAAGATGGTCAGGAATCTGGTACGCTACAGACCAGCTTGCAGATGAGCCGACCTTGAACTACGCCTCTGCCGCAGGTCGGTGGAGTCTGACCCACCCCCGCCGCCGTATAAGACTGATTATCTGGAGACTGCTGTTTGACGCATAATGAAAAAAGGCCAGGAGAGGCCGGGATTGCCCTGGCCGACTGGCAGCAACTGAGCCGCTCCTGGCTGCTCACCGCCGCGCTGTTATTGATTATTGCTACCACTGGCGTGCACCTACTCGTCTTTGCCAGTTCGGTGCTCATTCCCATACTGTTCGGCTTCTATCTGTCCGTACTCTTGTATGCGCCGATGATCTGGCTCAGCAGGCTGTTCATCCCCCAGGCTATCGGTGCGCTCATATTGGTACTGGCAGTGTTCGGTACTATGGTCGGCGGCCTTCTTCTGTTGAAGGAGCCCGCTACCAGCTGGATTCAGACGGCCCCTGCGGTGATGCAGAAGCTCAAGTCGCAGACGCCCGGGCTTCAGGAAACGCTCGACGAGATGGAGAGCCGCACCAGTGAAGTCGAGAACATTGTCGACGGTGCCATCCCCTCGGAAAACTCCAAGGTCGAAGCTGATACCATAGTGATCGATCAGCCAAATGATGACTGGCGTGAGACGGTGTTTTCGAAGATCACCAGTTTCGTGTGGGCGCTTTCGGTCACGCTTATCCTGTGCTATTTTTTCCTTGTTGGCGGGGATCCACTGGCACGAAATATTTCGATGACCTTCAGGCACCGATCGCAACGGGTGTCCGCGCTGAAACTGATGCGTAAACTTCGCAGTAGTCTTGCGCAGTATATCTTCGTGACCATGTGCGTGAACCTGTCGTTCGGCGTCGTCATTGGTCTTGTGCTCTGGGTTTTTGGGGCCGAATACGCCATGCTGTGGGGCATACTCGTAGGCCTCATGCGATACATACCTTATGTTGGCAACGTATTGTCGTTGATCGCGGTCACTGCCGCAGTGGCGACGGCCAACCTCGAGGTAGGCCCGCTCATCGCTGCGCCGGCCATCACTGCGGTGCTCATGTTCATCTGTGGGAACTTCATAGATCCCATGGTCCATGCCCGCAAGTTCGAACTGAATCCCATCGTCATTTTTGGATCCATTATCTTCTGGAGCTGGATCTGGGGCGTGGCGGGCCTGTTTATTGCAGTGCCAACGCTGCTGGTCATTGCGGTCACCTGCGGTCATGTGGGCAGATTGCGACGATTCCATCTCATACTGTGCTCAGACAGCGATCTGAATCGTAGTCCAGCAAAACGGCGTAGCTAGATCAAGAAACGCTATCAAGGGAATGTGCAAAGGTGAATGTCATGAACAAGAGTGAGCTGAAGGACCCGTCCGAGAGAAGCAACGAATTGCGGTCGAAAGGGCAGTATCTCCTGCCCCCATCCATCGACAATGAAAAGGGAGAGCGCCGCAGGGTCGGTATCGAAGTCGAGCTCAGCGGACCCGAGGTCAAGGATCTCGTGGAACTTGTTGCGCAGGTGTTCGACGGTAAGATGGAGCGTCTGTCTGAACGCGAATGGCTATTGCATAGCGAGGACTACGGCACTTTTACCGTCGAGGTCGATTCGCAGCTGCTCAAGCGAATCGCGCGAGAATATGAAGATACTGGCAACATGATTGACGAACTGACTTCCAGCACCCTTGGCTCCATTACCAAGGGCTGGGTGCCTTGCGAAATCGTCACGCCCCCGCTGCCAATCGATGAAATCGATCGCATGGACAAGCTGATAGACCTGGTCAGGGAGCGTGGTGGCAAAGGTACCAAGGACTCAATCTGGAACGCCTTCGGACTGCATTTCAATCCCGAAATCGTCGCCCTGGATGCAAAAACCATTTTGCATCATCTGCAGGCCTACGTGTGTGTGCACGACTGGCTTGTCGAACATGGAGATGTGGATATCAGCCGTCGGGTGACGCCATATATCAATCCATTCGAAACTGACTATGTCGAGTTTATCCTGCGTGAAGACTACACACCGGACATGGATACCCTGATCGATGATTACATGCGCTTCAATCCAACGCGAAACAGGGCACTGGACATGCTGCCCATGTTTCTCCATATCGACAAGGAACGTGTAAGGGGGACGATCACAGATCCTCTGGTCAAGCCCCGACCTACCTTCCACTACAGGCTCCCCAACTGTGATATCGACAATCCAGCCTGGGGCCTGTGGGAGCCCTGGAACGATTGGGTAATGGTCGAGTCACTGGCTGCAGACCCGATACGGCTTCGCGAGGCCTGCGACGCCTATCTCGAGCATCTGGACAGCTTTACCCCGGACTTCATCAAACCATGGAAGGAGCAGATTGTTAAATGGCTCGACGTCCGATAATTGCAGTCACCGGCCCCGACACCCGCTATCCGATCGCCTGGTGGGCCACCTCCATCTGCCTTCGGCTGCTGGGTGGTAGTCCGGTCAGGCTTACGCCGAGACACCCAGCTGCGGTAGATCAGTTCGATGGCGTCATCATTGGCGGTGGTGATGACATCGATCCTCAGCTCTACGGGGATGATGAGTCCGAGCTGGCCAAGATTGACACTCAGCGCGATGCCTTCGAAGTGGAAATGATCCGCCAGGCTATCGAACGTAAGACGCCATTAATGGGCATCTGCCGGGGCATGCAGCTGATCAATGTAGTCTTGGGTGGTACGCTGTTTCCGGATATCCGTCCCATGCGGGCGATCACCTCGAACCGGCGCACGCCCTTTCCTCTGAAAACGGCGCTGATTCAGCCTAAGTCGCGACTGGGACGCATCATTGATGTGCACGCTTATGAGAACCGGATCCGCATCAACAGCCTGCACCACCAGGCAATTGATCAGCTCGGCAATCAGCTGGAGGTCGCGGGGCGGGATCTGGACCAGCTCGTGCAGGCTGTTGAATCGAATGCGGAGCAATTCATCATCGGCGTGCAATGGCATCCCGAATACCTTCCCTATCTGCGTCCTCATCGACGTTTGTTCCGCAATCTGATCAGCTCGGCGGCTGAATTCAGGCTGGGGCGGGAGGATGCACTGACCAGTGTATGATTCGTTTACTGCGACCCTGAGCAGCCTGTCCGAGAGCCTCACTACCGGCTCGCTTCTAGGCGATTACGGGCTACTCTGGCTAGGGGCTTTTGCAGCGGCCACCATCCTGCCGTTCTACTCTGAGCTCTTGCTACTCAAGATGCTGACTGCCTATCCTGATCATTGGTTAGGGCTCACATTGATGGCCACTTTCGGCAACACAATGGGTGCCTGCGTCAACTGGTGGCTGGGCAAGTACATGCTGCACTATCAGGATCGTCGCTGGTTTCCACTCAAGGAAAAGCACTTGAAACCGGCGCAGCGCTGGTTCGAGAAATACGGAAAATGGACTCTGCTATTGTCCTGGAGCCCATTGGGGGGTGATGCCATCACCCTGGTGGCTGGCATCATGAAGGTGAAATTCTGGGAGTTCTATTGCCTGACTTTTGCCGGCAAGGCAGTTCGCTATTTCGCTATTGCCCTTATTCTGCCGAATCCCTGAAGATATTGGGCAAAACCGGTCATTCGACCGGCTCTGACTCCCGGCGGGTATACGCCACGTAGCCACCGACCGCCACACCGATGCCAGCCGCGATCGCAGCGCCCTTGAACATCGTATCCATATGGTCATCGTCAGATGACCGGTTAACGCCGTTCAAGTGTGAATAGGCCGGTACATAATGGTGCTCGTTCTTCAGCTGCCGCCTGATCGCTGACTGGTCGGTTTGCATACCTGAATCAAGCCCGGAGTCGCGGCTCGTCTCGTCCAGAGCGGTGCTGCGCTGCGCGTGTGATTCAGAGCTGTTGTCGGTCCGAGAGCCGGAATTGGCATCCAGATAACCCTTGGCTAGCAAGGCAAGACCGAAGCAGGTCAAGGCCGTGCCCAAGGGATTTTCCCTGGCAATGTGGCCAAACTCCCGCGCGAAAGAACCGCTCTGTCCCGTCAGCAGCTCCCGCCCCCGATCCACCAGGTGTTCAGCGATGTAGTCAGGCTGAACCCGACGCTCAAGCTCGCCCAGGTTGGCATCGATGGCCGATCGCTTGCGCGCAATATGCTCGCGCAACTCTTCGATCGACGCCGTTTCGGGATCAAAATTCTCTTGGTCCAGTTGGTCGTTCATTCAGATTCTCCTTGGTGTTTTAGCGACGGCCACTTAGCTCACGTGATCGGCCAGCATATTCTTGTCTTTCTTCAAGGTGTCAGCCGTATTGCTCGGCTTCAGATTTTTCGCTGATGACAGGCTCTTGGCCCAGAACACCAGAATCAGACCAAGCAGTGTGACCGCGCCTCCGACAATCAATGAAGACATCCAGAACGGCATGGTCTCCGCTAATCCATAGGTGGCTGACTGCATGAGGAACAGCGTACCTGCAAACAGCGTAATACCCGCCACGATAACGGCAATAATACTCTTCTTGACATCGCTGATAGCCTGCAAACCTTCCTTCTTGGCCAGCGTAATTTCATCGACAAGCAAAGCAGTGGCATCAGAACTCAGGGTACGGACCAGATCGACGGGATTGAGATGCCTCATGTAATCATAGTCCTTGCGTTCCGTCCCATCTGAAGCAGCCTGCTCGTCGGTCGCCCGGCGGTCGCGATCCTCGCCGAATAGATCCCGGCGAGCGGCTCGTGTGGACTCGGTAGTTGAAGTGTCGTCTGAAACAGCGGTCATAGCTGATCTCCAATTGTTGGAATTATTCCTTGCGCCCTGACGGCGAACTCATCAGAAAGGGAGTAGCACTTTTCGAGCCAATTATTACGCGATATAAATCAGTTGCTTACGAGCTAGCCAGATCAGACCTTTTCGCCAAATTGGCGAAATGGCGAGCAATTCGTGTAGAAAATACAATGAGATGGGGCAAATCCCGTGCCGCTGCTCTGCACCGCCATTCGCTTCTTGATCGTACTTACCTGGTAGGTAGGACACTTTCTCGACACCAGACCATAACAACAGCGATAAAGAGGCAGAGGATCATGAGTAATAAAATATATGCAGTCGTAGCCACACTTGATGAAGCAGCACCGGTAGTCGCCACTCTTCGTGACGCAGGGTTCAGCGACGAGCAGATCGGTGTCGTGTGCAAGAATGAGAGCGTGACCGAGAGCAATCTTCCAGACGCGGATATCACACAGACAAGTCAGGTGGGTGATGCAGCCAAGCGTGGAGCGGCAGTTGGTGGCGCTACAGGCCTTCTCGCAGGGCTGGCGGCGGTCGCCTTTCCGCCCGCAGGTATAGCGCTGGGGGGTGCGGCCCTGGCTGGAATAACGGCGGCTGGTGCAGGCGTTGGCACCTGGTCGGCCACCATGATTGGTGTAAGCGAACAGAGCCCGGTACTGGAGGAAGTCGACTCAGCTGTGGAGGCGGGTAAAGTCCTCATCATGGCGGAGGCAGACGATGAGGACGATTCGGCCCTGCAGCGTGTGCTGAAACAGATCGAGAGCAATCACGCCTCGACCTTGCAGACCAGTGGCTTCATCGAAGCCTGACACCGGCCTGCATCCTGGCTGGGCCTAGGCTCTGAGACGGGTGCTCAGCTCATCCATGGCTACAGCCCATTCTGCGTCGTCCTGCCAGGACTGGCTCAGAAAGGCTGCCTGAGACTTGCTCCAGAATTCTGCATCAGCCAGTTTCAGATTCTTGTCCAGGGGGCGCTTCTCCTTGATGAAAGCCTCGATGGCCGCATCGCTGCTATCCAGTCCCAGTTGCTCGAACAGACCATTGATGGTGTGGTGGGTAGAAGTATCCATAACTGAAATCCTTATAGTGAGGGCGGGGGTAGTGGCTAACAGTCAGCCGTGTGTTGCAATAAACTCATGAGCCTGGCCCGCAGTCAATATTCTCCTCCACGACGACAGCCGGACCTGAGAGCAGCGCTCTGTCTAGATCACGAAGCGCTGTACGCAGAATCTCCTCGAGCGTGGGATGGTAGAAAGGCAATTCGAGCATATTGTCGACTGTGATGTCCTGCTGTAGTACCCAGGCCAGGGTATGCGCAAGATGTTCGGCTGATGGGCCGAAAATCTCCGCGCCAAGAAATTTTCCTGAACCGAAAGCGCCATAGACTATGAGCTCGCCTTGATTTCGCCCAAGTACTCTGGACCGGCCCTGATTCTCAAATGATGCCCGCCCGACTGCATAGCCATTAGGCGCAAGAGGGCTGAACTCGCTTTTGGCTGATCCGACCCTGGCGATCTGTGGATCGCAATACACCACCGAAAGCGGTGTGCGGCGCTTGCCGGCCCGAACTGAAGGCCATGCAGCGGCGTTGCGACCCGCAATTCGGCCCATGTCTGCTGCCTCATGCAGCAATGGGATGTCTGTGCTGGCATCGCCAGCGATAAAGATATGCTCTTGCGAGGTCTGCATCGTGTAGCGACAGAATACCGGCTGGCCTCGCTCATCAAGTTCAATACCGGCGGCGGCCGGGTTCAACGCCGTCATGGCTGGACGGCGACCCGTGGCCGCCAGTACATAGTCGAAAGTTTCGGTCTGTTCAGGCGCTGACTCGAAGGCCCGGAACCGGATACTCACTCCCTCATCCACCCGCTCGAGCCCGGCGACCTCTGCTGCCGGATGCAACTGAAGCCCAGCGCTGGCGAACACCTTCGCGGCATTGCATCTGATCTGCTCATCCTCGATCCCGCCGATCCCTCCGCCACGACCGAATATTCTGACGCGCACACCGAGCCTGTGTAGAGCCTGCCCCAGCTCCAGACCAATAATGCCAGCACCGAAAACAGCTACTGAGGCAGGCAGCGTTTCCAGCTCGAAGACATGTTCATTAGTGATCAGCCGATCACCTGCCGGCTTGAGCATATCGGGAATATAAGGGGCCGCCCCAATCGCGATGATGAAGCGTTCGGCGCGAATGACCGCTGGCTCTGCAGGCTGACCATCAGGCACTACTTCCACGGTATTGGCATCGAGAAAGCGGGCCCTGCCAAGCAGCTTATGCGCTTCCGGAAAATCCACCATCGACTCGAGCACTGAAGAGACGAAGCGATTGCGCTCGCTGCGAACACGTTGCATGACAGCACGACCATCGACCGAATAGTTCACATCACGTATGCCGAACAGCGGGCTCGCATCGATGGCATGCGCCGCCTCAGCCGCTGCGATCAGCAGCTTGCTGGGCATGCACCCATCCCGGGCACAGGTGGTCCCGTAGGCATGGGCTTCAATCAGGCGGACGGAGTCAGTCTTTGCGGCCACACGGCGATAAGCGGACAGACCCGCTGTGCCTGCACCGATAACGACAACATCTACCTTGATCATGTCCGAACTCCTGACATTATTGATGACGCCTCAAGCCGCCTTGACGCGGCGCTTATCCGTCGGCATTAGCGTTACCGGCACGGCATTCAGCACGGCTGTGCCGCATAGCGGGTCCACCTGCATTTCGTCGGTCAGATCATTCACACTGACGCCTGCGTGTGCCTGTGCCGTCTTCTGCGAGATGCCGGACCTGGCATGTCCCCAGCCATGGGGGATGCTGATCACACCCGGCATGATGGTGTCGGTGACTTCAGCAGGGATGTCCACCCGTCCCACAGCCGATGTGACTGTGACACTCTGACCATCTTCCACACCAAGCCTTTCAGCGTCCTCTGGATGAATCATGGCCGTGCAGCGATTCTTGCCCTTAACCAGCCGATAGCTGTTATGCATCCAGCTGTTATTACTGCGAACGTGTCGCCTGCCAATCAGGAGGAAGCTATTATCCAGCGGCTCCCGCGCATGCGACTCATACGATTTGAGGAGATCGGCCACGCGAGGCAGATCCTGCAAATAGAGCCGTGGCGCGAGACGGATCTTCTTGCCTTTCGTATACAGGCGCTCGGGCAGACACGGCTTCAGTGGACCAAGATCGAGCCCATGGGGTTCATTACGAAGCCTGTTGAGCGAGAGATTCTTTTCGGCGTTGTTGTTGCGGCGCAGCAGCGGACCGGTTTCCAGCAGCTTGCGTAAGGGCGTGCGTTTGCCCAACAAGTCGAGAAGTTTGCCGGCGGCATTGCCCCACAGCTTGCTGCCCGGCGGCAAACGCCCATAGGGTCCTAACTGCAGAAACAGGTCGACCATCCCATCGGGAGTCAGTCGATGCATCAGTTCGAATCTCGCCCTGGCCATGACTGAGCTCGCCACATCCCTGGACTCAAGACGTCGCGCCAGATTGAGGAAGATTTCCCAGTCATGCTGGCTGCCTTCAGCTGGCTCGAATACGGGGCCTGCATACTTCACGATATTGCGCACGGCCACCATGGGAAAGACGACGTCGATGTGACTGCGCTCCAGAGGCCCTGTAGGCGGCAGAATGATGTCCGCATGCCTCGATGTTTCCGTGACATACATATCGATGCTGACCATGAAATCGAGACTGGCAAGCGCCTTGTCGAGTTGCTGCCCGTTCGGCGACGACAGTACCGGATTGCCCGCGATCATGACCATGGCGCGGATACGCTTGTCTCCCGCATCCATGATTTCCTCGGCCATGGTCGATGACGGCAGTTCGCCACCGAACTCGGGTAAGGCTCTGACCACAGATTTGTACTTGTCGAAGTGCCCGCTCTGGCCAGCCATAGCGCCGAAAGCCACCATGTCCACAGCCGGCAAGGTAAACATCATGCCACCTCGGCGATCGAAGTGACCGGTGACTATATTGAGGCAGTACACCAGCCAGGTGCACAGCGCCCCGTAGGCCTGCACGCTGGTGCCGATTCTGGAATAGAGCACGGCCTCAGGCGTGTTGGCGAACTCTGCCGCGAGTTTGCGAATGTCGTGGGCATGCACGCCAGTCGGCCCCTCAACGACTTCCGGTGTATAGCTGTGACAGGCCAGCTTCACCAGATCGAGGTCTTCGATATGTTTTTTCAGATGCCCCGAATTGTCCAGCCCTTCTTCAAAAATCACGTTGAGCATGGCCAGCAAAAACAGTACGTCGGTGCCCGGCTTGATGAAGATATGCTCCGACGCCAGTGCCGAAGTTTCTGTGCGTCGAGGATCAA
The DNA here is from genome assembly GCF_039538005.1 of Allohahella marinimesophila. Classification (NCBI taxonomy): domain Bacteria; kingdom Pseudomonadati; phylum Pseudomonadota; class Gammaproteobacteria; order Oceanospirillales; family Hahellaceae; genus Allohahella; species Allohahella marinimesophila. The sequence goes on from NZ_BAABBO010000009.1 coordinate 110,661, forward strand.
TGGTGACGACCCGTCCACCGCGGGCAGTGATGGCCTTCAAACGGTGCGGCATGCCCGGCGCAGTCATGAGACTGCCGTTGGACGCGGCGGGGTTGCCGCCGATACAGATGAAGAGATCGGTTCTGTCGATGTCAGAGACGGGAAACATGGCCTGATGCCCGAACATCTTGAGATTGGCCAGCATATGAGGCAGCTGATCCAGCGAAGTCGCCGAGAAGCGTTTGCGGGTCTTCAATGCTCGCAGCAAAGGCAGCGAGAAGAGGATGTTGCCATGATTATGGACGTTAGGGTTTCCAAGATAGACGCCCAGCGCCTTGCTGCCGTGCTGATCGCTGATTCGATTGAGCCGCTTCGCCACCTCATCATAGGCCGCTTCCCAGCTGATCTTCTCCCAGCCTGAGGCTGTTCGGCGAACCGGCTGACGAAGCCGGTCTGGATCCTGCTGCAAATCCTGGAGTGCAATGGCTTTGGGGCAGATAAAACCTTTGCTGAAGCTGTCCTGGTCGTCACCTTTGATACTGACGACGGCGTCACCGTCAGTCTCGATCCTGATTCCGCACATGGCTTCACAAAGCGTACAGGTTCTGAAATGTGTTGCGGGCATAAGCTGTATCCTGGGCTAACTTGTTGTTCGTTTGCCCACAGGTTATCCCGCAACGCGCCTTCGCGGCAATGTACTATCCTGACTGTATCAACTGGCCGAATCAGCTGTCTGAACTGTTTCTCTGCTGAATGCGTTTCGCCACGCTTTGTGCGCGGTCGACAAGCTCCTCGATTCGCAGCAACTGGGCCTGCAGTGATTCGCTGCCCTGACCTTTCTGTGAACTGTCAAATTCGATGCCGTAGCGATATTGCCGACCCACGGTTTTCACGTGCCGAACTATACCGCTGAGCTTCGGGATAGTGACTGAACCCATTTCCATGACGAGCTCGATACTGAGCAATATCGAAGCGCCTTCCTTCAGAACATCTGGAGAAATGATCGAGATACCCTGATGGTTGAAGTCCTTGCTGGAGACCTCATCCCAGGACTCACCAAAGAGCCCGCGCTTGGTCCGGAGTTTCGTTCGGAGCTCGGCAGAGGGATAGCGATAGGTTCGGCGACGTTCTTTCCCCTCTGATGGCGTTACCTGAGTCAAATCGATCTCCTTCGTCAATGTTCTGTTCTACGCCAGGCGGCGGGTTGGGGTTCAGAGACCGCTTGAACCACTCGGTGGACTGCCCTTATCGATCATCCGACCTGTCAGCGATTCAATAGGCAGACTGCACTCAATGTTATAGTCTGTGTACCGATAGCCGTCTAATTGGCGTAAGACGATCTCATGCAGAATGTGAAGTAGCGCACCTTCCATAAGGTGCCTTCGAATCGAACAGCACAGGACACCACTGGTTCATGTCGATCCCCCTGAATGCACGTAGAATGGGCAGTGCGGCAGCGCCTGATCTGCTCATGGCCCATGGTCTCTTTGGCTCACTGGAAAATCTGCTCGCCCCCGCTCGCAAGCTGAGCGAAGACTTTCACATCCACCTGCTCGACCTCCGCAACCATGGCCAGTCGCCGCATTGCAACGACATGGGCTATCCGGCCATGGCTGATGATGTACTCCAGTATCTGGATGAGCAGGCTCTGGACCGCGTTTTCGTGTTGGGTCATTCAATGGGCGGAAAGGTCATGATGCAGCTGGCTCTGGATCATCCAGAGCGGGTAAAAGCCCTGATTGTCGCCGATATCTCACCCGTGACCTATCCGCCTCATCATAATGCGATTCTTGATGGGCTCAAGGCTATCAGACTCAGCGATATCAGTAGCCGACGCGACGCAGATGCGGCACTGAGCGCTTTTGAGCCCAACCTGGCCGTACGTCAGTTCCTGCTCAAGAATCTCAGGCTGAGCGAAGACGCCGACGGACAACCCCCTCGCTATGAATGGCGGCTCAATCTCGACGCCATCATTGCCGGCTATGATCGGCTCGCGGAAGCGCCAGTCTATGCAGCGCCGTATACCGGACCAACCCTGTTCATCAAGGGTGGAGAGTCCGCCTATATTCAAAAAAAGCATCAGGCGACGATCAACACAATGTTTCCGGCCGCCCAGGTCCGCATCATGCCCGGCGCCAGCCACTGGCTACATGCTGAAAAGCCCGATCTGTTCAGCGGCATTGTGAAGCGCTTTCTCGATGAACTCTGAACGTCTGCCACTCGGCCTACTGTACACCGGCGGCACAATCGGCATGGAGCCTGGCGAGCGCGGGCTCGCCATCACTGCTGATGCAGCCGACTTCGAAGCACGACTGCGGGCGCGTCTGCCGTCGGACTGCCCCGCATTCGAGCGTCTTGATGCCAGCATTCCCTTGATGGACAGCAGTAATGCACAGCCAGACGACTGGCGCCTCCTCGCTCAGCTCATCTACCAGAATCGGCAGCATTTCGCGGGCTTTGTGGTGCTGACCGGGACGGATACCATGGCTCATACCGCCTCTGCGCTCAGCTTTCTGTTAGCAGGCCTTGAGCTGCCAGTTGTGCTGACCGGAGCCCAGCGCCCCCTTGGCCCGGCAAGACCCAAAAAACCGATCGAGCCCACCGATGCCGTGAGCAATGTCAGCTCAGCGCTGCAGTACTGCTTCGCGCTCGGCGACCTGAATCGTCCAAACATCTTTCTCAGCTGTGTGTTTCTGGCCTTTGACAGTCTACTGCTGCGCGGAAATTGTGCACGCAAGGTCGACTCAGCGCGCCTTCGAGCCTTTCAGAGCCCAAACCTTCCGCCTGTGGGACAGCTTATCGATGGCCAGGTGAAGCTTGAGCAGACCTTGCTGTATCGCGACAATCCAGAGTTTGTCCGCAGCCTCCCCAGCGCCTCGCTCGAGTCTCGTATGGCAGCACTCGACAGCGCTGCCACCTGGAACCAGCCAGCCGTCGCAAGCTGCTTCCTGCTGCCTGGCGCCGCCGCCCTGCAGTTGGACGCTGCACTCTGGCCGGATTGCCGGGCACTCCTGCTGCTGAGCTATGGCAGCGGTAACATTCCATCGACTGATACAGCTTTCCTTAGCCACCTCAGCCGGCTACGACAACGCGGTCTGCTCATGCTCAACACCACCCAGTGCCTGGCCGGCGGCGTTGGCGGGAATTATGAGACGGGCCACGCCCTGAGAGAGCTTGGGATAGTGTCTGCAGGCCTGATGACGCCGGAGTCCGCCTTCGTGAAATTACACCTGTTCGCCCGGTTGCCGATGCTGTATCCCGCGGACTCTCTGGACACCGATTTATGTGGTGAACAGATCATGCCGGTTTAACTTGCCAAGTGGTCTTAATTCAGAGATGCTGGCCTTAGAGTACATTTACGTATCCCATCCGGATGGCATTCTCTATAGTTGTAGCGCGTCCTGACGGCACACGGCAAATGTCGGACACATCATGTACAGCTGAGGTTTATAATGAACACGACGTTGTTTGGCGATGAAATGGCGAGTGACTTACCCTCGATTCTGGTCATGTATGGCTGTTTACAGGATCGGAAGGACGCTGACCTATGCGCTCTGCCTGGCGAGAATATTGACGACAGTTACCCGGTGGAAATCGGAGTCATGCGCTCTGACGGCGATGCCTTCTGTGCACTTATCCAGCCTTGCAAAGGCTGGAAGCAGCTGCCTGAGTCTGCATCCAACGTCCATTATATTTCACCCGGACTGATCGATCGTCACGGCGTCAATGTCGAAGCGGTGGCCGAGGGCCTCAATCGCCGATTTTCCGGTCTTACCCTGTATAGCGAGCAGCTGGCACAACACAAGGCCTGGCTGGACATGATCTTCGATGCAGCTGATATCCGTCGTGAGTTTGACGTGGTAGACCTCGCCTCAATGCTCACCACTCGTCAGAAAGATATCTGGCCTGCCACTGCCCGTCGGGTTCGACAAATGCTTGGCTTCACCCGCCAGCGTGCCAGTTCGGAAGCTCGTATCCTGCAGACGACCTTTCACTGGTCTCTGAATAACGAAGCCTTCCATAGCGACCGGCCAGTGCTGCCAAAGGCAGTGGCCCCCAGAAAAGCCCTGAATCAGGGTGTTGCCTGACATAAGACCACAGCGGACAGGATCATCCTCGATCCTGTCCCTGAATCGCTTACCCCCGCCCACTATCCTGCTCACCCGCTTTACCTAAGTCTTTATACCTACGCAATAAAAACGCCTGTTCACTATCTTTAAATCCTGTTAAAACAGTCTAAACTTGAACTGGATCGATCGATAATACATTGCTGGGTTAGCGACGTATCATTCTCGAACAGTTCAATAGCACCAATTCAAAATCTAAATAACGGGGATACTTCATGAATAGATTTCTAGCTTCCAGTCTGATGATCGGCTCACTGGCACTGGTTGGTTGTGCCAGCACACCTGACGAAGAAACAGCAGGCGGTTCAGCCATGCAAACTGCCGAGAGCGCGCAGTCCACTGCTGATACTGCATCCAGCAAAGCTGACAAGGCGCAGAAGCGTGCCGATGAAGCTTACAAGAAAGCTGAAGAAGCCATGGCCGCAGCAGTGGCTGCCCAGCGCGCGGCAGAACAGGCCGACCAGCGTGCCAACCGCATGATGGAAAGATCCAGCCGTAAGTAGGGCTGAATGTCTACGAAGCGGCTGTCTTGATCGACAGCCGCTTTTTTTTGCCTGAGTTTTAGCGGCTTCTTCTCACCACCACCCCGACCTGCACAACTTTTCCGGAAGGGCTGAGCATCTCCGCCCTCACTTTCGATGCGTCCACGGAAAGGGCCGAGTTGGCATCCAGGCTAGCCTCCAGCCGTGCCATTTCCATAGACAGCGCTTTCCCTATTTCTGCCAGCTCATTGTCGGCACCGGGGTGAATCTCGACCCAGACTCGGCCACCGTCTACCGCCGCCTTGACCGGCTGATTGATGATTCGCACTGGCGCGCCTACTGGCACCATTCGAATCAGCCGCTCGATATCAGGGTTATAGAGCCGGATGCAGCCGTGACTCACTTGCATTCCAATCCCGATTCTCTTGTTCGATCCATGAATGAGATAGCCATCTGATTTGAGTTTCATGGCGAATGGGCCCAGGGGATTCTCAGGACCCGGCGGTACAACCATTGGCAGCACTTCACCATTTTCCCGGAGATGTTCATCACGAATAGATTTCGGCGGATACCAGGCGGGATTCTCAAGTTTGGCGATAACGGTTGAGTCTATGACGGGCGTAGGAAAATCAGCTGTGCCAACCCCGATTGGAAAGCTCAACACAGCCTTATTCTGAGGCCGATAATAGTACAGCCGATATTCCGGGATATTGATCACGATGCCTTCTCGAGCGCCAGGCGGGAGAATGAAACTGCCAGGCAGGTCCAGCAGGCTGCCATCTTCCGGCACCCAGGGATCAACGGACGGATTTGCGGCTATGAGCTCGTTGTAACCAAAACCCATCAACTCAGCCAGATCGACGAAGGTATCCTCCGAGCTGATCTTGATGGTGTGGTCGGCACCGATGATAGGGCTCTTGCCATTCCACCGGTAAAGGGCCGGCGTACCCTTGAAACTATCGAGCGCTGAGGGCGCCGAATACACAGGCGCTGCCGAAACTGAGGAAAGACCAACCAAAAGGGCCACAAGGAGACAACGGGATCGAGATAATGTGCGTGCCAAGTAAGGACTCCGAAATTCTGAAATTACAGTAATTTGCTCAATGAAATTTAAAACTGGTTTTAAGTCTGGTTACAAAACATTGTGGTTCCATACAGCTTTCCGCTGGAAAAAGCCCTGCGAGCCGCTAAGCTTGGTTCAGGTTATGTCATTTGTACATATCCTTTTCTGCTGCGCTTGCGGAGCCCTTCGGCTCCGCTTTTTTATGCCAGAATTATTGTCGTCCACCGTTTTTATGGTGTAATACTGGCCGGCGCGAACCCTCATCCTGAGGCACAGACGGGACATCCATATCAATGCAGTTTTCAGCGAGGGAAACGCTCACAGAGCAAGTAGCCCAATATCTCGAAGACCAGATCGTTCACGGGCAGATGCATTCCGGCGAGCGGATCATCGAAAGCAGCATGGCCAAGAAGCTCGACGTCAGCCATGGCTGCGTACGCGAGGCACTGCTGCTGATCGAAAAACGCTATCTCGTCAAGATCATTCCGCGTAAAGGCACCTTTGTCACTACGCTCGATGAAGACTTCGTGAAAGCACTTTACGAAACCCTGCTCCTCATTCTCGGCAACACCGGACGTAAACTTGTGCGCGAATGGCGTGATGAGGACATGCAGCACATGGAAACGCTTTATCTGGAGATGAAAGCCTCCTTCGAAGCGGGCAAGCTGCAACGTTTCCACGAGCTGGGAATCGAATACACCCAGGCCTCCCTCGTGTATGCCCGTAACCACTTCATCGTCGAGATGATCAACAACCTGTGGCCATCGGCCAAACGCTGCAGTTTCCTCGCCCTGCAGCAGGGTCCGCAGATCATTTATGACAATCTTGATTACATGCGCCGGTCACTTGATTTGATACGCACTCATGACGAAGCCGGGCTGATCGATCTACTGGAAGCTTACGGTACCAAGCAGTGCGAGCAGGTGCTGGCCTGTATCAAGCCAAAAAGGCCGTAGTGACGGCCGACTTATTTGCTCACGCTGAGATGAGAGATATCTGGTAGCACCGGTGCGCTCTCAACCTTTTTTTCCCCAATCGTGCTGCCCGTAGGCGCCAGGTCAAAACTGACTGTCTGCAGAATTGCTGCAGGCGCACTCTCGCTGCTGGGGCCCATGCGACTGCCTACAGGCGCCAGATCCCAGTTGATGCCCGCCAGAATATCATCGATAACGCTACGCTCAGCGGCAGGCTCGATCGTGCTGGGTACTTCTTCAGCCCGAGTGGCCGAGGGCTCGCCCGCTGCTGCCGGTGTGTCGTTGTCAGGAGATGATGTTTGACCAGGCAGCTCGCCTGATTCAGTCACCGTCCTGGCTCGCAAATCGCACTCCGCCCCCTGCCGCTTGAGCGCCAGCAGATATTTTTCCGCGTCTTCTTCCGTCAACCTGCTCTTGAGCACTACGGGTTCGCCAGAGAACATCCTGGCAAGTTGAGCATCATTCGCATTGAACAGCCGTTGCAGGTTCGCTTTTACCTGCCCGAGATCGAACTGCGGCAGGATTCGTCCGGAAAAGACGAGGTCAAATCTTGAGGACTCCGGCATTCGAACCTCTATCGCGACATTTGATACAATGATTGAACGGATAAACTATTACATCAGTATAGACAGTAGACGGTCGATGCCCAAAAATTTAGTCAGTGGAGGAAACAGCCATGCCTAGTGTGGAAAGTGCACTGATTAGCTGCCCCAACTGCGGCGAAATGATTTCGGTACTGGTCGACACCACCGATTCAGGGCAGGATTATGTGGAAGACTGCCAGGTCTGCTGCCGTCCGATACGCATGATGGCAGTCTGCGACGAAATGGGGCATCTGCTACGCGTGGAGGTCAGCAGTGAGGACGATATCTATTAGCGGCCACCGTCAGTGGGCGATACAGCGTCATCGCTATCAGCGAGCGAGTCAGTAGCGAGCGTCTCCAGGAGGGTGTCATAGGCCAGCAGGATGGCGTTCATGGCGTCCAGATCGAATTGATTGACCGCATGCAGAAGCGACTGGGCATAATCGATGACCGTCTGCTTGTCGAACTGTATGCCCAATGCAGTGAGCCGCTCACCAAAACTGGCGGCTTCCTGGAGGTCACCGCTGTCCAGCAGATAGTCATGCAGCTCTCTGAACTCGCCTGACAGCAGTCGCTCCAGTCGGTCCCCCTGTTTGCGGCTGCCACTCGCCGCCAATGCGGGTTTACGCGTGCCGCGATCAGATGACCCACCATTGACCTGATCGACGGTGGCTGGCAGCCGTGGCTTCGGTGCCGTGGTCCCAAGGCTCTTCGACTCTGCTGTCCCGGCAGATTCATATCGTGTGGTCAATTGCAGCGGCTCGTCGTCCTGCTCCTCGACCACCTGAACATGATGCAGCCGGATTTCAAAACGTGCGCCGCTACCCTGCTCACTGACGAGTCCAATTTCGCCATTCATCATCTCGACCAGCTTCTTGGTGATGGCCAGCCCCAGCCCCGTACCGCCATACTGTCGATTGCTCTGCCCCTCATGCTGCTCGAAGGCGTTGAATATCCGGGCGTGCTGATCGGGAGCGATGCCTATTCCAGAGTCTTCCACCCCGATGACGAGCTCCACCGTATTACTTTTCGCCGCGCCAGGTACAGCGGCCACCGACAGGGCGATATGACCCTTGTGAGTAAACTTGATGGCATTCCCGACGAGATTGAGCAGAACCTGACGAATCCGCACCTCGTCAAGACTCAAGGCGTTCGGCACCTCAGGGTCGACAGTCACCCGGAAGTCGAGCTGCTTCTGCGCACAGCGCGCTGAAAACAGCGTAGCGACATCGTTGATGAGCCGGCGGACATCGACCCGTCCCAACTCGATACTGATCTTCCCCGACTCGATTTTCGAGAGATCGAGAATATCGTTGATGACCGATAGCAGCGCCCTGGCGCCCTTCTTGACCGCGTCGATATAAGACTGTTGCTTGGCATCCTGAATCAGCCCTTCGAGCAGCTCCGTATAGCCGATCACCGCATTCATCGGGGTGCGGATCTCGTGAGACATATTCGCGAGGAATTCACTCTTGGCCTTGTTCGCCGCTTCAGCCTCCTTCGCGAGTACTTCCGCACGCTTGATGGCTGAGCGCAGCCGCTCCTCACTCTTGCGCAGACGAACTTCGGAGCGCATGCGCTCGTCGATTTCACGCGAAAGCTTGCGGTTCCAGTACAGAAAGATGGCGACGACCAGCGCGGCAATGCCGACTACCCGCCAGACGAGGCCGTAGTCGACTGCTTCCTCATAGCTGAAGCTGAGCCAGTTGCGATAGATGGCCTGTTGCTCGTCCGGGGTCACGGTCAACAGCGCCTTGTCGAGAATGCGTTTGAGCATCGGAGAGTCCCGGCTCATGCCGATGGCCACTTCGTAGGTATAGGGCGTGATACCGGTCAGCTTGATATTACTGATGCCCAGTCTGTTGACGAGATAGGTGATGCTGGGAATGTTGCTGACGAGCACATCGATCTCACCATTGGACAGGGACAGCAAGCCCTCCTGAAGCGTGTCGACGAAGAACATGTTGAGCTGTGGGTGGTTGGTCAGCAGGAAATCCTGACTGGCATAGTTCTTCACCACCGCCACCCGTTCGTTGCCAAGATCATCCAGCGAGCCGACGAAGTTTTGCGAGTCTCTCACCGCCATGACGATGGGGTAGCTCAACAGGGTATTCGAGAAGCTCATCTTGCCGCGACGGCGCGGTGTCACACCAACTGCCGAAACCATGTCGATGCTGCCATCTTCCAGCCCCTGTATGGTCGAGGCGAAATCATTGGCCGCCACTCTGCCAAATGTGTAATTCAGTCGACTTTCGAGCAGCGCGACGTAGTCGGCGACGATGCCTACGACGTCGCCCCGATCGTTACGCATTTCGAAGGGAGGCCAGTTGGGGTCATTGCCGATGACGAGCTGAGGCTGCGCATTCAACCAGGAACGCTCGAAGGGCGTCAGCAAGTCCGCAGTGCCGCCGCTCTGCCCTTGGGATTCCGAAATCTGCTGACCTTCACTGGGCGCTGCAGTCACTTGAGACAAGGGAATGGCGAGCATCAATAACAGCACTACCAGCACGCATTTGACGACGCGCAGACTTAATGCATCGTGCGCTGTGACACAGCCTCTGTTATTGGATATTCGTAACATTGTCAGCGGGCAAAATGATATAGTCTGAAAGTTTTAGGCATTCTGATCCAAGTGGGGTCGGGACGGTTCCGCCGGTCGACATCCGAACGGTAATACCAGTGCTCCGGATGATAACGAAAATATGTCACTAACGTCTGTAGTCAATGCTCAATAATAAGGCTCGCATTCCGTCGATCCTGGTGCCGAGCCTGCTGAACAGGTTCCTGATCCTGCTCGTGGTCATGACCATCGCATCGCTGTCGGCGGTCTGGTTCGCGTTCAGTCAGGTACTGGCAGACCGTCAGAAACAGGAAGTCGCCACGGCCGTGCACTTTGTGCTGCCTCAGATATCTGCGGCCGTGAAAAATGGCGACGAGAATGCGGCCTTTATTGGTCTACGCGCACTCAACGATGTATTGCCCATTAAAGTGGCACAGATTTACCGGGAACGCGAAACACCCTGGCTGGAATATCGCGCGGAGCCACATCAGATATCCGGCCTGGACAGCGACAACCTGGAAGTCGGCGCCGACTCGCTGGACCTCGCCAACATAGCCAGCAAGGACCTCACGCGGATTGGTGGTGCCGATCCGGACCTGGCCTTCGATACGCAGATCTTCGACTTCAAGAACGTCCCCTCGGAGGCCGGCGAGACAGGCCGCACGCTCAGCTCTGCAGATCGAAGCGGCTACCTCAAGCTGTACCTGAATCCTGCGAACACCTTTCGCGGGGTGTTCCAGTCTGCGCGGCTCCTCATCGGGTCGCTGTTACTGCTCTTCCTCGGGCTCGCTTTTTTCTACTATCAATCGCTACGCTTCCGAATCGAAGGCCGCCTGCAGGGTCTGTTGCGACGTCTGGCCAACCTCGATACCCATGCACCGGCAAGGCACCTGCTGCCTCTCAGCGGCAGCACCCAGGTGCGCGATGAGTTCGACATGATTGCAGCCCACTACAATCAGTTGCTCCTCGGCGTCGACAGCCTCCAACGCAAGGTCAAATCGCTGCAGGAACAGATCAGGCGCAACGAGACGGAGGTGGAGCAGCAGGTCCAGCATCGGACTGCTGAAATCAGAAAGCTCAATGAGCGCTATCTCGAGCAGAAGTTCGATGCACGCAATTTTGCGCTGAAGGCGAGGCAGGCGCGCTGGGAAGCCGACAAGGCCAATCGGGACAAGACCCGCTTTCTCGCAGCGGCCAGCCATGACCTGAGACAGCCTCTCCATGCGATGAACCTGTTCCTGGAAGCACTTGACCGGGAAGTGCGCAGTGAACGTGGTCGTGGTATTTACGAAGACCTGCAGAAATCCCTCGAGTCGATGCAGACCATGTTCAACTCTCTGCTCGACATCTCTCGTCTCGAGGCCGGCGTGACCGAAGCCAACATGCAACCCGTCGCCATGCAGGATATTTTCGACAAACTGGAACTCCTCTTCAGACAGTCTGCAGAGGACAAATCGCTGGACCTCAGAATCCTGCCTTCGAAGCTGCTGGTCTGCAGTGACCCGCAGTTGCTCGAGCAGATAGCGCGCAACCTGTTGTCGAATGCGATCAAATACACCGAGAAGGGTGCCGTTCTTGTAGGCTGCCGACGTGACGGTGCCAAGGTCAGATTCTTCGTGATGGACCAGGGCATCGGTATCCGCAAGAGCAAACAGGCACAGATCTTTTCGGAATTCGTTCAGCTCGATAATGAAGAGCGCGATCGCAGCAAGGGCATCGGTCTCGGGCTTGCCATCGTCAAGCGCGCCTGTGAAGTGCTCGATCATGATATACGCCTCCATTCGGTCTATAGCGAATGGACACGCTTTGACATTATCCTACCGCGCACCTATAGCCTGCATCAGACGCAACTGACACAGTCTACTGCGTCCGCGCTCAGCCGGTTTGACGGCCAGAAAGTGCTGGTGCTCGATGATGACAACACGGTCCTGTTAGCCATGAGCTCATTGCTCGAAAGCTGGAATCTTCAGCCCTTGCTGGCTCAAACGATTGCCGAGGCGAAGGACTTCTGTTCTGGTAGAAGCGACAAGCCAGACTTGATCATCAGTGATTATCGGCTGCAAAATGGGGCGTCGGGTATCGAAGCCGTGCAGCAGCTCAATGAAATGCTCGGCTCACCGAGACCGGCTCTGATCATTACCGGCGAAACAGCGCCAGAGCGAATCAGAACGGCCACGAATTCGGGCTATCAGGTCATGTTCAAGCCGGTGAAACCAGCCCGGCTGAGAGCGCTCTGCCAGACTGCGCTGTCGAAGCGAGCAGCCGTTTCGACCGTTGTCAGCAGCCAGACGAACGAAGCAGTTGCTGCAAGCGGTGGCGCCTGAGACCGGATTACAGACGTCGTGATCTGACAAAGATTATTTTTTGAAAAGGGTAATCCATGAATTTCGCAATCGCCGATGACCACGGTATCTTCCGAAGCGGCCTCAAGCTCATTCTTCATGATTTGTATCCTGACTGTGAAATCCAGGAAGCTGCTCAGGGCGACGAAGTTCTTGAGATTCTGAAAAACCACAATGACATCGAGCTTCTGCTGCTCGATCTGCGCATGCCTGAAAGCAGTGGCGTGTCGTTGCTGCAACAATGCCGGGAACAGTTTCCGGAAGTGCCCTGCATGGTGGTCTCGGCCAGCGAAGAACTCACCGTCATGCAGTCCGCGCTACAGAATGGCGCGATCGGCTACATACCCAAGTCTTCCAGCAACAGCGAAATTGCCGAAGCCATCAAGAAAGTCATGAGTGGCGATGTTTATATTCCACCGCAGCTCAAGTCGGTCAAGCGTGGTGACCAGACTCTGAACATCAACCTCACACCGCGTCAGCTGGAGGTCCTGGGTCTCCTGGCTGAAGGCATGTCGAACAAGCAGATCGGTAATCAGCTGCACATCGCCCCGGGTACGATCAAGGCGCATATCGCTGCCATCTTTCGGGAACTTGAAAGTGTGAATCGGACCCAGGCCGTGCGCCGGGCACGAGAACTGCACCTGCTCTAGCGCCCCCCATCCGCAGTGAACTGCGCTTAGCTCGCTGCTACTACCGCATTCCGGCCGTTGTCCTTCGCGCTATACATGGCGCCGTCGGCCCGGTCGAATGCGCTCTGGCGGGTATCACCCTCAGTGAACTCGGTCACACCGAAAGACACAGTCACCTGCACCTGTTCGCCGCGAAAATGGAAGGGTAATTCGCTGACCACCTTTCGCATCTTCTCCAGGGCGACTTCGGCAGCTTCCAGCTTGGTTTCAGGGAAGATGATCACGAATTCCTCCCCACCATATCGCGCGAAGAAGTCGGTCCGTCGAAGCCGTTTGGCCAGCTCCTTGGCGACGATCTGAATGACACGATCTCCCGCCAGATGGCCGTAGCTGTCATTGATACGCTTGAAGAGATCGATATCGCAGACGGCCACCGTGAGCGGATTACGATAGCGCGACCAGCGCTCGAATTCTTCCAGAATGCGTGTCTCAAAAGCTTCGCGATTCGGCACCCCTGTGAGGCCATCGGTGAGCGCGCGGTTGCGCTCTTCCTTCAAACGGATCTTGAGCTCAGCCGTCTGGGACTCGAGCTCTGCGGTCTTGACCTTGAGCGAGGCCAGACTGCTCAGCAGAGTCTGTTCGCGCTGATCCTCATGCTCGACGAAGGCATCGAGTGATGTAATCAGTGAGTCGAGGTGGGTTCTGACAGAAGCCTGAAGGTGGCTGAGACTGTCAGCCTCGGCCACGTCACTCTGAATTGTGGAGACCTGATCCTTGATCGCCTTGCGGAAACTCTGCTTGCTACCAAGGGCTTCTTCCTGATGCTTGTGTGCCTCGGTGATGAACGCGTGAATACCCGAGAGCCGATCGTCCAGCGATCGCAGGAAAGTTTCGAAATCGCGTTGACCCTTGCCGAGCGCGGCGATGACCAGCGCAGCAACTTCGTCGAGCAATAGCATGAGCTCACTATCGCTCGCGCCCGCAAGAATCTTCTCGCGCGCTTTTTCCAGATCGCGCACTGCACTGTCAGGCAGGGTCATTGAAGACAACAGGTGAAGCAGGGTTTTCTGAACGTGCTCGCCAAAGGCCGATAGACCCGGGGTGGAGGGCGTGGCATCAAGGTCGGTAGACAGCATGCCAGGCGGGAGACTATCGAAACTGCTGCCGCTTGCACTGCTCTTGCGAGTGATACTGGCTGGTTTGGCTGAGACCGGTGCTGCCTGTTTTGTATCGGAGGACAGGCCGGCCAGGAGGCGGCCAAACAGGCTTGGTTTTCGGCTTCGGCGCTCTTCCACCGGCGCGCCATCGGCCACTGGGGCAGCGTCACCTCCGGCCCGGCGCTCGACCAGTTGAGCCATTTCGCCCAACACTTCTATGCTGGCGTTGCGGGCTTCATCCAGCTCCAGCACACGCTTTTCTATGCGTTCAAGCTGCTGGGTCAGTTGTCTTGGCGAGGTTCCAGTGGCGCGGAGGAGGCTGCGAAGCTCCTTGAGATCGGAATCGAGGGAGCGGTTCTGGCCCTCTGCAGCAAGGCTTACGCGTGTCACCAGCCGCTGCATGATGCTGATCATCTCCGAAGCCTTGCCTTCTTTTTCATCCCACTGCGCAAGAAGTTCGTTGTACTTGTTCTTCCATTGGTTCTGGTCACTGCTCACGGGCATACTCTTCCGTTTTATGATTGTTATTTCTGCCAGAAAACCAGCAGATTGCCTTGAGTATAGCAATAGGCAGAGCGCATGCGAGTCGGCTAATTGTGCAAATGGGAGCTGGCAGAAAAGGAGGACCGCAGCCTCAGGAGCTGCGGAGCGCCATCGATTCCTTGTAGAGTAAGGGTGGCAACAGTCTGGATAGCGTATCGGCTATATAGGTGAGGAACATCGACCCCATGGAGCTGTCGAAGTAATCTTCCTTGCGGCTACCAATACTGAGCACACCCAGTGGCGACTCGTATTGCAGCGGGATGACGGCGCAGGACCCGACGGCTTCAGAGGATACCGGGAAGAGGTATTCGCGCTGCTTTGCCGTGAGACGTCCAAAACTGACCCGCCCGACTGACAACATGTCTTCAAGGGCTTCGCCGGCGGCATTGGCCGTCGAGCGTTGTACATTGCTGGCGCGTGCACCGGAACGCGCTGAAGCGCCCTGAATGGCGTCGTCGAACACGATGAGGGAACAGAAGTCGACACGGAAGTCGCGCAGGAAACCGTCCTGAAGCACGACCAGAATCTCATCGAGTGTCCTGGCTTCGAGCAGGCTGGTCAGCAGACGCTTGGACTTGTTGAAAAGCTGGTCATTTTCCCTGGCCGTCTCGATAAGACTGTTGAGCTGTTGCTCATAGCTGTCCCGCTGAGCACGGAAAACAGCGACCTGCTTTTCGATGAGTGAAATCGCGGCACCTGACTCATGCGGGAGCCTCAGCTCGGTCAACAGTGCTTCATGCTCGAGAAAGAAGTCTGGGTTGGCCCGCAGATAGGCTGCCACTTCGATGGCCGATGGTGCTCGGGGCTTTGTTTCGCTGCCGCGCTTGACGGCGCCGGATGCATGCAGGCTGCCTTCGGCGGCAGTACCTGACTCACCAGCGTTCTTGGCAGACTTGCCAGAGCTACTCAGCCTGGCGGACGATTCAGTCATAGCTTTACCATAATTGTTTTGAGTTGCCGGCCCTGCCGGATTGGCGTCTACAGATCGATAACGCCTTCGAACACGTGGGTGGCCGGACCAGTCATATAGACATTGGCGCCCTCACCCGCCCAACTCAGATGAAGGCTGCCGCCCGGTAGCTTGATTTCAGCTTCAGGACCCAGCAAACCTTTCAGCCGACCATATACATGGGCGGCGCAGGCACCGGTTCCACAGGCGAGCGTTTCTCCGACCCCGCGTTCATACACCCTGAGTTTAGCGAACTTTGCGTGAACCACCTGCAAAAAGCCTGCATTTACCCGCTGTGGAAAGTCCTGATGGGCTTCAATCCGACGCCCGACCTGCCTCACCGGAAACAGGTTGATATCGTCTACAAGCATGATTGCATGAGGATTTCCCATGGATACGGCGCCTATTTCAAAGCTGTCTTCACCGTCTCTGATAATATAATCCACAGCCTGTTTTTCAGCCTTGAACGGGATTTTTACAGGCTCGAGTATGGGCACACCCATATCCACCCGGACCATGCCCGAGGGCTCTACATGGAGATGAATGATGCCGTTCCGGGTTTCGACAGCGATACGGCTCTTGATCGTGAGTCCCTTGTCCCTGACGAACTTGGCAAAGCAGCGTGCACCGTTACCGCACTGTTCGACTTCGGAGCCGTCGGCGTTGAAGATTCGGTACTTGAAGTCGATATCGGGTTGCTGAGGCGGCTCGACCAACAAGAGCTGGTTGAAGCCTATGCCGAACTGCCGGCTTGCAAAGCGTCTGATGATCGCCGGCGTCAGCTCAATGGCCTGACTGATGCCATCGAGCACCATAAAGTCATTGCCGAGACCGTGCATTTTGCTGAATGGCAGTTTCA
Organism: Allohahella marinimesophila; assembly: GCF_039538005.1. Lineage (NCBI taxonomy): Bacteria > Pseudomonadati > Pseudomonadota > Gammaproteobacteria > Oceanospirillales > Hahellaceae > Allohahella > Allohahella marinimesophila. Next base: position 126,909 of record NZ_BAABBO010000009.1, read on the forward strand.
TCCCAGGGTGACCTGCTCTGGCAGCACCTGCTCGCCAGCGAAAAGATCTGCAATCTTCTCACGCTGTCGCACCACGAAATGCTGACTGCCAGAGACCATGATCTCGGGCGCCCGCGCACGTGTGTTGTAATTGGACGACATCACGAAACCATAGGCCCCGGCTGAGCGCACCGCGAGAAGGTCGCCATGAGCCAGACTGAGCCGGCGTTGCTTGCCAAGAAAGTCGCCTGATTCACAAACTGGTCCAACAATGTCGAACTCGGCTTCTCGACGGCCTGCTTCGGCAGCATCGACTATGGGCTCAGTGACCGGAATGATCTGCTGATGCGCGTTGTACAGGCTCGGCCGAATCAGATCATTCATGGCGGCATCGACCAAAGCGAAATGGCGTCCCTGATTCTCCTTGAGGTACTCGACCCGCGTGACGAGAATGCCGGCATTCGCTGCAATCGACCGACCCGGCTCCAGCAGCAGCTTCAGACCAGTACCCTGAAGCCGCTTCACGATGGCCGCTGCATAGTCTCGCGGATGTGGTGGCGTTTCCGTGGTGTACTGCACACCCAGGCCGCCGCCAAGATCGATATGGGTCAGCGAAATGCCCTGAGCGGCCAGTTCATCGATCATGGCCAACACTTTTTCCAGGGCATCCAGGAAGGGCGCCGTCTGGGTGATCTGCGAACCGATATGGCAGTCGATACCCGTGACCTCCAGCGCAGAATGATCGGCCGCGAAACGATACATGGCCCGCGCATCATCAAAACTGACGCCGAACTTGTTTTCCTTCAGACCCGTCGAGATATAGGGGTGAGTGCCGGCATCCACGTCCGGATTCACCCGCACGGACACGCGTGCAGTCTTGTTCATGCTGCTAGCCACATCGGCCAGAGCGCGAAGCTCGGCAAAGGATTCCACATTGAAACAGTAGACGCCTATCTCAAGTGCCCTGCGCATCTCGTGAGGCTGCTTGCCAACGCCTGAAAACACCATTCTGTCGGCCTGACCACCGGCGGCCAGCACGCGCTCGAGCTCACCGATGGAGACGATATCGAATCCAATTCCAAGGCGCGCCATCACGTTCAGTACGGCCAGGTTTGAATTCGCCTTTACGGCGTAGCAGATCATACCGGGATAATCACCGAGCGCCGCCAGATAGGCTTTGACGTGGCGGGTCAGGGTAGCCGCTGAGTAGATGTAACAGGGCGTGCCATGGGCCTTCGCCAGCTCAGCCACATTGCAGTCTTCGGCAAACAGCGTGCGCCGGCCATCGGCATCGGTGCGGTATTCAAAATGATCCATAGTCAGCTGCTCACATGCAGGATTTGAACTGGAGAGGAAGACGACACGGTCCCCGATGCCAACGCGGAGTCACGCGGCGGAAGTTCCAGCGGACCTTTCTGCCCACAGGACAGGAGTAGCAAGCTGGCGCTGAAAATAACGACAAGTGTGGATGACAAGGCAAAGGTCCAGTGTGTGGTTGAAAACTTGAATGAGACGGCCCTGGCCGCCCTCAAAAGAGTATACATTCAGAGCAGGGAGATCAAAACGTCCAGCCGTACGCGCTCGTCCGGAACATCAGAGAGAGGCCGTGGCATTTCGCCACAGACCACGCTCGACCCAGTCGCGGCACCTGAGGTAGTCCGCCAGCTCACGCCCAATCCGGTCGCCCGAAGCGTCGACTGGCAGGCTGAGATCCGTGATCGTGAAAGGTCGCAGGGTCGAGCCGACCGCCGCCTCCCCTCTCACGCCACTGGAAAGATACCGGGCCAGCTCAGCGATACTGCCATCAAGGCCAGTCTTGTGCGCGAATTCCATATGCTCACAATACAGATCAAATCCCAGGATGCAGCCATTCAGAGTGAAACTGTCCAGCCCGCGATCCGCCGGATCGAGCACGTGGGCCACGATCCGGATTTCAGTCAGCTCCCCCTCCCAGGTCTGGTGTTCCAGAGAGACTGGACTTGTGCGGCGCGTCGTTTCCCGGGCGAGCTGCTGCGCATTCTGTGTTTCGTCTCGCGCAGAAACTGTGAGGCCACGCCTGACCGGTAGGTCACCTACGATGAAGCAGTTGATCTGAGAGACAGCACCCTGCGGAACGACGCCAATCTGCATCTGCAGTTTATCGAGCGCGTTGCGGATGAAAGTCAGCAGGCCGTTGCTGCAGCGCCTGCCCGTCGAGTCACCGATCCAGCTGCTGCCCCACGCGGTTTCACCGCTGCAGAGCGTGCCGAAGGCATCGAAAACCCAATAGCCCGCCCTGTTGGCCTGCGAGTAGTCGAAGCAGATTTGGATGGCTTCCGCCTCATTGAGCGGGGCAACCGCCTTGAGCGTATGTTTGCCGAGCGCGTAGTCGTCGATGACAAGTTTCATGAAGCGGGCACGTGGACGCCCGAGCGCCTGGATCAGTGCAGCGGCATCATCGAGCGCCAGCAATTTCACCTCAGCATTGTTGCCCGCTGAATTGGTGTCGCGCTCCAGCAGGAAGCGCCGCTTGTCCTGTTCGATCACGTATCGATCCCAGGACGTAGAGAGCAGTTGACGACACAGCTGCCCGACCCTTTGTGAGAGCGCCAGTGCCCTGCTGTGACAGAAGCAGACCACCACCGGCAGCGTCGAGTTTTTTGAAGCCAACAGGAACCGCAGACACTGCATGAGCGTATCGCCGCTCTCGAAGCGCAGCACGGAGACTTCGTTCCAGCTGTTGCTGATCAATAGGTCCACGCTGCTCACAAGACCGACACGCTCTTCGGAAAACGATAGCGGATCGGTCCGGTTGGACACCTTGCTCAGACCCTTTTCTGTCAGTCTGGCCAGTGGATCGACACCAACATTGAGAAAGATAATGGTTTTGCGCAAAGTCGCGGGCTCAAGATAAGAGGCCTGTGGCGCCGCAGGCATATCGCTCGCAGTGAAGCCGATTTCGCTATTGAGTGTCTGAATGAGCTGCTGCAATTCTGCCAGCGATATGGCGTGGTAGGCGTGGAACTGCGCAGCTTGCTCAGCATCACGTCTGTCGTCGACGACCATGCGCACACTGGTATGGGGACGGAGCTGACCGTTGAGATGACACCAGGCCAGCAGCTCGATCAGACTTTCCGACTCACGCAGCAGCTGGTGCTCAGCGTTTTTGACTTCCCACTGCGCACCACCCTCGTTGATGACCAGCTCGAAGGTGAGCTGCTGCTCGCTCAGGTCAGAGTTGATACCTGAGTTGATGAGTTCGAGCTTGCCAGCCTTGCGCTGGAATTGGGCATACAGCTTGCGACCCAGCAGATGCACGTCTCTTGCGCTAATGGCAGCTGTCGCCTGACGGCTTCGCGCCAGGGAGGACAGAAAACGATAACTGGCAGTGAGAGCCTGCACCAGTCGCCGCTGCTCGACGACGACTTCGTTGGTTTTCCATTGATCATGACGATCGAGATAGCGAAGGAAATCAGCAGACCAGCCAAAACCATCAACGGTTTGCTGAAGCAGGCGAGCCTTCCAGTCTGCCCGGGCGCTACCGGCACGCCTCGACAACCTGGTCCCTGCCTTCAGATAAAAACTCTGACGGACGAGCGCCAGCCGCTCGCTCATGTTCAGATGTGTAAGGCATCGCTCAAGATACCAGTAGAGCATGAGGTAGGGGTCGAGTTGATCTGCTGCCACTTCATCACGGTAAATCTGCGCCTTGAAGCTGACACACAACGGCATGGTCGAGACTTCAGGCGCATCCAGCAGCTCGCTGCGCCGTGCATAACACTCCATGAGCGAGAGCTTCAGCAAAGACTTGTATGGCGAGTCGATACTCTTGTAAAGCTGCCAAAGCCCAGCGCCGATGAATTCGTTCTCAGGCACCTCGCGGCAGCCACCGAAATCGACGTAGTCGCCACTGCGAATAAAGCGCTTTTCAGCGAGAAGGCGTGCGGTGGCGTCGTAGGATTTCTCGCAGTCTGGCGGTATCAGCCACCACAGCGGCCAGGCACCTGCCAGGTAGACGCAGGTACGGTAGAACTCATCGAGCAACACATAATGCTGGGCTGTTCCGGAATCTTCACTGTCAGCCTGACGCTGCTGGGCCTGCTTGCGAAAGCGTGCGGCATTCATGGGGAAGAAATGAAGGTCGATGCCGAGCTCGGCCGCCGCAGCCGACACAGCCTTCGCCTTGGCATCCAGAGCAGAGATCGCTTCGACAGTGAGGCCATTGCGATAGACCAGCCAGACATCGATATCACTTGAGCTGCTTTGCGCCAGTGTACCGGGGCTGCCCATGATATAGAGACCAATCACATCTGGTCGGGTCAGTTTATCGGCGGGCTGATGCTGAAAACTGCGCGACAAGCGTTGTAACTGTTTGAGCCGCGGCTTATCGATGCTGAAATTGACGATGCCGCAGGGCGCTGAGCGGGTCGTAAAGCCCGGCAGAAGGGGATGGTTGACATGAAACAGCACAGGCAGAACGCTGAGAAACACCGACTGCCGGTCGTTGTATTGTTCGAGTATGCGCTCGAAACGCGTTTCAGAGAGCGTGAGAAAACGCTCCCGCAGGATCTTCAGCTCCTTGCGATCGACGCCGGTCCTATAGTCCGGTGCCAGCGGCCGAGAGCGACCTTTCAGGAGCGCGCTCCCACCCTGCGTTCTTCGACCCAGGCGAGGGTGGCCTTTGCAGCCTCCGCTACCCGAACGGGCGCCGTGCCACCGGGGAGACTGCGCGCATTGACCGAGCCTTCCAGCGTCAGTACTTCACTGACGTCGGCAGTTATGGATGGGTGAAAGGCCTGTAATTGTTCAAGTGGCAGATCTGACAGATCACCACCGTGTTCGACGCACCAGCCAACGGCCTTGCCGACGACTTCATGCGCATCCCTGAAAGGCAAGCCCTTGCCGACGAGGTAATCAGCGAGGTCGGTTGCGGTGGCAAAACCACGTGCCACTGCCTGGCGCATGGCCGGTGGATTGACCGTCACTGCCGCCATCATGTCGCGGAAAGCCGTGAGTGAATTGCGAACGGTATCGACCGTATCGAACAGTGGCTCCTTGTCTTCCTGGTTATCCTTGTTGTAAGCCAATGGCTGCGACTTCATCAGTGTCAGGACCGACATCAGATGACCGTAGACCCGCCCTGTCTTGCCGCGGAGCAGTTCCGGCACGTCGGGGTTCTTCTTCTGAGGCATGATCGACGAACCGGTACAGAACTTGTCTGGCAAATTGATAAAGCCGAACTGCGCAGATGTCCAGAGGATCAGTTCTTCTGAAAAGCGCGACATGTGCATCATCAACACGCTGGCAAAGCTGCAGAACTCAATGATGAAGTCGCGGTCGCTGACCGCATCCAGCGAGTTCGCCGACATCGTCTCGAAGCCGAGTTCGCTCATGGTCATCTGACGATCGAGCGGATACGGTGTGCCGGCGAGTGCGGCCGAGCCAAGCGGCATGCTGTTGCAGCGGGCACGGCTGTCGATGAGACGGCCATAGTCACGTTTGAGCATCTCGGCCCAGGCCAGCATATGGTGGCCAAATGTCACTGGCTGCGCCGTCTGCAGATGCGTGAAACCGGGCATGATGGTGGCGTGTTCACGGTCCGCCAGCTGGCCCAGAACGGCTATCGTCTCAAGCAGCTGGCTGGCGATGGCGTCGATTTCGTCACGAAGAAACAGGCGGATGTCGGTTGCCACCTGATCGTTTCTCGAACGGCCGGTGTGTAGCTTCTTGCCAGCAGCACCAATCAACTGGGTCAGGCGTGACTCGATGTTCATGTGCACATCTTCGAGCGCGATTGACCACTGGAATTCGCCCCGCTCGATTTCAGCACTGATCTGACTCAGCCCACCGACGATGGCCTGGTAGTCCTCGTCGGTGATGATTGACTGCGCAGCCAGCATCTTTGCATGCGCAAGCGATCCCTGGATGTCATAGCTGGCCAGGCGCTGGTCGAAAGTCACGGATGCGGTGAAGGCCTGAACGAAGGCATCGGTCGCTTCAGTGAAACGTCCACCCCAGAGGGCTGGATTGGACGGTGCGGCGTTGGAAGCCCCTGCTTCAGCAGGTGCGGACTGGGTCGACTGGTCTTTCGGATCGGCCATGGCTATGTGTTGTCTCTCTTGGTCGCGGGAAAAGTCGCGTGATAATGAAACGCCGGGGGCCAGTTGTCTTGCGAGCGGTGGCAGGGCGAGGAGTTCTTCTGACTGCTATTCTGTTGAGTATACCAAAGAGGGCACGATGGCGTGAATTCTAGCGAAAGACCTGCGGACACAGGGAGCCCAAGCTTCCTGCCTGACATCTGTCAGCGTCACGCCGTGCTGCCCATTATCTTGGGTGCCTTGCTCGGCTCGGTACTGTTCACGCTGCTGCATTCAGGTCCGGGACAGTTCGACACTATCTATTTTTCACTCACCGCCCTGTTCATGCTCTGGGTTGTACTCACGAGCACCTTTCTGGTCTGCCGCATGCAGTCGTTCGCACGGCATCTCAGTATCGCGTGGCAGGGCAGTCTGGCCTGGCTCATCAGCATATTGGTGACCGTCTTCTGCTCGACGGCCGCCGCGCTGCTATTTCCAGACCTGGTCAGGCAGTTGGCTGGCCCCTTTCAGTTCGTGCTGCACACCGGGCTGATCAGTGCACTGGTAGCTGGCCTGATGCTGCGTTATTTCTATCTGCAATTCCTCACCAGTCAACGCAGGGAAAGTGAGCTCGAATTTCGTCTCGAAGCCCTGCAGGCCAGGATCCGGCCGCACTTCCTGTTCAACAGCATGAACTCGATCGCCAGCCTGATACCGGAAGACCCTGTGGCTGCGGAAGCGGCTGTACTCGATCTGTCCAAGCTGTTCAGAGTGGCCCTGCGAAAAAGTGATCAGCTCATTTCACTGGCTGAGGAACTGAGCATCTGCAAAGCCTACCTTGATATTGAAAAGCTGCGGCTGGGAGACCGTCTGCTCGTGAACTGGCCGAAGGTACTGCCAGCCTTTGCAGCCCACGCGCGGCTGCCGCCGCTGACGCTGCAGCCTATCGTGGAAAACGCCGTCTATCATGGGATACAGCCCCTGCCAGAAGGCGGTACGCTCAGCCTTGAACTGTCGGAACGCGACCGCTTCTGCTATGTCATGATCAGCAACCCCATCGCCAGCCCTCAGCAGACTCGTGTCGGTCCCGATATCGTTGACGTCGATGACAAGCGCAGTAGCGCCGGCAACCACATGGCGCTCGATAATACCCGACAGCGCCTGGAGGCCGCTTTTGGTGATGCGGCGGTGCTCAAGAACAGTCGAACTGAAGAGGTCTATACGGTGACACTGCGCATGCCGCTGCACAGCCAGACCACACCCTTCGGCCTTATCGTGGAGCCGCGAAGCACATGAGCCTGAAGCTGCTGATTGCCGACGATGAGCCGCTGGCGAGGAAGCGCATCCAGCGACTGCTGGCGGATACGGATTACCTGGTCTGCGCCGAGGCAGTCAATGGCGAACAGGTGCTGATGCTGGCCGAAAGCCTCAAGCCCGATATCGTATTGCTGGATATTCGCATGCCTGGAATGGATGGCCTGACGGCCGCCCGCCAGCTCAGTCGCAACACCCGTCCGCCGGCCATCATTTTCACCACCGCCTATGATGAATATGCACTCGCGGCAATACAGGCCTCAGCTAGTGCCTACCTCATGAAGCCGATCGAAAAGGAGGATCTGCTGCAGGCCCTTGCGCGCAGCGTCGTCACCAATCAGGCGCAATTTGCCCGGCTTGGTTCGCTGCAGCCCACGGCACCAGACGAGCATGGCGCTGATTTCATCACCGTCGACAGCGCCAGGGGCAATCATCGCATCGAGTTGGCTGATGTGCTCTATGCGCGAGCCGACAGCAAGTACGTCAGCCTCAGACATCTCGCTGGCGAGTGTGTCTGTGACCTGTCACTTCGTCAGCTCGAAGAGCGCTATAGCAGCCACTTCATCAGAATTCACCGAAACACCCTGATCAATCCGGCCTATCTCAAGGCGCTAAAGAGCGCTATAGCAGCCACTTCATCAGAATTCACCGAAACACCCTGATCAATCCGGCCTATCTCAAGGCGCTAAAACGCATCGAGGAGGGCCAGTATATGGCCGTACTTCGCTTTGTCGACGAGCAATTGCCAGTGAGCCGCAGACTGTTGCCGCAGGTGCGTGGCGCACTGGCGGGCAATACTGACTAAGCTGAAAGCATGCTGAATGGCGACAGGTCTGGTAGCCTGTGCGGATTACTTGCCATCCGTTCAATGCTGACGAAAGAGAGACCATGGAACTTACCATCGCCACCCGTAGCAGTGCGCTCGCGCTGTGGCAGGCCAATCACGTAAAACGGGAACTGGAAGCCCTGAACCCGGGCCTGCAGATTCACCTCCTCGAAATCAAGACGCAGGGTGACATCATTCTCGACGTGCCGCTGGCAAAGGTTGGCGGCAAGGGACTCTTCGTCAAGGAGCTTGAAACCGCGCTGCTCGCCAATCGGGCCGATCTTGCGGTCCACTCAATGAAAGACGTGCCAATGGCCTTCCCCGAAGGCTTGCACCTCCCGGTCATCACTGAGCGTGACAGCCCTTACGATGCCTTTGTCAGCAACAAGTATGCGGATTTCGATGCTTTGCCAGCTGGCGCCGTAGTGGGCACCAGCAGCCTGCGGCGTGCCGCCCAGATTGCAGAGCGCCGGCCCGACCTCTCGATCAAGAGCCTGCGTGGCAATGTCAATACCCGCCTGGCCAAACTTGACGATGGCCTCTACGACGCCATTATCCTGGCCGCCTCCGGCCTCAAGCGACTTGGCTTCCATGACCGCATCCGTGGCAGCCTGCCATCCGAAGTGTCCCTGCCCGCTGTTGGTCAGGGCGCACTGGGTATCGAAATTCGCAGCGGCGACGAGCGCGTAGCCCAGCTGATCGAGCCCCTGCGACATCGCGAAACCAGTTTGATCGTTCGCTGCGAGCGCGCAATGAATACCCGTCTGAATGGCGGCTGCCAAGTGCCCATCGCGGGATACGGAGAGCTGCTCGATGGCTCACTTCAGCTCAGAGGACTCGTGGCCGAGGTCGATGGCAGCCGCGTTCTCCACGCCAGGGACAGTATTCAGCTGAGCGAGCACTCCCCAGCCTCCGGCGCCCCCGAACTGGACGGACTGGCGCCTGATGCCTTTGAAAACCTTTGCAAGGCCGCAGAAATGATGGGCGTGCGCGTCGCCGAAAATCTTCTCGGTCAAGGCGCTGGTGCCATACTCGAAGCGGTGTACGGTGATTCGCCACCGGACCACAGTCGTTAAGCCATGGTGACGTCGATGCAGACCACAAGGATCCTGTTATCGCGACCGCTCGTCGAACGGGACGACGGTCAGCCACTGCAACAGCCGGAAGATCCCCTACTGAGGGCCCTGCATCGCACTGGTGCCGGTGTGATGAATTTTCCGATGCAATCACTGCTGCTCTATTCGAAGCCGCCGGCTGCGCAGCGCAGCTCTATTACGGACATCCACTGTTACGACAATATTCTGGTGACCAGCAAAGCCGCTGCCAGGCAACTGGTGGACTATCTGGACCAGTACTGGCCTCAAACGCCGGTCGGTCTGCCGTTGATGGCACTGGGCAGTGGCACCGCCGAGGCCCTACGGCCGCTCAGTCAGCGCATCGTGCTGCCTCAGGCTGGACACAGCTCTGAGCATCTGCTCGCACTGGCCACCCTGCAGAACGTGACGCATAGACGAATTCTGCTGGTAAAGGGCGAGGGCGGACGCAGTACACTGGCGGACACCCTGGGAGCCCGTGGTGCAAAAGTCGATACATTACTGTGTTACGAGCGTAAGAACGTCGAGCACCCGACAGCTGAGCTGGAGCAGCTTGAGCGTTTCGACCCCACTCACGTGGTCGCGCTATCGCTGGAGACACTGCAGGCCCTGCTGGCGCTGAAACGGCCCAAGCTCACGCACGCGTCGTTTTTCGTACCCAGCGAGCGGGTTGCCGAGCCACTGCGGGATGCGCATGTAAAATACAAGGTTACGGATGATTTACGTCCGACCAACATGATAAAGTTGCTTGGGCTCGAATCCGAAGCCGGGACATAAAAAAAAGGATGTAACGTGGCAGACGACACACACTCAGACAAACCTGTGCAGAATTCCGATCTACCTGCCGGAGGCTCTCCACTGGCATCCGGCGCCCCGGACAGGGCGGCAGCGGGCACTTCAAAGCCGCAGACTCCGAACGCTTCCAGCAGCAATGCCAATGCTACAGGCGGAAGTCCAGCCACGCCCCGATCGTCCACAAACGGCTCCCGGTCCGCTGCCACTACTTCAGGCGCAACGCCACCGCCCCCTACCCCGCCCAGGTCGGCAGGCAAAACGCGCGTGTGGCCACTCTGGCTCGCCTTCCTCCTGCTGCTCATTGCGCTTGGTGCAGGCGCCTGGTATGCCTGGAATCATCTGCAAACGCTACGCGGCGAAATCGACCAGTCTGTTGAAAGCCAGCTGTCAAAGGTCGAATCCACCACTCAGCAGGTGCGAAGCGATCAGAGTGCGTTCACCTCATCCATGAGCACTCTGCAGCAGCAGCTGCAGGCCTATGATACGCGTATCGATGAACTGTCTGCGCAACTGGACAAGACCGCTCAGCAGCTACTGGCAGACCAGGCCACGAGCCGAACTGACTGGCTACTGGCCGAAGCAGAGTATCTTCTGCGACTGGCGAACCAGCGTGTTCTGCTGGAAAAGGATGTCGACAGTGCCCTGGCCATCCTCATCGCGGCAGATGAAGCATTGAAGGAAACCGACGAAGTGGCCGTTATTCCGATTCGCAAGACCATCGCGTCGGAAATGCTCGCGCTCAAGTCGCTTGGTGAAGTTGATGTCACTGGCGCTTACCTCAAGCTGGAAGCACTGGCGGAACAGATCACTCGCATGGACGAGTCGCTCATGCTGAAAGAGTCACCCCTTGCGAAGCAGACGATGGAATCCGGCGATGGTCTGGTGATCAATCCTGACGCTGAGCAGACTGATACCAGTGCGGCGGAAGAGGCGGACCAACCCTGGTATCGCAAGGCACTGACGACAGCGCAGGAGACCCTGAACAGGTTCGTCATCGTCCGGGACCTGGACGAGCCAATCGCACCGCTGCTTGCCCCCGAGCAGACGCATTATCTTCGCCAGAATCTCAGACTGATGATCGAGCAGGCGGAGCTGGCGCTACTGGAACAGAATCAGGAGATCTATTCGAACAGTCTGGACAAGGCGGAGAAATGGATCCGTAGCTACTTCGTGGAAGACAGCTCTCAGACCAATGCCCTGCTTGATAGTATCGAGAGTCTCAAAGCCATCTCGGTGGACCCGGAACTGCCAGATATTTCCGCTTCATTGAGACAGCTGAAAGGCCTGCTCGAGTCGGTTTACCAGATCGGGCCGTCATCTAACCCGCCTTCAGACGAAAGCGGGGAGTAGCGCTACATGAGCAGGTTAATCATTTACGTACTGCTGGCGGTTGCCGTCGGCCTTGGCCTTGGCTACCTCGTGCAGCTCGACCCAGGCTACATCCGGGTTTCATGGATGAACTATCTGGTGGAAACCACCGTGTGGATCGCTCTGATTCTGATAGTGATCACCATATTACTGGTTCAGCTGGTGTTGAAAACTCTGTTCGCGCTGCTAGCGACCAGGGCTGGCTTTCGTTCCTGGCGTGAGGGCTATGCCGATTCCCGTGCGCACAAGCGCACACAGCGAGGGCTTCTCGACTTTGCTGAAGGCCGCTGGGACCGGGCTGAGCGACGCCTGGTGAATTCGGCGGACAAATCTGAAGTGCCGATGATGAGTTATCTCACAGCAGCGCAGGCGGCCAGTGAGCAGGGCGATGTCGCCCGCAGTAATCAGCTGCTCAACAAGGCCAAGGCGGTCATGCCTAACAGTGACTTTGCGGTTGAGCTCACGCAGGCGCAGATGTATATCGCCCGTGAACAATTCGACGAAGCCAAGGCGCTGTTGGTGCAGCTCAATGGACGTCGAGCAGGACACTCTGCGGTCCTGAGGCTACTACGACAGTGCATGCTGGAAACAGGTGATTGGGCAGGACTCGTGAAGCTGCTCCCCGAGATCGACAAACACTGCAAGCTCACCGAAGATCAGATGAATGGTCTCAGGCAGTCTGCCTGGTTCAACCTGCTCGACAGCAAGGCGACAACAGCAGGCATCACAGCTGAAAACACATTGGACAACGGATCCGGCACCGCCGAGCTGGATGATGTATGGCACTCCTTGCCACAGCAGTATGCCCAGCACCCTGTGTTCATTCGGAGCTATGTTGCCGGTCTGATGCGAGCTGGCTCACTCGGCCAGGCTGTCACCGTGCTTCGCAAGGCGCTTACCCGCAACTGGCAAGGCGATCTGGGGCTGCTGTATGTGAAAGCGGCGTCCGCCAGCGGCGATGCCGAGCAGGCCCATGCGGACCTTTCGAAATGGCGCGCAGGCCGGGATGAAGATCCTGACTTGCTGCTGGCGCTGGGTATCGCCGCTGAGCGCTCTGGCAACCTGGACGAAGCCAGGGCCTGCCTCGAGAAGAGCCTGCAGTCACGCGAAAGCAGCGACACCTATGGCGCGCTTGGTCGTGTGGCAAACAGACAGGGGGATTTCGAATCGGGCAGTCACATGCTGGAACTGGCGTTGCAGCATGATCAACTTGAAAAGCGCCTAGCGAGCTCTGGGCGCGTACTCCAGCACGTCTGAGTAGAAGCGGTCTTCCGGCAGCCCCAATGGTTCCAGTGCATCAAGCGCACTGTACACCATTGTCGGTGAACCGCTAGCGAACACCATCGACGAGCTCCAGTCATGACGACCCTCGATCGCCGCGCGGATCAACTCCGCGTGGTGCCCTTGCCATTCGTTATCCGCGTTATCCGCCGTGACAGCAACGAAGCGCAATTTACCCTTTTTCATCCAGTCTTCAGCGATCGAGCGGGCATACATGTCGCTCGCTGTTCGCACGCCCCAATACAAGGATACCGTGCGCTTGTACGCCGACTGGTGTAGAAACTCGATGATCGACTTCATCTGGGCAAATCCGGTACCCGCTGCGATCAGAACGATATCGAAATCGGGGGCGTGATCCAGACAGCTTTTGCCAAGCGGCAATGCCACCTGCAGGGGCTCTCCACTCTTAAACTGTGTCTTTAGATAGTTCAGAATCGCAGTCGAGTTTTCGAGCGCCTCCGGGGCCTCGATGTGCAGCTCGATGATCGCAGCCTGTGGTGCACTGGCAATGGAAAAGAAGCCGTCGGCGACACCAGGCACCAGCAATTGCAGATACTGTCCCGCAGCAAATAAAGGCTGCTTCACTGAGCTCAGATCCGGTTCGAGTTCCACGCGATAATTATCACCGCTCAAGCGCTCGATGGTGTTTACCTTGCATTCTATTGTCTTCAATCAGCTCTCCCAAGCCCTAAGGAATCCCACAGCTCATCAACCCGCTTTTTCACTTCCGGCGCCATGGACAATGGCCTGCCCCACTCTCGCGAGGTTTCGCCCGGCCATTTGCCGGTGGCATCGAAACCCATCTTGGAACCGAGTCCGCTGACCGGCGAAGCGAAATCGAGATAGTCGATGGGGGTGTTTTCGATAGATACGGTATCGCGTACCGGATCCATTCTCGTTGTCATCGCCCAGATGACGTCATTCCAGTCACGGGCGTTGACGTCGTCATCGACGACAATAACAAACTTGGTATACATGAATTGTCGCAGAAAAGACCACACACCCATCATCACCCGCTTGGCGTGACCTGGATACTGCTTCTTCATACTCACAACAGCGAGCCGATAACTACAGCCTTCAGGCGGCAGATAGAAGTCGACAATTTCCGGAAACTGCTTTTGCAGCAGCGGCACGAAGACCTCATTCAGTGCTACGCCGAGAACGGCAGGCTCATCAGGGGGACGGCCGGTATAGGTGCTGTGGTAGATCGGGTCACGACGCTGTGTGATGCGCTCAACGGTGAAGACCGGAAAGCGCTCCTGCTCGTTGTAATACCCGGTATGATCGCCGAAAGGCCCTTCCATCGCAGTTTCGCCTGGATAGATAAATCCCTCGAGAATAATCTCCGCACTCGCAGGCACCTGAAGGTCGCTGCCAATGCACTGGGTCAGTTCCGTCCGCGAACCCCTGAGTAATCCGGCGAACGCATACTCAGAGAGCGAATCAGGAACCGGCGTGACGGCGCCAAGTATCGTCGCAGGATCGGCGCCCAGCGCTACAGCAATTGGAAACGGCTTGTCAGGGTAGGCCTTCTGCCAGGCCTGATAATCCAGTGCGCCGCCACGATGAGACAGCCAGCGCATGATGACCTTATTTCGCCCAATCACCTGTTGCCGGTAAATGCCAAGATTCTGCCGAGGCTTGTCTGGATCGGGCCCGCGCGTAATCACGAGCGGCCAGGTAATCAGCGGGCCAGCATCATCAGGCCAGCAGGTCTGAATCGGATAGTCTGCAAGATTGACGGCATCGCCTTCGATGACGACAGCCTGACACGGCGCGCCACTCACGACCTTGGGGCTCATCTTCATGACCTGCCGCAGCACCGGCAATTTGCTCCAGGCATCGCGAAGCCCCTTGGGAGGCTCAGGCTCTTTCAGAAAGGCAAGCAGACGACCAATGTCTCGAAGGCTATGCACAGACTCTGCGCCCATGCCGAGCGCAACGCGTTCTGGTGTACCGAAAAGATTGGCCAGTACGGGAATTTTAAAGCCCGTTGGATTTTCAAACAGAAGCGCAGGCCCCTTTGCTCGAAGCACCCTGTCGCTGATCTCTGTCATTTCGAGAACAGGACTGACTGGGGTCTTGATGCGGATCAGGTCGCCACGCTTTTCAAGCAGCGCAATGAAGTCACGAAGATCCGAGTACTTATGGGCTCGCTCGGGGAGCTCGATCACAGCGCTATCCTTGTCCTGTTGGCATTACGGGAAGTCTACTTCCGTTGCTTCTTCATGGACTGGAAGAAGTCTTCGTTGGTCTTGGTATCTTTCAGTTTGTCGATGAGGAATTCAACCGCAGCGCCATCGTCGTCCATGCTGTGCAGCAGTTTGCGCAGAATCCAGACTCTTGACAGCTCATCTTCAGACATCAGCAATTCTTCGCGACGCGTGCCTGAACGGCGGATGTTGATAGCCGGGAAGGTTCGTCGCTCGGCAATCTTGCGGTCCATATGGACTTCGAGGTTACCCGTGCCCTTGAATTCTTCGTAGATGACTTCGTCCATCTTCGAGCCTGTGTCGACCAGTGCGGTTGCAATAATGGTCAGACTGCCACCTTCCTCGATATTACGGGCCGCACCGAAGAAGCGCTTTGGACGCTCGAGCGCATGCGCATCGACACCACCGGTCAGTACCTTGCCGGAGCTTGGCACGATGGTGTTGTAGGCTCGCGCCAGACGGGTAATCGAGTCGAGCAGGATAATGACATCTTTCTTGTGTTCGACGAGACGTTTGGCCTTCTCGATGACCATTTCAGCCACCTGAACGTGACGGGCTGGTGGCTCATCGAAAGTACTGGCGATAACTTCCCCACGCACCGTTCGCTGCATCTCGGTCACTTCTTCAGGCCGCTCATCGATGAGCAGGACCATGAGATGACATTCGGGATTGTTACGCGTAATGGACTGCGCAATATTCTGCATGAGCAGCGTCTTACCAGCCTTTGGCGGCGATACGATCAGCCCACGCTGGCCCTTGCCGATAGGCGCCACGAGATCAAGAATTCGTGCGGAGATATCTTCGGTGCTGCCGTTGCCAGCTTCGAGGCGGAGACGTTCCTGGGGGAAGAGCGGTGTAAGGTTTTCGAAGAGGACTTTGTTCTTGGAATTTTCAGGCTTGTCGAAATTGATTTCGCTGACCTTGAGCAGCGCAAAGTAGCGCTCGCCATCCTTCGGAGGCCTGATCTTGCCGGACACCGTGTCGCCGGTTCGCAGCGTAAATCGTCGTATCTGACTCGGCGAGACATAAATGTCGTCTGGTCCAGCCAGATAAGAACTGTCTGCCGATCGAAGGAACCCGAAGCCATCCTGAAGTATTTCGAGGACACCATCTCCCGAAATATCTTCACCACCCTTCGCGTGTTTTTTGAGAATGCCAAATATGACGTCCTGCTTGCGAGACCTGGATAGATTGTCGATGGACATATCCTGGGCGATCTGCAGGAGTTCAGGTACGGATTTGGTCTTGAGTTCGGTTAGATTCATGATGTAGGCGTGTCTTGTAGTGTAGTGATTGTGGGTTCTTCAGGGTGTGTGTAAGGAAAGCTCGGGGGGCTGCGAAGCCTGTAGTACTCAACGTCAAATCAAGGGAACGTTGGTGCACTTCAAAGGTCATGAGACCGGCCGGTGAATGTTATACCGGAAGATACAGGCTTGAAGCGTATGGAAAGCTCAATGCAGCGGAGGGTCCCGCTGCAGCATTCAGGACTTATATTTAGTAGATTTAATGTCTGCTGGCAACAAAAACCTGAAATTATTTTGCCGACTATAAACTACCTTAATACTTTGAGGGAAGCTGAATTACAGGTTGCTGTCGAGAAACGCGGTCAGCTGTGACTTGGACAGCGCGCCAACTTTCGTTGCATCGACGTTGCCGTTCTTGAACAGCATCAGCGTTGGAATACCGCGAATACTGAACTTCGGCGGCGTCTGCTCATTTTCGTCGATGTTCAGCTTGCATACCTTGAGCTTGTCGCCGTATTCGTCGGCAATTTCCTCGAGCACTGGTGCGATCATCTTGCAGGGCCCACACCATTCCGCCCAGTAATCGACAAGCACAGGGCCGTCAGCCTGCAGTACTTCGGATTCGAACGTGTCGTCAGTAACACTGATTATCTGCTTAGACATAAGAGGTTTCCTTCCTGATTCGGATGCTTGTGGATGCTACGTAGCAAGGGCAGAATTTTAATATATGGACTTTACGGACAAATACAAGTGCCGGACTGTTCCTTGATGCCAGCGTGGCTTGCATTCCTGCTTCAGACGAGGGTAAAACTGAGCTATCCTTGCCGGGCGCCGGACCATAGCGTACACCCGGAATCTGACCGAAGCCAAACGGACACCCTCAAGCACCATGCCCCAAGCCTCCAGCGTGAAAACCGCGTACAGCGCCGCCGAGCCCATCAACATCGCCTCGATCGACATGGGTTCCAATAGTTTTCACATGGTGATCGCGCAGCTCGTTCATAACGAAATTCGCCCTATCGAAAAAATCGGGGAAAAGGTGCAACTCGGTGCCGGACTGGACGACAGGATGATGCTGGACGAGGCTTCGCAGCAGCGCGGGCTCGAATGTCTGCAGCGCTTTGCGCAACGGCTCCAGGGCATTCACCCCTCGCGGATCCAGGTCGTCGGTACCAATGCATTGAGGGTGGCGCGAAATGCGCAGGACTTCGTCGTCAAGGCCGAGGCCATTCTCAACAGTCCGATTGCCATCATAAGCGGCAGAGAAGAAGCACGACTGATTTACCTCGGCGTTGCCCATTCCCTGTCTGATGACGCAGGACGCAGACTGGTGATCGACATCGGCGGGGGCAGCACGGAGTACGTGATTGGCGACCGCTTCGAACCTATCGAGCTCGAAAGCATGCACATGGGCTGCGTGGGCTACCGGGACCGTTTCTTCACCAACAAGAACAATGAAGTCACGGCGTCTCCCGAGCAGTTCAAGGCAGCCATCACTGAAGCCTCACGTGAACTGCTCGCCATAAAGAAGCGCTTCAAGAAGGTTGGCTGGCAGCAGTGCACAGGCTCCTCCGGCTCTATCAAGGCCATTCAGCAGGCGCTTGAGGAGAACAAGCTTTCACCTCACGCCATCACCCTGCCCACCATGCTCGAGCTGCAAAAACAGCTCATGGAGGGGGGTGACAAGCTCAAGACTTACACCGCCACGCTCGACCGACTGAATATCCGCAAGGAACGCCAGACCATCTTTGCTTCCGGCCTGGCCATATTGATTGCGGCCTTCCAGACGCTGAAGATACAGGAGATGGAGTTCTGCGACGGTGCGCTACGTGAAGGCCTGCTTTACGATGCGCTCGGCCGAACTCAGCATGAGGACGTGCGAGAGCGCACCATCAGTAGCCTGCAGGCGCGATATCAGATCGAGACCACGCATGCTGCAGCGGTGGAAGCGACAGCCTGCAGATTGTTCGATCAGCTCATCAAGGCGAATGCGACCGACGAGGCGCTGGCCGGATACTGGCGGGATGTTCTGCAATGGTCAGCACGGGTACACGAAATCGGCTTGGCGATTTCCCACACCCAGTATCACAGGCACGGCGCCTACCTGCTGGAACACAGCGATCTGCATGGTTTTTCGAAAAGGGTGCAGCATCTACTGAGCATTCTTGCGAGAACTCACCGGCGTAAACTGTCTGACGAACTCTTTGCCGATCTGCTGCCAGACGATCGCCCCTGGGTCATCATGCTGGCAGTCATTCTGCGCCTGGCGGTTATCATTCACCATGATCGTTCGCTGAACGAGCCTGCAGCACTGGCCATTTCGCTGAAAGACAACGTCTACCGCCTGAGCTTCCAGGACGAGTGGCTGTCCGAGCGACCACTGTCTCAGGCTGATTTCTCGGCTGAGGCAAGCTATCTTCAGCGCATCAAGGTCGAGTTGATCGTCGAGTCGAGCGCCTCTATCAACTCCAGCAATTCCAAATAACCCGCCTCGCGTTCATCCAGCTGACTCTTGAGTGTCGCCTGCTCTTTCAACGCCGCCTCCAATCGGGCAGCCTCGCCTTCAGAGTACAGGGTGCTATCACCCAGGATGTCCTCGACGGCAGCCAGCGCCGCCTGAGTTTCAGCCATAGTCTGCTCCGCCGTCGCCGCCTTTTTCTTCAATGACACCAGCTGCTTTTCCTGAGCTTTCTGTTCTGCGCGGTCGGCGGCCTGCTGTTCGGGTGACTTTTCTATTTGCTGTATTTTAATAGCCTTGGTCTCGACCCCTGCGGCTGCCTTGCCGCCGGCCGCACGCGCCTTTATTTCCGCCTGCAAACCGCGCTCATATTCTTCGAGCGAGCCATCGAAATGCCGCACTGCACCATCGCGCACCCAGACAAAGTCTTCGGCCAGGGCATTGAGGAGGTGGCGATCGTGCGATACCAGCACCACGGCGCCAGCAAACTGTTCCACCGCCACCGCCAGCGCCTGTCGCATCTCCATATCGAGGTGGTTGGTCGGCTCATCGAGCAGCAGCAGGTTCGGACGTTGCCAGGCAATGAGCGCCAGCGCGAGTCGGGCACGCTCTCCGCCTGAAAAATCGGCCACCTTTTGCGTCATCTGGGTGCCGTCGAAGGCGAAGCCACCAAGAAAGTTCCTCAGGGCCTGCTCGCGGGCCTGCCCATCGGTTTCGCGTTCCAGCTGCTGCATGTGCTGCAAAGGCGTGTCGTCAGGTCGCAAATAGTCGAGTTGCTGCTGGGCGAAATAGCCGATCTTTAGATGAGCGCCCGTGGTTCGCTGACCAGCCTGCAAGGGCAACTCTCCGGCCAGGGTCTTGATCAATGTCGACTTGCCCTGGCCGTTGGCGCCAAGAATACCCAGCCTCAAGCCCGGCAGTATCGTCATATTGACGCCCTTGACCACGGTGACATCGCCGTAGCCGAGACTGGCCCGATCAAGCACCAGCAAAGGCGTCGAGACTTTATCCGAGGCCGGAATCTCGAAATCGAAAGGCGAGTCTACATGTGCCGCGGCAATCAGCTCCATCCGCTGCAGGGCCTTGAGCTTGCTCTGTGCCTGTGATGCCTTGGTGGCCTTGGCACCGAAGCGGGCAACGAAGCGGTGAATGCTCGCCACTTTCGCCTGTTGCTTCTCATAGAGAGACTGCTGCTGGGCCAACTGTTCGGCGCGTGCCATTTCATAACGATCGTAATCGCCTGAGTAGAGTTGCAGCTGGGCATTCTCCAGCGCCAGTACGGCGCCACAGGTCCGGTTTATGAAATCGCGGTCGTGGCTGATGAGTAGCAGCGTGCCCGGGTAGCGTGTCAGCCAGGCTTCCAGCCAGACCATGGCGTCGATATCGAGGTGGTTGGTCGGCTCGTCGAGCAGCAGCAGGTCCGAAGGGCACATCAGCGCCTGGGCGAGGTTCAGCCGAATGCGCCAGCCACCAGAGAATGCCGACACAGGTCGGTGCATTTCCTCGGGTTTGAAGCCAAGACCGGCGAGCAGCTGTTCTGCCCGAACGTCTGCCGTATAGCCATCGAGAACATCAAGGTCACCATAGAGCTTCGCCGCGGTGTCATAATCTTCTATCCGTTCCGCAGCCTCCAGACGACGCTGAACATCGCGCAGCTTCCTGTCGCCATCAACCACATAGTCGAGCGCCGACCTCGAAGTCGACTCGGTTTCCTGCGCCATGTGAGCAATGCGGGTTCCGCCTGGCAGATTATATTCGCCCTGCTCTGGCGTCAGCTCACCGAGCAACAACGAAAACAGGGTGGATTTGCCGCTGCCGTTGCGGCCGACCAGAGCGACACGCTGGCCATCCGGGATCTTGAGTGAAGCATCGCGGATGAGGTAGCGGCCACCGCGCTGGACTGACAAACTCTGGAACTGCAACATACTGGAACCATGACGGGAACAGGATACGCGCCGAAGCGCACTTTTAAGAGGCCAGCATGATAGCAGAGCAACTGCAGTCCTATCTAACTCCGCTCACATCTGAACAGCAGGCACAGGCCGCTGAACTATGGGCTTTCGCGTACAATAAATATGCTGAACAGCCTATAGCCGACCTGTGCATGACACTGCAGAATTGCCATGGCTTCGATACGAATTGTCTCCTGTACGCTGGCTGGCTCGCCAGCAGGCACGTCCTGAGACCGAAGTGGCAGCAATGGCAGGCTATCTGCGACAGCAGCAGATACTGGCAACACACCTTTGTAAGCCCCATCCGACATCTGAAGCGAACCATACCCGCCCAGACTGCAGGCGCACTATCTGCAATCCGGGCTGATCTAGCCGCACTCGAACTTTCATGCGAGCGGCGCCAACTTGAAGTACTTGTCGCGACAGACGCTCTTGCAGTCGGCCTGAGCACAGAGGTAAGGGGGACAGACCAGAATTGCATCCAGAATTTCGCTCTACAGAACCTGTTAGCCTACATGACCTGCGCCCACACTGGCGCAGTGCCGGCGGCAGCCTCTCTGACAGCCAGTTCAGTACAAATGCAGGACTATGGACTACAGTTAGCAAGGCACCTTATGAAGCCGGCGAACTAGTTCAGAGTGATGCTATGCTGAAATGGCTATTCAGACTCCTGACTGTGCTTTCGATTGCAGCCGCAATCGCATTGCCATTCTATTTCGAATCCTTTCTGCCTGGCGGCAGCAAGAGCGGCTCCGCGCCGGTGCTGTCAGTGACCCCGGAACGCGCCAGTTCCGCGAATATCACAACAGTGTACAAGTGGCGCGACAGCAGTGGCACCTGGCAGTACAGCGATCACCCGCCATCCAATGCCAGCGACCTGCAGGTCATGGAAATCAATAGCAACGTCAACATACTGCAAAGCCCACGGTCCGAAGCAGCCGGAACCGCTGACTCTGAGCGCCCCTCAGAAGCATCAGCTACGACTGCCAGGCAAACAGACGCCAAGGCCTCAGGAGAGGACAGCACCTTCACACTTCCGCAATCGGGGCTCCCCCAGCTATTGGATGGCAGCGCCATCCGCAAGGCGAATGAAGCACGGGAAATCATGGAACAGCGCCGTAACCAGCTAGATGAGTTGATTGAGCGCTAACGCGCATTACCGACTTTTCAGCTCAGCGAGTTGCGTCACTCTCCGCGAGACGACACAATGGCCCGTTACAGCGCTTGACGCTTACTCAAAAAGTAAAAAGGGATCACTGCCAATGACAACACTATCCTTCAAAGCCCTGCTTGCGGGTTCATGTATCGCGCTTGTTTCATTAAGCGCCTGCTCTGGTGAGAGCGACTCGGTAGAAAAGACCGATGCCGCCGCCCCAGCTGAATCCAGCACTGCAGCGCCAGCCGATTCAGGCGCAGCCAGCGGCGAACTCACTACGGATATCGACAAGATCAGTTACAGCTTTGGACAGATGCTCGGTCGCCGCATGAATATGCAGATGCAGGATCTGAACATGGAAAAATTCATGGTGGGGGTAGAAGATGCCTATCATGAAAAGCCCTCGCAGATTGATGACGAGGAAATGAATCAGCTGATGCAGCAGTACCAGATTGAGCAGCAGGAAAAGCAGCAGAAGGAATTCACTGAGCTGGCTGAAAAGAATCTCGAAAAAGGCCAGAAATTCCTTGAAGAGAACAAGAGCAAGGAAGGCGTGAAGACCACAGATTCCGGCCTTCAGTACAAGGTGATCGAAGAAGGCGAAGGCGAGTCCCCTACGGCCGAAAACACCGTTGAAGTTCACTACACTGGCAAGCTGATCGACGGCGAAGTCTTCGACAGTTCAGTCGAGCGCGGCGAGCCTGCAGTGTTCCCGCTGGCTGGCGTTATTCCTGGCTGGGTAGAAGGTCTGCAGCTGATGAAGAAGGGCGCTAAATACCAGCTCTTTATCCCGGCCGATCTGGCTTACGGCCCGCAAGGCAATGGCCGCATTGGACCGAATGAAACACTGATATTCGATGTAGAGCTTTTGAATATCGAAGAAACGCCTGAAGCAGCCCAGCAGCCGGAAATGGCCCCTGAGCTGTCTGAGGAAGACGCCGGCTAAACCTTTGCCAGCGCTCTGACAAAGCCGGACCATGAATCATGGTCCGGCTTTTTTGTGTTCGTCTATTCCCGCTCGCCCGGCTATATCTGCCTCTCCTGAAAGCAATTGGCCTACATGCCGATCTTTTCATCGTCAGCTGGTCCTGTTCCTGCATTAAAGCCGTACTACAGTCACATCACGACGCGGATCCGGGGGATAGCTTCGCCAATGACCGAAGACCTGGCAGAGAGCAGCAAGCTGCTGCCGATACGCGGTTTGCTCGAGCAGGCCATACAGCAACATCGCCTTCCACCGCAGTTTCTGAAAGACTGCTCACGCATTGTTCTACCCATTGCGCAGGAGATTGCCCTTTCAGGCGAGAAGAGAGGCGACAAGGACGGCGCACTAATTTGGGGCGTTTGTGGTTCGCAGGGCAGTGGCAAGTCCACAATGGTGCACTTCCTCAGTATCATGCTCGAGTCCATGTTCAATCTGCGTTGCCTTACACTGTCGATCGATGACTTTTATCTCAGCCATGAAAGGCGTCTGCAACTGGCAAGAGACATCCACCCCTTATTGAAAACGAGAGGTGTGCCAGGCACTCACGATGTACACAGTGGCATCGGCCTTTTTCGCACACTGAAGCAGCCCTCTCACGAACGGTCGACGCAGGAGCCGCTCAATCTGCCGGTATTCGATAAGGCAAGAGATGATATCTCGAACCTGTTTCGAGCAGGGCCGCTTCCAGGTGATATCGATGTGGTTCTGTTTGAAGGCTGGTGTGTGGGCACGCCACCGCAACCGGCGTCAGCACTCACCACAGCCGTAAACCAGCTCGAAGCAGACGAAGACCCGAATGGTGATTGGCGCCGTTACGTCAATGCCGAGCTCGAAGGCGCCTATGCGGAGTGGTTCTCGCTGCTCGATCATCTACTACTGATCAGAGCACCTGATTTCACCAAGGTGCATCAGTGGCGTCTGGAGCAGGAGGAGAAGCTCAGGGCCGGTTACGTGGAGCGTGGCGAGGAACCGCCTGCGGGACTTATGGACGCCAGACAGATCCATCGCTTCATTTCACATTACGAACGTCTGACACGCTGGAATCTCGAGGTTTTACCAGAAAAGGCAGACATGGTATTAGAATTGAATGAGGATCATTCCATGCGCAGCCTCATCAAGCCGAACAAGCCTGCGTAGTTCGCTCCACAGGGATATGACACACATGACGATAGAACCGAGCCGAAAACGGCGACTGCTGATCTACACCGATCTCGACGGCACACTGCTCGATCACGATTCCTACGATACCAGTGCCACCGCCTCGCTGCGCCAGCAGCTGAAACAGCTCGGTGTGCCGGTAGTGTGGAATACAAGCAAGACCGCGGCCGAACTGGAGTCACTCAGACTGTCGCTCGAGCATACCGACCCGTACATCGTGGAAAACGGGGCGGCGCTGTATTTTCCTGATGAGAGCACGCAACAGCCCAAGATGACTTTTGGCCCAGGACACGACCACATCATGACTTGTCTTGAAGGCGTCAGGCGTCAATTCAGGTTCAAGGGCTTTCATGACATGAGCGTGGCCGAAGTCGCCGCTGCCACTGGACTTGACGAGGGCGATGCAGCGCTCGCCAAGCAGCGTCAGTTTTCCGAGCCACTCACCTGGCAGGACTCGCCTGGGAAGATGTCAGATTTTCTTGCAGCGATGGCGGATTGTGGGTTGCACGTGCTCCGTGGTGGTCGTTTCGTGCATATTCTCGGTGAGTTCAACAAGGCTACGCCAATGGCATGGCTGAACGATTATTATGCCACCCAGTGGGATGCCACTGTAGACACCGTCGCGCTTGGTGATAGCCAGAATGATATCGCCATGCTCCAGGCCGCTGATCGTGCGTACCTGATCCGCTCACCTGCGCATGTCACGCCTCAGATCAACGGCCAGGCGAACATCAGAATCGCCAAAGGCTATGGTCCTGAAGGCTGGGCGGAAGCGATGGCTGCTGAAGTCGACGCCCTGATGACGCCACAGACGCCCCCTGATGACGCCATCAAGACTTCTCTACCAGGCTGAACGGAAAACAATATGACCGACTTCTACCAGAATGGCGTGATCACCACGCTACACAATCTGTCCAACCGCAGTACTGAAGCGCTGGAGAGTGACCTCAGGCGCTTTGCCAAAAGCAGACCCATGGCGCTCGTACTGCCATGCCTGTATTCAGAGCTGGCTACCGAAGCCATGCCCAATATTCTCTCGCACCTGCAGAAGGTCGACTATCTCGAGGAGATCGTCATTGGCCTCGATCGGGCCACAGAGGATCAGTACCATCACGCGCTGGAATTCTTTTCTGCGCTGCCTCAACGCCATCGCGTGCTCTGGAATGACGGGCCGCGCCTGCAGGCGCTCGATGCCGAGCTCAAAGCGGAAGGCCTGGCGCCTAGGGAGCCAGGCAAGGGTCGCAATGTCTGGTATTGTCTGGGCTATATCCAGGCCTCCAATCGCAGCCAGGCCATTGCATTGCACGACTGCGATATCCTCACCTATGATCGCAGTCTGCTGGCCAGGCTGATCTATCCCATTGCCAACCCAGCTTTCAACTACAAGTTCTGTAAGGGCTACTATGCCAGGACGGCGGATGGGAAGATGAATGGCCGCGTTAGCCGGCTGCTGGTCACACCACTGCTGAGATCGCTCAAGAAGGTGGTGGGTGCTCATGACTATCTGGATTATCTGGCCAGTTATCGCTATCCACTCGCAGGCGAGTTTTCGTTTCACCGGGACGTGATTACCGATATCCGAATTCCCAGTGACTGGGGTCTAGAGATCGGCATCCTGAGCGAAGTGAAGAGAAACTTCGCCACCAACAAGCTGTGCCAGGTCGATATCGCTGACGCCTACGACCACAAGCATCAGGATCTTTCTCCGGATGATGCCTCGCAGGGCCTATCGAAAATGTCCATCGACATCTGCAAGGCCATTTTCAGAAAGCTGGCCACCAACGGCACCGTTTTCAGTCCGGAAACCTTCCGTACGATCAAGGCGACGTACTTCCGAATGGCACTCGATTTCGTGGAAACCTATCGTAACGACGCCGAAATGAACGGCCTGAAGCTGGATGTTCACAAGGAGGAGCAGGCTGTGGAACTGTTTGCGCGCAACATCATGGACGCCGGCTCCCACTTTCTGGCCAATCCCATGGAAGCGCCCTTCATCAATAGCTGGAACCGTGTCACCAGTGCTCTACCCGATATTTTTGAACGCTTCGAAGCTGCGGTCGAGGCCGATATGCAGCGGTGATCTTGATTGAAAAGAAACAGGACGAGTAATGGAAGCACAGACTGATCTTGAAGCCCGAATAGAGCAGCATCTGCGAGTACTGTATCCACAGCACGACACGCGAACGGTATCCGCCCGCTGCCTGAAGAGCATCGGCCTGGAGGGCGATGAATCGACGCCTATGCCGCACCGCAACCTGTGGAACCAGAAGGATATCGCGCTTATCACCTACGCCGATTGTGTAAGGCGTCCGGACGAAGCGCCGCTGGCGACGCTGCACGGATTTTTGCACAAGCATTACCAGGGTCTTGTCAGCCTGGTCCACCTGCTGCCCTTTTTCCCCTACAGTTCCGATGATGGCTTTAGCGTCATGGACTATACGGAGGTCAATCCGTCTCATGGCGGCTGGGAAGATGTCGAGCGTCTGGCCGGTGACTTCAAGGTCATGGGCGATCTCGTGATCAACCACTGCTCCAGCCGATCGCGCTGGTTCGACAACTACAAGAAGCGCCTGGATCCGGGTGCCAGTTATTTTTTCGAAGCTGAGCCTGATGCCAACCTGACCGCTGTGGTGAGACCTAGGACATCGCCACTACTCAAGGAAGTAGTCGATGAACAGGGCAGCCGCTATGTCTGGTGCACGTTCAGCCACGACCAGGTGGATCTGGACTTCAGCAATCCCGATGTCTTGTGCGAATTTCTTACCATCATCAAGCTCTATCTCGACAAGGGAATAACCTGGTTCCGGCTCGACGCGGTGGCGTTTTTGTGGAAAGTGCCGGGCACCACCTGCATCAATCTGCCGCAGACTCATGAGATCATTCGCCTGCTCAGGTTGCTGATCGAGCATAGGCAGCCCGAGGCTGTCATCATCACTGAGACCAATATTCCGAATAGCGAAAACCTGTCCTATCTGGGTAACGCCAACGAAGCCCATCTCATCTACAACTTCTCGCTGCCACCACTGCTGATCAACACCTTGCTGACAGGCGACTGCACCTATCTCAAGAGCTGGCTGCTCACCATGCCGCCGTCTCAGGCCGGTACCGCCTACTTCAACTTTATTGCCTCGCATGATGGCATCGGGCTTCGGCCAGCTGAAGGCCTGCTCTCTGAGTGGGAAATCCAGAGCCTGGTCGGCACGATGCGCGAGTTCGGTGGTGAAGTCAGTTATCGCACCGGCCTCGATGGTGAACAGAAGCCTTACGAGATCAATATCAGCCTGTGGAATGCAATGGCGGGGACCAGCAAATCGGGACCTGACGAGTTTCAGTTCGACCGGTTCGTCTGTGCGCATGCTGTCATGCTCGCACTGGAAGGCGTGCCTGCCTTCTACTTCCATAGCCTCATCGCTACCGAAAATGACCACGCGCGCGTGGCTAATACCGGGCACTTCCGCTCGATCAACCGACACCTGTGGGACGCCGAAGAGCTCGAGTCTCGCCTGCACGACGAGAGCCTGCATCATGCGAAAGTGCTTATTGCCATCGGCAAGCTGATTCGTCTGCGACAGCGACAGCCAGCTTTTCACCCGAACGCGATCCAGTACATTCTGCATCTCGGCCCGAGCATCTTTGCGTTCTGGCGACAAAGTCCTGAGCGAAAGCAGACCATCTTCGCTGTATTCAATATCAGCAATCAGCCACAGACGATTCCCCTGTCAGAGTTGAACCTGTTTGCCACCCAGGTCTGGCGGGATCTCGTTGGCGGAAAGAGCTATGAAGACAGGATGACTCCGATTAAGCTGGCACCATATCAATTCATCTGGTTATCGAATTACGAGGGAAGTTAGTTTGACGGAGAAGACTGCGGACATAGTCAGGACCAAGGCCATTGTATTCGGCGCTACTGGCCTGGTTGGCAGAAACATCCTTCGCCAGGCCTGTGAGTCGGGTCGCTACGATCTGGTCGTGGCTATCGTGCGAAATGAGCTCGATGCAGACCTGCTCAGCGAGATGATTCCGGATATGACGGCCCGTTTGCGGCTGCGGCAGATCCGCTGTTCACCAGCCGACCTTGCCGATCCGGATATCATCAGCCAGATTTTCCAGACCACACCGGATGGCAAGGTCGTACATGTCTATTGCGCGCTTGGAACGACGATGAAGACCGCCGGCAGCAAGGAAGCCTTTCGCCGGGTCGATCATGACTTCGTCGTCGCGGCGGCACGTTTCGCGAGGAACATTGGTGCACAGCGGTTCATCTGGGTCTCATCCATCGGTGCCGACGAAAAGAGTCGAACGAGCTTCTATCTAAAAGTGAAAGGCGAAACCGAGAGTGATATTGCAAAATTGACCGACCGGAAATCCAATCTGCGCGCCATCGCTGTAAGACCATCGCTCCTGCTGGGTGAGCGCGAGGAAACACGGGTAGCTGAGGGCGTTGGTCAGCTGCTGGGCCGGGTCATCAAGCCTGCACTCGTCGGGCCGGCAAGGCACTACAAGCCAATAGCCGCCAGCGAAGTCGCCGCGGCGATGATCGAACTGGCCTTCGATGAATTTTCACATCCCTTCCTGGCCTTCGAGCGCGTCAGTACCAAACCTGAGGAGATGAGCCCGGCTTAGGGCTCGCTGCTCTCAGAGGGCGCATTCGCGGCGCGTTACACTGCCCGACAGATCCGCAGGAATGGAGTACAGCATGTTATTTATCTCTGAATCAGTCTCGATACCGGATACCGAGATCGATCTTCAGGCCATGCGGTCCCAGGGTGCCGGTGGCCAGAACGTCAACAAGGTGTCCACCGCTATCCATCTGCGCTTCGACATCAAGGCCTCGACGCTGCCCGACTTCCATAAGCAACGTCTCCTGCAAATGAGTGACTATCGTGTGACCAAGGATGGCGTTGTCATCATCAAGGCGCAGGAACACACCAGTCAGGAGCTGAATAGACAGGCTGCGCTGGCACGTCTGGCCAACCTCATCCGCGAGGCCACAGCGATTCAGAAAGCGCGAAGAAAAACCAAGCCAAGCCGATCCGCCAAGCGAAAACGTGTAGACAAGAAGACGCAGCGCGGGAAGACCAAGTCCCTACGGGGAAAGGTGCTTTAGCGGTCAAACCTGCAGGCGAAAAAAAGCCCCTTTCGGGGCTTATGAAGGAAGTCTATTTGATCCAGTGATGGCCCCAGTGAGTCTTGTCGAACGCGCTGGATTTGACGCTGAGCGCCATGCGATTGTCGCCCGTCTCCGGATCGGGTGTGACGGCAATTTCTTCATCGATCGGCTTGGTGGTCAAAGATAGCCAGCTGGTCACGAAGGCCATGGCGTCCGCGTTGATTTCGAGCGCTTCCATATCGATATTACTGATATCATCGCACTCAGCGTGATAGCAGGGGTCGAGGGCCTCCCCTGCGGTTCCACCGAACTTTTCAGCCTGTTCTTCAGTCTTCAGCTCCTCGGCACCCGTGAAGAGGCCGCCGAAGGGAATGCCTTCTTCGAAGAACTGCGCATAGTCAGAACGGAAGCTGATTTCGGAACCCTCGAACGGCAGGCCGCGGATGGCGAAATACTTCTCGAACAGCTTTTCCGTGGCCGTGGAGCCTGCAGGCCCTTCCAGGCCAAAGGTCGAGCCGTCGCCGTCGTAAATGAAGTAGCCATAGTTGGGCGAGGCGATCATGTCGAAGTTGAGATAGACCTTGATCTGCGCCTTCTCGGCATCAGTGAGCCCCAGCACATACTGGGTCGAACCGACGAGACCAGCTTCTTCAGCACCCCAGAAGGCAAAGCGAACCTTGTTACGTAAACGGGCTTTCTTCATCTGAAGGGCCAGCTCGAGGATCGCCGCGCTACCTGAACCGTTATCATTCGCGCCTGGTCCTTCGAAGACAGAGTCCAGGTGACCACCGACCATGATGACATTGTCCGGATTGCCACCACTGGTTTCAGCAGTCAGGTTGAAGGTTTCAGTCTGCTCACGCACGACATCTGCCACCAGGTTCACTGGAACGCCGGCGCTCTCTGACAGCGTGAGGCCGAGGTCGTAGGTCGCGAAGACAACCGGAATCCCACCTGCATAGGCATCGCCCAGTGTGGCGTTGATCAGACCTGTACGGCCCTCATCATCGAGCACGTCACCCTGGTTGAAGACGATGACACCCGTGGCACCAGCCGCTGCAGCATTGGTAGCCTTGTCGCCAAAGGCACAGGTGCCACGTTGCACGAGGGCAATATTTCCTGCTGTGAATTCAGCGAAATCTTCGGGCTCGCAACCACTCGATGAGGTATTGCCTTCTCCCAGCTGCAGATCAACCGCCTGAACAGGCGCTGTCACATCTCCGGCTTCAGTTTGCGTGAGATATGTGAAGTCGGTATCGAACACATAAGACGTGCCGTCGATTTGCAAGACGCCCGGACCTTGTGGGTAAAAGGCGTTGAAGGGGAAGGCATGCAACTTCACCTCGTAGCCAGCCTTTTCGAGCTCCGCCTTGACGTAGTCGATCGAAGCATCGTAACCAGGCAGGCCTGCGGCCCTGTTACCACCATTGGCTTTGGCGATGTCATCAAACATCTTGAGATGCTCGACAATATTATCTGCCGCCATGCAGCGTGGGAGACCAAAAGGCGTGCTATTGAGGATACCAAAGCGGCATTCGAAGAACTTGGCTGGACCACTCCAGAAATTATCTACAGCGGTTGAGTTCTTCAGGGGAGAGGCTTGTACGCCCAGGGAGAGCGTGGCAGCTACCAGAGGAAGCAGCATGGCCGCAGGCCGTACCCGTAGTCTTGATTGTTGTGAAAGTTGCATTGAAAGCTCCTGTATCGTTCCGGTGTGGAACGCGTTCGATCCGGCGGGCTGGCTTGTGACCAGACCGCCTCCAAGATCCTGATACCGCTTGGAATATCTATTCAGGTGCTTTCTATACTGATCCGTAATGTTTGGCTTTTACAGATGCTTTTGGTAAGTAATTTCTGAAAGGCCATTTGGCCTATGCCGCCTGCTCCTGTGCTCGCAGATAGTCATCATAGGTACCATGGAAATCAACGATTCCCGAGGGCGTCAACTCGATGATTCGCGTGGCTAACGATGAGACGAACTCACGATCGTGGCTAACGAACAGCAGGGTGCCAGGATAGTTTTCCAAAGCCAGGTTGAGTGACTCGATCGACTCCATGTCAAGGTGGTTGGTCGGCTCATCCAACAGCATGATGTTCGGTTTTCGCAGCATGAGCTTGCCGAAGATCATTCGGCCCTGCTCGCCACCCGAGATAACGTTAACGGCTTTCTTCACTTCAGTCTGTGAGAACAGCAAGCGACCGAGCGTGCCACGGATGACCTGTTCATCGTCGCCCTCACGCCCCCACTGCTGCATCCATTCTATGAGCGTATCGTTGCTCTTGAAGTCAGCGGCATGGTCCTGTGCGTAGTAGCCGAGCTCTGCACCTTCCGACCACTTCACTGTCCCGGCATTCGGCTCGAGATCACCGACAAGACATTTCAGCAGTGTTGATTTGCCGATACCGTTCGGGCCGATAATGGCGATGCGCTCACCTACTTCGACTGTCAGATTCAGGCCGCGGAACAACTCTTCGTCAAAACTTTTCGCCAGACCTTCCACTTCAAGTGCCAAACGGTGCAGCTTCTTGTCCTGATCAAAAACGATATAAGGGTTCTGCCGGCTTGATGGCTTGATATCGGCCAGCTGAATCTTGTCGATCTGTTTGGCCCGTGACGTCGCCTGCTTTGACTTGGAGGCATTGGCAGAAAAACGGCTGACAAAGGACTTCAGTTCAGCGATCTGCGCCTTCTTCTTGGCATTGTCAGCCTGCAGGCGCTCAGCGGCCTGCGTGGCTGCAATCATGTATTCATCGTAGGTGCCGGGATACACACGGATGGCGCCGTAGTCAAGGTCCGCCATATGTGTACACACACTGTTCAGGAAGTGACGATCGTGCGAGATGATGACCATGGTGCAGTTGCGGTTGTTCAGCACACCTTCGAGCCAACGGATGGTATTGATATCCAGGTTGTTAGTCGGTTCGTCCAGCAGCATGATATCCGGATCGGAGAACAGCGCCTGCGCAAGCAGCACTCGCAGCTTCCAGCCGGGGGCGATTTCACTCATGGGACCGTAATGTTGTTCGGTCTGAATACCCAGACCAAGCAGCAGGTCACCGGCCCGTGCTTCGGCAGTATAGCCATCCATTTCAGCGAACTCGGATTCGAGTTCGCCGGCACGAATACCATCAGCTTCCGTCATGTCTGGATTGGCATAAATGGCATCACGCTCGGCCTTCACCGACCAGAGCTCCGTATGACCCATGATCACCGTATCGATGACGCTGAATTCTTCGAAGGCGAACTGGTCCTGCCGCAGCTTGCCGATGCGCTCTCCAGGATCCTTGGACACGTTGCCGGCCGTCGGCTCGAGATCACCGCCAAGAATTTTCATGAAGGTTGACTTGCCGCAGCCATTCGCGCCGATCAGACCATAGCGGTTGCCGTCGCTGAACTTGACTGAGACATTTTCGAAAAGCGGCTTGGCGCCGAATTGCATGGTGATGTTGGCGGTAGATAACAAAGGCGTGCCCCGGATGGTGAAGTAAGATGGCAGCAGGAATGTGCCGAAAAAGCGGCGCATAGTATGCCACAGTCACGACGAAGATCGAAGCGGCTGTTTAATTATTAATCGAACACTACAAATGTGATATCAGTATTTCGCAGGCAGTTTTTCACGGATGACAATCCGCTTGTTGCTGGTGGAGATATAGCCGCCCGCCTCCAGATCTTTCAGAATCCTGGCGACCATTTCACGACTTGCGCCGACGCGGCTGGCGATGTCCTGCTGTGTCATCGGTATCGACGTCACGCGCTCCCCCTCCTGAAGATCGGACAGCTCCAGCAGGGTATGAGCGACCCGACCATATACGTCCAGCAGGGCAAGACTCTTCACATTTTCAGTCAGATGCCTGACCAGCGAAGCAAGATTTCGAATGAGATTCAGCGCCAGTTCCGGCGAGCTCGAAATGAGTTCCCGAAAAACCTGACTACTGATAACGAGACACCGCACGGAGTCGACCGTAATCACTGAAGCCGAACGCTCCGTATCGCCGAGTAACGCCAGTTCGCCGAAACAGTCGCCCTCATGCAGGTCGCGCAGCGTGATTTCTTTGCCATCGTCGTTGCAACAGTACACCCTGAGGCGACCACTGACGACGACGTAGAGCGAATCAGTCTCGTCACCCTCGGTCATGATGACTGTATGCTTGGGAAAGGTACGCGGTCTGGCGCTCGACTCGAGCAAGTCGATATCGGAGGCAGCGAGGCCAGCGAAGAGAGGTACTTTGGACAGTGCGCTCATGATGATTCTGCCTGACTATTTCAGGAGGACCTGTGGACAGACTGCTGGCAGTCCTGCGGTTCTCGATACATGGCTGGGTACATTATAACATGCCACGTTTAGCGATGCTCAGTCCTCGAACAGACCGCCGCTTGACGGTCAAGCTCGCTGTGCTCGCTCTCTTCGCCCTCGTGCTCGAATTCTCCATCTGGGGACAAGCTCAGGAAGAGACGCTTGGGCTCAGTAGCCTGTTCCAGCTCAGGGGGCCGCTGCCGCCGCCTGAGGGTGTCGTCATCCTCTCGATTACCGAGGAGACCGCCGAGGCGATGGACTTGCCGGCACAGATGACGACCTGGTCCCGCGAGCTGTATGCCAGCACACTCGAGGCGCTTGGTGACGATGCCATAGCCGTGGCCTTCGACATCTATTTCGATACCGAATCGGTTGACACTGATGGTGACCAACGCTTTGCGGAGGCACTTCGGACCGCTGGCCATGTCACGCTGTTCGCCAGTCTCGAACGGCGAGTGTATTCACTCGACACCGGGACGCATCAGCAAGCCTTACTGGCTGACCGTGTGGTCGAGCCAGCAGCATTATTTGCAGAGGCCGCCACAGCGACCGCCCCCTTTGCGCTGCCCAAGGTACCCACAACCATCACTCGCTATCCTCTCTTTCTCGGTACCCCCGCCCGGCCGATCCTACCGCTCACCGTCCTGCAGCAAACGCATCCTCATACTCAGCTGGTGGTCGCGAATCAGTTTCCATTATTCAACTTCTACGGTCCCCCACGCACGATCAGTACTATTGCGCTGCACAGCTTTCTGACGAGTCCTGAGGCCTATCTGCCATTGCTGCGCAATGCCGCCGTCTTCATCGGATTTGCCGCCAGCTTTCAGCCCGGACAGCGGGACAATTTCGTGACCGCTTTCAGCGAGGACAGTGGTCTTGATCTCAGTGGCGTCGAACTGGCCGCTACGGCTTATGCCAATCTCCGTGATGGGCGCGCCATCAGAACACCTGCCCCCTCCGCAAAGGCCGTGATTCTCGTGGTCTGGAGTATCCTGCTTTGGGTGATAGTCCAGCGCTTGCCCAAGCACTCAGCCACCGGTCTGACACTAGCCGCCGTCTGTTACGCCCTGCTCTCCTATGCCTGCTTCATCATCTTCGACCTGCTTCTTCCAGTGGTCATACCGCTACTCTTTCTGCTGCCTGCGCTGGCCCTGACAAGCTTCCATCACAACCTGCGCGAAAGCCGCCGGAAGCGCGCGGCGCTCGAAGAGACTTTCGGTCAATACCTGCCACCCAGCGAGATTCAGCGTCTGATTGCACAGCGACAGGGTTTACCGCGCCAGCAGGAGCTCTTCGGCGTCTGCCTGGTCACTGACGCGACGAACTACACGGCGCTTGCAGAGCGCTTGTCAGCCCCCACACTCAGCGACTTGATGGCCGATTACTACCAGGCCCTCATCACACCGATTCGGCAGCATGGGGGGCTCATCTCGGATGTCGCCGGGGATGGCGTGATTGCGCTCTGGACAGATGTCAGCCGGGAGGAGGTCATGCAGACACTGACACCGGCATTGAGGGACCTGCGAGCGTCAATCCAGCGCTTCAACGAACAGCATCAGGCGACGCCAATGTACACCCGCATGGGGCTGCACGCGGGCAATGTCATGCTTGGACATTACGGCGCGGAGGGGCATTTCGAATACCGTGCCGTGGGAGACCTGGTGAACACCGCGTCTCGTATCGAAGGCCTGAACAAGCTGCTCGGAACTGACATACTCGTCAGCGACTCCTGCACGGAGACGGGCGCTGACGAACTCCGCTATCTCGGTCAGTTTCGCCTGTATGGCAAGCAGCGGACGGTCTGCCTGTACACACTCCCGCCTATGGAAAAGGTTGATTTCGAACTCTTCCACAAAGTGGAGCAAAGCCTTGCGCAGAACAATATATCATCTGCGCTAGCGCATCTCGCCGATGGTCTTTCCCAGTGCCCAAGCGACGGACCTGCGCTGTTCTATCGCGAATATCTGAGGTCTGAAAAGAGCGCAGAGCCTACTCGGCCCCTGCTTCCGATCGAGATCAACAGCAAATAGCGCTTGTCAGTCAGTGCCCGAAAGCAGTTACAAATCCGCCCGATCGGTGTGCAAAGTTAGCTGGATTTTTCGGAGTACAGCTACCAGAATGGGTATGTCTCAGGTATGTTCTGAAGTAGCTGTCGAGGCGTCATCGTTACCCATGTCTATGGAGTATCCATGCGCTTGACCCGGTACTGGCATTTTCGCTCAGCCACACTGCTGTCCTCCCTGGCACTTGGGCTCACGCTGCTGTCACAGGCCACGCTCGCCTGTGACAACTGGCAGGCCGAACTCGTTACTGCCGACGGCGCTGTTGAATGGCAGACTGCTGCCGACGCTCAATGGCAGATCGTGGCAGTCAGCCAGCAGATCTGTCCTGGCAGTCTCCTGCGTACCGGCACCGATAGTCGCGCCACCCTTCGTCTGAGCAACAACACTATTGTTCGTCTTGGACCGGGCACTCTGCTCAGCTTTCCTGAATCGACAGATACCGAATCGTTCTGGCTAACGATCCGCAATGGTGTCGCGCGATTCTTCAGTCGCACCCGCGTACAGTTCGGTATTTCCGCCCCCTTTGTGAATGCCGCCGTATCCGGCACCGAATTCATTGTCTGGGCAGATGACGATGTCAGTGGCGTGGGTGTGATCGAAGGCGCACTCAGTGCATCGAATGCTGACAGAACCCTGCAGCTCGCAGCCGGTCAATCGGTACTCGCAGACAGCAAGACGGCCGACCTGCAAATAACTTCTGGCATCCCCACCGACAAAGTCGAGTGGTCCCTGCACTTTCCAGCGGTGTTGACGGTGGACGAGTTGCAGGCGTTCCCGCGCGAAGCCGAGGCTGCCTCTGTGCTGGAGACCGCTGCGCGTATGCTCGAACGGGGTCAGGTCTCGCAGGCGGAGCAGGCGCTGGCTGCCATGAAATCGGGTATTCCCGAGCTCAGAGCCATGAAACTTGCACTTCTCAGCGTAGCGGCATCCTCTCGCGGGCAGGCTGCCACTGCACTGAGTCTGGCGCGCGAAGGGCTGGAAGCCGCTGAACTTCCCGCCACTGTCATCGCACAGTCGCTCGCATGGCAGGCGGCTTCGCAGCTCAATGCTGCACTGAAGAGTGCAGGTCAAGCTGTCGCACTCGCACCCGACAACATCCTTGCATGGCTAAGATTCGCTGAGGCTCAGCTTCTGGTGGGCGACCTGCGAGGTGCAAGGCAGGCGGTCGACAAGGCGCTGGCATTAGGGCCAGAGAACGCCCGGGGCCTGAGTCTTGCTGGCTTGTTGGTGCTATTCGATCACGAGCTCTCCGATGCAGAAGATCTGTTGAAGCAGGCGGTAGAGTCCGACCCCGGCACTGTTGAAGCTCATCTCGGCCTTGGCCTCCTGGCCTTGCGCCAAGGTCGAGCCGAGGATGCACGAACCGAGCTTGACCTCGCCATCAGTCTGCACCCGAACCGGAGTCTGCTCAGAAGCGTACTCGGTGAAGTATTTTTTGCTGCGTACCAGGATGACCGGGCGGCGACACAGTGGCAGCTGGCCGAAACCCTCGACCCCCTCGATCCCACACCACTGTTCTATCAGGGCGTACTGCAACTACTGAACAACGATCCGGTTCGTGCCCTTGACCATTTCGAGAAGGCGCGCAGCCTCGACCCGAATCGTAGTGTGATCCGGGCGCCACCACTCATGGCCAGCGACAGTGCTTCCAGAACCGCAGCCCTGGCACGGACCTATCGCCAGCTCGGCCTACGCGAACAGGTCGTAAATGAAGGCTATCGCGCCCTTCGCCAGGATCCGACGAACGCTCAGGGTCACCGTTTGCTGGCAGATGTGTACCGCAGCCAGGCCCAGCTGGATAGCGCCAGTGTGTCGGAGCTATTGCAGGCCCAGTTATGGCAGCCTCTGAGTGCGTATCCTATCCCACCGCAACTCAGCGAAACCGATCTCAACATCGTATCTGGCCTCGGTCCTGAACGGCCGGGCCTCAGCGAGTTCCACCCGCTCTATCTCAAGAACGGACTAAGCGGAACAGTTGGCGCGCTGGCCGGCGCTGATTCGACGCTGGGTAACGATGCGGTAGTGAATTATCTGCAGGGGCCGGTCAGCTTCAGCCTCGGGCAGTATTACTATGACACTGAAGGCTTTCGCGACGATGCAGAACAGACCCAGAAGATCTATAACGCCTTCGCACAGTGGCAGGCTTCGGCCGACACCAGCCTTCAGTTCGAGTTTCGCCGATTTGACTGGACACGCGGTGATCTGCGCTTTCTAGCCGACCCAGACAGCCTGGGCACTTTGAATGCCGATACACGGACAGATACCTGGCGTGTGGGTGGTCGCACCAGCATTGCACCCGACCAGCATCTGCTCGTATCTGCGATCAGGCAGCGTTTCACTGAAACCCAGGCCGACAGTCCGGCGCCGTTCGTCGCCATCGATTCTGAGCTGGAAGACAGTCCCTATTCGCTTGAATTACAGCACGTCGGTCACTTCGGCGAGTTCTGGACGGTCAGTGGCGCAGGCACACTCAGAAGCGATCGCGATATAGTCGCCACGACGGTGCAGTCAATTCCACCCGGACCACCGTTAAGTATCCTGTTTCAGTCCGCCACTCGCGTTCAGCAGGACAACGCTTATACCTATCTGACAGCACACGCGCTGACGGACATCTCGCTGCAACTCGGCCTCGCCTTAAACCGGCTGACATCTGACGATGACAGCGACCTGCGACAGTGGTCGCCGAAATTCGGGGTGGTATATTCGCCGGCTCCCACGCTCGACTTTCGTCTGGCCGCCTTCCGCACGTTCAGACGCGAGCCTGTCGCGAAGCAGACCATCGAGCCAACCAGCATTGCTGGCTTCAACCAGTTCGAGGATGATTTCGACACTGCAGATGCCAAAAACTACGGTCTTGGGGTGGACGCAAGGACAGGCCCGGCGACTTTCACCGGCGTACAGCTCATGCTTCGTGAGCTCGACTTCCGCATCGCCGGCGGTAACGAGACCATTCAGGCGGCATCTGGATCTGTCAGGGAAAAATCGGCCGAAGTCTATCTCAACCACATCGTGAACCCCTGGCTTACGCTCAGCAGCCGGCTGCTGTTCGACCATGCGCACCTGCCCTACTTACAAGGCGCCGTCGGCGAGACCGATCGTCGAAAGACTACTCGTCTACCACTCGCAGCCCATCTGTTCCATCAGCGCTGGCAGCTGACGCTGGAGGCAGAATATCTGCGCCAGCAGACACGAACGTCATTGCTCAATATCGAGACCCTGCAGACCGCTTCGCAGCGCGGCAGGGAAAGCGTGTGGATCGGCAATATCGCGTTGCAGTACAGACTGCCACGACGCTTTGGGATGGTGGAGGCTGGTATCGACAATGTCGGTGATGTCGAACGCACCATCATTCGTTCGGACGGTGATTTCCTGCAGTTCTATCCCGGCCGATTCCTCTATGGACGAGTGCAGTTCTCGTTCTGATTCCTCAATGCAAAGGATTAATGCCATGACAAGATCGACTGGAAAGAATCGTCTGTGTGGGCTTCTGATCGCTAGTCTGATGGGACTATCGTTGACGGCTTGCGCAGCAGAACAGAAGAATGACCAGCGTATGCGGACAGCGACTGACTCAAAGATGCAAGGCGAATACCTGCCATTCGCGATCATGTTCGATCGTGAAGGCAAGCCGGTCGTGGTGGATGAAAATCGCGAGCCCCTCAAACCCAGGGATATCGATTTTCCTGTCAAGACACAGGCCATACGTTCTTTGGAAACAATGACCGTGATGTCCTACGAGGGGTCACACATGTACATGCTGAAGATTGGCGGGTTCATCTATCTCATCCCTCTGCCTCACTGAGGGCATTTCCTGACGGCGCCCGCACACTGGATGCGGGCCAGTCAGCTGATCACTCCCCGACCGGAAGCTCATGGCCCACCCGGGCAATGTAGAAATCCGCTTCGCCGCTTCCGCTAAGCCTGAACATGGTGGCGCCGTCCCAGGTACGCCTGGTAGCCAGCCGTTGCAGACTGTCTTCAGGGGTGAGATCTGCTGGAAGATTCAGCTTGACCTTGCATAGTGTGGTACCGCAGTTGGACTCGAGCAGTGTCACCCCTGTCAGCTCCGCCTGCTCGATGCTGCTCTCGATGCTCGACCTGGTATCGGCGCCCCATTGGGGATCAGGCGTCTCGCGCTCGAGATAGGCATCCATCTGCGAGAAGCGGGCTTCAAGAGCCACGACTTCCTCTTCCGGCGTGCTTGTGCGCTCGTCGTGAGTCTCCAGTACCGATGCGTCGCTAGCAATACTGTTTCGCAGAACATCGAGCTCCTCCTGCGTCAGGCTCTGGTGTTCGACGAGCGTCGCCACATGTTCACGTAGCGTATTCACCTCGGTGATGAGCTCAGCAGACATCTCTGCCGCTGCGCCGCCCGTCTGTTCCTGCTGCGTCACTGCAACGAGCGGCGAAGTCGGTGCTGATGGCGTACGCGCGAAATCCTCGGGCTGAACGCTGTGCTGTTTCCCCATCTGGCTCCAGCCGAGAACGGCCAGTCCGACAGCAGCCGCTGCCATATAAGGAAGGCTTGCGCCTGTAAATGTTTTCATGATCATCTCCTTACCCTGTCATACCCTGCTGGACGACGACAGCCACATCCATGTGCCTGTCAGAACCCAAAGCAGGTCAGCATCGGGCCAGTGGCGTCTATTCTGAAACGTAGTAAGACACGATGGATGATGTCTGACCGGCATAGCTGGGCGGCACTGCGCAGCTGAAATACTCATGTCGGCTGCTGCCATGGGTAGCCGAACCGGTGTACAGCGTCTGGGAATTGTTGCTCGAGCCGGTGCTGTAACGATTGGGACCAAAATAGCCATAGATGGCATCGGCCGAATTGTTCCAGTACACGGTGATGATGGAGCAGCGGACGTCGCTGCTGTAGTGGCGGTCGAGGACCTGCACCCAGGATAAGTCGATTCCGCTGCCGGTATCGTCATTGATGACCGGCAGGTCGACATACATCCACGAGCTCGAGGAGGGATTATTGATCATCCCCCAGCTGTAGGTCGGGGTCGGGCCTGAATATTTCACAGCCATCGATCCGGGGTAGACCTTGGCATCTGCTGCGTAGGCTGGCGAGACACCAACGGCGGTGACCAGCGGAAAGGCCAGCAGGATTACAGACTGTCTGAGGCTTGGTGTTTTCATTGTAGTGCTCCATCATTCTGGTAGGGTCAGGGTTCACTGAAGCGTTGATCGTGAACATCAACGCGTCAGAACCTAGGCTACCAGTGGCGCACTTCGCTGGCGTATCGAGCAGTACAGCTCAACAATGTGAAATATTACCGCGCCTCGAACAGCGCTGGATCCAATTCGCGAACCGGCCTGACTTCGACGCATCCGTAGCGGCCCGGCGGAATTTTGCTGGCCGCCTGAATGGCTTCGTTCAGGTCTCGTGCCTCAAGCATATAAAAGCCCGCCAGTTGCTCCTTGGTTTCGGCAAATGGACCATCCGTGATCGTGACCTTTCCGTCTCTGACCCGAACCGTGGTGGCGGTGTCAGTTGTCTGCAAGGCTTCGCCCCCGATCATGATCGAACTCGCCCGAAGGTTCTCGCCACAGGCAAGGCATTCCCGGTTCAGTGCATGCCAGTCCTTCTCTGACATGGCACTCATCTTCTGCTCGTCGTAATACACCAAGGCAAGGTATTTCATTGCACTACTCCATGATTGATAAGCCAGGGCCTTCTGAAACGCTTATCACGTTTCGGGCGGGGAACACTCAATAGTCGACTGGGTGGATACGGAATCGACAAACTTCGGCAAGATTTTTCAGGACCCAGGCAGTTCATCCAGTCGTGCGTGCAGAAATGCCTGCTCTGGTCCCTGCCGGGTCAGAGACAGCGCACGTTGGTAGGCTGCTCTCGCCTCAGGATAATTTCCGAGCCTCCGATAGAGATCAGCCTGAGCGGCGTAAGCCAGATGATAGTCAGTCAATTCCCCACGGCTGAGCAGGGCCTCGATTCTCGCCAGGCCCTGCGCTTCGCCAAAAGCCATGGCGATAGCCACCGCATGGTTCAGCTCAACCACCGGCGATGGGTGAAAATGGAGCAGGACGCCATACAGTCCTGCGATCTGCGGCCAGTCAGTGTCTGCGTAGTTGGCAGCTTCAGCGTGAAGCGCGGCAATGGCAGCCTGGACAGCATAGGTCCCTGGATTCCCACCAGAGAGCGCAGGCTCGATGAGGGCGAGTCCAGCGGTGATCCGTTCTCGATCCCACAGGCTTCGGTCCTGCTTTTCAAGCGTGATCAGCGAACCCGCCGCAGACACTCTGGCGCCACTGCGGGAGTGCTGTAGCAGCATGAGTGCGAGCAGCCCTGCCACTTCACGCTCAGGCAACAGGCCGTGAAGCAGCTGACACAGGCGAATCGCTTCGTCACACAGCGACTGTCGGACAACGGTATCGCCCATAGACGCTGAATAACCCTCGTTGAACAGCAGGTATATGACATGCAGTACCGTCCGAAGCCTCGTCGGCATCTGCGCGTCATCAGGCACTTCGTAGGGAATCCCGGACTGACGAATCTTGTTCTTTGCGCGGACGATACGCTGGGCGATGGTGGCGGGTTTCACGAGAAATGCACAGCCGACCTCCTCGGTAGTGAGACCGCACACCTCACGTAGTGTCAACGCAAGCTGAGCTTCTTCCGACAGGCTTGGATGGCAGCAGGTGAAGATCAGACGAAGACGGTCATCTTCGATCTCGCTGTCATCTTCTTCAGTAGGCGCGAGCTGTGCTGCTTCACTCAGTAGTTCGAGCTGGAGCTCGGCCAGGGAGGCATCGAAGCGAGCCTTTCGCCTGAGCTGGTCGATGGCCTTGAAACGACCGGCCGAGACCAGCCAGGCGCGCGGATTCTGCGGGATACCGGCCGTGGGCCACTGTTTCAGGGCCGCTGCAAACGCTTCCTGCAATGCCTCTTCCGCCAGGGCGAAGTCGCCAAGCAGACGGATCAGCGTAGCCAGAATCCGCCGGGATTCCTGTTGATAGATCTGCTCGAGTACCTGCATCGACTATCCATAAATGTGAAATGCCAGCTGCGAATCAAACTTCCGATATTGCCTCGGCCGGCACAACATCGCCGGCGTTGCGGATAAAACCTTCGATGACTGCCCGCAGGCGGCTGGGTTTCAAGGGTTTGTGCAGTAGTACAATCGAGCGGTCGTCTATGGTAACGCCAATATCACCTGATACGATGAGCACCGGAATGTCGCGCTGGAGGCGCGCACGAAGAGTGCGAGCCAACGTCAGGCCAGTGTCTTCCCCCGGCAAGCGAAAGTCGAGCACCAGAAAATCTGGTTCCCACTGGTCCGTGAGCGCTTGCAGCGCCGCGGGCGTGGAAGCGACGGCATGGCAGTCCAGGCCCCAGTTCAGCAGCAAGCATCTGGTGGCTTTACGCGCCAGATAATCATCGTCTACCAATAGCACCCTGAGCTTTGAACTCGCTATC
Source organism: Allohahella marinimesophila (assembly GCF_039538005.1). NCBI lineage: Bacteria > Pseudomonadati > Pseudomonadota > Gammaproteobacteria > Oceanospirillales > Hahellaceae > Allohahella > Allohahella marinimesophila. Next base: position 169,703 of record NZ_BAABBO010000009.1, read on the forward strand.
CAGTCCGGACTCGAATCGTCCATGAGCTGTGGGGTCGAAGGCTGTTCGTGCACGACAGGCAGGCCGATACGGAACTGGCATCCGGCACCGGGCGTGGACTCCAGCGTCAGCGAGAACCCCATGACTTCGGTGAGGCGTCTGCAGAGCGCCAGTCCAAGCCCCATGCCCTTGCTTCGATTTCGCTCTGGATTATGCAATTGGTAAAAGGCTTCGAAGATGGGGCCGTGTTCGTGGGCAGCGATGCCTATGCCGTTGTCGGTTACGAGAATTTCACAGGTACTGCGCTCGCTATTAGGCAACACGGCTATCGTCAACTGGCTGCAATTGGCATGTTGAACGGCGTTGTCCACCAGGATCGACAATATCCGAAACATCAGCACCGGGTCCGCATTGGCAGCCAGGCCCTCAAGACGTACAGGTTCGAAGACCAGCGTGACACCAGCCTTGGTGCAGACAGGCCGCATTGTTTCGGTAAAGCTGAGCAACAGCGGCCCGAGAGACAATGACTGCAACTGAGGCTCGAGCAGATCGTTGTCGAGCTTCGACAGATCGAACAGGGTATCGATGAGATTCACCAGGTCTCCCACGGCCTGCCGCATATAGCGGCTGGTCTCGAGCAAATTGCCGGTGGGCCGTCTGCCAGATTTCGGCAGCCCTTCCGATAGCAGAGCCAGGGCATGTAGTGGCTGGCGAATATCGTGCGAGGCTGCCGCCAGAAAGCGGGCCTTCTCTTCGTTTGCCTGTTCGGCTTCCTGCTTCGCCCGCTGTAGCTCTGCCAGCGCCAGTTCAAGCTCTACTGTACGTGCACTCACCTGCTGCTCGAGCGCTTCCGAGGTCTGGCGCTCCACTGCGAGCAAACGAGCCTGGGTAGAGCGCGCCATCAATTCGTAATCGAGCGCTCGTTGCTTGGCCTGCATTTTCGAACGACGCTGCAACTTGACCCGCTCACTCACCGAGAGCAGGAAGATGACTGAAGACGCCACGCTGCCGAATAGCTGTAGATGCTCGGTGTACACGGTCATGGGCAGCCAGCCAACTTTATTGAGCGCCAGCAGAACAGTGCCGATGAAGAAGATGACCATGCCTGCAGAATAATAGATGGCCGCCCAGTGTTGCCTCAGGCTGCTATAGATGCCGATCCATACACCGACCGCGACAAAGGCGAGGGCCTTGAGAATGATGAGCTGCCAGAACCAGTGAACCGGGATGGGAAACATGATCATTGACAGCCATGTGAAAGCGGACAGACAGATCATGGTCGACAAGATTCGGGTCGAGGACGAGCGATTGCCACGAGTGCGCATTTGCTCACGGGTGAACAGAATTGCCGCCATCTCCGCCAGCGTTATAAAGGTAAAGATGAGCCCGGTTGAACGCCATTCGTTATCAGAGAAAGCCCACTGTGCACCCACACCCTGAAGACTGCCCTGAACCAGTGCTATGCAGCCGATAAACACGCTGTAATAGGTCAAAGCAGCATCTCGTAGCACCCACCCGACTATCAGTGAAATAGTCGCCAGTATACCCAGCGCACCGAGTGCAAAATGCAGGGCAGACAGCGTTTCGAGTTCGCTGACAAGATGTCTGGAATACGGAACCACTGACATCGGAGCCTGAGAGGCCCAGTCAGTTTTCATATAAACGAACAGCGTGTACCGGCGCTCAGCTTCCATGTTCAGGGGCACGATGTGGTAGCGACCAGGATAAGCCAGACGGTCCTGTGATGTGTCCAGTTCAAGTGGCTTTGCCGCAGGGTACTCGACCCACCAGACCCGCAACTCGCTCACATGCGTGTTATGCAGCACCGCCACCCATTCATCATCGGCAAGCATCGATAAAGTAGCGAGGTCTGCCCTGAGCCAGAATCCATGACCATTGAAGCCTTCGTTGAAGACAGATCCGTCAGGCGGCTCCCAGGCTGACAGTGGCAGCGACATGACACTTGACGGTGAGCGCTGCGGCTGGTCCGGCAGGCTATAAAGATATGGGGAGAGGTTTCCGGTCTTCAGGGCGGCTGACGTCAGCAAAAGCGCCGGGCTCGCCGACTCGTCTTCGAGAGAAGCCGAGGCCGTGCCTGCACAGGCGATCAGCCAGAGCAAGGTCAGGCCTATGACTGATAAAACAGGAGACATCAGACCCAGCCCAGGCGGATTCCCTTGACGACGCAGGCAGTTCGGTTTGGCACCTGCATTTTCTGGAAAAGGGCTCGCAGATGCGTCCTGAGCGTAGAATCGGAGATACCGAGTTCCTTGCAGATCTGGCTGTTTTCCAGACCGGTTGCCAGCTTCTGCAACACTTCCAGCTCCCGCGAGGTAATATCGTCCAGCGTTTCCCCAGGGCAGACATGAGACAGACCCATTTCAAACACCGTGTCACCTGCCAGCAATCGACTGCAGATTGACTCCAGACTGGCATCGTCACTTCGCTTCGAAATCAGCCCAAGCGCGCCACGACGCCTTGCCGTCTCTACTGCCAGTGCATCGACCGCCCCCGTCAGAATAGCGATGGGCTGCCAGATACCCTCGTTTTGAAGGTCCACCAGCAAATCCAGGCCGTTTACGTCTGGCAGATTGATGTCGAGAAACACCAGGTCGAAAGGTTGATGTGTGAGTAGTGGCCGCGCAGCTGAGCCGCTAGTCGCGACCTGAAGACTAGCCTTGGGAAATATCCTGTGCACCGCGGATCGGAAACCTTCGGCGTACATGGGGTGGTCTTCGATCAGCAGAAACGACAACAGACCCTGCATTGGTTCGGTCATCAGTAGCTGGCGGTCATCTTCAAGCTGAGGGGCATACGCCTCGTGAACAGTCATATCCAAGTCCCTGATCCTGCTGCACTATTTTTATAAGGTTAACTAAATGCAATCATAAAGGCTTATTCGAAGCCTGACCGGATAACGGTCACATTCCGATCATAGATATGCCTTATAGCCAATAGGCAGCGAAGACTCGTCCGCTATGATGACGGCTCTCGGAGACAGTGCGCGCTACGCTGTCAGGGTGACCGTGATGCCGTTCAAGGATGAAGACACTCCCATGAAAACACCTCTGCGTTTCCTGCTCATCGAAGATCAGCCCTTCTATGCCGACGGCTTTCGAGCCGCTATCAAACGCCGAATACCAGGCTCCCACATCGTTCAGGTGGCTAGTGGCGGTGAGGCCAGGTCGGCCCTCAAGAGCTGCCGTTTCGACCTTGTCTTTGTCGATATCCAATTGAGGTCCGGCAGTGTGTTCGCGCTGCTTGACGAATTTCAGCGGAGCCAGCCCCAGCTCTCTGTCGTGGTCCTGCTTGAACGCCTCGATGCGCTATTGCTGGAGCGCGTGCGCAACTCGTTTGCCCGTGGCGCGCTTCTGAAGAACTGTACCGAAGATGAAATCGACACGATCTGTCGTCGCATCACCGACAACGCGGCCACTCTCGATTTGCCCCGCCCGGCACCAATGGCAGACGTGGAAATGCTGACCGCGCGTGAAGTCGATGTGCTGGAGAAACTGGTAGAAGGCATCGATAACAGCCAGATCTGCCAGGCCTGTGGTATCTCCGGCTCCACCCTGCGCACCCACCTGCGAAGAATGTTCAGGAAACTTGAGGTGACCAACAGAACAGCTTGCGTCGTCAAAGCCATGCGGCTTGGCTGGGTTTAGCCGATCAGTGTGAACGGGTCCACATAAGCTCGGCAAAACAATCGATTGTCGTCCAATCCGACGATGCTGACCCGGCTGAATGCCCGGCTGGGGACGAACGAACGCGAAAAGCTGGAGAAACATACGGCCAGTGTTCGTGAAGTGGAGCAGCGCATTCTTGATGGCGGCAGCCAGGGTGGTGTCTGCACCACTGGCAACTTCAACAGCGGTGGGTTTACCGTACCTGAAGGCTGGCATGGGTACCCACCCAAGATACACCTCGACGAGCATTTCGAGACGATCGGCAAGTTGCAGATGGATCTGATAACCCAGTCTTTCGCCTGTGACATGACCCGTGTCGCGACCCTGATGTGGTCGCACCCGGTCAGTCCTACCCGTGTAGAAAACATCGACCAGGGACATCACGACACCTCGCACTACGGTAATCGTGATAGTGCGACTGCCCAGAAATTCGTCCAGTACAAGCAGTACTTCATGCGGCAGTTTCGCTACCTGATCGAAAGCCTGGACAGCCGATTGGATAGCGATGGCAACAGCCTGCTGTTCAACTCCATCATTTTCCTTTGTTCGGAGCTGGGCGACAGTAATGACCACGATCACAAGGACATGCCGTTCATCCTGGCAGGCAATGCTGGTGGTGCATTGCAGACCGGTCGCTACCTGGATTTCGACGGCGATGCCCATACCAAACTGCTGGTATCTATTGCCAACATGATGGATGTATCAATTGACAGCTTTGGCTACACCGGGCATGGCCGAGGAGGTCTGAGCGGCCTGGTCTGACCGAAAACGCCTATCCCCCGCTGGACTGACAGCGAAAGGCGCTGGACCGAGGCCGTTGACCCAAGTGGCGGCCTCTGTTCTCCCATTGGCCGACGATCGTATGATCGCCGGCCTTTTTTATACCCGTCCGAACCGCCAGCACAGAGTGTTCAATGACTTTCAGGTACTGGCTCGCACCACTCTGAACAGACACTTCTGCAGCGCCCCAAACTGGCGACCGATCTCGGTATGGTCGGGATTGATGACGTCCACCTGCGGAAACCCTATTGCCTCGAACGCCTCGACGATCTCTGGTTCCCCAGTGAAATGCAGAGGAACCCGCTGACGCGTCAGCATTTCGATAGCGACCAGGCCGAGCTTCAGCATCTTCGACTCGTCATACACTGGTAGACGTGGCCAGATCTCGAAGAGGTAGCTGCTGCTGGGAAAAGTCGACAACTCGGCGTGAAGCCTCTGCCAGAACTCATGTATCACAGGCAGCCTGAAATAATTCACCAGGCCTTCAGTAATGATCAGCAAAGGCTTGGCCGGATCGACATTGGCAGCCAGAACTGACGGCAGACTCATGGCGCCACTTTCACGAAGTATATTGATGTCACAGAGCGTCAGACGCTTATCCTGCTTCTGGGCAGGCGTGAGCCGCTCGCGTTTCCAGGCCATCATCTGTGGCAGGTCAGCTTCGATATAGCGAAGGTCTCTGTCCGGATAAGCCTCCAGCATTCGCAGCGCACGTCCTGAGAGCCCGCTGGCTATTTCCAGGATCTGAGTGGTGCCATTTTCAATGTCCGCGCGAACCAGGTCGTCCATGAGCTGGTGCCTGACCAACAGCATGGATTCGAGGTTACTGCCATAAATCTGCTGGCTGATCCATCCAAAGGGCTGCTGCGCTCGATACAGGACCCGACCCAGGCCAGACCCCAGGTGTGGGGGCGACAGATCATGACGACACCACACCTGTCCAGTGAAGTGGCCGGTAAGACTCACGGGCGAACTATCAGTTTTCGCCATGGCAGACCCTCCTGTTGATGGCATAAAAGCGGATGCAACTATACAAGCCACTGGAGAATCGTAGCATGCAATCCACCTCACCCTGTTCTCGCCAGGACGCGATTTCTTGCACTTGATGAAATGGATGGTGGTGGAGAGGTAAGACTCAATGGAATGGAATAAGGCTAAGCGACGGCACCCATCATGGGCGCCCCTGGCGAGCGCCCACGATATCTGGGTTTAGAGCTGTTCCAGATAGAAACGCTGATTGTCGCCAGCGTGGCAGTTGTACTGCGTGGCATTGGCCAGATTGTTTCGATCGCCCCCGAAAATATCGAGGCAGATGCCACTGTGTTTGAAAGCCAGGTGCCTGAGACTACCACCAAGATCGGCCATCCTGATCTTCTGGTTGTCGCCGCCGTGACAGCTCCACTGATGAACGTTGGCACCGGCACCGCGTGAGACGCCCTGCACATCGACACACTTGCCACTATGCACGTTCTGCAGGAAGACATAGCCATCACCGGCATCGAGCATACGGAAACGCTGATTATTTCCACCGTGGCAATCATATTGCAGAATGTTGGCACCGTCTGCAGTCGACCAGTTGGCTATATCAAGGCAACGACCACTGTGCCTTGCTCTGAGCTGGTAGACAGCCTGACCCTGGGGCGCAGACAGGAAGCCGGCAATCTCGTTACGTACGTTGTTAAGCGCCATGGCCGCGTCAGCTTCGTTCTGTTGACCAGCAGGGACACCACAAGGCAAGCCCCTGCAACTCAGACGAGGGTTGGACATCATCGGCACCCACTGGGTATTGAAGACGCCCGGGTAGGCCATCGTCGTGGCAAATACGCCGTCTACACCATGACCAAGCGCATAACGGAAGCGTGAACCGCCACCGTCGCCCTGGCGGCGAGAGTGTGAGAGACCCATGGTATGACCCAGCTCATGTGCCAGCACCTGTGCGCCACAGCCTGGCCCTACGACGTTGAAGGCCCAGTCGCGGGACACCGCAACATACCCGACTCCACAGGCGCCCGTGCGGTGTAACTGTGTAACATAGTCGGCACCGACTTCCCTGCGCTTCTGCGCAATAGCGCCATCGACCCGAATGTTGCCGAGCACTTCGCCCATGCTGTTGCCAGGACTGTTCCGGTGCATGGTGCCCACCAGGCGGAACTGGATATCAATCTGACTGGCGCTGAAAATATTGTTGACCTGGGACACCCAGCCCCGCATTGCGGTATCAACCTGACCATTGAATCGGTTTCTGGACTCGTCGTCATAGACCACCAGCAGGTCGACCGTTGCGGCCTGTGCGGGCAGTAAGGCACCCACTGTCATAAGGGCTGCTGCTCCGAGCGCTGTCGTTCGGACGATTCGGCTACTGAACCGCTTGACCCGTTTGCTGAATGAATCCATGTATTGCTCTCCTGTCTGTCTGTTTTTCTTATGGTTGATCATGTGAGTGGCCAGCGTGCTCGCCGAAGGTTTCAGGCTCCAGATACACGACCTGAGACGGGGGACTTTCAATCAGCTCCGGGGGCACGACTATTTGCTGATCCTGCCCTTTGAAGAGGGTAGCGCCGCTGGCTATCCAGCCCTCGCTGCCATGGGCCTGAAGTTCAAAGATGCCGTCCGGCGTGGATATCCCACCCATGATCAGATCACCGCCCCGGGTGAGGGTAAATTCGTTTGGCGCATCGAGACCCGCGAGCTGGCCGGTCCAGGTGACGTTGCGACCGTTGTCTTCACTGCGCACGTCCTCGATGTAGGCCACGAGGGTCGTGTTCAGTTGGGCTATGGGGATCTCGAGCGTGTCGCCGGGCACTAGCGACTCGATCTTGAGCGGGTCGATGCGGACAAACTCGCGCCCGTCCTGCATTTCCTCCGCACTCAGGCCGAAGGACTGAGAAGGTGTCTCCAGCGGCTGCCAGGCCTCTGGCTCCTGGCTTGCGAGCCACAGCGCCCGAGGGTCGAAGTGCTGATTGTTACGGCGGACACTGACTGCGGTCACCCGATCCTGAAAGCTTGGGTAGTCCGGATTGCTGTCCGGCTGCTGGAGCAGGTCGACGACAGGGTCCGGCGTCGGCAATGAATCTGCGGCTTTACCAAGGTCAGATGGTACGGATCGAGGAAGTGCTGCAGTTGTCTGTTGGACCGGCGCCGCTGGAACCGTCTGGCTGGCTTGTCTGGCTTGAGTAAGCGATGAAGGTGACGACGCTTCAGCCTGCTCGGACTGGCTGTCTGCAATCATCCAGAGCAGCCCACCGAACGCCAGTGCATTGACCCCTGCGATGTATCCAACGAATGAGTATTTCATTGACCGGCTCAACTTCACGAAGAATATTGACCCGGACAATATGGCTTTCGCGCCACTTCGGCATCGTCGGAACCGACGAGTTGAGGCAGAAAGGTGTCAGCGCTGTGACAGAGCTCACGCCCTTGTAGAGACTATTGATACCCCCCACATTCAAACCCCTCCCGGCGCCAGCGCGTACACCTGCCTGAGCGCGACGACTTTGAACGCCAGCCGACACACTGGCGATGGAGGAATGCCGAATGACAGAACATGTTATGACAGTTGCCGGGTGGGCCGCAGCAGCCATTGAAATTGCAGGCATTGCCATCATCGTTGCTGTGTCGGCCTATGCGCTATTCGTCATGGTGGCCGGTCTTGTGAAGCGCAGCGACCTGAGAGCGGCTTTTCAGACATCCCGGCAGTCACTTGGCCAGGGCATCTTGCTGGGACTTGAATTTCTGGTAGCGGCTGACATCATTCATACGGTGGCCGTTGAGCTCACCTGGGACACCATAGGTGTACTCGCGGCTGTTGTCGTTATCCGCACATTTCTGAGTTTCACCCTGAATGTGGAACTGACAGGCCGATGGCCATGGCAGGAAAGCAAGCGTGAGGATCCGGACCTGTCGTCCTAGAGTTCGGATTCGAAGGCCCGCACCTCCAGCTGCTCCAGTTCGGAAAAACGCTCGCTACGAAGCCTTGCTATGGCCACCTCCTGATCAACCTGGCTGAGGCCGGATTCAAGCAGGCGCCTGCGCTCTGCCCCATAAGCTTGCAGGCGCTGTCGCCAGCGTGCACGCTCTTCATCGAGTTTTGCAAGATCCGCCGCCACGGCTTCACCATGAACCGCTGCCCTTTCCTGAAAAATCGCCTCGCGACTGGCACCCGCCTTCCGCATGGATTCTGCCCTGGTGTACAGTTCAGCATTCTGATTGACCTTGGCTCTCAGCTCACGAAGCTCCACTGGCAACTGCTGTTCCAACGCCGTAATGGCCTGACTTCGTTCGGCCTCACTGAGCGTCGTGTCGGAGGCGAGCGCCAGTTGCTGAACAGCAAACTGATCCTGCACTTCATCCAGCCCGAAAAAAGCCTGGAGCTCATCGGGCTCGAACAGACTGCCACGTAGCGCCTGCAAAGCCTGCATGCGGGCTTGCAGCGTTGTGACATCGAAACTGCCGTCTGCGGTCATCGTCGCTGACGTCTCGAGTTCCGCAAGGCCTAGTCGGTAGTCGACATATCGACCAAGCAGGTCTTTTGCTTCGCTGAGCGCTTTGCCTTCAAGCTGCGCAGCGAGCGCAAGATGAATACGGGCCAGTACGGTTTCAAGCGGCTCCTCCCCGAGGGCTGCCAAATAAAAGTCGAACAGCACCATGAGATCATAGGCAGGAACAAGATGACCGGCTGCATCTGTCGAGAGCGTGACGTCAGGCTCTGCGCCTGCCAGAGAAGGTGGCAGCGGCCCAGGATCGGCGCGATGCGCTGATGCTGTGACAGTAAGAGCGCTTTTCTTCAGTTGAGGGTTATCGACAGCCACATCAGGCTGGTCACTGGTATCCAGATCAACCCGATCATGCTCGGAAGATACGCTATTGGCCAGTCGGAATAGCAGCAGGAAGCAGATGGCGGCAATACCACCGGCTAAAAGGTACCGGCTGGTAGACGAAGACAATCGGGACTTCATGGCTGTACCTTGAAATGTCCGCTCCCGCAAGATGCGGGGCGGACTGGTGTGACTACAGACCTTCGTTCTTCAGACGATTGGCGTGGTTCTGAAACAGGGTCTCAGGCTTGATTTCAAACAGCGACACCATGCCCAGGATCTGATTGGTCACATCCAGGTGATTCATGTTGTAGTTGTCCTTCAGCACCTGCCCGAAATGGCTGGAACAGCGGCCGGTCACGCCATCGCTGGCCTCGGGAAACGGAATACCGGTGATGCCGAACAACGCATCGGAAAGATCGATCCCGGTGGTGAACTTCGACGTGCCGCTCCAGGAATACAGACGAATGGTGTGTCCAGCAATCGTGACCGATCCAGGCCCCTGGCCACAATAGTTCGCCGGCATCCCTGCAGGGAAATCCTGGCTGAATTTCGCAGCACCCGGCTTGTTGAATTCTGACAGCATGGAGTAGACATTCGCGTCGTCGATCCTGTTCCTGGACAACAGGTTAAGCAGGTCGCCGACTGCGTTGGCAAAGGCTTCAAAACCCATGCCCTGTAGCGAGCTCTGTGGTGCTATACCAGTCACGATATCTGCAAGCGGTGAACCGAGATGCGGCGTATGCATGGTGGTCACCGACGCGACGAGATCGGGTCTAGCATTCATCACATATCGAGCCGTAATACCGCCCTGGCTGTGTCCCATCAGGTTGAACTTGAGATTTGGCCGCTGACTAGTGACCCGGATGTGCAGCAATTGCTCGATGAGGCGGGCGCCTCTGCGTGCAGAACTGTCGAAGGCATTGATTCTGGCGGTATGGACTTCAGCCCCCTGAGCGCTCAAAGCGGCCGGAATCTTGTAGAAATGGTCGACACCGGCAATATTGTCGAACGCAAATATACCTGGCACGAGAACGATGGGGTGCTGCGTCTTCGAATTACTGTTACTGCTTTTCCACCAATCGAACCAGCCAGCTTGAGATTGGCTGGCCATGAGCATAGTCACCACAGTGACCATTGAGATCATCAGATTTTTCATAAGTCATCCTTGCATTATTTTTATGTGTCAATCGACCGCAAGGCTGACATCAGTGTCATTCAGGTGCTTGTAAGAACTGCTGGCATACGTGAAAACGCCGACTGGTTCAACGAACGCATGTGAAGTTGGGGGAATTCATCGAGTTTGGCCTTAGAATGGTCGGCACCGACATTAAGCGAATCTCGCGCGCCAGGAGCCAGTGCCCTGTCTACCCCAAACATTTCCAACCTGCTGTATCTGTGGGATCGGCGGACGCTGTTCATTGGTTCCCTCGCAGACCAGCTGGACATCACCCAGGCAGCCTCTGCACTCATCGTGAGCCTGGACGAACCGCTCCGGGTGAAGACCAGAGACATGCAGGCCGCCGTCAAATGCCAGAGCCTGCTGCTGGCGGCCGGTCAGACGGCTTCAGTGGAGCTGGGCGACGCCGTGGTAGCGGTGTGCTATCTCGACCCGCTGAACGACGACTACAGCGCGCTGTTACCACTCATGACCCGGGTGAGTCCGACACTGCATATCGGGATTCGTGAAGAACAGCTGTTTCAGCATGCCTTTCGTCGCATGACTGAGAAGACGCCCCGACCGGATGAGGCTTACGCCACGCTCGACCGACTTATCCTGCGGGGCAAGCCAGCGGGCACCGTGGCGGATCCCCGGGTGGCACGAGTAATCGAACTGATCAAGCAATCGGTCACCGAGAACCGTCCGGTCGAAGCCCTGGCGCAAGAGGTGAACTTATCGGTCTCGCGTCTGGTCGAACTCTTCCGCCAGCAGATTGGTGTGCCTATCCGTCGCTACCGGCAATGGCATCGCATGTACATCACGGCAGTAGGCGTGGCGCAGGGCCAGTCGCTGACTGAAGCTGCGATTGCCGCAGGCTTCACCGACTCACCCCACCTCTCCCACACATTTCGGACGATGTTTGGCATCCAGCCTTCAGTTATTTTTGCACAGCTGAGCCAGATGAAGGTCTTCGTACCTCTGCGTCCGGAGCTGGACGCTTCGTTACCCCGAGCGGCAACAAATATCAGACACACTGATCCAGTTAAGTCTTTCGCTCGAATGCATTGATATAGCATGTAAACATGCATTCAGGATCGACATACACCTATGAGTGACCCCCACCAGGCCCTGGCATTAGAGACCTGCTCCCTTTCGCTCGCGGCTGAACTCAAGCGGGCGACCGATACAGTTCATCTTCGTCTGCATCAGCATCCTCTGCTCGTTCAGCTTCATCAGACGACTTTGACCCGAAGTGGGTATTGCCAGGTACTCAATGCATTTTACGAGTTCTACAGCCTCTGGGAACCGAGGTATAGCAGCTCCACACCAGCGTTCAGCTATCAGGCCATGCCACTAAAGTGGCTGGCGCAGGATTTTGCGGTGCTCGATCGGCCATGCCCGCTGCCAGCCTGGCGGCAGGACACTGACAGGTCACCAGGTGGTCTGAGCGAAATGATTGGGTATTTGTATGTCAAACAGGGTTCAACACTCGGCGGTCAGCACATCAGTCGTCATGTGCAGCGGCAACTCGGACTGACGCCGGGAGAATCCCAGTTTTTCTTTCACGGTTTTGGCGATCGCACAGGCTTGTACTGGAAGGTGTTCCAGCGCTTTCTGAACGAAGTGGACCTGAGTGGTGAACTGGATATTGACGCAGCGAAGGCATCAGCGCTCAGCGCTTTTGAGAGCCTCGAAGCCATTCTGAATGGGAAGATCAAGGGAAAACAGTAAGCCGAAGGCCGGACGCTCTCACGTCCGGCCTCGTCTGCTCAAGTCTTGAAGAAGCTGACCTTGCCTGTCAGCTGATCTGCCAGTGCTGACAGTTTCCGACTGGACGACGCCACCTGATCTGAACCAGCCGATGTGGCGATAGTCGCATCGTGGATTCGCGTAATGTTCTTGTTCACTTCCTCGGCGACGTCACTCTGCTGATCAGCAGCGCTGGCGATCTGCACGTTCATATCCTTGATCGACCCGACTTCACGACCGATGCTGGCCAGCGCCTGTTCGGCTTCTCTGGTCTGCTCAACCGTCTTGCGCGCCAGGTCACGGCTGGTTTCCATTACAGCGGCAGCCTTGCCTGCACCTTCCTGCAACTTGCCGATCATGTCCTGGATTTCCCGAGTCGAATTCTGCGTGCGTGTCGCCAACGAACGGACCTCGTCGGCCACTACCGCAAAGCCCCGACCATGAGTACCCGCTCTGGCCGCCTCGATAGCCGCGTTCAGTGCCAGCAGGTTGGTCTGTTCTGCAATGGCGTTGATGACTTCGACGATGGTTTCGATATTGCCACTGTCCTTCGACACGCCGTGTACCGTTTCAGCCGCCTGCTCCAGTGTCTGCGCCAGCTTGTTGATAGCCGTGGCAGATTCCTGAACCACCCGGTTGCCGGTTTTCACTTCCTGATCCGCAGTCTGCGTGGCTTCGGCCGCCTGAGCGGCATACCTGGCTACTTCCGATACCGAGGAAGCCATTTCATTGATGGCAGCCGCCATCTGTTCGGTCTCGCGGGACTGCACCTGAATCTGCGAACTATTCTGGTCAGACGTGCGCAGCAGCTCAGCAGATGAACTCGTCAGTGCATCGGCGCTTGAGCGCGCTTCGCGCATGGTGTCCATCAAGCGTACCAGCGTTGTTCGCAACGCCCCCATCACGCTGTTGTCATACTGCGTGTGAATATCCTGTTTCAGCTGGCCATCGGCAAGACGATGAATGGCTTCGGCTACCTCATACGGCTCTGCACCCAGTGTCCGCTTCAGATTTCGGATGATCAGTATCGAGACAACGATGCTGACGAGCAGCGCCAGACCAGTCATGAGCAGTATTGTCGTACCGAATGCACCGGCTACTTCGCGGACGCTGGTCAACTCGGCTCTGATCAGGGACTCTTCGTAGTCAATGAAGGCATTGATGCGCTTGAGCCACTCCGAATAGGCGGGTGACACTTCGGACAGCAGGAAGTCACGCGCACCGTCGATATCACCGCTCTGTCGCTGACTGATGAGTCGGGCAGTCAGTGCCAGCGTTGTTTTTTCGATCTCCTGTATACGATTCAGCAGGCTGGTTTCCTCGCTGGTCTTGCCTTTCTCCGAGAAAAGTCGGGCCATGGTGCCGGCAGACTTCTGGTAGAAATCGTTGAGACGCTCGACCTCGAGCAGATGCTGTTTCAGCGCCTGATCGTCCTGCACAAGTACGGCATCACGAATGGCGATGGCCCGGTCGTGAACGCTACCCCGGAAATTGATAGCCTGACGCTGCTTGTCTGATGCGCCTTCGCTGACTTCAGTCAGTGTGGTGTCGATGTAGCCTACGCGATTGATACCGATCAGACTGATCGCCACCATGAGGAGGAAAACGAGGCCGAAGCCGAACCCCAGACGCTGGGCGATAGAAAGCTGTGCAGGCATAGAACCGTGACCTCAAGTAAACAAAGATAAGTTTTTCTGCTGAAAAGATAGGCTACAAAGTGTGATTTGAGTAGCAAATGACCAGCAAGAACTGTGACGACCTGTAATCCGGGTGCAAGCAGCCCTCAGTCGACAGCACGGGCGATCGAGTCTATGATGCCGTGCCCGACGTGAACGAGCCGGGATGTCCACCACAGTCAAGGAGTTAACGGTCTTGGAAGCCTTTCTGATTTCCACAGGCATAGTGGCGCTGGCCGAGATAGGCGACAAGACGCAGCTACTGGCTTTCATCCTGGCCGCGCGTTATCGGAAACCCCTGCCAATCGTGCTTGGTATCCTCGTAGCCACCCTGCTCAACCATGGTCTGGCGGGTGCATTGGGCGCCTGGCTCACCTCATTGATCTCGGCCGAGCATCTGCGCTGGATTCTTGGCGCATCCTTTCTGGCCATGGCGGTCTGGATACTGGTCCCGGATAAAATAGATGAGGACGATCTCGGCCGCACGCGCTATGGCGCCTTCACGGCTACGCTTGTCGCGTTTTTCCTGGCTGAAATGGGCGACAAGACACAGATCGCGACAGTGGCCCTGGCCGCCCAATACGAGGCACTGTTCGCAGTAGTCATGGGCACGACGCTCGGCATGATGATAGCCAACGTGCCCGCAGTGTATGTTGGTGAGAAACTGGCGCACCGCATGCCGGTGCGCCTGGTTCACAGCATTGCAGCGCTTATCTTTGCACTCCTTGGTATCGCGATTCTGGCCGGTGTGGGCGCATCCCTCGGCCTGGAAGGCTAATTTAGGCGGGTACGCCGATACTTCGCTTCGAAGCCGCAGAACACCCCGTAGGCCACGAGGCCTGCGCCAACAGCTGCCAGTAGCCATGGGCCGTACGGTTGTTGAAGCAAGGTTTGCAAGACCTCCTTCATTCCGCCCGCTTCCTGAGGATTGGTAGTCCAGGCAGCCTGTACGAAGAAGATGCCAACCAGAAGATAGACGATGCCCCTGGCCGCACAGCCACCTCTTCCGGCCTTGCAACTGGCATCGATTTCATTCCGACTCATCTCACCCTGGCGAAACTTGCTGATAAAATCGGCTTTCCAGGCATGTTTGAACTGGACGAGCGCCAGTGCAATCACGATCGCTCCGAGCAGGCCCACTAGCCACAGGCCCCACTCCATGCTCATCAGCTGAGCCGTCATACTCTCGGTCTGGTTACCACTGGAACCGCCGGAGCTGGTGCCACTGGCCATTTTCGCTGCCAGAAGAGCGCCGGTGCCGTAGATGAGTCCAGTGACGACAAAGAAGAAACGCTTGATATAACCTTTGGCGTCGTCGCTGACGTTCTCGGTGTTCTTGATGGCCTGCACCAATCGCCAGAAGGCGTAGCACACTAGCCCCAGCGCCACCAGGCCAAGCAGAATCCTGCCGAAAGGTTGTTGCAGTATTTCCTGAAATACGCCCTTCTGCGACAGCTGTTCACTGCTCTGCGAACCGAAGGCCGCCAGGATGGCGAGCGCTCCCAGCAGCACATACACCACCATTTTAGCGCTATAGCCCGCTCGCGCGGCATATTCTATCCAGTCTTTCTTGTCGTTAGATCCTGGCTTCATTGCTTAACCTCCTGCAGTTACCTCTGCATTTACGGGCCAACGAAGCGTTTCGGTCAGTAGCACTCAGAACCAGCGCCGATCGGTTGACTTGACAGAAGGCCTGATGTTAAATGCGCGCGCTGCTAAGCCTGCCATAAACAGGCATATCATTCCGCCCTGCAGGCCAATCCGGCTTGATTGATGTCAAATCTGGCTGGCGGTTCCTGAGAGGCGACTACGTATGTTTCCGGCGTTTACAGCCAATTTCGGCCTGAGCGGTCCATCCTTGCGCCGAACAGGGCTCATGGTCGGCCTCGCGATTCTGACGACCATATTGCTGCTCGCGGACGATTTCCTCCAACAGCTGTACACGGCCAACAACCGCGCCGAGCTCGAACTATCCTACGTATTCGTCCTCTGGGTCATCAGTCTCTGTCTCTGGCTTTGCGGCCGCCCATGGTTCGTGAACCTCATCCTCGCGCTGTTCGCCTTCATGCAGCTGCTGCAGATCTCCCATATCTCGTATATCGGAGATCCGCTCACTGCCATCGATATCAGCAAACTCTTCTCGGAACGACATGAGATTGGGGTGGCCATCAACAGCACCTTCAAGGATCACTGGCCTGCTTTGCTGGCCTGGGGCATCCCTTATGCCTTTCTATTCGGCGTGTACAACTGGGGAATCCGACATTTCCGGATCCAGCGCTCATGGATTCCACTGATCATCGTGGTGCTGATACTCGGCAGCAAACCAAACCGCGCCATCACACGCGACATGCTCGCCTTCATGCCGGGCGCCGCGCGCAGCTCGCTGCATAACTCGATCAATGTGTTCAGTTACTATGCCGTACGCATGATGGGTCGGGACAAGACAGTGGAGGGGCCCGATTATGCGCCCTATACCATCAGCCGAACTGAGCCTGTCGATCCGCCAGAAAATATCTGGATCCTGATGCCGGACTCCGTTCGCTCGGATCGCCTGGGAATTGGTGGATATCACCGCGATACTACCCCTCACCTGTCAGCGCTCTGGGCACGGGGCGAGCTGCAGGCTGCGCAGGGCATCGCCGCTTCGGTCGCCACCGGCTCATCTCTACCGCTATTCATGAATGTCATTGCAGAGCCAGGCAATTTCCAGGCACTCGAAGATCGCACGGCCAATATGTTCAGGCTGGCCCAGGAAGCTGGATACAAGACGTTCTGGATATCCACCCAGGAGTCCAAAATGATGAATGGTATCGGTAGCCGCTACATCGACGTGCATATTACCGAAGAAGACAACCCTATCGATTTGAACATGAAGGGTGACAAGGCTGTACTGGATTGGCTGAAAACCCAGACCTGGGGTGAGCGCAACTTTGTGGTCATCAATCTGCGCAGCACCCACTCCCCTTATGAGGAGGCCTACGCTGCCGAAGATGAAGACTTTGCACGCTGGCCCGATGGCGCGGAAGTCGACTATGACACACGCATGTCGAACGCCTATGACAACGCCGTGGTCTACCTCGACGAAATTCTCGCCTCCTCAATAGAGTTCCTCAGCGATAATTTCGATGGTGATCATTTGTGGCTCTTTACCTCAGACCACGGGCAGGAGCTTGGTGAAGACAAGCTCTGGGGACACAATCGCCTGACCGCGAACGTTGCCGGCGTCCCGATTGTCATGCACCAGAAGCATGATGATGATAGCGCTATCAGATATCGCCTGCCAGACGCACAGTTCATCAGTCACTACGAGATCGGTCAATGGCTGCTCGGCACCATGGGCTACGAACTCGACAATCCCAACCAGCAGCAGAGCGTGCACTATTTCCAGGGTGAGAAGCTGCATGAAGACAACCTCTACATGCGGGTAGTCGAGAACGAAAACAGCCTGGTGTTCTGCCGCCCCACGCTGGTGAGTCGACACGCCCGAAATGAAGCCTGTCGACCCGATTTCACCATGCAGGCCCTACCGTGGGGAGATATCAGGCTAGTCGACAGCGACCGAACAGCTATCGAAGGCAAAAAAGTCCTTATCCGTTAGTACCACGCGAATATTCGGATGCAGCGCATAGCGCTCAAATTCCGACTCATCATTGACGGTACTGACCAGAATCGCCACTTCGTCGCCAAAGGCTTCGGCCACCTTCTCCCCGTAGCGATAGTCATTCATCGACAGCGCGCTGAACGGCCCCCAGGTATACGTCATCTTCATGAAATACACGTTCAGCCAGAATAAGGGGGCCGCGTATTTCGCATTCGGACTGATCATGTAACTGGTATGAATCGACTCATCGCTCAGTCTCCCCAGATACAGCGGGTTGCGTGACTCAACCAGTGCACGATCCTGCAGGCCGTAAGATTTTATCGCCATGGCCAGCTTTGCCACTGCTGCTAGCGCGTCCTGCGGCCACAGTTCACCCAGGTTTTTCGCATCCAGCCAGAGATAAGTGTCTTGTGGGAATTCGGCGAGCAGTTGATCCAGTGTCAGCAGCTCACCGTCGGTTCGCTGGTAGGGTTCGTCATGAGAGACGATGAACTGCTCCGTAGGCTCGTCGTATAGAATATCGACCTCGACCCCTGTGGCGCCCATAGCAGCCGCTGCTCTCACGCTACCGAGGGTGTTTTCCTCGTGCTCGCCAACGAAGCCACGGTGCGCCCAGGCCTTGCGGCATCCATCGAACAGTGATCGAGCCTGCGAGACTGCCACTTCGTAGCGCCAATCTATCAGTACCTTGGCCGCGACGATAAATATGATGAACATCAGGGCAGCGATCATGCGTTTGCGCCAAGGCTTAGCGCCGGTCATCGGTAGTTCTCATGTATGCTGGCCTCGAAGGCGGATTTGAAGTGGCCATCATAGGGTCCATCCAAGAAAAGGAGAAGCAGACAATTGGTGAGTCAGTCATTTTGAAGCGGGCACGACAGACCCCATGGCTGGCCTATCTCGGTCTCACGCTGACGGCCCTGTTCTGGGCTGGCAACGCCGTAGTTGGCCGCAGCGTCGTCGATACGATTCCGCCACTGTCACTGTCATTCTATCGCTGGACCATAGCGCTGTGCATACTGCTACCACTCGGCCTGCCAGGTGTCTGGCGCCAACGTCATGTCGTGCTGGCGCACAAGTGGTCGCTGCTACTGTTGTCGGCATTGAGTGTCGGCGCGTTCAATACGCTGCTGTACCTGTCTGCGTTGAGCACCACAGCCCTCAACATCTCCCTGGTCGCCTCAACCATTCCTATCATGATCGCCTTTCTGGCATGGCTGATCCTGGGCGATCGTCTCAGGCTGCCCCAGACCTTGGGGATCGTGCTCGCCATGCTGGGTATTCTCGTGGTGATCAGCCGCGGCGACTGGGCAACCCTGACCGAGCTCAACTTTCACCTGGGTGATGTCATCATGATTGCAGCCGTGAGCTGCTGGGGCCTGTTCTCGGTGTTACTGCGACGACAGGCAGTACCACTCGAACCCATCGCCTTCCTCACGGTACAGGTGGCACTCGGCGTACTGGTCATCCTGCCATTCTACCTCGTCGATCTTCTGTTCATCTCCGGCGGCTTCATCGTCGACGCCACTGTGGTGCCACCTCTGGCTTACGTAGCCATCTTTCCGGGTCTGCTGGCTTATGCTTTCTGGAACAACGGCGTGCACACCATCGGTCCGTCGAGGGCGGCGATCTTCATGTACCTGAGCCCCATATTCACCGCCATACTGGCAGGGCTTTTCCTTGGCGAGCGCATGAGCATTTTCTATATCGCCGGTGGCGCTTTGATACTGGCCGGCCTGCAACTCACAACCCGTCGGAGACCTATCCATCCTGCTGCTGTTCCCTGAGTCACCGACAGCGTATATTTTCCGTATCTCGGCCAAGCTACCCAGGATCTGTGTGCATGAAACTCGTCATCGGCAACAAGAATTACTCATCGTGGTCACTCAGACCGTGGCTCCTGCTGCGCGCGCATGATATCGACTTCGAAGAGATCATGATTCAACTCGCTACCGCTGCTACAGCAAGCGAGATTGATCAGTACAACAGCGCGGGTAAGGTCCCGGTATTGCTCGATCAAGGCCTGACGGTCTGGGATTCGCTGGCCATCTGCGAATATGTCTCTGAACACTATCTGGCAGGCAAGGGCTGGCCAGCGGATCCCGCTCGGAGGGCTGAAGCCAGAGCCTGCAGCGCCGAGATGCACGCCGGTTTCGCCAGCCTTCGCGAAGCCATGCCGATGAACTGTCGGGCCAGTGGACGGCGCGTCCTCATCAGCGATGCTCTGGCGCGGGATATCGAGCGAATCGATGCACTATGGTCTCAAATGCTGCAGCGGCACGGGGGCCCATGGTTGTTCGGCGAGTTTTCGATTGCCGACTGCATGTTCGCACCGGTGGTCTTCCGTTTTTCGACGTACGCCGTCGATATATCCTCGCTGTCGCGCACGTATATGGACACAGCACTGGCTCACCCAGCGATGCTGGACTGGCTTTCCCAGGCACGAGCCGAAGCGGCCACCATAGATCGATCCGAAGTTGGCCGCTGAATGGTACCGCCGGTCAAGCTGAGAACGCAGATCAACGACTAGTGTCAGGAGTGATCAGATATGGAGTTCAAGGACTTTTACGCGGTACTGGGGGTCGACCCAGGCGCTGACGACAAGGCGATCAAGACAGCGTATCGAAAGCTGGCGCGGCAGTACCATCCTGACGTGAGCAAGGTGACCGACGCCGAGGCCAGATTCAAGGAAGTCGCTGAAGCCTACGAGGTGCTGAAGAACCACGATAAGCGCGCAGAGTACGATGCGCTGCGGGAGGCGCGCCGCCGCGGTCCTGCTGGCGGTACGGGACGACAGGGCCAGGCTGGAGGCGGCTTCAGTGGCGGCGGCGAGCAGTTCGCCTCAGACGCTGACTTCACCGACTTTTTCAACTCCGTCTTCGGTGGGGCGGGTGCCGACAGAGGCTTCAGCCGCCAGCAGTCGAGGCGTGATCCGTTCCAGCAGAAGGGGCGTGATCTCGAGATGGAATGGCCTGTTCTGCTAGAAGAAAGCCTGGCGGAACAGACCGTTCCCATCGATTTCACGGTGCCGCAACCAGATGCGCGAGGGCAGGTCGAGGAAACGCGCAAGTCGCTCAAGGTGAAAATTCCGGCAGGGGTTCGCGACGGTGAACGGATCCGTCTGAAAGGCCAAGGTGGGCCTGGCATGGCGAACGGCCCGAGTGGCGACCTCTACCTGCATATCCGTCTGGTGCCGCATCCGCTGTTTGACGTCGAGGGCGACAACCTCGTCCTCACGCTGCCGCTGGCCCCCTGGGAAGCAGCACTGGGCACGAAGGTCACCGTACCGACCCTGACCGGCAAGGTCAGCATGAGCATTCCGCCCAATAGTCAGTCCGGGCAACGGCTCCGGATCAAGGGGAAGGGGCTGGTAGGCAAGCGTGGAACTGGTGATCTGTTCGCTGTGCTCAAGATCGTGCTGCCCAGAACGGACAGCGAAGAAGTGAAAAAACTCTGGAGCCAACTGGCCGACACGGCAAGTTTCAACCCACGTGAAGAGTGGAGTAAGCAGTGATGACACAAGCCACAAATGTGCATTCACCCAGCCTGGAGATGAGCCTCGACGAGTTGTGTCAGTCGGCGCATCTGCCTACCGACTACCTGGTTGAGCTGGTGCAGTATAATATTGTGCTACCAATCGCCGGCGCCGAGCCTCGGGAGTGGCTATTCAGCATCGCCGCCGTGACCCGCGTGAACAAGGCCGCCCGTCTACATCGCGATCTCGACATGGACTGGGCAGATGTTGCACTGGTGCTGGACCTACTGGAAGACATCGACCGCCTGAGAACCGAGAACGATCAGCTGAAACAGCAGCTCAATCGGCTACTCACCGTCATCCAGTAACAGGGCTCTGATACGGGGTCAGATATCCAACTCGCGGTCACGCCCGAGTACTGGCTGCTGCCTGGTGGGCAGACCTTCATCGATGACCTGCAGACTGCCGACATCGATCCTGACCTCTTCGAAATCAAGCTCGACCTCGCCAGTGATGCGAACTTTCATCTCTGGCGTGACTTCGGTGCCACTGAACACTGCCTCGTCGATCTCGACCTTCATGTCGCCGGTATGATCCTTGAACCAGTAGTGTTCATCATCGATCTGCTTCACGAGAAAACCGGTCAGCGAGACATCCCTGTCCTCACCTCTTTCTTCAATGACTTTCTCGACGGTGGTGCCTGCCTCCACTGCGCCGGCCCCGACAAACTCTGCCAAGGCATGGGCCGGTGCTAATATCAGCATCAGCGACAAGGGTATTGTCCTGTTCATACGCTGTCTCCTGATTTGCGAGGCCCGGCTATTGACGCCCGGCCACGAGCGCAGAAGTGACTTCCGCAACATGTTTGCCCTGGCTGGTCGCAATAGCGAGCTCATTTTCGCTGGGCATACGTGACCCATCGCCGCCGGCAATTGTCGTTGCGCCGTAGGGCGTGCCACCCGAGACCTCATCAAGCGTGACCAGTCGCTTTTCCGTGTATGGCATACCGACGATGGTCATGCCCAGGTGGAGCAGGTTGACTATGGTGGATATTATGGTGGTCTCCTGCCCGCCGTGCTGGGAGGCCGTCGAGCTGAACACCGACCCGACCTTGCCCACCAGTTTGTCCTGGGCCCAGAGGCCACCGGTCTGGTCGAGGAAGTTCGCCATTTGCGAGCTCATGCGACCGTACCGGGTGGGCACGCCCAGAATGATGGCATCGTAGTCCGGCAGCTCGTCCACCTTCGCGATCGGTGCCGCCTGGTCCAGCTTGAAATGGCTTTTTTTCGCCACATCCTCAGGCACCAGTTCCGGCACCCGCTTGATGACACACTCAGTGCCCGCTACGGCATCACAGCCTTTCTTGACAGCCTGGGCCATCTTTTCAATGTGACCATAAGACGAGTAATACAGAATCAGAACCTTGGCCATGGCGTATGCCCTCCCGGAAATTTTCCTTCATTGTCTGAAGTCATACGCAAGGCAGCCTGCTTTACGCCACCTTCGGCGTCCCGCCTGCCAGCACCACCGCCAGCGTCGTTTTGTATGTCGACAACACCCACCGGGCATATCTGCTGGCCAGGCACTGTTACTCCACACGTGTTTACAGTAAATTAGCAGGATCTCTTTTCTCGCTGGCCCCGAGCTTGTCTCAGGTGCCGTCGTACTCTCAGGAACATTTCAATGACAGCGTTTGGCAGTGTCTTCATGCCTGAAATGGCAGCCGCCCGTTTCAACGGCACCTCCTGGTCTCCGGCCGAAATCGTTTCCGGTGAGCGAATCGAACTGCACCCGGGTGCGCACGTGCTGCAATATGCCAGCACCTGTTTTGAGGGTCTCAAGGCCTTCAAACATGCCGATGGCAGCGTGAAGATTTTCAGAATGGACCGAAATGTGGCGCGGCTTGCACAGAGCACCGAGCTGCTCGGCATGCCTGCCATCGACAAGCCTGCAGTGACCCAGATGATTCTGGACATCGTCGGCCGCTTCGCTTCGCAGGTGCCAGAGCCGCCAGGCTCCATGTATATCCGGCCGAGCCATATCGGTACCGAGGCTGCGATCGGCAAGGCTGCTGCCTCCACGGCTACTTCATTGCTGTATGTCATGCTCTCCCCGGTGGGTGACTATTTCGCCGGCAACGACAAGACGCTCAGGCTGCTACTGGATGATGAGGGTATGCGATGTGCGCCGCACATGGGCACGGTGAAGTGTGGTGGCAACTATGCCAGCGCCCTGCTCGCCATACAGCGCGCCAAGGCTACGGTTCAGGCCGACCAGGTACTGTTCTGTCCCGGTGGCGACGTTCAGGAAACCGGTGCGGCCAACTTCCTGCTCATCGACGGCAATGAAGTCATCACCAAGGCGCTCGACCAGAGCTTTCTGCATGGCGTGACCCGTGACTCTATTCTGACGCTGGCCAGGGATATGGGTTTCGATGTGCAGGAGCGCGAACTGTCGGTTGACGAGCTACTCGAGCGAGCCACGAAGCCAGGCTGCGAAGCCGCCCTCTCAGGCACTGCTGCTGTGCTGGCACCAGTCGGCACGCTGCTTTACAACGGGCATGAATATTCGGTTGGCGATGGCCTGGCGGGTAAAACCACGAAGAGATTTCGTCAGGCCCTGAATGATATCCAATGGGGTCGCGCAGAAGATACCCATGGCTGGCTCACGGCTGTCGAGGTGAAGGCCTGATGGCCCGTAGGCTGAAGTTCAGGCGCTTGCCGACCGTGGGCTTCGTTGTCCTGCTCGCAGCGCTTGGCCTTTCAGCCTGCAACGACGACGAAGTTGGCGATGTTTCCCTCGGCTTGTTCACGACCAAGGATATCAAGATCGAAATTCTGCAGGATCCTGAAGTGCCCGGCGTTACCTGTCACATATCCAGCATCGAAGCCAACCTGCAGTTCAGCGATCCTTCAGACATGAGTATTGCCTGCCGCCAGACCGGTGAAATAACGGCAGAAATGCTGGCGGCCATCGACAAGTCGAAGAGCGGCAATATCGTCTTTCGCAAGTCAAAATCAGTCTTTTTCAAGACCCTGAAAATTCGACGTGTGCTCGATCAGCAGTCGCAGTCGCTGATGTATATCGCCTACAGCACCAAGGAAACCAGCGGCAGCTACAAACACAGTCTGTCTACCGTGCCGCTCTGGGGCACCAAGGCCTACGGTGCGTTTTCGACGCCGGCAGGCAGCTGACGCCTATCTCACCAGACGGCTGATATCGCGGAATGCTTCCGCTTCAGCCGTTCGCAGCATCTCGAACAGACACATCTCCGTCGTCGTCACGTCAGCGCCCGCCAGACGCATCTTGTGTAACGCGAGCTTCTTGTTCTCCACCTTGCGAGCGCTGACGGCATCTGCGATCACATGAACCTCCAGAAGATTTTCGAGCAGGTCTATAGCGGTCTGATATACGCAGACATGCGTTTCGATACCGACAAGCAGCACCTGTCGTCGTCTGGTGTCTGCGAGCGCCTCGTTAAAGGCGTCGTTGCCGAGACAGCTGAAAGTGGTTTTCGCCATTGGCTTCAGTGTGCCCATCAGCTCGGCCAACTCAGGCACGGTCTCGCCCAGCTTGTCGGGCACCTGTTCGTTCCAGAGTATCGGTATGTCGAGCCGGTGACAGGCCTGAATCATGATGCTGATATTGGCGATAAGGCTGTCGCGTTCGTGCATCAACGAGGCCAGGCGCCCCTGCACATCGACGATGACCAATACCGCATCAACTGAGTTCAACATAAGTTGCGTCCTTTCAATAACTTTAGTGTAAGGCTGAACGCGGCAGCGCCGCCGCCAGCGTTGGCCTTGGATGAAATTCGTGGACCCGTTCGAGCGCATAGCCCTGTCGCTGATCCTGCCCGAGCGAATGCTCGGTATCAGCTACCGTAATGGCCGGACGCTGTGTGGCCGTGCCGAGTTGCACCGTCACGGCTAAGCCGCGTGTGCCGGTATAACCAGCCATCTCATTGGCGAGAATACCGAGAAATGGCTGCTTCCTTGAATTGTCGCGCTCGTAAGCACGCACGTAAGCAAAGAAATCCTCTCCGGGCACCTCGACCCAGACACCCCACTCGAAAAAGCGGTCACTGCCTTCGATCGCGATCCGAAGCACTCCCCTCAGGAAGTATCTGTCGTCGAGCTTGCACAAATCGGCATCGATCTGCGCTCTTGCCATACGTTCAGCCGGACTGATTCGCCAGATGGCATCCGGCATCTGATAAGCCCGGTCCAGAATAAATGTGTTGATATCCTTGCCGCAGCAGCTGCAGTTCATCTCGTGGCTCCGTCCGTCCAATAATATATGCGCCTTTCCGACCTGTTATAGCACATCGTCGGGCCTGCGCGGCAGCGCTAGATGGCCACCGAGAATCTCGGGTACGTTCGCGCCGTCTGCTTTGGCCATCTGCTGAATACTGGAGTAGCCGAAGCGCTTAACTTAAGATTAAACTGGTGTTACTTTTCCGTCACAAGGAGACGCTCTCATGATCTGTAAACGTGCCCTTTTTATTGCTGTCGGACTGGCGCTAACGCCTGCGGCCGCTACTGCAGACGAAATCACTGAAGCCATCGATACCGGCCTCAGCGCTTATAAGGATGGTGACATGTCGACCGCGGCGAGCCAGCTCGACTATGCCTCCACACTGATCAGACAGAAAAAAGCCGAGCAGATCACTGCAGTATTTCCAGACCCCATGAGCGGATGGGAAGCCGAAGATGCGGAAAGTGAGTCTTCAGGCGCAGCGATGTTCGGCGGCGGTATTTCGGCTAACAGAAGCTATCGGAAAGGTGATGCGGATCTGACCATCGAACTGGTCATGGACTCGCCGATGCTGCAATCGATGATGGGCATGTTCAATAATCCATCCATGATCGCCATGCAGGGTGGCAAGCTCATCAAGATCGCTGGCAACAACGCGATGCTCGAAGAGAAAGATGATCGTACCAAAATTGTCTTCGTGGCCAACAACTCCGCGCTGTTCACACTCACCGGCAACGGCGTGAAAACCGATGAAGTCAAAGCCTACGCCAACGCGATCAAGCTCGACAAACTGAAGTAATCACCCGCTCAGCAGCAGAGCCGGTCACCCGATCGGCTCTGCAACCCACTCAGGCCGCCAGCCAAAGATTTCGCACACCGTCATAGATAAACTGCACCGCCAATGCAGCCAGTATGACCCCAAGAAAGCGCCGCAGAATTTCATCGCCCGTCTTGCCAATCACCCGCTTCAGATAACGCGCTGCCAGCATCAGCAACAAGGTCAGCAGGAGTATGCTGACAATGGAAGCCGTAATGGCCAGCTGGCCTTCGGCATCTGCGGCGCGAGAGAACAACAGTATGGCCAGGGTAAGCGAACCCGGCCCTGCCAGCAAAGGAATAGACATCGGATAGACCGAAATGTCCTCTTTGCTGGTATGTACGCTAAAGCGGATCTCGCCGGTAATCATCCTGAATGCGGTAAAGAAGAGCAGGACACCGCCAGAGATACGCAAGGCGTTGATATTGATGCCAAGCTGATGGAACAGCGCCTCGCCGTACAAGCCGAACACGATCAGCAGGGTGCCGCTGATGAGGACCGACTTGATGGCCATCACCAGCCGGTGCCGGCGCTCGTCCGCCGGCAACAGTGAATGGAAAATGAGGGCAGCACCGATCGGATCGATGATCACGAACAGTGCAGTCAGGGCATTGAGGTAAAGTGGGAAAAAGCTGTCGGGAGTCACCTGAGCCGCATCAGATACCGATACGAGCCAGGGTGTTGATTATTTCGCGCATCACGCGCTCGGCGGTAGGATGTTCTGCCGCAAAGCGGGTTTCCAGTAATGTGGCCTGTTCGGCGATCTGCGTGGTGTCTGCGCCGTCCATATCCCGATCCGAGTCATCAGAATCGATATCATGGACAGACTGCACTTCAGCTTCAAGATCCTCGATCATCCTGCGAGTCTCAGGATCGAGATCGGTCGTTCTGATCTCGTCCTGAAGTTGATTCAGCAGCAGCCTGATATTTTGAATGCTCATCGTTCGAATGCTCCTGGTATGCAGATAGCTATTACAGAATACAGCATACTACGAGTTGCCCCGAAGGTCAGACGCAATCTACTGACGGTTCTGTAAAGTAAAGTCAGCGGGTACTGCGAACTGGCTGTCACGAATGGGCTGTTCTGATGCGGATGTGACTTCGTAGATATAACGGACGTTAGGATCGGTCTTGTCACCTGTGACCATTTTCTCTGCCTGTTTGCTGAAGAAACCACCGACGACATCCATGGCCTGGTCTTCAAGCGAACCGCCGCTGGCAGTCGAAGCTTTTGGTGCCCGCGCTTCCTGACAGGCCTTGGTATCGGAATACCATTCCACCTTGATGGATAGCGGATAGCCTTCTATTTTTGCCAGCGACCGGGTGAAGTCGTTGAACTCCTCGGCATCGGTTTTCTCGATGTCGCCAGTGAAGGCACTCAATGCCCGGACGCCTTCCCTGCCGAGCAGCCGGATCATGGGATCGCTGTCCTTGGTCGCCTTCAGATAGCCTTCAGTGAACTGATTGTGGGTACGCCACACAGCCTGCATCGATTCGTCAGGATCAGTGGTCCAGAACACGAAGCTGACAGTGCTCTTGTCCTTGCGCTTCGCGGAATCCTGGAACTCAACCACCCAGTCCATCGTGTACTCTCTGGCATCCATGCCTGAAATGACCCGCTGTTTGCCCGTCGATTTCACTTCAGTATCGTTGCGAACCAGCTCGACCTGACAGCCGAGTTCCTCGTAACTCTCGTAATCCTCGGTGTCTTCCTCTTCATCCGAGTCCGTTTTCTCGTTCCAGGCTTCGAGGCCGGAGGTACAGCCAGTCAGGCTGCATTCCTGGTAAGTCTCATTGTCGAAGTCGACCTGCCACACAAGATTCTTGTCGAGCCTGAAAATGTCCTGCACATCGGAGTTCAACCAGCGCATCACGAAGCTGTCGAACTCAGTCTTCTGCTTGATACTGCGCATATCGTCACGAGTGTAGACAGTCTGCACGCCACTAAAATCGGGAACGAAGCGACCATTGACGGTAAACTTCGCTTCCACGACCGCCGTCGGATTGGTAGGCGTGGTGTCTACAGTCTTTCCGGCACAAGCAGCCAGGATGGCGTAGCCACCCAGGACGGTTGCGAGCTTCAATGGCGCCAATTTCATATCGAATTCCTTTTCAGTCAAATGTTACTAGCGGACAGACGTGTCACCAGTCCAGAAACGCTCAGCCAGTTCATAGGCCTTGGTGCCAATCTGCTCACCCATCACTCTCGCTCGCAGGTCGCCATCCTGAATATGGATGCCGCCGTAGATGCGTGAACGGGAAGCTTCATTGGCAGCATCCTTGAAGGTCGGCCAGCGCAGTACTAATTCTTCTGACGGACCGGAGTCGTAAACGAGCGTATTCACGCCGACAACAAACTGTCCCAGCATGTCAGGTTTGTCGTCACCATTGATATCCTGAACGGTCACGGTGGTGCCATCATAAAAGGTTGGCGATCCGGTAAAGCGCGTCAGCACTTCAGCTGCCGAGGCGCTGAATGTACTGTGACCAGAGACATACTCAGGGAAAGGCGGCGTCACGAAAGTCGGATTCTGATAAGGGCGCCAGTCCTGACCAGGAATCTGTTGCACGCCCTCACCAATGACGTACGCGGTCACTATCTGATCCTTATAAAGATAAGGGATGGCAGCCGCCGGACGCGGAGAGTCGTATTCGCGCTTGGCGTCCCAGGCTGCAATGCCTGCGTCGAGCAGGGCTGCGTTAAGCGCGAAGAACATCTTCACATCTTCTTCGACGCTATTGTTATCACGTCCAGACACGCCATGAGCGAGCTGGTTCCAGTGGCCCGGAGGGGCCTCGGTGCGTGGGCCGTCGGCCCAGAACTCCGCTGAAGCCCGTTCATAGTCGGTGAGCGTGCCGTTGATGGTCAGCACTTCCTGAAATTGTTCTCTGAAGGCCGCATCGTTGGTGGTCAGGTCGCCCTGGCCATCGGTATAAGGGGAGAAATCATTGAGTACTGGCGGCGGGCCTGGTCTGAATTCGTCGCCGCTGGCCATCGCGAATGGCGTGACTGCGCCCCAGTGCGGGGTCAGGAACTTCTGTTCGTTGAAGCTCGCAGGATCGTTGACATCAACGACAGGATGCCCTTCGGCGTCCTTGGTAGTACCCGTTGGCACTCTCAGTGGTTGCCAGATATTTGGATCGTAATTGACGCCATTGATACCGTTGACCGCATCAGGGTTGGCACTGTTGCGGGCGACATAGGTCGGTGTGGCATAGCCAGACACGGGCGTATCCGCGTAATTCGCTGCCGCGTTGGAGCCGTCGGCAGCACGCTTGGCCAGTGCGGCTTCAGCGGCCAGGAATCCAATACCATCAGGGGTGTCCGCAGTGCCTGCCGTCAGGACAGGATAGCCGAGGCGTTGCATATACTCGCTGAAGTTGCCAGTGGACGCTTCGTAGTTGGGGAACTGCCTGACCAGGACCTGATAGGCCGCCTGGCTCACCGCTCTAGCCCTGTTGTCTTCCGTGAAGGCCTGTTCTGCCTTCAGCGTTGGATCCAGAGCGTAAGGCACAGCGACGTCATCAAATGCAGACCACGCATCATACATGGCGGAAGACAGTATGAAGAGTTGGCGGGTGGTTACTGTTGGCCGTGCACCGCTTTCGCGTATGCCAGCCAGGCCCAGCTCATTCCACTGGGACACAAGGCTCAAGCCTTCGTTGAACGGCTCGCGCTCTGCACGAAGGGTCGTCTTCTCCTTATCGTCATCAGAGCAGGCTGACAGCATTGGCAGAATCGCCAGACCAATAGCCAGGGCAAGACAGTGCTTTTTCAACGAAAAGGACATACAGACAACTCCAAATGACAGACCTTCGAACCGGATGTAAAAAGTGGCGAAAGTCTACATTGACATTCATTAATATGTATATGGTGGTTTTGCGCAGGTATGTAAAGTTGGGTATCAGCGCTCGTTCATCAGGGCTGTGGCGGCTGTAGATGTTCCAGCTCGGTACCGTGCAGGCCAGTCAATATAAGCGTCCCGTCCTCTCCAAGTCTGAACTGCCCGTACCTGGCTGCTTCGTACGGTGTATCCTGGCCTTCCTGGAAGAAAAATGCGTCAGTGGCAAATTCCACCTGCCCCCTGCGAATCCGGTATTGAAGCTGCACTTCATCTGCGCGGGTAGTGACCGCACTGTCTCCAACCACGTCTGGCACGAAGTCCTGCAGGCGATGGAAGCTGGCGACCTGCCGATCGTCGAGCCTGACGATCAGACTACCGTCGGCCGCCTGCGGCATCTCATCGGTCTGAGCCAGGGCCTGACGGATATCATTTTCGATGGCGAAGCGCAGCGCCATGTAATCGCCTTGCATCAGCGAGCGGGGGTCTACCGGCGCCAGCTCGAGATACAGGACTTTTCCTTCGTTCAGAATGCGTTCCTTTTCGACCACCGCCCAATTGAAGCCGGCCAGAATACCGACCAGAACGAGCACGACCAGATGTCTAGCCATGGGCGCCGCCTTCGCCAGTCCGCGGCAGCCATCGCAAAAATAGCCACCGACCCAGCAGCATGAGCAGGCCCAGCACCAACAGGGATGCTGACTTGAAGAGCAACGTTTCCCCCAGGAAGTAATAGTAGCGGGACATGAAATACAGCAAGGCGATGAGGCCGAGGCCTGCCATCACCCGACTGCGAGCGTGAACGCCCATGAGCAGAACAATCAGACCTGCATTGAGTCCGGGCGCCACGAAGGCCACTGCAGCGACAAACAGAGCTCCGCCCAGAGCGAGCAAAGCAGGCTTGTGCGTGAGGGGCTGCTGATAGTGAATCAGCATCATCGCGACCACGGCGAGGCTTGCCAGGGCAGCCAGACTCTTGCTCAGCCACGGGGTGAACCATGAGAAGCCAGCCGCTGCAGACGCAGGTATCGCATCGGCCATCACAGTCCCAAGTTCCTGCAGCCCGACCGTTACGCTACTCATGCTGATCAGGTTCAGCGCCAGGCCGAAACCCGCAGCTCGCATCAACTGACCATGCTGAGGGTAGGCCGACTGCTTCAGCCACACCCAGCCAGTGAGGAGAATGAATAGCCCCTGACTCACTGAGACCAACCCGCCGAGCATCAAGGTCAGGCCCAGCGCGTACGATGCTACCAGCGTGGAAAAAACCCGATGCAGAAAATCTGGCATGATGCGGATGAGCACGAGCTGGAAGACGGCGGTCACCAGCCAGGGCACCACAGTGTGCGGAGCGTTGCTGGCCCGAAAGATACTCCAGATGACCAGCGCCTGGCCTGCGAGGCTGATCGCCAGTGCAAGATGTTCAAGAAAGTCGTTTGGATGACTGCGCAGAATGGCCCAGGCTATCCCGACCAGCACCAGGCCCGTCACCAGGGACGCCAGGATATTCTGCAGCAACTCCAGGAAGCCCAGGCCGAGAAAGCCGAAGAGAAAGAGCGAAGCGAACCAGCCCGATATGCCGAGCATGAGCTTGATGTACCAGGGCGAGTCGTCGGAGCGGCTGGTGGCCAGGGATGCGGTCATGACTGCCACTGCCTGTGAATGCGTCTGAGCATCCGACCGGAAACGGCACCCAGTCCGATCGTGGCTACGGCCAGCAGAACCAGCGCTGAGGGATCACCATCACTCAAGACAAGGCGGGCAATATTGGCAATGATCACCATGATGGCGGCAAGACAGCAGCCCGTCAGCATGAACAGATCCCGGATACACCAGTAATAGACGCCGAAGGTCAATCCCAGCCAACCCGACCAGATAAGCAACAGTAGCAGCGACTCGAGGTTGAGCAGGGCCAGCGCGGTGATCGAGCCGCCTGCGGCTACGGCCAGAATCCGGGGCCCCCACCGGCCAGTCAGCCAGCGCAACTCCCCTCTCAGCCCCTCCCAGAGCACCAGCGCCCCCAGGTTGAATTCGAACAACACCCAGAGCAGTCCGTATTCGGCATCGGCCAGCACCCAGAACACGCCGTCAAAAGCCTGGAAGTACAGCACCAGTGTGAGATTGAACAAGGCGAACCAGGCCAGCCATAGCACGTTTGACCGGCCCAGGAGCGTCCACGGCAGCATCAGTCCTGCCCAGGTCGCGAAGAGCTGCCAGCTATCGGCACCGGTCTGGTAGGTCTGGCCATATAAGGCCAGCAGCACGCCGAGCAGAAGACTCGCCAGCAAAAGCATCAGACGAGGGGCCGTGTGCAGCGCGCCATGCCGGCCGGCCAGCCACCAATACAGGCCCACCGTCACTACAAGCGCAGCTTCAACCAGCGCAAAATGCGCGAGTCGTCCGAACCCGTTCCAGTTATAGGCAATGAAGAACAGCAGCGAAAAAGCCAGAGCGAGGCTACCGAATGCCAGCAGAAGTCGGTCGATGAAGACGTGCCAGTCTCGCGGCGAAGGCATGGCTGGCTCGGCCGATGTGCCGGCTGGGTCTTGCAGAGTGTAATCCGTCATGGGCACCGCCCCAGATAACAAGCCAGATAATTTTCCGATTGAGATTAAGACGATACCCGCATATTTGATAATTGAACAGATAGAATACATTGAACTTGCACAGGACCCATCTACACTTAATGGCAGATAGTAACGCCGCAGTAGGGGGCAAGATCATCACCAGGATTTTTAGGAGCCTCGGGCTCGCTGTCTGCTGCCTGCTATTCGTGGTCGCGACCTACGCAGGGGCTCGCACGCCTGTCGATACCGATCAGTCATTCATCGATCTGCAACCGCTCGTTGATGTCTATGTCGACGACGCTGGTCACCTGTCACTCGAGGAGGTTCAGGCACTACCGCCCTCGGTCTGGCGTCAATCGACCGAAGACCGGCTCTCGCTGGGCTTCAATACCGCAGTGCACTGGTTCAAGCTTGATCTGCGCATAGAACAGCCAGGCAATGAGGGCTGGTTGCTCGAGCTGGCCTACCCGCTTATCGACCAGGTCGAACTTTTTATTGTGCGGGACGGAACAATTATCCGCTCTGGTCGGACTGGTGATGGTGTGGCCTTTGATGAGCGACCATTGAACCACCGTAACTTCCTCTTCCCGCTAGCGCTCGACGAACCAGGTGACCTGACGCTCTATTTGCAGGTGCAGACCGACGGGGCGATGGAGCTACCGCTATACCTCTGGCAGAAAAATGCGTTTCTCGAAGCCGAAGGCACCGTGCTGGCGTTGCAGTCCATGTATTTCGGTCTGATGATCGGCATGCTGCTGTACAACCTCTTCATTTTTCTTGTGCTGCGCGATCGGAGCTACTTCTGGTACCTCGGCGTTACCGCATCGATCATGCTGTTCCAGGCCAGCCTGCATGGTTTCGGATTCCAGTACCTATGGCCAGACTGGCTGTGGATGCAGGATCAGTCGGTGGCCGTCATGGCCGCCTGCTCCTCAGCATTCACCGTGCTGTTCGCCAGAAGCTTTCTCGGCTATACCGGCTCAAGAAGTTTTGGCGCGGTTGGCCTGAAATGGCTCGCCATCATTAGCGTGGCGGTCGTCATTCTCAGCCTCATACTGCCCTACCAGCATGCCATTCGCCTCTCCGCTTCGCTGGGCGCCATTATACCAATCCTGGTCATGGCCGCTGGTATATCCCAGTGGCGCACCGGGAGTCTCTCAGCCCGCTATTTCACCATTGCCTGGTCGGTATTCATGGCGGCGACAGTGGTACTCGTGTTGAGCAAGTTCGGATACATTCCGAGTAGCCCGTATACCGAAAACGCGCAGCAGATCGGCTCTGCCATGGAAGTCCTTCTACTGTCCATCGCGCTCGCCCAGCGCTTCTCTGAAGAGCGCAGCAAGCGTCTTGAAGCCCAGGACCAGGCACTCACCAGCGAACGCATGGCACGCGAGGCTCAGCAGGAGATCGCCCGCACTCAGCGGGCTGCCGCCGAACGGCTCGAACATCGAGTGACCGAACGCACTGCAGAACTTCAATCCGCGATGCTGCAATTGTCGGAAGCAAATACCCTGTTGCGGAATCTGAGCTCCCTCGACGGCCTGACCGGCGTGCATAACCGACGCGCCTTCGATGAACGCCTCGACCTGGAATGGCGGCGGGCGCTACGCAACGAGACGCTGCTGTCCCTTCTGCTGATCGACCTTGATCATTTCAAGCGGCTCAACGACAGTGCGGGCCATCTGGCCGGTGACGAATGTCTGCGTCAAGTCGCCGACTGCATCAAGGGTAATATTCGCCGTCCTCCCGACTTCTGCGCGCGCTTCGGCGGCGAGGAATTCGTGGTCATCCTGCCCGAAACCGATGCGCAGGGCGCGATAGATACCGCCAACCGCATCCGCCGCAGTATCGAAAACCTCGATATTCGCTTCAACGAGCATTCACTCAAACTCACTGCCAGCATTGGCTGTTGCAGCGTCGTTCCTCGCGCTGACGTCGAGGTTCATTCCCTGATCGAAAATGCTGACAAGGCGCTGTATGCCGCCAAGGACGCCGGTCGAAACCTCGTCGAGGTCGCCTGAGGGGTATCGGACACTCAAAACTGGAGTTAACTGACTTTAAGCGAAGCCGACGAAGGTAAATAGCCACTGGGCCAGGGGAATTGTCACCATACCCAGCAGCGTTTGCACACTGATGATTTGCGCCATGGTGCCAGATGCGCCGCCGAGCTGGCGGGAGAGTATGTAAGACGAGGTGGCGGTGGGCAGCGCGCCGAGAATCAGGAACACCAGCAAGGTCTGCTGATCGTCGATAAAGATGGCAGCGGAGGCTACGAATACCATCGGAAATACCAGAAGCTTGAAGGCACTGCTGATCAGGATGGGGCTGCTGTCAGCTCGCAGACCGGTCAGCTTCAACGCGGCACCGACACACAACAGTCCGAACGGCAGCGCCATATCACCGATCAGTCTCATGGCCGATTCGATCGGCTGCGTCAGGTTCACTTCCAGACCATTGAAGACCACACCCAGTACACTACCGATAATTAGCGGATTTGAGGCGATAGCCTTGAAAACTGCTTTCGGATTCACCGAACTGGCGTTGGCGTAAAACGAAAAGCAGAGAATACACAGGATGTTCAGCAGTGGAATCATGATCGCCATGGCGAGCGCGGCAATTGCTACTGCACTATCGCCGTAGAGCACCTGCACGGCCGCGAGGCCGATATAGGAATTGAATCGGATGCCGCCCTGGTACACCGAAGTGAACATCGGGCCTGACCACTTGAAGATGCGATTGAGCAGCCAGAGCAAAAAGGTGGCCACTGCGAGCCCGACGAGGACCGGCGGAACGAGCTTGAGCAGGCTGACACCCTGAGGGTCCGCATGCATCAGCTTGTCGATGAGCATGAGCGGGAACAGGAAATAGTAGAGAAAGCGCTCTGCCGGATCCCAGAAACTGTCGCCGGGAAATTGATAACGACGCAGGCCGTAGCCCACGAGAATCAGCAGGAAGACCGGCAGCAGACCAGCGGAAGCTGCCATCAGTCGATGCCGAGGTATTTGTGCGTCTGCAGGGAGAGTTTCCAAGGCGGATTCGACATACAGTATTCAACGCACTCGGCCGTGTGATTGGTGATGCGTTGACTAGTCGCGATCAGGCTTGCATTGCGCAACGCAGCGAGCTCCTCCTGAGTACCGGGCTGCGTCAGATACCGATCATCCCGGGGCGAGAGGTAATAGTGGTCCGCCTGGATGTGGACGCAATCTTCCGGGGAGAGATCGGCCTGCGGATAGACGAACTTGAGCTCATCGCAACTGTCGATCACGACTGTGGACCGCCCTTTGGGGCTCACACAGAGCCAGTCGATGCCAGCTGGTGCCAGCAGCGTACCGTTGGTTTCGACGGCAATCTCGAAGCCGCAATCGTGTAGTGCGGCCACCAGGGCGTCGTCGAGCTGCAGGAATGGCTCGCCGCCGGTGCAGACGATGAAAGCAGGCCGAAAATCGGAGGGCCAGAGTGCAATGAGATGATCGGCCAATGCACCAGCGTCCGCGAAAGTGCCACCGTTCTGCCCATCGACACCGACGAAATCCGTGTCGCAGAAATTGCAGACAGCTGACGCCCTGTCAGCCTCGCGGCCGTTCCACAGATTGCATTTGCTGAAGCGACAGAACACGGCAGGGCGGCCCTGGTTGGCACCCTCCCCCTGGAGCGTATAGAACGCTTCCTTGACTCGATAGGCCGACAACTTAAGTGCTTGCCTCCTTATCTGTTCCTGCATCAGGTGGAATATCAGGTCGCTCGATACCCGGTTCATAGGGCAAGGGGTCAACCACGCCATTTTCTGCAAAGGCTTCGAGGCGCTCGACGCATGAGCCACATTTTCCACAAGCCTTTTCACGTCCGTTGTAGCAGGTCCAGGTCTTGCTGTAATCCAGTCCCATGGCGAGGCCTCTGGCGAGAATGCCGATCTTGTCGACATCCACGAAGGGCGCTTCCACCCGCACCGGCTCGTAGTTCGCGACCATGCTCACGGCGTTCATACGGTCCAGAAACTCTGGCCTGCAGTCGGGATAGATGGCATGATCTCCTCCATGAGCCCCGAAATATACGGCCTCGGCCTTGATGGAGACAGCATAGCCGATCGCCAGTGACAGCAGAATCATGTTGCGATTCGGTACCACGGTCGACTTCATTGACTCAGATTCGTAATGACCTTCTGGTACATCTATCGCGTCGGTCAGTGAAGATCCCGCCAGCAGACTGTTTACCGCAGTGATATCGATGATCCTGTGCGGGATGCCCAGGGCCTGGCAGACTTCAGCTGCGTAGACGAGCTCTTTCTTGTGCCTTTGTCCATAATCGAAGGACAAGGCATGCACCAGATTCCGCTGCGACGCTCCGCCTGCCTGACTTTCCGCGGTCTCGGCGACCTGCTGCAGAAGACTGTGCAGAAGCGTGTAGGAATCCATGCCACCGGAAAAGATGACTACACTTGGGGAATCACCGGACGGTGCATTGGTAACTGAACTTGTAGACATGACGGTGCGGGATCTCCATGGCTGAGACGGCACTTTACTGGATCTGAAAACGAGAGGCGACCGCTTTATGGCGCTGACAACAGGCGCGGAGACGCTGTGACATCCGAACTGGCTTTCATCGACTTCGAAGCGTCGAGCAAGGATCTTATCTCGAGCTATCCGGTCGAAGTGGGCTATTGCCTGCAGACTGGCGAGTCCCATGGCTGGCTGATCCAGCCTGCGGCCCTGTGGAGCGACTGGTCCGAAGAAGCCGCCGATATTCATGGTATCACCCGCGAGCGGCTGATGGATGAGGGCGTGGAGGCAAAGACGGTGGCTGGTTACCTCAACGAAGTACTGCCATCCCGAGTGTACTGCGATGCGCTCAGCTTCGATTCGTTCTGGCTACATCGCCTGTTTCGCGCCGCTCACGTGCGCGCGAATTTTACACTGGAATCGATTGGCAGCCTGCTGCCGCCCGACCTGCTCGACCGATGGTCAGAAACCCGTGACTCGGTGTTTATCGAACAGGGGCTGGCTCGCCATCGCGCTGCTTCGGACGCCCGCGTACTCTACCTGACCTGGCTTCGCCTGACCGGCGGGCCAAACGGCCACCGCCAAGAGCTGTAGCCCGCCGCTAGGCCAGTCCTGCCGTCAGTTTCAGAATCTGCTCCCTCAACCACACATGCGCCCTGTCGTGCTCCACTCGGCGATGCCAGTAAAGGTACAGCTCCAGCGGGGGAAACTGCATCGGAAAAGGCCGTACCACGACGCGCCCCCCCATCGGCGCCACCAATGCGTCGGCCAACCGACGTGGCGCACAAACGATGAAGCTGGTAATGGCCACCGTCTGGATAGCCGCCAGATAGTTCGACGTCCGCAGCGCGATTTCGCGCCGCAGCCCATGCCGCGCCAGCTGGGTGTCTTCGAAGCCGGCACCATGCTCGCGCGATGACACCATGACGTGCCTGTATTTCAACACCCCTGACAACTCCCAGTCCTCTTCCAATAAAGGATGTGTTGCGCTGAGCACACACACCCAGTCGTCGGTAAGCAGCTCGACGTGCTGGATCTGGTCGTCGTGCGGCAGCAGGATGTCGGCTGCAAGGTCGATCCGACCACTGCGTAAATCGTGCAGTACCTGTTCGCGCGGCGTTCGCATGCTGGCGAAGCTGGCTTTCGGTGCCAGCCGGCTGCAGATGGCAATGAGCTCCGGTAGCACCAGCCCTTCGAAACTGTCGCGTACACAGAGGCGAAAACGCGTGGTCAATCCCTTGAGATCCAGGCCCTCCTGCTGCGTACAGGCGACGATCCCCTGCTGGATCTGCACCAGCGACTGCCTGATAGGACCTATCAGCTGCTCAGCGGCCGGCGTCGGTGACATGCTGCGACCACTGCGCTGGAACAGTTCATCGCCGAGTTGCTCGCGCAGCCTGTTCAGCGCGTGACTGATCGCCGACTGCGACAGATGCAAGGTATTCGCGGCCGCAGTGATACTGCCCTCGGAATAAATCGCCACGAAGACCGTGAGTAGATTGAGATCGAATCGATCAATATTCGTTTTGTTCATACCACCTATTATAACTATTCATTTGCTTCATCATCAATAGTCGCTTAGTTTTGGTTCATGTTTCCAGATGCACCAGCGTGAGGCTCAGCACATGAACTTTTCTCACAACGAGACGACTACCGACTATCTCAAGCGCGTTCGCCAATTCATGAAGGAAAAGGTTATTCCTGCAGAGAAGGCCTATTTCGAGCACCTGGAGCAGCCAGGTCAGAAGTGGACACAGCCACCGATCATGGAAGAGCTGAAGGCGGAAGCCAAAGCGGCCGGCTTGTGGAACCTGTTTCTGCCTGAGAAGGAATACGGCGTGGGTCTGACCAACCTCGAATATGCACCGCTGGCTGAAGCCATGGGTCACTCCTTCATCGGTCCTGAAGTCTTCAACTGTAGCGCGCCCGATACCGGCAACATGGAAGTGCTGGTGCGTTATGGCTCTGAGGAACAGAAGAAGCAGTGGCTCGAGCCGCTGCTGGCCGGTGAGATCCGCTCGGCCTTCGCCATGACCGAGCCTGACGTTGCCTCCTCGGATGCGACCAACATGGAAAGCACCATCAAGGCAGACGGCGATGACGTCATTCTCAACGGCAAGAAATGGTGGACTTCAAACGCAGGTCACCCGAACTGTCAGTTCTTCATCTTCATGGGTTTGAGTAATCCTGAAAATGGTCGCCATCAGCAGCACTCCATGGTCATCGTGCCACGCGATACGAAGGGTGTGGATGTCGTCCGCATGCTACATGTCTTCAACAACCAGGATGAGCCCTACGGTCACGGCGAAGTGCATTTCAATAATGTGCGCGTACCGAAAGAGAACGTCATCGCCGGCCTTGGCCGTGGATTCGAAATTGCCCAGGGACGCCTTGGCCCAGGTCGTATCCACCACTGTATGCGTGCCATCGGTGCTTCCGAACGTGCTTTGACGCTGCTGTGCGAACGTGCGACGAAGCGTGTTGCTTTCGGCAAGCCCCTGGCCAGCCTCGGCGGTAACCGCGACATCATCGCGAATTCGCGCATCGATATCGAAATGGCCCGTCTGCTCACACTGCAGGCCGCGTACAAGATCGATACCCAGACCGTATTTGGCGCCATGAGCGATATTGCGCAGATCAAGGTCGTGGCCCCGAATGTACTGCAGCGCATCGTCGATGCCGCCATGCAGATTCACGGCGGCGCTGGCCTGAGCAACGACTTCCCGCTCACTGCCCTGTTTGGTTACGCCCGCGTACTGCGCCTGGCCGATGGCCCGGATGAAGTGCACCGCGGCATGATTGCCAAGTTTGAGCTGAAGAAGTATGCCCAGAACGACAAGTCCAACGCAGAGAAGAGGTAAGCCCATGGCCATACAACGTTTCCCGGAACAACGAGTTGCCATCACAGGTGGCGCTACCGGTCTTGGCCTGGCGCTCGCCAAGCAGTTCCTGCATGAAGGCTGGAGTGTCGCGATTGCTGACATCCAGGATGAGAAGGGTCAGGCCGAAAT
This sequence comes from Allohahella marinimesophila, assembly GCF_039538005.1. Classification (NCBI taxonomy): domain Bacteria; kingdom Pseudomonadati; phylum Pseudomonadota; class Gammaproteobacteria; order Oceanospirillales; family Hahellaceae; genus Allohahella; species Allohahella marinimesophila. Next base: position 209,618 of record NZ_BAABBO010000009.1, read on the forward strand.
CGAACTGCTGGGCCTGCCGGAATCGCGCCTCTTCTTCACCAAGGTTGACGTGACCAAGGAAGCCCAGCTGAAGAAATGGCGTGACGACATCGTCAAGCGCTGGGGCGGCGTCGATATCATCATCAACAATGCAGGTGTCGCCACACATGGCGCCATCGATGAAGCGCCGCTGAGCGACTGGGAGTGGGTGCTCGATATCAACCTGATGGGTGTCGTTCGCGGCTGCCGTGTTTTTACCCCGCTGTTCAAGAAACAGCGTTCAGGTCACATCGTCAATATCGCCTCCATGGCAGGCTTGATTCATGCGCCGGAAATGGGCTCGTATAATGCCGCAAAAGCTGGCGTCGTTGCGCTGTCTGAAACGCTCGAAGGCGAGCTGTTCTCTTACGGCATCGGTGTCAGCGTCGTCTGCCCTGGCTTCTTCCAGACTGACCTTGGCAAGACCCTGCGCTCGCCAGATCCAAAAGCGAAGGACATGGTTCAGCGCTTGTTCGAGACCTCGAAGATCGATGCGGATGGCGTGGCGAAGCGTGTCTACAGCGGTATCAACGACAAGGACTTCTATGTGCTGCCGCACAAGAGTTATCACCTGATCTGGATGCTGAAGCGCTACCTGCCTGCCATGTACATGCGCAGCCTGCATGTGACTGGTCGCAAGATACTGCAGAAGAAGCGCGACTGGCAGGCGAGCCTGGCTACCTTGACACAGCCCTGAACACTCGAGCCTGAGCAGACAACCCTGATCAACACTGACGACGTTTGAACAAGAGAACAGACCATGAGCCTGAAAGACCAGTCGATCGAGATTCGTGAAGGTGAGCAGTTCGACAATGCTGCCGTAGAGCGCTATCTGCGAGCCAATATCGGCGATCTGCCACCCCACATGAGCGTTCGCCAGTTTCCGGGCGGCGCGTCCAACCTGACCTACCTGCTCAGCTTTACCGACAGTGCAAACGATGCGCCTGGCCGGCAGAGCAAGCAGTTCGTACTTCGACGTCCGCCCACAGGCAAGAAAGCCAAATCAGCGCACGACATGAAACGCGAGTACACGGTCATGAGCGCCCTGAACGGGCAATATCGGCTGGTCCCGAAGATGTATCTGTTTTGTGACGACGAGTCGCTGATCGGCGGTGAGTTCTATGTAATGGAGAAGCTCGAAGGCATCATCCTGCGCAACGAGCTGCCGACCGAACTGAGCACTGGCGAGCAGAAGCTGTCGCCAGATGATCTTCGTCAGCTGTGCATGAACATGATTGATGGTCTGGTAGACCTGCACAAATTCAAGTGGCAGGACACCGCGCTGGCGAGCCTGAAAAAAGATGGCGATTATGTCGAGCGGCAGATCAGCGGCTGGAACGATCGCTTCGTCAAGGCAAGAACTCCAGACGTCCCAGAGTGCGACAAGGTGATGAAGTGGCTGGACGACAACAAGCCACAGCAGGTTGCCAGCTGTCTGATCCACAACGACTACCGCTTCGACAACATCGTGCTCGACGAAAAGAACCCAATGCAGATCAACGGTGTGCTCGACTGGGAAATGGCGACGATTGGCGATCCGCTGATGGACCTCGGCAACAGTCTCGCCTACTGGGTGCAGGCCGATGACCCGCAACAGTTTCACATGATGCGCCGTCAGCCGAGCCACGCGCCCGGCATGATGACGCGAGACGAGCTGGTCGAGTATTACCTCAAGCAGTCAGGCCATAGCGTCGACAACTTCACCTTCTATCGTGTGTATGGCCTGTTCAGGCTGGCGGTGATCATCCAGCAGATCTACTACCGCTTCTATCACGGACAGACCAAGGACAAGCGCTTCGCCGGTTTCGGTTTCGTGGTGAAGTTCATCGACGACTATCTGCAGAAGCAGATCAGCGAGCTCGGCTGATATGGCGGCGATTTATCTCATCCGGCACGGCCAGGCCAGCTTCCACTCGAGCAACTACGATCAGCTCTCGGACCTTGGCCAGCGCCAGGCCGGCTACGCTGGTGAACAACTGGCGCGAGAACTCGGCCCAGGGCGTGATCCTGGCGATGTGAGCTGGTTCTGCGGCACGCTGTCGCGGCAGATCGATACCGAACAGCGGGTTCGCGCCGGCTGCTTTCCGGATATGCCGAAGCAGCGGCTGTCGGAACAGGCTGAACCCGTTACCAACGCAGGCTTCAACGAATTCGATCACGAAGCCCTGCTGGCGCATTACCTGCAGCGGCTGAGACACAAACCGGAAGTCGAAGCGTTTCTGAACGCCATTGACCAGCGCACCCGGCTGTTTCAGCCGGCCTTCGCTCAGGTCGTGGATGCCTGGATTGCCGATGGTGATGTTGTGGAGGATGCGGCTGAGGCCTTCGAGACCTGGACGCAGTTCAAACAACGGATCGTGGATGCGTTTGAGTCGGCCGTCACCGCAGGCTGGGAACAGGCCAGGCAGAGCGGCAAGAAAGGCTCAGGCGATGTCTGCATCGTCAGCTCTGGCGGCCCGATTTCGCTCATGCTGCAGGCCATGTTGAACATGGACGATGTCAGTGCGCTCGATGCCAACTGGGTGCTCGCCAACGCCAGCATCACCAAACTGATTTACCGCAGCAATCCCGAGCGCCCGCCCGAGCCGAATGAGCTCAGGCTGGCCTACTTCAACCATTACCATTACCTACAGACCACCGCAGAAGGCGACGCAGTCAGCTTTCGCTAACGAGGATACTTCCCTATGTCACAGTCACTTCCTACAGCAGAAAACCTCTTCAAACTCGACGGTCAGGTCGCCCTCGTTACTGGCGCCAGCCGTGGCATCGGTGAGCAAATCGCGCGCACGCTGGCAGCCTACGGCGCTCACGTGATCGTCAGCAGCCGCAAGATCGACACCTGCGAAGCTGTCGCCGCGAGCATCCGCGAAGCCGGTGGCAAGGCCGACGCCATTGCCTGTCACATCGGCGAAATGGACCAGATCAGCAGCCTGTTCGAAGAGATCAAGAGCAAGCACGGCAAGCTCGACATTCTCGTGAACAACGCCGCAGCGAATCCTTACTTCGGCCATGTGCTGGATACCGACCTTGGTGCTTTTCAGAAGACCGTAGACGTGAATATCCGCGGCTACTTCTTCATGTCAGTCGAAGCCGGCAAGATCATGCGCAAGCAGAAATCGGGTGTGATATTGAATATCGCTTCAGTGAACGGCGTGATCCCGGGTCACTTCCAGGGCATCTACTCCATCACGAAGGCTGCAGTTATTTCGATGACCAAGACTTTCGCGAAGGAATGCGCAAGTGCTGGTATCAGGGTGAATGCGATCCTGCCAGGCGGCACTGATACCAAGTTTGCCTCAGCCCTTACCACCAACGATCAGATACTGAAGCAGCTGCTCACGCACGTACCGATGAACCGTATTGCGGAGCCATCTGAAATGGCTGGTGCTGCGCTGTACCTGGTGAGCCCGGCTTCGTCCTATACGACGGGATCGATACTCGCTGTCGATGGCGGGTATCTGACGGCTTAATCAGCTTTCGCCGAGAAGGTCCTGGAGGGATTCGGCTTCCAGGACCTGGTCGAGCCAGAGTTCGAGTTGGGCGCTTGACGCCTTGTCGATCTGAGCAATAGTTTCCTCATCCAGGAGCCCAAATCGTTTCGTGAGCTGGCGCTTCAATATCTTGGCTTCAGCAAGCTCAGCTCCTTCTTCACGACCCTGTTCGATGCCCAACTTTCGACCAGCCTCCAAGGCTTCGCGATACGGCCGCCCCCACTCTTTAACGCGTTCACTCAACATAGTCTGCATCTCCGTCAAGTCAGCCAAGGCGTCCACGTCCACGCCGGGCAAATCATATTTGGTGAGTATACGCCCAAAGTACTCTTTGAGCGCGCGTCTCAGTTCAGTTTGCGAACTTCGATCCAGCCACATTGCGAGATGGTTTAGAACCTCGATAAGGGCTTGAGGCTCCTCAGCCAGTTCAGCACGAATGAGTGCGGCCGTCAGATTTTCCATCTTTTCCAGTTCGGCGGCATCGTATCGTTTTTGATCAATGAGACAATACTGTAACTGCGGCTGGAACTGATTCAACTCAGCTGGAACAGCTTCAGTCAGATCATTTAGATGTAGGGCTGCAGTCCATTTCGCATCACCCGTGTACATGACCACAGGTAGGACCGGGGGAGGTCGACCCGCTGATGGTAGTTGCTTCGACTTGATCAGGTCCTGGTACAACAAGCCTACGTAGGTGAGTAATCTCACCGCCATGAACCGATCAATCGTAGATTGAAATTCGAGCAGAATGTAGAGATATAACCAGCGACCCCTGAACTTCACCCTCCATACGATATCATCGCTGCGTTCGCGAAGATCATCGGAAATGTAGCTGCTATTCAGCTTTTCCAGTGAAGAGAAATCCAGCTCATGAACCCATTCGAGGGGAATGAATCCCAGCACCAAGTCGCGAACCATTTCCGGGCTGGAATAGACGGATTTCCAGGAAAGCCGCCGAGCGCTATGACCACAGCGCTCAAGGTATAAGACTAGTTGAAGCTTAAAGAACTGCCCAATCCTTGATCAGCCCCCAGGCGGCCGGGTCGTCACAAAGCTCTCCCGCCCACCAATCTGCTTGGCGTACTCCGCCAGCCGCGGATACTGCTTCCGCCAATCCGCGTTGAAACGCAGCGTGTACCACTCCAACACGCAGACCAGCGCGATATCCGCGGCGCTCAGGCCCAGGCCACCATCGAAGTCGTGCAGAAAGTCCTTATCCAGGCGCTCGGTCAGGTAGCGCTCGAAGAAGGCAAAGCCGTTATCGACCTTTTCCTGCTGCCGGGCTATCCAGCTCGCGCTCTGCTCCGACTCATCGCGCTTCTTCTCCATGAACATCAGCACGCCCGCATCGCCGATGCCATCAGCCAGGGTTTCCAGCCGACGCACCTGCAGCTGCGGCACGGCGTCAGATGGCAGCAGTGAAGCACCACCCTCAGCCTTCTGCGTTTCGAGCACTGCCAAAATCAATGCGGAGTCGAACCAGGTCTCACCGTTGGCATCGACAAAAGCCGGCACCTTCACCAGCGGATTGAAATCCCGCACTGGGGTATCTGCCGTGTAGGGCGTTTCCTCGCGAAAGTCGAAGGGTAGCCCATGCTCGATGAGCGCCACGCGCACCTTACGGACGAAGGGACTGGTGTATGAACCAATGACTTGCATCATGACTAAACCTCAGTGCAGTTTGAGCTTGGGACGAATGAACTGGTCGATCTGTGACGACAACACGATCAGGAAGGTCTTCAGATAGCCATAGACTGCGGCCTGATGCATGCGATACAGCGAAACGTAGACGAAACGCGCGATGAAGCCCTCGATCATCATGCTCTTGCCGCTCAGATTGCCCATCAGACTACCGACGGTCGAATAACGGCTGAGCGATATCAGTGAGCCGTGATCCTTGTAGATAAAGTTTTTCATGGGACGGTTTTCGATAAGCCGGACAAGATTACTGTAGAGCGTATCAGCCATCTGATGCGCTGACTGCGCCCGCGGCGGCACTCGGGTCCCGTTGTCCTGAATGCACTCTGCGCAGTCGCCCAAGGCAAACACATGTGGGTCGGATTTCGACTGCAGGGTCTGGTGCACCATGACCTGGTTCAGCCGGTTCGTATCGAGCCCTTCGATATCAGAAAGAAATTCCGGACCCTTGACCCCGGCCGCCCACACCTTGATATCCGACTCGATGAAGCCACCGCCACTCGTCTCGAAACCATCGGCCGTCACGCGAGTCACCGCGGTATCGTGTCGAACATCGATCTTCAGCTCCGCCAGCTCGTGCAGTACCGCCTCGGTGATGCGCTCAGGCAAGGCAGGCAGTATGCGCGGCCCGGCCTCGATCAGCGTCACCTGAAGGTTGTCAGAGCCCAGATTGAGCCCATAGGCACGAAGCAGCGCCGTGGTGTTGTGCAGCTCAGCCGCCAGTTCGACGCCGGTCGCGCCACCGCCGACGATGCCTACCTTCAGGATCGGCAGTTCACCGGTGTCAGCATGGCTGTTAAGTCGAAGGAAGGTATTGACGAGATGCTCGTGGAAAGCGTCAGCCTGCTCACGCGAATCCAGTTGCGAACAGTGCTGCATCACCCCGGGTGTGCCGAAGTCATTGGTACGACTGCCGACAGCCAGGACGAGATAATCGTAAGGCAGGCTGCGGGAAGGCTGTAAAGTTTCACCGCTGGCATCCTTGATCGCGGCAAGATGCACGTGGCGATTCGCCGTATCGACAGCGCACACACGTCCAAGGTGAAAACGATAGTTATTCAGGAAGGCATGAGCCCGGTAGTCCAGCTCGTCGATATTGGCATCGAGCCGGCCAGTGGCGACTTCGTGCAGCAGCGGTTTCCAGAGATGCGTGAGCTGAGCATCGACAAGGTGAATATCGGCCTTGCCTTTCCTACCCAGCTTACGTGCCAATTTGCGGACAAGTTCCAGTCCGCCGGCACCACCGCCGACAACGACGATTTGAGGACAATCCATTAAGCGCTTCCAGAGAAATCAGGACAAGCGTTGGCGGAACCTGGTCAGTGGCCCGGTCAACGGGTTGAAAAGGCCAATTTTACCCTGAATGTAGGAGAGACAGATACAGTCCTGATCTTCCATGGCCCGAGGCCGATGCGACGAATCCGGTGTGCGCACCACGAAGTCACCCTCGCGATAAACGCCGCTGGCATCGGAATAGCCGCCCTGGAGTACAACCGTATATTCAGAGCTACTGTGCACATGCTTGGGGGCACTACAGCCTCTTCTGGTTCGCTGCAGCGCCAGTTTCCAGCGCAGGGGCGGCTCATCAGCGCCCTGCTCACTCGAAGGCTTGTCGCCGCCAGTGGCAATGACGTGCTCGAACACACCAAGCCACTTGCGCTTCCAGTCTATGGTCGAAAAACGCTTGGGTAGCAGGCGCTCGAGCGCGAGGCTGGACACAGTATTGCCAGCACCGTAGGACTGCGGGAAGTTCTTGCGGAAATAGGTATGTTCAACGCCGGCGGCGCCAACCTCAAGGTCGTTGGACTCTTCGGCTTCAATCAGGGCCATTACGCGATCGAAGGCGTGCTCATCGACCGGATCTACCTGACCTTCTGGACTCGCGCCAAAGAACTCACCGCCAATAATCTCGAGCTTGCGAAGACTGTGTCGACAGGCGCTGCAATACTGAAGATGCATATGCAACAACATGGCGAGCGGAAACGGACTCCCGCCCGCGCTGTATTCCAGCAACAGGTCAATGTCAGGATGGTGACTGATCATGAAAAACCACGACTAAAGATGAAACAGTAGAGCCTAGTTATTGATTTCTACTTTGCCATCCAGAGCGACGTTCAGCTTTTGCAGCGCAAGTCTTACCCGACTCTTGACCGTACCCAGCGGCAGGCCCATTTCATCGGCCACTCGCTGATGCGACTTGTCTTCGAGGTAGACCTTGGCAATCACGTCCTTTTGCTCGTTAGGCAAAACATCCAGTGATTTTCGCACTTTCGCAGCGATCACACCATCTTGCCAATTGCCTACAGGCTCGTCTGTGCCGGGAATAGACCACAAATGCTCGGTATCGACACTGGTCTCGACACTCGAACGGCCGAACTTGCGAAGCATATCGATTCTGGCGTTACGCGTAATAGCGTAAACCCAGGTCGTGGCACTGGCCTTGCTCGAATCGAACTGTGCCGCACGACGCCAGATATTGACCATGACTTCCTGCACCAGCTCGTCACCATGCTCGAGCATGCCTTGCTTGATGGCGTAAGACTTGATCTTGGGAGCAAATTCCTTGAAGAAGATATGAAATGCCGCTTTGTTTCGATCGGTCGCGATACGACGGAGCAATTCGCCAAGCTCTTCACCCTGGTGGTCTGAAGGCAGGCTGCTATTGCTGAGATCCCGATTATCGGTATCGTGGTCGACATTTATGCCCGCGTCGTTCGCTGGGTCCGTCGGTTCCAAGAGATTCCTTGATTTGAGAGCAACGACATTACTATGCGCGTGTGACATAACTGAATCAACCCTGATTACTGTGAGACATATGAAGACTACGGCGGGATTATCAAGGTAGATCAGCAGGGGCGAAAAACAGTGAAGAGAAGTTTGCCCACTCCCATGAGAGAATCAGTAGTATTCTACGTAGCTGTGTACACGTCGCTGTATACAAGTGATAGCAGCCCAGCAGGAGACATCGCCTTGCCATCTACCTCAGCTCAGATTTCCGACACGCACACTGGTCATCCGTCCGACCCGCACTATGACCTGAACACGCTACCGAACGACAGCGACTACACCGAAGATTTTGCAGACCTCGAACACGTCAGGCTCTGCTATCGGGATTCAGGGCCGAAGGACGCACCACCCATCCTGCTCATCATGGGTCTTGGCTGCCAGCTCACCACCTGGCCACCGGAATTCGTCAACGGCCTGCTGGCGCTTGGCTACCGGGTCATTCGTTTCGACAACCGGGAACTGGGCCTGTCTTCACTCGCCGACAACCCCGGCCGATCGCACTCACCGCCAGCGGGATTCCTGCGCTATAAACTCGGCCTCAAGGTGACCAGCGACTACACCCTGCATGATCTTGCCGAAGATACCCGTCAGCTCATCAAATATCTCGAGCTCGACAAGCCAATCGTACTCGGCGTGAGCATGGGTGGCATGGTGGCGCAGATACTGGCAGCCAAACATTCGGACCTGATATCGAAATTGATTTTGCTCATGAGTTCAGACAACCACCCTCGCCTGCCAGCGCCCAGTGTGAAAACGCTCTGGCGTATTACCGGTGGCGGCATTCAGGGGGATCATCAGGAAGCGGCTATCAATCGCGGACTGGCGTTCTGGAATACCGTGAGCAGCCCTGGCTATCCCTCGACCAAGCGGCGGATCATCTCGCGGATTGCCCGCGACTACCAGCGCAGCTATCGGCCGAAGTCCATCATCCGCCAGATGGTTGCCATCCAGGCGACCGGCAGCATTCGCCCGGAATCTGAATCGATTGCGCTACCCACGCTGATAATGCACGGGCTGGCCGACAAACTGGTTCATCCAAAGGCAGGCCGCCAGCTACACCGCAATATCAAGGGCAGCAAGCTGGAGCTGATCAAGGGCTGGGGACACGATGTGCCAGTCGGGCTGGTGCCCGAAATCCTGAACCACATCGATAACTTCGTGTCCTAGAGGCCGTTACCGCGTACGACGAGCTCGAGGCCGTCGAACTGCACGCCCAAGAGCTCCATGCCGCCGAAGCTAGAGAGCTGCCCGCCGCCTGAGCCGTCGTAGTCTTCAATGAAGAAGCCCATGTCGGCCACGCGGAAATCGACGAAGGAATCGGCGAAGGTGATGCCGATACCGCCGTCGGTGTCCGACACGGCGCCACCGTTAGCCACCACATTGGCAAGGTCAGCCGTGGCGTCCAGGGTGATATCCACGTTGCCAGCAATAGCGATGCCCTTGGCGATAAAGCCGCCAATCGCACCCGGATAGAGTTCGTTGCGGGTGTTAGCGCCGGTGTTCGTGGCCTGGTCCCAGCCACCTTCTATATCTACCATCCATTTAAAGGCATCGATGGTGATGCCAGCCTGACTCCAGTCGACACCGTAAAAGTCGCCGATCGTACCGTTGTCGTAAGTGGTGGTGGGGTCGACGCCAAAAGTGGTACCGAATCCGGCTTCGATAACAATGCCACTCTGGCCACTAACCTGACCGAGGCCAGCATCGCCCAGCGCGGTGATTTCTGCCTGTACTGCAGTCGCAGCCAGGAGTGAGGCGGCCAACAAGAGCCTATTGAACTTTCCCATGCGCATATCCCTGTATGATCGTTATTATATAACCCGGCCTTTCAAGGCCATTACTGCCTATGGTTATCAGGGACTTTCAGCACATCGCAGACGAAAACTGCAACAACATGGAAGTGCCAACAAACAGCTTAGAACTTTTGGCCTACTTTAACGGGGCGTTTAGCGCTGATCAACAGCAGACGCGAAGATTGTTAACTTTTGTTAAACGAACCGGACGCAGGTCCGGTTTTCCCTCCACCATCGCGAGTACCCACTGAATGTAACTTTCGGCGGATGCTGGCAAGACGGTTGGTCTGTACTATCCGCTCGTGCCTTTTTAGACAAATGGTGAACCAGTCAGGGATTTTACGTACAGGACAGCGTAAGCTAGACTATAGATACAGCTGATCACGATTAGTCACATGTTCGTAACATGCCTGCGATATGGTAGTACGCACCAGGCCAGCGAGAGATGTCGAGTATGAAGAGAAAGAGCCAAGCCGGTTTCAAGAAGCCCAACTGCCCTTTGCAAAAGCGCTTTTCGCGATCCTGCACCACCACGCAGTCCTTTCTCTTTCAGCGCCAGTTCCTGCTTTTGGTTGTTCAGCCAAGTTCTGCCTTAACCCTATCCCTGTTCAATAAATCTGCCACAGCCATCGGCAAATGGCGCAGCCGTGCCATGTCGAAAGGCCGACGCGTGGTGGCGATTGGGCAGCATGGGCGGGTGTTGTTGGCTTAAACTTCAGAGCGACTGAATATACACCAGGCATATCCACGAAAGGATATGACCGAATCGGTGTCTTCAGGTGATAATGAATGGGTTAGTCCATGCCCATATCACCCTGAAGGAACAGAGTTATGAGACATCGCACGGCCGCCCCCGCTTTATCGACTGCCCTTCTCCTTTCAACAGCTCTCCTCATGAACACCTCTGCCGTCGTCGCAGCGCCCATTGGTGCATTAGCGTTTTGTAGTGTCGATGACGATACCCACAGCAGTACGCCCGAGGAGCGCTGCGCCTATACTTTTTCCGCCAACGGCTCGCTCGTGGAATCAGGGGCTGAAGCGAGACTCAACGACGGCCGGCTCGCCGTGCGCTCCAAGCGCGGAAATGGCTCCACCCCCTTGCAGCGAGTTCAATCCGATGTGAGCGATACCATCTTCTTCACCGGGGGCGATCCGGCCGGATCCCCTGTCGAGATGAGGATGCAGGTCTACACCAGCCTGACAGGCGAGCTTGCCGAAATGGACGCCTTCCTGAGCATGAATATTGAGTCGACTGATGGATCGAGCGTTGGCGGCTTCGCTGCGGGCGTGGTCGCGCGACTGGATGGCGAGCACGTGCTGATTCCAATCGCGGCCGAATGGGCACCTGGCTGGACCGTACTTGACGGCGGCATTGAACAGATATCCGTGACACCGGACGGCATGCTGACCGAGGTCGCCATGTACTTCGACTGGCAGCCTGAGTTCAAGCCACTGCATTTCGCGGCGGGCCTTTCTCTATGGGATTTTTCGGGCGAAGGCCAGGTACTGGCGGAAAGCTATAACTCAGGGATCGAGCTGATCGTTCCAGAGGGTGTGACGCTGGTAACCAGCTCCGGGCAGTTCCTGATTGGACAAGTGGTTCCGGAGGTTCCGGCGCCCGCTACCTTTCTGCTAGGCGTGGCGGGCCTTTTGGGCATGCTGTACCGAAAATATGGACCTGCCTGATACAGGCCCATGAGGAAGGACTGCGTAGCTTACTTGCGGCTGCGCAGAGCAAGCCCCAGAAGTCCGAATGCTACCAAAGCCAAACTCGCAGGTGCAGGCACTGAGGCTGCGACTGAAGGCGTGACCTGAACATCATCGAGGAAGTTTCCGACGGTGCCGGTTTCCGGAAAGATCGAGGTGAAGGTGAGCGTGGTGAATGCTGACGTTGCCAGGAAGCTGCCGCTGAACAGACTCCATCCGCTTGTGGTGTGGTCGTCAAGAATCCAGTTTATGCCAGCTACCTCAGCAGAGAAGCTTTCGTTGTTCGACTGACGAGCGCGATAGGCGAAGCTCAGGTCATACGAGGCACCGACCGTGGTATCGAAACCCTGGAAGATACTGAACGCGCCGCCATGCGACGGGTGAGCATTGAGCTCGGCATGCTGGGCGCCTTCATAGGCGGTCACACCATTAAAGGCATCCCAGACTTCAATGTTGCTGCCATTCCAGCCATCTACTGTACTGGCAGAAAAATATTTCCAGGTGCCTGCCTTGACGTCAGGCTGCTCGAAGCCTCCATTCTGGATCAGATTGGCAGAGGCCGTGGCGGCCATTGCAATTGAGGCGCCTAACAGGCTGATGGCGGTAAAACGGCTGAAGAATGACATAGGGTACTTCCTTTAGGATAAACTGCTTAAAGATTATCCAGCTAATCGCAATATGTGAGCCAACTTCTAATTACCTATGTATTTCATGGATCGAATCGTTATTGATATCGGCGGGGACTAGGCTAGTGGATAAATAATCGACACCGTGTCTCCATAGATATCTGAGGCCCAAGGGTGGCAGCCAGCCTTCCAGTGCTCCCACACTGGAAGGCGAGTTGGCTTTGGTTGGCGTCGCAGCCGATTGGGCAACCGGCTGCATAGTGCCCGGCAGTGACGTCACTGAAATATCCAGAATGACCGGCGAGATGCGGACGGCAGTCGACATGCGCTTCAACTGGCAGTCTGAGTTCAACCCGCTGTATTTCGCAGCAGCCCTCTCTCTGTTTGACTTTTCCGGCGAAGGGAATGTTCTGTTGGGAAGCTACCATTCCGGTATTGAGCTGGTCATTCCGGACGGTGTAACACTGGTACCGTATTGGATTGGTTTCTGAATGAGCAGCAGGTCGTAGAGCTGCCGGCGCCGGGAATGTTTCGTTGGTTGTTGTTTTGGTAGGGGTTGGTTGGGGTTTCGGGGGGGTACAATTTTTCCGAGGATAGCCTTTGCTATGTTATGGCCCCAAGTGAATTAGGGAAAGCTTCACTAGGCTAGGAAGAGGCCAATTACAATCAGTCACTTTCAAAGAGACTCGATAGATTGTAATGTGCGCCTTTTACAGGCAGTACAGGAGCGCTGGGATTGGTAGCAGCACGAGCAAGTTTGAATCCTCCGATCAGCGTTCTAACAGTGTGTTACAATTCAGAGACCGATGTTGTTCGGTGCTTGGCGAGTTTATACAGGTATGTAGATCCGGAGCTTTTTGAAGTTGTCCTGATCAATAACTCGCCCGACGACACTGAAGCTATCGTTCGTGCGCGCTTCCCTGCTGTCAGAGTCTTACCCAGCCAGGGGAATATCGGCTTCGGCCCTGCGAATAATGTATGTGCCAAACACGCGACGGGCGATTATCTACTGCTTTTAAATCCCGATACTGAGTTGCAGGACGACGCACTGTCTCCGTTGCTGAAACTTGCACGAGAGTACCCAAGCGCTGCTGCATGGGGCGGAGTCACGGTCCTGCCGAATGAATCGGTAGATCCGAGTTGCCTGCAAGTAGCGCCTTCACTTCTACACGAACTCAACATCCTTACAGGCTGGTCGAAGCTCTCGAGCTTGATTAGTCCGCCCATAACGACCCAGCTTGCGGAACGTCGAGTGCTATCTGGCGCGTTCATGATGGTGGAGCGAAATCTCTGGAATGAAGTAGAGGGCTTTGATGAGTCATTCTTCCTTTATAGCGAAGAAGTAGACCTCTGTGCACGCTTATGTGACCGACGGGGCGCTGTATGTCTGCGGAGCCCCGATGCTCGACTAGTTCACTACGTTGGTTCGAGCTCCCCATCCTCCATGCGAGGAGTGTATATCAATAGGGGAAAGATGCATTTCGCGTGGAAACGCAAGTCCCGAGCTTTTCGAATTGTATTATTAAACATACTCATTTTACAGGCTGCCAGCCGGGGAATGCTCCAAGAACTGGTTAGGCTGGCGAAGAGAAAAAAGCCAGAAACCCCCAATCCTTATTTCGTTATCTTAATGCAGATATCGCAGTGGAAGAATGGGTATAACGACTTTTGATTAAATGCAACTGCAGCGAAAGAACCCTCTGTCCGCGAAAGCTCAATTAACCTACATAAAACGGCGCCTGGCGACAAAGCGGCTAGTCTCCTCATTGCTCACGAGACCCTACCCCATCTCTGGGCCAAAAAAGTGGAGTTACGAAATCCACTGATTTCCAGCAATTATTTTAATCCATTAACCTAAACGAAGATGGTGGCTCCGGCCGAGGACTAGAAGAAACAGCAACGTTATCAAAAAACAACCGATAATCATCGACAAGATTCTTATGGAAAAATCCGACTCCCGAGAAGGTTGTATCGTTTCCTGCTACTTGTTTGAAAAGAGCAGAAGCCGTCCGAACCAGCTCGTCACTTTCGATAGACCTAACAGCAACGAAAACTTTCAGGGAGGAATTATCCTCAACTTCAGCAGTTATTTCAACTCGATACTTACTGTTCGGCGGAATAGCTATCGCAGGCGCGGGAACCGCCTTAACAAGCTTTCCGCTTTCATAATACTGTAGTCCGATTGATTGACTGCCAAGATCAATAAGAATGTACCGTTGAACGCCATTCAGATATAAAGCAGCGCCGGATTGCTGAGGGACATACTTATTAATCACATCGAAAGAGTACTTAAGATATTTCCAAGGTTGATCCAAACTAAAGGCCAAGTAGGATCGGCCCTGTGAGGCCTTCAAAGGGGTGGACAACCAATTACTACCAGTTTCTTCCAGTCTCTGTATTGTAAAGGCCGCTTGACTTAACGGGGTCTGCCGCCACTCTATCCCTGAATCTTCTGAACTATTTAGATAAGCATCAGCCAATAAATTACCATCTTCAAAGTCGTCGACATACGCGACAGGAATGTTTCGCGAATAGGCATTCTCAGGGCGCTCCTGGGAGGGATCTGAATAGGAAGGCACGGAAGTCTGCACCGGACCTATATCCGGATAATCACCTCGGCTGTTCCCGAGACGGTCCTTGACACCTGGATCGCGCAAGATGCCAGACGCGATAGCCACGGAGCCAGACCGCAGCTTCAGGTTATTAGGATCGGATGTAGCGTAAAGAGCGTCAAAATCGGCGAAAAATGTAAACCTCGGAAACGCACTACCCGGAATAAAGTTTTGAATTATATTATAGTCGTAATAATCAGTTCCGCCCGCAATACTGGGAGGATTCACAAAAATGTTATTATATATTTCCAGACCTGTAGTCTCGGCACTTGTACGAAATCCGCTGTTCTGTGTTGTGAACGACTTCCCTAACGAATCTGCATAAGGTGAATGGTATTCACTTGTGTGTGGTAAAAACAAGTTATGACGAAAGACCAAGCCACTGACTGGTGTAGCATTATTAAAAACCATCGGCACCTTGACGGTACCGAATATATTATTCTCGACCACTACCGACTGATTCCAATACTTAGGTTCATCAAACTTACTGTATATATTGAACTGCACCGCCTGCCCAGATATATTGAAGAGAGCATTCCCTGATATTAAAACATTTTTATTCGGGACTATTTTCTCTTCTGTCGCCGCACCAGAAATGTATATATGAATGCCATCACAGTGCTTGCTCCATGATGCTTCTGAATCCTCTACTCCGTCCCATAGACCAGATATTTTATTGCGAACCACCCGAACATTCTCTGAGCTTACAATTCGTATGCCATCATGAGTAAGATCATGTATATCAGACCCTGTAATTGAAACGTTGTCAGACTGAACAAATGAAACTCCAATTGGCGCACGAGTAATTTCAACATTGCTTATACTTATATTGTTCGAGCCTCTTATATATACAGCACTTCTGCTGATTGCTTCTTCAGATCCAAGCCAAGGGGGGCTCGTCTCAATCAACGAATTCTTAATATGCACATTTGAAGCATTGGAAACGGAAATAGAATCCGAAAAATTTATACCATCGAATGTGATATTGGCAACTAATTTGCTGGCTGACGAAATTGATGTAGCACCAATTGTAGTAGCTCCACCTGATGCACCCTTAATAGTTACATTGCTATCGAAGAGGGCCCCGTTTTCTTGGAGGTCAAAAGAGCCGTAGTCGCCAGGACCCAAAATGATTTCATCCCCGCTCGTCACGTTCTCGATAGCGAAAACTAGCGATCTAAAAGGTTTCATACGGGACGACCCACTGCCAGCGTCATCAACACCCTCTACCGGGTCAACGTAGAACGCCTTACCGTGGCAGAAAAGCGACATCGATAACAGTAATAAAACAGAAGCCACCCTGCTAGGAATGCCATTAAGATTTTCCCCTAACAACGCTTTCATACGACTTCAACTGTTTTCATCGTGCGCTCCACTTTTAGGTTGTGAATATAAGACGCTTTGAATGAAGAGAGCGACACACCGACTCCAATCATTACAGCTAGTAACACAAATGAGCTCGCCCAGAAGTGCACAGTGACCCCTACGAAAAATATACCGAGCATAGCGGTGGCCCATCCTACTACGTGATCCGATAAGATCCCAAATCTGCCGTTATACATACGGTACGAGGTATAGATTAGAATTGCTAGAACTGAGACGATAGAGGGAAGGCCAAACCTCATAGCGGTTAGGAGCCAAAAAGAATCTACACTTGGCGAAACCATAAAGGCCGGCCGCCGCCAGTCAGCAAACCCTATACCGAAAACAGGGGAATCTAGCACCTCAATCAATCCATACTCCCAGATAAGCATGCGCCAATATCCGGTACCTGGATTGAACGATAAGTAGTACATAATGACAGTGATAACATCGCGATTAGATAGAAGATGCACTAATGTCGCCATCAACAAAATTAAACCAACAAGAATAGGCCACTTATCTCTAACGCCTTTAAAAAATATACTCCACATTATGATCCCACCCTGCAAAACTACTGAAAGCAGAGGGGCACTAGATAGCGATGGAAAAACAGTGATTAAACCAAGCAGCAGCCATTTAAAGCGAGGGCCTCGAAATGTAAAGGCAAAAATACCTAGCATTGTTGAGCAAAATAACCCGTAAAGGATTGGGTGCGGAAATGTTGCGGCAGCACGATTTAGCCCCAAGCGAGGCTCTGTTACTAAAGTTTCGCCTCCGCCGCCCATAACATTATTAATCAGTTTAGATAAACTAAAGCCGGTAAAGGCCTCGATATATGCAAACGGCGTCAAGATAATTACAGTAAGGAGCAACGACTTGGCGACTTTACGCAATCGAACTGGGGAGGAGCCGATATATCTTCCGAACACATACATCGGCCAAAATTCGACAAAATATACACCCCCGCTTTCAAGCGCTTTGGCGAAGCCATCATGGTAAAATATCGCAGTAGCCACCCAAATACAGTGAAAAGCAGCGGAGAAGTCTGCAAAGCTGGCAGGGCGAGTCGATTTTTTAGCTTCCTTTAGCAGACCGAAGGATATAAATAGAGTAAATATTGCGAACACACGCATTGGTGTTATCACAATTGGTCCTATAGATACAGCCACACTGTATGGAAGCACGACAGCAACAACAAAGCACGTTAGATACGTGGATCTCAAAACTCGCCGACCTCGTCCGACACGCAATTCCATCTAAGCATCACAGAACTCCAAGTGCGGTGATGGTAGAAAAGGTCGCTGCGCCCATAGCCACCTGGGTTATTGTGAAAAATTCGGTCCAGCTTTCCTTGGTTGTATAATAAGCATATATGGTAGCTGCTAACTCACCAGCGATTGCGCAAATAAGGATTGAATATATATCACCCCCGATCGCTGCGACACTAAGCGAGATTAATACAGCACACACTCTAATGAAGTTCGTATGCATCTGGGTCTTCGTATCGCCGTTAGCGATAGCAATCGACGATGGGGCACATCGAAGGACTCGTATCGAAAAAGCAAGAAGGATGTAAGGCATGAAGGCCAAGGCGGGTAAAAATTTCTCGCCAAAAACGACAATGAACAGATAATCCCCGAGCAGACCAACTCCTACTGTTATACCTAAACTAGCGCATACGCTAGCCAGAATAACGAGACGCACAACCCGTTTCTTGCTTTCTTCTCCCGAAAAGGCTTCTGATAAAATTGGTAATGACACCATACTAAGCACTCGTTGAACCACTAAGGTAGGTAACATCAGTAAAGTAAAGACAGCACTAAAATACCCTAAGTCCTTCATACCGAAATATGTTCCGATAATCAGTCGATCACCTTGGAACACTAGAAAAAGGAGCGCGCCGCCAATCATAATTGGCCAACCAAATCGATAGATTAGGACCTGAAATTTAAAATCAAATGAAAGCGCATAGTTTAGAGACGAATTAGTATGTGAAACAACTGCTGTAGCTAAAGGTATGAACAATAGAACGAAGAGGACCGCGGAAAAATCCTGCTTAAATAACACAATAATAATAAGAACTACTGTACCTAGTAATTGCGGTACTAGCTCATTTACGATTGAGGAGCCGAATCTCATCGATCGCCGTTGGAAAGCGAAGTCAAGATTTACAGAGCCACGAAACAGCGGGCAGATGGCTAATAGCTCAAATGCCCATTGTAGATGCATCAACCCGAACGCATTAGAAATTGGTCCGGCGAGCATATACAGAATGATGGATAAGGCTAGGCCCCTGACAATCATCGCGGCGTGGGCGTTTGCGATGACCTTGTTGAGACT
Source organism: Allohahella marinimesophila (assembly GCF_039538005.1). Taxonomy (NCBI): domain Bacteria; kingdom Pseudomonadati; phylum Pseudomonadota; class Gammaproteobacteria; order Oceanospirillales; family Hahellaceae; genus Allohahella; species Allohahella marinimesophila. Next base: position 228,052 of record NZ_BAABBO010000009.1, read on the forward strand.
AGTGCCCCGGTATTGTACGATCAAACTATCTACGCCTATTTGCCCGATCATTTCAATCATCGCTAGTGTGATAGCAAAAGTGGATATGATCCCAAAATCTTCTACCGACAAAGCTCTAGCGATAATCAAGTTCCTCAGGAAAGAACATCCTGCGGATAAAATTTGACCAATTGCAAGCGCTGCTCCCCCAGATACGACTCTGCTTTTCAAAACCATATCTTCAATACCATGTTAGATTATTGCTTAGCGCGGCGAATTATTGGCCGAGCCGGCACCCCCGCAACAACCACGTCGCTAGGAACATCACTTACAACCACACTTCCTGCGCCGATAACTGACCGATCGCCTACTTTGACCCCAGGAAGAATTATTACTCCAGCCCCCACCCACACGCCGCTTCCTATTACCACCTCTCTTGAATTTACGCTATCGCGCGCAGAGATCAATCCAGTCGTCCCCCCTGAATGATTCCTATTTTCTCCCGAAACAAAGCAATACTGTGAGATTCCAGTGTTTTCCCCAATCGTTATCGGTCCTATTAAAATACTTCCAATCCCAACCCTCGAGTTTTCCCCAATTGTTACAGCACCTTGCCACGAGTTTATGACAGCACCTGACTCTATACGCCCTCCAGCTCCTAATAAAAAAGGGTATAATTCAGGCTGTTTTCTAAAGGAGATTTTCTTCCCGATATCCAACCTTACTGATAGCGCAACGGACGTTCCCGGCCCCCTGCTAATAAAATAGATTCTTGCCAACACCTGCTCTACACATCGGCTGACATCCTTCAATACATCGCGGGCTACTAACAATATATTCGTTATAATTTTCATATTTCTCGACTGCCAACATAGCTTCGCATTATTTTGCTGGAGATCTCGTCAAAGATAAACACACTCCGCCAATAGGCGTAAGCTGGCACTACGATGCAAAAAAAGCTGACATAATATGTATCACCATAATACTACTCGCATGAATGTGACATTTAATATAATAAGTGGATAGAGCACATCAGAATACAGAACTTCAGTCACAGACTAGCTGCCTCCCACCTCCACCTTACAACTACAAGTTAGCCTCTTATTTAACCAGACTAGGTGTAATTAGCGCACACACATTTATCTTGATAATTCTAATTTAAATTAACTTTTTATAGATAGTTCTTCCAGCCCTAATCAAGATATCTAGAGCCCCTTGCAATGTAGTTCTGATATATCCTCCTAGAATATCTTTAGCATTAACCATTTTAGATTCACGCCCGACTGAATATGGGTAGTAATCAATCCATTTAATATTTTTGAGAATGCGCCCGCGAATTTTATTTGAGACGTTGCGTCCGTGAACAACTTGAAGCCATGCAAATTTCAGATCCAACTGGACTATCGGACGAGTAGACGCTATATCCACGTGTTTAAGTTCCCACACACCATGAAAATCGCTAACGCTTTCCATTCTAGATATAAACGCATTGCTTCTATCTAAATGCGAATACGCTACACCTGAGGCATAGGTCATACCCTTTGGGAAATTTAAATACACATCATGGCCACAGGCTCGGGACGCTAGCTGCAAAGTTTTAATAAAATCAATATGAATTGCATCGTCGTTGTCCAATCGTGTACTAAGAACAAAGCGATGTTCAGGAAGTATTTGACTTGCAATAGCAGACTTAACCGCCTCAGAATTCCACTCTCCCACGTACGTGGGCACAATCTGATCGCAGTTTTCTACATACTGTATTACTTTCTGTTTAAAATAGTCTGGCGTATCTAAATCGAAAAAAATTAGCCACTTAAAGCTTTTATCGCTTTGTTTCTTTACGCTTGGTAGGCAATACTTTTCAAACAGGTCGAACCTGGTTTTTAGCCATGTAGGATCTTGTCTTATCTGCGCCTCTTTGCCGCCACTTCTAACGTTAAATCTTGTCAAAATCAGATGGCAAATCTGCCCTTTACTCGCCGTTTCCATTCCTGCAGCACCTCGGTTGAGTCTACGTTTAAGCTTTTTAAATTTTAGACTTCAACATTGTCCTTAGCTCAGCTTGCCAGTTGCTAGCCTCGTAAATTCTGATCCCCGCCAACTTACTGTTCTTAGGCCGCTTAACCGGCGTAGGATAAGCCTCAGACCCAACCGGATTCACCTTCGGCTTCTTCTCAAGAACGCCGGCAGCGTGGGCCTGCTCGAAAATCTCCACCGCAAACTCATACCAGGTCACCCCGGGGTCGGATGGCAGGTGAAACAGGCCCCAGTCGTCAATCGTGAGCTCGTCAGGGCGCTTCACGATCTTCTCGGCCATGCCAAGCAGCGTGTCGGCGATGCTGGTCGCAGGCGTGGGCGCACCATACTGATCGTTCACCACATTCAGCTCGTCACGCTCGGCACCCAGGCGCAGCATCGTCTTCACGAAATTGTGACCATACTGGCCAAAAACCCAGCTCACCCGAAGGACGACGGACTGCTCGCAGTGGCCCGCAACGGCGAGCTCGCCAGCGTATTTGCTCTCGCCATACACGCTCACTGGGTTAGGCATATCGCTTTCGATGTAGTCGCCGTCCTTGTCGCCGTCGAACACATAGTCTGTGGAGATATGCAGCAGCGGAATATTACGTTCGGCGGCGACGCGAGCGAGGTTCGAGGCACCATCTCGGTTGATGGCGAAGGCCAGGTCACGCTCGGACTCGGCCTTGTCGACCGCGGTGTAGGCGGCTGCGTTGATAATGACCCTTGGCTGGCAAGCCTCGGCCTGGCGGCGGATCGCCTCCAGATCGGTGATGTCCATGTCCTGGGCGTCGAAGCCCACAACGTCGAGCCCGAAGTTTGTAGCCCGCTCCGTGATTTCACGACCTACCTGCCCCATGGCACCGGCTAGAAGAATGGTCACGACTGTCGGCCCTCGGCGTACTCGATCAGCGTCGGCAACTTCAGGTCCTTGCCTGAGAGCCTGCGCTCGCCAATTTCTGGCCAGTCTATGCTTAGGGTCTCATCGTTCCAGATGATGCCGCCTTCGTCGGTGGGGTCGTAGTAGTCGGTGCACTTGTATTTGAAGTCGGCGGTGTCGCTGACCACGCAGAAGCCATGGGCGTAGCCTGGTGGCACCCAGAGCTGACGGTGGTCCTTGTCGTCGAGCATGACGCCGACATACTGGCCGAAGGTTTCCGAGTCGGGATCGATATCCGCCGCAACGTCGAAGACCTGACCGCGGGAACAGCTGACGAGCTTGCCCTGTGGCTTGCTGATCTGGAAATGCAGACCACGCAGCACACCGCGCTGCGAACGGGAAAAATTGTCCTGCACGAAACTGAGATCGGTGCCGAGCATGTCCGAGTAGCGTTCCTGCTGATAGGTTTCCACGAAGAAGCCACGCTCATCACCAAACACTTTGGGTTCGATGATGAGTACGCCGGGCAGGCGGGTATCCAGTACTTTCATAAACAGTCCGTGATCAAATTGGAGAAGGCGTTCCGTGGCCGGCCTTGCGGTTGGCAGAGCGAACGAGTCGCTCGAGATACTGTCCGTAGCCAGTCTTCTTCTGCGCTTCGGCCAGCACACTCAACTGTTCGACATTAATCCAGCCATTGTGGAAGGCAATCTCTTCCAGACAGGCGATCTTCAGACCCTGCCGATGCTCGATCGTCTGCACAAACTGGCTGGCTTCCAGCAAACTGTCGTGGGTGCCTGTGTCGAGCCAGGCGAAGCCACGGCCAAGTTTCTCGACCGACAGCCGACCTTTCTGCAGATAGGCATTGTTGACTGAAGTGATTTCCAGCTCACCGCGCTCTGAGGGCTTCACGTTTTTCGCGATTTCAACGACCGAGTTGTCGTAGAAGTACAACCCGGTGACCGCGTAATCCGACTTTGGTTCAACTGGCTTTTCCTCAATGCTGAGGGCCTTGCCATTTTCATCGAATTCTACAACACCGAAGCGCTCAGGGTCCTTGACCCAGTAGCCGAATACAGTAGCGCACTCGCCTTTGTCGGCGTTTTCCACAGCGCGTTGCAGCTTGCGGGAGAAATGCTCGCCGTAATAGATGTTGTCGCCGAGTACCAGGCAGACGCTGTCGTCACCTATAAAGTCTTCACCGAGAATGAAAGCCTGAGCCAGACCGTCTGGCGAGGGCTGCTCGGTGTAGGAGAACTCGACACCGATGTCGGAGCCATCACCCAGCAGGCGCTTGAAGAATGGCAGGTCGGTCGGGGTGGAAATGATGAGTATTTCCCTGATGCCTGCCAGCATGAGTACGGAAATGGGATAATACACCATTGGCTTGTCATAGATTGGCAACAACTGCTTGGATACGCCTTTGGTGATGGGATGCAGACGCGTGCCCGAACCACCGGCTAACACAATACCTTTCATATTTTTTCCCTAAAGCTTGAGACCGATGCGCTCGCCAGCGTATTTGGCGGCACGAATGGGTGACCACCACCAGCGGTTGTCGAGATACCACTGCACGGTCTTGCGCAGACCTGAGTCGAATGTTTCCGCCGGATGCCAGCCGAGCTCACGATCGATCTTGCTCGCATCGATGGCGTAACGGGCGTCGTGACCCGGACGGTCGGTGACGTAGGTGATCAGCGCTTCGTAACTGCTCTTGCCTGCTTCAGCCAAGGCCGGGTTATCGGCCGCTGGTGACAGCTCTTCGAGCAGTGAACAGATGCGTTTCACGACATCGATGTTCTTCTGTTCGTTATGCCCGCCAATATTGTAGGTTTCGCCGGTCTTGCCTTCGCTCAATACGGTAGCGAGCGCGCGGGCATGATCCTCGACGTAGAGCCAGTCACGAATCTGCTCACCCTTGCCATAGACCGGCAGCGGCTGCCCGTGCAGGGCATTGAGAATCGTGAGCGGAATCAGTTTTTCGGGAAAATGGTAGGGGCCGTAGTTGTTCGAGCAGTTGGTGATGACGACTGGCAAACCGTAGGTGCGCTGCCAGGCCCTGACCAGATGATCGGAGCTCGCCTTGGACGCCGAATAGGGTGAGCTTGGCTCGTAGGGCGTTGTTTCAGTGAATAGATCATCTGTGCCCTCCAGATCGCCGTACACCTCATCGGTAGAGACATGATGAAAACGGAAACTGGCGCGCTGCTGTTCGCCCATGGTCATCCAATAGGCACGAGCGGCTTCGAGTAACACGAAGGTGCCAACGATATTGGTCTGTATGAACTCGGCCGCGCCGTCGATGGAGCGATCGACGTGAGACTCGGCAGCGAGATGCATGATGGCATCGGGCTCTTCGGCGGCGAGCACAGCGGTGACGGCGGCCTGGTCGCAGATGTCGATCTGGTGGAAACTGTATCGGTCGCTATCGCTGACTGACTTGATGGATTCGAGGTTGGCAGCGTATGTCAGCTTGTCTATATTGACTATGCTGTGCGCAGTGTTCTCGATATAGTGACGGACGACTGCGGAACCGATGAATCCAGCGCCCCCTGTTACCAGGATTTTCATTCGACTGCTCCCTGACGCTAAGCTGCAGGACTCATTCCTGCGCCACAACTAAAAAGACCGCTCATTATCCCAGCTGATGCTTAAACCGCAAGCCCTTTTGGCCCTGTTCGCCGAGCTCAAACCGCGCCACTGGCTGCTGTTTTTTCTCATCGTGCTCATGTTGATACCTGGTATCAGGTTGTCTGCGCACGATCCTGAAATCTTCAAGGCCGCATGGAACTCGGGGCACTTCTTCTGGCCGCTCATGATCATTCCGGCTTTTATCGGCTCACTGCGGACACGAATTCTCTCGCTGCCCAGGCGGCTGCTCCTGTGCGCGGCAGTCGTCATGACGCTTGCAGTAGCCATCGAGCTGGCTCAGCTGGGCCTTGGTCGCTCGGCCACACTCGATGACATTCTACTGACGCTATACGGCGTCATCGCTGGCAGTTTCGTCGTCCTGATCGTGCGAGCACACAATCGTGTGCAGCAGGGCCTACTGGTGTTGGCCTTGCTAGGGGTTCTGCTGACCGGCCTCAAGCCTCTCCTGACGGAAACCTGGATTTTCGTACGCAGCTGGCAGCAGTTCCCACTCATAGACGACTTCGACGACTGGACGACGCTGACGCGCTGGCGCGGCAGCAATCTCCGCCTGACAGACGAGCTGCTTCTCGACGACGAGGCCGACTACGACATTCCGGCATGGGCTGATCAGAAGGGCTGGCTACAGCTGCCCCTGAAATCCAGCCCGCAGGGCAAGGGCTGGCGCAATGCCATCATGTTGACCATGCCGGCCGACTGGAGTGACTACCAGACGCTGACGATAAGACTTCACCTGTCGGCACCTGCGCAGATCGGTGTGCGTCTGGACGACCTCTGGTATATCCGAGAGGGCGGCGAGGCTTACATCAATCGCATGAATAAATCCTACGAGCTACCGGCAGGCTTTCACGAACTGGTGCTGCCTGAGCAGCTCTGGACGCAGACCCCATCGAGACGCAAGCTCGACAAGACTGAAATAGAGCGCTTCATTCTCTATGCCCGCGCAGTGAGCACGGAAATCACAGTCTCTGTGGCGGAAATATACCTTCGATAGTCGGAAGATCCTGAAGCTGGGAACCACATCAAATCAAAAGTCGTATGGATTCTTTGTAATAGTCTGTAAGATTAGCCGATAAGCTGCACAAAAATGCCTGCAGTTGGCGCCCGGAATGATGTCAGGAGCTAAGGATGAATACTCAAGCCCCCCTTTTTGCTAAAGGACTAGCGCTCGGCGCTGGACTGTTTTTCGCTGCAGAAGCCTCTGCGCTCCAGATGAATTTTGATTTTGCGGCCTCGGGCAAAGCCCAGCACACCGCTGGCGAAACCTTTGGCAAGGGCTATGCGAGCTATGCTGCCGAAGCACCTGAACTTCTGCCACAGGCAGACGCCAGCGGCCTCAGCCTCAATTTGTTCGACGAACTCATGTTGCTCTATAAGCTGACCTCTGCGCCTGGCGCCGGTAGCGTGTCGATTGGTGGTGCTGCTCTCGGTGGCGCTGCGATTCAGGCTGGCTCGTGGAACGCTGCCACATGGGGTGCCGGTGCCAGTGCCTATGGCCGCAGCTTTGGTCTGGGCTCGGGTTTTCGTAGCAGCGGCCTCGCGGGCTGGTTACCCGGCGGCCTGACGACGGCCGTGCTCGCCAGCAATGGCGCAGTATCCTCCGTGCTCGACAACCTGCCTGGTACTGTTGGCAACGCGCCAGTCATCGATATCACTGACGGCAACCAGACTGGCAGCGATGGCGACGATGTCACTGCTGTGCCACTTCCAGCCGCAGCCTGGCTGATGCTCAGTGGCCTGGCCGCCTACGGCTGGTCATTCCGGCAGCGCCGCACTAGCTGAAGCGCGTCTAGAAAGCCCTCGGGGCCTCCAACGAAAACACTGACGCTGTCGACTATACTGGGTCGACAGTCCACGTGAACGGTGCAGGCCTCTGAAAACTCAGGTTGTTCCTAACGCCGCATCCAACGGCGACCCCAACGACGAAGCGTCGCGTCAAAAAATCCGCATTGCACGATTCCGGCTCAGCGTGGCCATGTATGTCTGGTTCCTGATCCCACTTGGACTCGCCACCTGGTCTGGAAATTCGCCTGTACACGTCGCCGTCATCTGGATGCTGATCGGATTTGGCGGCAACGCTGTGTTCTATGCGATGCTCAGCCTTGGTTACAACAAACGCTTCACTGACCACAGTCTGACTATTCCACAGATGTGGCTCGCCATCATTGTCACCTTTTACGCACAGATTTATGCGGGTCCACTACGAGGCGGATACCTGCTGGCATTGATCCTCATGTTCATATTTGGCTGCTTCAAGTTGCGGACGAAGCAAATGCTCTGGGTTTCCCTATCGTCGAGTTTCATCTACGCGGCCACGATTCCCCTCGCTGCCATCGTCGAAGGGCCTGCGTTCAACTGGGTGCAGTCGCTCATCCTCTGGTTCATCTATACCACGATCATGCCAATGGTTTCCGTGGTGGCGGGTGTCGTCAGCCGCATGCGGCACGACCTGGCGGCTAACCGGAGTCAGCTGCAGGCAGCCCTGGAGGAAGTGACCCATCTGGCTAGCCATGACGAGCTCACAGGGCTGTCCAACCGTCGGTGGATGATGGAGACCCTCGAACGCGAGCGTGCGCTGGCCCAACGCCGCGATTCAGGATTCTGCCTGTGCATCGTCGATCTCGACCATTTCAAGCAGGTGAACGATGTGCATGGCCACGCGGCCGGCGACGCGGTACTACAGGCTTTTGCGCGAATCAGCCTGAAGAAGCTGCGGGGCACAGACATCATGGCCAGGCATGGCGGCGAGGAATTTCTGCTCTTCATTCCCAGTGACACAGTGGCCGCGGCAGAGCACTGCGTCCAGCGAATCCGGGAAACCCTGGCACACACGGTGTTCGACGGCCTGCCCGAAGACTTCAGGATCACCATGTCCGGCGGACTCACCCACCATCAGCCTGGCGAGCCCATCGCCTCAACGCTGGAGCGTGCGGACGCCGCCCTTTACCAGGCCAAGGCTTCCGGTAGAAACAGAATTGAAACAGCCTGATGCTGCCATCCTATTTCTCTTCCAGTCGCTTGAACGCGTCGGTCCAGGGTAAGCGGCGACCTGCAGTTTTCATCAACTGATAAGCGGAAACCGCCTGCTGCTTGTCGATTAAATTAAAATTTACCATCTGTTCGACGAGCCAGATTGTCCCTTTTACCTCCACACCCTCAGTAAAAGCGGCCGTTCTAAGTGCTGCGTCGCCAGTCAACAAAGGACAAGCCTCTTGCATTGCCAAGGCCAGCGCGAAGCAGTCATTCCTACTCGGACGCCGATAGCGATTAATGAGTTCAGAAGCTTGCATCATCGTGACTGAGCTGAGCTCGCCTATTTCAAGACCAAGAGAAAGCAGGTGGCCATGACTTTCAGCCACTTCTTCATAGAAGAGAATATCCGGGATACGAAAGCGGTAGGGAAGCTCGAAAACCAAATGTTGAAGACGGCCTTCTTCGACATCGATCAGAATATTCGTGTCACTGATGAGCAGCTGAATGGGAGGACTCCATCTTGCGAATCTGATGGAAGCTCATCAGCGGTAGCTTCAGCAGCTCGGCAGCTTTCGCCTCCCCAATGATGTCCTCTCCAAGTGCACGATATACCAGCTGCTGAAACAGCAAGGTCTGCTCCTGTGGCAAAGCGGGACCTGGCTCTTGTTTGCGCCATCCGCGTTGCGAAAACACGATGTACATCTTCTGGCAAGTCGACCGATCAATAATCCCGAGGTCGGCTGCGCGATATAAACAGGCAGCCATACTGACGCCGAATTCCTGTTTCAGCAAAGCGAGCTCACGCGGCTCAAGGCTAGAGCGTTTCTCGCCCAAGTGCTGGCGAACACTCGCGGCCGGGAGCAATAAAGCAGAAGCGAAGCGGTTACAGGCCTTTTCTTCATCTATTTCGGACGCCAAACGGTCGCTTAATAGCAGATGACCAAGCTCATGCGCCAGCGTAAAGCGCTGCCGATCCCCCGGCCAGGTGGAAGAAACAACTACTACCGGCTGCCCCGCGACGCTTGCCTGGAGACCATCGAATTTGGCGCCACTATCCACATCTGTAACGATAACCAGAATTCCATGGGTTTCCAGCACGTCAATAAGATCGGAAAGGGGCAGCTTTCCCAAGCCCCACGACTCTCGAATCCGATCTGCGACCTCCTCTGCTTCCTCGAGTGTTTCAACAGATGTTGTAAGGCCATCGACCCCCTTAAAAGGTTTGATAGGAAAGTTTGGCCAGAGGTTAGCAAGTTCCTGCCATCGTTCAGCTTGATCCAGGACATCTGCTTCAACTTTTTTTAGCAAGGATCGCGAGGCACTCGCGCGCTTGCGGTACTCTACTTCGAGGAGTTGAACATGCTCTTGTCGGAAGAAATATTCGCTCTTGACGCCGAGGGCTGAACTCAGCTTGATGAGGACACCCGAACTAGGCATGCTCAGGTTGTGTTCATACTTTTTTATCATGTTGGCGCTGACGCCCGCTAGATCGCCCAACGAACTCATGGAAAGTCCGCTAGCGGCCCGGGCCCGCTTGAGTCGCTCTCCTATCATCTCAACCTCTCAGATCTCTCCGGTTTATAACATGCCATAATTATAGCACAAACATAAACCGGAAAGACTCAGCCAGACCGAAGACTAGTACGCGTTCTTCGCGATGAAACCGTGGACCAAGGTCTTGAGGATGATCTGAACGTCCCACCAGATGGTCCAGTGGTTCAGGTACTGCAGGTCGTATTCGATGCGCTTCTGCATTTTGTCCAGGGTATCAGTTTCGCCCCGCCAGCCGTTGACCTGTGCCCAACCAGTGATGCCAGGCTTGATCTTGTGGCGCAGCATGTAGCGCGGAATGAGCGCACGATATGATTCGTTGTGAGCAACGGCATGCGGTCTTGGTCCCACGATCGACATTGAACCACCCAGTACATTAAATAATTGCGGCAGTTCATCGAGTGAGGTTCTGCGCAAGATGCGCCCAAGCGCTGTAACGCGTTCGTCATGCCGACTGGCCTGCTGCACGATATCGCCATCTTCGCAGACTTTCATGGTCCTGAACTTGCGGACCTTGATCAGCTCACCGTCGAGGCCATAGCGCGTCTGTTTGAAGATGACCGGCCCACGCGATGTGAGCTTGACCAACAGCGCGATGAGCAGCATCGGAATAGCGGCTACGGCCAGCATCAACGAGCCGAGCACGATATCCTCGATACGCTTGACCACCCCATCGACGCCCCCATGCGGTTCGCCGATAAGCCCGACGGCTGGGATGCCGTTGAGGTTGATACTTTTGGCGTGCAGCAGCTGAAAAACGAAGAGATCCGGCACCACATATACAGTCGCGGTGGAATTTTCGAGCCGCTGCAGCAGTGTCTTGATTCGCTCTTCGGCCCGCATTGGCAGGGCGATGAAAATCGTATCCACGAGACGCTGTTCAGCCATCGCAACGACATCTTCAAACGAGCCACTGAGATCCTTGGCGTGCTGGTGAAAGGCCGTATTCGTTGGCCATTCGCCATCTTCAGCGGTTCTTCCGTCGGCCCTGTCGTCGAAAAAGCCGAGATTGCGGTAACCAAACCATGTTGCAGACTGTATGTTGCTGGCAACCTGCGAAGCCAGCGAGCCGCTGCCGACCACGGCGACGGTTCGGGTATTGAAACCGCGTGTTCGCAGTTGACGAAGTCCGGTACGCACCACCGCCCGCCAGCCGAGCATGAGGAACAAGGTGAGACAGAACCAGCGAGCGCTCGACGGCCAGGTCAGGATGCTGGCAGTTTCATCAAACATATGGCCAGCGGTGAAAATGATGCTGAAACCAAGCGTCCAGCAGGCCAGTATTCGCCGTGCTTCAGCCCATAATGACTCTGAGCGCCATGACCGATAGATATCGGTGAATTCAGCAAGGATCTGGTGAAACAGTCCACCGATCAGACCGACGATGATGAATTCGCTGCTGACATGTCCTTCAAGCAAATAGCCGCTGAATAGCGCTGCGGCAAAAATGATCGCTGAGTCCAGCGATCTCGATAATAAGGCGAATCCGGACGAGTAGGGCTTTATCAAGCCTCCTGTGTACTGTTTCGCGAGTTCCATATCTCCCTGCACCTGTTTCGATATCAACGCGTCGGTAATCCGACGTCTTTTCAGTCCTTCTGGACCTTTGTGTTCAAAGCTTTGCCAATGCGTCCCGTGCTTCCTGACGACCAACGAAATCAACTTCTGAGGCTGCAGCCATCTGCAGTAATTCACGCGCACGGCTGAAGCGATTCTGTGCCACCAGTACCATGCCAAGGTGATAATTCACCTCAGGGTGATCACCAAAGGCTTCGGCGGCCTGCTCCAGCAGGTACTTCGCATCAGAGAGTTTGTTCTGCTTGTAATAGATCCAGCCGAGCGTGTCCTGAAAATGTGGAATCTTCGAGGTCCTGAAACGCTCTGCCAGTTTGGCTGCGCGCTCAAGATCGCCCGGTTGCTCGCTCGCCGAGAGAATGGATGCCAGGTTATTGGCCACTACATCCATCTCGGGATTCGTCTCCAGCAGGCCGCTGTAGACTTCAGCAGCTTCCTCAGGCCGGCGCTGGGATTCCAGCAACTGACCCAGCGCAAGCGTCAACGCCAGCTTGTCGTCCACCTTGGGCATACCCGAGCGGGCCAGGGTTTCGGCATCCTTGTAACGCTGCAACCGCACGAGCAGATTGACACCTTCGAGATAGCCTTCGGCCTTTTCAGGCGCCACTTCGCGAGCCTTTGCGTAGCTCTGCAAGGCAGCATCCGCCTCACCATAGTGTGCAAAAAGCGAGCCCTGAAGTATGTAGGCATAGATATTCTTCGGATCTGTTTTCAGAACATCCTTGAGGAAGGCTTCTGCGTCCGCCCGCTTGTCAGCTTTCACGTAGGCACCGACGAGCGCTGCCATCGGTCTGATGCCCTGTGGTGCAGCAGCCTGTGCCTGCTTGAAGCTGTTGATGCCGGCGTCGAACTGCGCCTGTTGCATGAGTGCCGTGCCCCGAATCTGTTCAACGGTAGCATCGCCTTCACCAAGCTGGTGCAGCCTCTCGGCCAGACGCTGGGCTTCAGTCCACTGACCGGTCGAGAGCTTGATCTGCGCCGCCAGCTGCAGCAATTTGACCGAAGTGGCGTTGTCACCAACATAAGGCGTGACCAGCGTATCGGCCTGTTGATAGTCCTTTTGCGACATGAGGAAAGAGGCGTACTCCCCCACGAGATCAGCCTGGCTCTCGGCATTGGTGCCAGCTTTCCCGGCATCAACTGCTTCGCCGTAGTAGTCAGCGGCCAGCGCCGTGTCACCTTGCTGTCTGTGTGCCTTTGCCAGCAGCAGCAGAATTTCGCTTGATCCTGGATCGATACGCTGGGCAGCCCGAAGCTCCCGAATCGCGCTTTCTGCGTCGCCTTCGATGAGCAGATTGCGAGCGCGGTGGGTCAAGGCCGCGGCATTCTTCGGATCCGCTACCAGCACTTCTTCAACGAGTTTCTTTGCCGTCTCCACGTCCTTGCCCATATAGGCCAGTGAGACCAGCTGGTTCTTCGCTTGCAGTCCGATGGCGCTGTCGCCTTCTTCTTTCGCCAGGTCAGCCATCAGCTTCTCGGCCAGCTCCGGTTGCCCATTTCGGATATGCAGATCGGCCAGCGCAAAGATCAGTGTGTGGCGGTCCTCGACCTTCAGCAGGTAGCCTTCCATTACCTTCGCCGCTGCCGCAGCAGACTCGACACCAAGTACGAACTCCACATAGGCCAATACTGACACGGGAGTCAGTTCTCGGTCGGCATGCGCCTTCAGTGCGGTAGCGGCTTCATCCTTGCGGCCAGCGATCATGAACTGTCGCGCCAGCGTTTTCACCAGTTCGGTATTGTCGGGATAGTAGTCCACGAGCTGCTGGAACACGCCGATCGCCGCGGTATAGTCTTCGAGCTCATTCAGGGCCTGAACCTTCATCAGCTGCATGCTCATCGACTTCGGCGTCTGCTTCACACCACGGTCGAGCAGCGCCAACGCTGCCTTCGCATCGCCTTCTGCCATCTTGCGTGTCGCCATCAACAGCAAGGCATCGCTGTTATCAGGGTCAAGCTGAACGGCCTTGTCGAGTGCCGCCTGGCCGCCGGCTTCATCCCCGACCTGGAACAGTGCTCCGGCCCTCATGACGAAGGTGTCCGGATCTTCCGGCAGGGCCTTGGCAAGTATTGCTGTCTGCTTCAGGGCTTCGTCGAGCTGTCCGGCTGCGAGCAGCAGGCGAGCATAGCGGGCGCGAGCCTCAGTATTGTCAGGATCCTCCGCAACCACCCGCTTCAAGATGCGGTAGAGCTCCGGCCACTTGGCTTCGGCTTCATACACCTTGGCGATACCGAACAGGGCATCGGTATTGCCCTTGTCGTATTCCAGCGCGTTGCGAAACTCGACATTGGCCGCAGAGAGATCACCACTGGCCAGATGCGACTCGCCCTTCTCATAGAACGCCCTGGACTTCTCTTCTGGCGAACTACAGGCGACGAGACTTGTGTAGACGCAAGCGAACAGGGTGGATCTGAGCAATACTCTGGAATTCATGACTGACCACATACTAACGACCAACTCGGTGATACATACAACGACAGCGATTATAGAGTGTCGCGTTACAAAAAATTGCAATTGGCTCACAGCCTGAGTATTCAGGCGTGCTGATCACCCAGGCATAAAGCGCGGCAGCGAAGGGATAAGCTCTTTCACAAAGCCACGAAGCGCTTCTTCCGCGGTGTCCTCCCCAGCCTTGCGCTCTGCCTCCGGCACAGTTTCGTCAGGTAGCGGCACGATGATTCGCACCAGGCCGCCATCAGTCCGGCCTTCGGTAAGCGACTGCCATAACAGTGAAGCGCGCGCGACGAATTCGTCGGCATAGTTCACGCCCTGTTGGTGAATCCAGTAGTACACCAGCATGCGACGGCCATCGCGGCTGATGATGACGCGATTGGCGTTGCCCTGCCCGCCAAGCGCCTCGAGCGCCACAGTGCCGCCATCACGCTGCTCCCAGCCGCCGCCTGGCAGGCAGGCCCGCGGCGAATGCAGCACACTGCCTTCCTTCTGCGCTTCGTAGTAGACGAGATAGAGGCTGATCGGCACCGCCGAGGCCAGCAAGGTGTGTTCGGCGGCGCCGGCTTCGCCCAGGCTCTGACGGGCCATCCGCTTGTAGTCACCGATGAAGTAATCGTCCGGGCGCAGCACGCTGAGCACATCAGAGGAGAGCCGATCTGGAAAGACCTCACGATCATCGATCACGAACGGCAGCTGCGAAAAACGCTCGCGTTCAGGAATGGTGTCGGTGGCTAAGAAGCTGTAGAGATGTGCCACGACCCCAGCGGCCACGATGACGGCAGTGGTCAGCATCAGGCGCGCCACGGGGCTGCGCGTGGGCTGCACCGGACCGAGCTGTTGCGGCGTGACGATTTCCAGGCGCTGCGTAAAGCTCTGACCGTTCGAGAACAGCCGGGTGAGCACCCAGATCTCGAGCATGAGCAGAGCGAAGGCCAGCATGAACACAATCCAGCCCTCAAAGCTGTGCAGAAAGCCTTCGGCCGCCTGAGAACCCCAGTATCGGATAATGAGACCAGTCACCGCGATACGCAGACTGTTCATGCCAATGGTGATGGGCACCGTGGACAGTACGATCAGCACCTTCTGCCACACAGGCCCACGATAGAAATAGGCAACGATGAGACCGATGCTGACGAGCGGATACATGTAGCGCAGCCCGCTACAGGCTTCCTCGACCAGCATGCTGAAACTGCCCATGTGCAGCACGTTACCGTCTTGCATGACCGGCAAGCCGAATAATCGAATGAAGGATACGCCAATGTCGGAGCTGATCAGCTGCATCCGGGCAGTCAGTAGCGTGCTCAAGAGGTAAGGGAGCGGAATCACGAACAGAATCAGCAGCAGCGGATACCAGGCCTGGCTGAGCAGACGCCAGCCACCAGCGGCCATGGGTAATGCCGCCAGCGAAATCAGTAGCCCGTAGTAGGCAGCGACGTCCACATCGGCCATCACCCCGAGCAGATGCAGCAGGCTACCTGCCAGCGCAAGTGGCAGACCGAGCCAGGACGGCTGGATGGTCTGTCCGGACAGCTTTTCGCGATTCAGCCAATAGATGTACAGCGCAATGATCGGCACGATGAGACCGTGGCCATATTCTTCCGAATCCATCCAGACCTGCAGCAGATTCAACAGTGACGCGGCGAAAGCGCCCAGCACAAGCACCATGCACAGGGCCAGCATTCGGTCGACGGAAAAACCTGAAGCGGTTGGCGCCGAAGCACTGCTCAGGTCGGCTGAAGAGGTCTGGTCTGTCACGGATGTCCCGCCTTTGTCTGAGCGACCAGCTGTTGCATGGTCGTGAGCAATTGAACCGACGCATAAGGTGAGGCGTCACTGCGAATGTTGGAAACGTCGGAATTCAGGGCGGTAGTCAGCGCTGTTTTCAAAGCGGAGATATCGTTTACCACTGTAATGTTTTCGCGGTCGCTAAATTTTCTGGCGCTGCCCAGTTGGTGGTCCGAGCGGTGCTCGCCAAGGCTGGCAAGTCGCGGCAGCAGTACCAAACGCTTGCCCAGTTCCAGCGCTGAAATAATGGTACCCATCCCGACATGGCTCACCACGACCCGCGCCTGAGAAAAGCGCTGGCTGTATTCGCGAGGCTTGAGACTACGAACGAAGGACATATGCTTCGGCTGGTAGACCGTGTCACCAATCTGCGCGAACACACTCTGTTCCGGATGCTCTGCTGCCCATTCATCGACAGCTTTTATCAGACGCTCGAAAGGGAGCTGCGAGCCCACGGTGACAAACACTTCGTCGCCCTTCACAGGACGGCTCCACTAAAAACAGGTTTGCCTGGCGCCACGCTATCTACGAGATGCGGCCACTGAGTGAGATGAACATCAGCGAAACGAGCTGCCTGGCGACCACTGACCGACAATTCATCCACGTTTGCGATGCTATCCACCCACACTGTCTTCACTGGGCGACCGCCAAATAACCGGGACAGCGGGCGCAGCAGCACACGGGCGAAAAACAGGGCGAAGAATCCTGGCGCCGCGCCTGTCGTGACCACAAGCTGTGGGCGTACCACGAGCAATACACGAAGTACTGACAGCGCTTGCAGAATGAGCTGAGTCTTGCCGGCAAGGGAACCCTCTGGAACGCTGTAAAATGGCCGGTCTCCTATAGTCTCCTCGTAACTGGAATCAGTGCAGGCGAAGTAGAGTCGCTCATTTTCGAAGGCGGGTTGAAGCCGTAGCATCTGCTTCCAGTGACCACCGGATGAGGCAATCATAAGCACCCGCAACGGACGCTCGGAAGCCTGTTGCCGCGAACTATCGTCTCGTTCCCAATAAGAGAACTCGCCCATTGCCACTCTGGCTCGGGCACGATGCAGCGTTAGCTTCTGCACAATCACGTAAAGCAGCACAGCAGGCAGCAGGTATGCGCGCGCGCGCAGAAGAGACACCAGTGCGCCGCCAGTATTTTCGCCACCTATCAGGGAGCCCGGATAACGACATTCAAGCTCCAGATTCCCGGTTCTGACCCGTGTCTTGATCTTTATGAGGCTCGATAGTTTAGTTGGAGCCTGAACGGTGAAGCACGAACCCCTGATCGTGAGGCGCTCGTGTGGTTCAAATCGGGACCTGACGAAACCATCGTCAGAGATGATGCTGGGGAAGCGGTCAAAGCGCTCGCGGCCTGCCTGGCTCAGAATATAGACACCAGACCCGACCATTCTCCCATCGGTGAAATAAGGCAGCCTGAGCCACACCGCATAGAAAGCGCGCACGCCAAGCGAAGAGCGCCTGGTGTCGACCCGCATCTCCGGGGCCACACATTTCAGCCTTTCATCAGCCTCAAGCGCACTCGCTGCAAATCTGAGATCGCTAATAGTCGTCACGATATCAGCGTCCAGATAAACACGGGGAAAGTGCTCAGCATGTTCGTCGCCCAAATTCAGCGAGAATGATTTTGAAGCGGTACTGGTTTCGATCACGAGGAGCTGGTGGAAACGGCTCTCAAAGCTTCGGGCGATGGCTGCCGTGTCATCGGTGCATCCGTTACACACCACAACGACCTGAAGCGAAGCATCGTCCATCGCCGCATTGACCTGACAGCCTTCAAGAAGCGATGAAAGACAACGACTTATGACCGCCGCTTCATTATGCGCCGGAATGATAATAGAAAGACGTTCAGGTGCAGACATGTTTTCCTGGACAGCTCTACCAGTACTATTCTGCAGCGTCATAAGACAACTGACTCCCCTGATTGAACGACGACTGACGAATATGAAGGCGGATGTGGCCTGAGGTTACAGTGTGTCGTCTGGTGACAACCCCACGGGGCGCATAATATCAATTGCGGCAGTGAATGGGTATGCAGACAGGTCTCATATGGGCCAAATGGATGATAAGAATTTGCAGGATGAGAGATGACGCAAATAAACTTAACGAAACTTAACACTATAGTTACATACGTACTGAATTCAGTCCCTCGCTATGCTAGCGTTCCGAGATGGTGAGTAAATCCGCTCGCGCGGGCGCTTGCCGTCGTTTCATGGCGTTAACCGCTGGACAGCGCGCAGCGTCGAGGAGACGGGCTATAAACCTCAATTAAAAGGGAATAATCATGCATAGTTTTGCAAAAGTCGCACTTGCTGCGTCTATTGGCATTGCAAGCGCGCAAGCGTCTGCGGTGTCTGTCGACACAGATGTCTCATCGCTTGATATCTTCTACTCAGGCCAGTACATCATCACCGGTGATAACAACATTCCAGGCTCATTCGACGTCAACATTCTGTCTGACATCATCGAGTCCACCTGGGAGTTCAGCTGGAACCCTGGCACCGGCGCAAATGCCCAGGCCGTTCAGTACACGCTCCAGCAGGGCGGATCGACAGTTGCTGAGTCATTGTTCTCCGACACTGGCCGGGCGGCATTTTCGACTGGCAACCTGAGCGAGGGTAACTACCTCATGCTCATGACCGTGGTCGACGGCACCAACGCGACTTACGGCTTCTCCGGCGATATCAATGTCACGACACTCGCTGGCGACGTTAACCCTGTGCCACTGCCCGCAGCAGCCTGGCTCTTCCTCTCAGGCATCGCCGGCTACGCTGGTGTCTCCCTGAAGAAGAAGAAGAAAAAAGCCGCCTGATTCTCAATCTGAGTAATCTGGTAACAAAATGAAAGGGCTTCGGCCCTTTTTTTCTGTATACTCGCCTCCGATTCAAGGCTGAGCCAGAGGCTCGTCGAAATGTATCTCTGAGGCTGTTTGATTTGTACGACCTTGATGAGGAATCCCGTAGCGGACCGTCCAATTTTGTGCCTGCCTTCAGACGCCACCGAATCGCTCTGGCGCTGGGCATACTCGTCCTCCTGGCTCTGGCCAGTATCATCACGATCGCCTTGCCACCTGTATACCGCTCCACCGGCACCGTGCTCGTCGAAACTCAGCAGATTCCCACTGATCTGGTAAAGTCCACGATCACCAGTCTCGCCAGCGAACGCATCGACGTGATCAAGCAACGCGTGATGACGCGCGAGAAGCTGCTCGACATCATCGATCGTTACGCCTACTTCGATAAGTCAGGCACCCCCGCTGAACTCAATGAGCTGCTCGACGACGTGCGTGAAAATATCACCATCACCGTCATCGAGTCGCAGACCGGTAGCCGACGCGCCAATGAAACGGCGATCGCATTTTCCGTCGCCTTCGATTCGAAGAATCCAGCCATCGCCCAGAGTGTCGCCAACGACCTCGTCACGCTGTTCCTGAGCGAGAACGTGAAGGCTCGAACCGAACGCGCTTCCGAAACCACCGAGTTTCTGGAAGGCGAGGCGCAGAAGGTGAAACGGCAGCTTGATGCGACGGAGCTGGCAGTGGCCGAGTTCAAGCTCGAAAACAAGGATACGCTGCCCGAGCACCTCGACCTGTATGTGGATATGCTGGACCAGTCGCGCCGCAAGGCCGATGCCATCGACCGCAGTATTACTTCCGCCGTAAGTCAGGGCGAATTGCTGACGACCCAGCTGACCCTGTTGCGCAGCCAGCTGGCTGGCGGAAGCTCGGTAGCCCAGAACAATCTCGACGAACTTCGCAACGACTACCGACGACTGTCGCTGAAGTATAAGGAGCAGCATCCGGATCTGATCGAACTACGCTCTCAGATTGAGTCTCTCGAATCGCAGGCGCCGAGCGATGAACAGCGCAGACTATCGCCCGAAGAGCTGACGATCAGAGGACAACTCGCGGAAATCGATGCGCAGGTAAAGGCGCTGCGACGAGATAAGATTGCCGAAGATGATAAGATTGCCGACCTGGAAGAGCGTATCATCGCCATTCCTCAGGTCGAGCGGGGCTTGGCGGCCTTGAATCGCGATTACGTCGCCAAGGTTGAGCAGTACAACCTGATTCGCGGCAAGACCATGGAAGCCGGCATGTCGGAAAGCCTGGAACAGGGTCGCAAGGCTGAACGTTTCTCGATTCTTGAGCCACCGCTGCTGCCTACTTCAGCGGAAAAGCCCAACCGGCCCAAAGTCTTCGCCATGGGCAGTGTACTGGCCTTCGGTCTGCCCATCGGCATCGTTCTGCTCATTGGCTTCCGTGATCGCAGCATTCGTGGCTCTGAAGCCATCAAGGAGATCACCAAGGCCAAACCTCTCATCGAAATCCCCTACATCAGGACAGAGGCCGAGCTCAGTGCAGGCCGACGAGCCATTGGGTACAGTCTGATGGCTACTGCCGCACTGGTGGGCGTTACCCTGCTCGCGGTGCACCTGCTGTACATGCCAATCGATCTTCTGCTCCTGAAAGTCGCCAGCCGGTTCTGAGTTATGGAAAAATTCGACAACATCATCGCGCGTTTGCGTGAACAGCAGAACGCGCCCAAACGCCAGCAAGTGCCGGCAAACACTGACGAACGCTACGAGCCGGGCGTCATCGAATACACGCGCACCCGCTGTGTCGACCTCGATGAGTCGACGCTTGGGAAAAACCGTCTGGTCGCTCACAACAAGAGCGATCCAATGTCATCGCCCTATCACATCCTTCGCGCCAAAGTGCTCCAGCAGATGCGCAGGAACAAGTGGACGACCTTAGGCATTACCGCGCCTACCCCGGAGGCTGGCAAGTCCCTGACTGCCTGCAACCTCGCGGTAAGCATCGCCATGCAGTCGAGCCAGACTGTACTGCTGGTGGATATGGACCTGCGAAAACCGACAGTAGCAAAATACTTCGGGCTCGCCCCTGAGGTTGGCATCCACGACTACATTAGTGGCAATGCCGAAATAGAAGATATTCTGATTCACCCGAATCTGGAGCGCCTGGTACTCTTGCCTGGCACCAAACCCATTCTCAATTCGTCTGAAGAGATTTCGAGTGCGCGGGTTGCCGATCTGGTGCAGGAACTGAAATATCGCTATCAGGCCCGCTATGTGATCTTTGATCTACCGCCTATCCTGGTTTCGGATGATGTGCTGGTTTTCCTGCCCTATATCGACTGTTCACTCATGGTGATCGAGGACGGCCGGAACACTCGGGAAGAAATAGAGGATGCCATCGAGTGCATCGGTAGCAATCCTCTGCTCGGCACCGTACTCAACAAGTGCGAGCAGACCCGTAACACCTACGGTTATTATTACGGCCAGAAAGAGTCGTAATCCGGGGCTTCGCTAGCCGTTCATGATCTTCCGCCGCCAGCCCTTGACCCCTCGCCGGATAGCTTCGAGCGCTGTCCTGAAAGCCTCTATCTCTTCGGTATAGGGGTCTTCAATTTCCACGTCATCCAATTCACCCAGGCGGAAGGTCTTGTCTGCCGCCTCAGGATAGTTCTTTTCGATATAGAACTGCTGTTCCGTATCCATGACGAATATCACATCTGCCCAGGCGACATCTTCATCGCTGATCTGGCGTGAAACATGACTGTCGATGTCGAGACCAAGCTCCCGGCACAGCGTGACCGAGTGCGGATCAGCAGAGTTACCCACCAACGCCGCGATACCAGAGGATCGAACTTCAAACTTCACTTCCGCATCGCTCGTTTTTTCGAACAGCGCAGCCGCCATGGGACTTCTGCAGATGTTGCCGACGCACACGACCAACAGCTTGATGACTAGCGTGTTTTGCATGACTGGTAAACCCGAGAGTGATGCCGCCTATGACTACGCGACGTAAGAACAAGAATAGCCGAGCCGACCAGGCTGGCAAGACGGTTTAGGGTACCGTTCCCCGACTATGGCCGCAATCCGCCCTTTCCTCTATCACCCGAGCCTTCTGTATCATGTACCGAACAGTTTTTGCCCCGAGCATTTCCGATGTCGACGAAGCTGCCTGGCAGGCTATCGTCGGAAATGATTACCCCTTTGTGCGTCATGCCTTCCTGAAGGCCCTCGAAGACACCGGCGCCGTCGGCGATGACAGCGGGTGGTTGGCGCAGCACATTCTCGTCTACCACGGCGACAAGCTCGTCGCAGTCGCCCCCTCGTATCTCAAGACGCACAGCTACGGCGAGTATGTCTTCGATTGGGCCTGGGCGGATGCCTTCCATCGCTACGGCCGTGAATACTATCCCAAACTGATTACTGCCATTCCGTTTACCCCAATCACTGGGCCTCGCATCTGTATTGCGGAGGGCGAGCACGAAGCCGACATTCACAGCTCGATCATTCAGGCAGTGAGAGCGGCTACGGCCGCGCACGAGTTTTCATCGTGGCACTTGCTGTTCCCTACGAAGGCCGTCTCTGATGCCCTGAAGGACGAAGCCATGCAGCGAAGTGCGGTGCATTTTCAATGGCGCAACGAGGGCTACACCAGCTTCGAGGATTTTCTCGCCGAGTTCAGTTCTCGCAAGCGCAAGAATCTGCGGAAGGAGCGGGAGAAGGTTCGTGCCGCGGACATCGAATTCGAGGTCCTCAGTGGACACGAGATCAGCGAGGCCATGTGGGACGACTACTACCTGTTCTACCAGATCACCTACGCGCGGCGTAGCGGTCACGGTGGCTATCTCGATCGGGCTTTTTTCAGCGCCCTCTCGGCCATCATGCCGGAACACCTGGTGCTGGTGATGGCGAAACGTCACGGCGACTATATAGCGGGGGCGCTGAACTTCAGAGGCAAGGATACGCTGTACGGGCGCTACTGGGGGTGCAAGGCCGATTTCGACTTCCTGCACTTCGAAACCTGCTACTACCAGGGTATTGCTTATTGTATCCGGGAAGGTCTGCAGCGCTTTGACCCTGGCGTACAGGGCGAGCACAAATTACAGCGCGGCTTTCGCCCAACCTATACCTTCTCAAACCACATCATTGCAGAGCCCGCCTTCGAAGCAGCGATCGCAGATTTTCTCGAGCGTGAAAAGCCGCAGGTCGAGGCCTATTTTGAGGAAGCCTGCAGCTATCTGCCGTTCAGGGCGCCGGAGCCGGCGCCACGCGCGCCTGATTGACGATAAAGGATGTCATGAGCTCCGCCGATTTTTCGGGACGCTCGAGCATCGGCATATGGCCAGCATCCTCGAAAATGAACTTTCGCGCGTTCGGTATCAGCAGCGTGAAGGCCTCCGCATTGCCCTGAGCGATCACACGGTCCAGTGCGCCCCACAACACCAGCGTAGGTGACCTGATGTTCCTGATGATATCCCTGAACTCATAGTTCGGCTCTTCCGGCGTCAGGTCGGCATAAATCTTTTCCAGCACTTCCTGCTGAGCCGCCGCGCGCTCGGCCATGACGGATTTCAGTGGCCAGGGTATGAATGGCGGATCGGCCATGGCATAGCCGATCAGTTCGTCGAACTCCTCCGGTGAACCAATGATCAGCGCATTGTTGCCTTCGCCGAGCCCTTTGATGAAATCACTTTCGACTTCGTAGATGCCAGCAGGATTGAACAGAGTGAGCGTCTCGACCTGATCCGGATACTGCGCAGCATATAGCGAGGCAATGGCGCCGCCCATTGAATTGCCAGCGAGGTGGAAGTTGGTCAGACCGAGGCTGCGCAGGAAATTTCGCAGCCGGGTGACCTGCTGCGGCAGGTCGTAGCTCAGCGCCAGGTCCTTGCTGGATTCCCCATGACCGGGGAGATCCGGAATGATGAGCGTATACTGCTGCCCAAGCTCTGCTGCCAGGCGCACCCAGTTGTCTTTATCGCCGCCAAAGCCATGCAGGAGCACGAGCACCTCGCGCGGGGTAGTGTCCTTGAGTGCTTCGTTCTCACGGTCGAGCGCCGCCGACTGCTCATCGACATCGATCGAACGCCGAGGCGGGTTGAAGCGCTCCGATCTGAGGAAGGTGATGTTTAGCCCGGCAACATTGATCTCGTCGACTACCAGCTGCCCCAGACCTCGCTCGTAATCGAGCACATAGTCGAACAGGTCGTTCTTCGTCTCGTCACAGCCGGCCATGAACAGCGACAGGAATATCAACAGCGCGGCAAGCGGCTGGCGGCAGGGACGGCAACGGGATGAAACGGTGGTAGCGAACAACGTGACCTCGGTTCTGGTGAAGCAAATCCTGCTTTCGCCTGCCCAGTCACCGCATATCAGGCGACCAGGTTGCGAAAGCCCTTTTTGAGAAACTCCATCTGATCCGCCAATACCCGGCGATTGGACAGATACAGATACTCATGTCGGTTCGGGCGGTAAGGGACTGCGAGCAGCTCGAGACTGCACTCCTCCAGCATCTTGTTGCCCTTGTAGTTGTTGCAGCGCTTGCAGGCCGCTACAACATTCGTCCAGATATCGCGACCGCCTCTGCTGATGGGAATGATATGATCCCGACTCAGGAGATGCTGGGGAAAGGCGTCGCCGCAGTACATGCAACGATAGCCATCGCGAGCGAACAGATGTTTATTGTGCAGTGATGGTGTAGTCGGCATGACCTTGGGATTGCTGCGGCCAACCAGAATCTGCGGAATCTCGAGGACTGACTGAACGCCGATACGGTTGATACCGCCATGCAGGGTAGAGCAGATATCCCCAAAGCTGTAGAGTACCCTGTCAGTCGTGATCTCGTTGACTGCCGCGTACACGTCTATCCAGCATTGAGGCATGCCTGAAGGGGTGATCTTCAGTACCAATGGTAACATCGGCGACATACGCAGCTACTCCATCGAAGTTTTGCCAGGAAACACTAACTTAGATCACACTAAAAAGAAATCATGTTAAGACAATATTACCGTCTGCCAAAAAGGCCAGTTTATTTTATGATTCCTGCCATGTTTCGCACATTTATGCTCTCCACGCTGCTTTTGCTCGCGAGTTGCGCCTCGCTCAGCCCTTACTCCATCGGCGAAGCCGAACTCAAGGGCTACCTGCTCGAGACGCTGCAGGAGTTCGACCGCCAGCAATTGAAATCCGGCTCTCCACTTGGGCTCAGGATCGACGATGCCGATGTCGATATCGGGCCTGATGGCCGGGAGGTGATTCGGCTGAAGCTTGGTGGCACGGCATCGGTGAATGCGCTGCTGGCCAGCATACCGGCGGATTTTTCGCTGGATATCGAAGGCACGCCTGTATTCGATAACGAAGAAAAGGCGGTGTACGTCCGTCGCTTTGCACTGAACGACGCAAACCTCCAGCTGCCCTTCATCAAGCAGGATCTCAAACCAGTCACCCGGCAGATCATGGCTGTGGTGACACAGTACCTGGAGCAGGTGCCGGTGTATCGGCTTGAGGCGGACTCGATGGCCAGCCGGATCAGCAGCCTCAAGGCCATGCAGATCAAGGTTCTCGAGGGTAAGCTGACCCTCGTGCCAGAATCGGACTAGCGCGCCATGTCGACCTTCATTCGCACGCTGCTGGTAACAGCAGCGCTGCTCATGGGCGGCTGCAGCAGTCTGCCGGACAGGGAGAGTACCAGCAGTGTATTTGTATTGCCCTTGCTCAGTACCAACGAATCCTTCAGTGGCTGGGGCGGTCGCTACGAGCTGGAACTCACCGAGTATTCACTGTCGATGAACGACTGGCAGAAGCTGCCTGAACCCATCGTGGTCGATCTGAATGCCGACAGCTATCAGCTCATCACATCGATTCCTCCAGGCCGTTACATCATTACCGGCATCACCCGGCAGGTCGACCCACACCTGCGCTCCACTGGCGAGCGGCAGTCTTCATTTGTGACCAGTACGCCCTTCGTACTGCGCAAGGGCGAGGTCACCGTGCTTGCACAGGAGCTGGTTATCAGCCAGTCGCAGAAGAGCGCGGTGATTTACGCCCAGTTCGAATTCCGCCCCCTGCCTCCGTATCGCCTCGACGACATCGAAGCGTCGCTCGAACTCATGCAGCAGAGTGACTGGGACTACGAGCCAGTTCGCTGACCCAGTGTCCGAGCAGCGCGATGGCCTGCTCACGCTCACGGCTCCAGCCCTGGGCATAGCTCAGGCGCAGGCAGTTTCGATAGTGGCCGGACACCGAAAACATTTCGCCAGGGGCAAACAGGATGCCGTGGTCGTGGGCCTTGTGGTACAGCGCCGTGGCATCGACGATCTTCGGTAGCTCCAGCCAGGCCACCAGCCCGCCCTGCGGCTTCGACATTCTCGTCTCCGGCGGGAAGTGTTCATTCACCAGCTCGGTCAGCCGCTCAAAGCGCTGTCGATAGGTCTCGCGCGCCAGCCTGAGATGCTTGTCGAAGGCGCCCATCGACAGGATCTCGGTCATGACCAGTTGTGGTAGCGTCGGGCTGGCAATCGAGTTGACGAACTTCTGATGGGTAATCTGATCCAGATAGCGGCCAGGCATGACCCAGCCCAGTCGTAGCTGCGGATCTACCGTCTTCGACAATGAAGAGCACAGCAGCACGCGGCCGCCGGTATCATAAGCCTTGATGGCTTTAGGCCGAACTTCACCGAACTGTAGTTCACCATAAATATCGTCTTCCACCAGTGCGACATCATGCCGCTCCAGCAGTGCCACCAGCTCGCGCTTGTGCTCGTCCGGCATGAGCGTACCCATGGGGTTGGAAAAGGTGCCCACGGTCATGACGGCCTTCACCGGCCACTCGTGCAGGGCGAGCTTCAGCGCCTCCAGACTCATACCCGTCTGCGGGTTAGAGGGAATTTCCATGGCCCGAAGGCCGTAGGCCTGTATCAGCTGCAACAGCCCATAGTACGCCGGTGATTCTACCGCCACGATATCGCCAGGTTTGGTCAGGACCTGCAGGCACAGGGCCATCGCGTTCTGGCAGCCGGCCGTGGTGATGATTTCATCCGGCGACACATACACCCCGGCATCGATAGCGCGGCGGGCGATCTGCTGCCTGAAGGCCGGCAGACCTTCCGGTGAGTCGTAACCGTTTCCGAGATAACCGCGTTGACGGGCAATCCGTGTGAAAGTCTTTTTCATCAAGCCGACGATGGGAAAGTCCAGGTTGGGGATGGCCGAGCTCATGGTCAGACCATTTCTCGCTGCAGCATCGCGCTGCACCTGCATGATGAGCTGGGAGATATTGGCGGGACGAGGCTTGGGCAGGCTGCGGATCTGCGTTGGCTGCTTGAGTTTATCCTCAGTCGTGCGCAGCACGTAATAGCCCGACTTCGGCCGCGACTCGATGAGTCCACGGCTTTCGAGCAGGGTATAGGCGCTGTTGACGGTGGCAATACTCACCTGCTGCTGTTTGGCGAGTGTGCGCACTGAAGGCAGCTTGTCACCGGCATCGAACAGACCGTGACGGATCTGGTCACGCACATGCTCGGCGATCTTTGAATAGAGGTTGGATTCCATAACAGATTCACCGTGACACATGGCTACCGGTACAGATTGGCGTTAGACCGATACAGATGATCAAAATACGACCGGTACAGATTCATCAGTTCTCAATCTGTACCGGTCACAATATCGTTACTCTACATCTGTTACGAAACAACGGACAAGTCTATTCTGGTATCTCAAGTTCATTTGACAGAGGAGATCCAGACATGCCACGTATACGCCGATTGATTCCCCACTTCACGACGCTTCGCCACTGGGTCCAGACTCAACGAAGCCGAAGGGAGCTGGCCAGACTGCCTGAACATCTGCTGCAGGATATCGGTATCGATGCCCTCGCGCGGAGACACGAGCTGTCAAAGCCATTCTGGGTAGATTGATCCCATGACCGAAACGCTCCTGGCGATCGTGCTGTTTGCCATAACGATGACCGGTACGCCCGGCCCGAACAACATCATGATCATGACCTCAGGGCTGAATTTTGGTATTCGCCGCTCACTGCCGCACTTCTTCGGAATCTGTATTGGCACGGCAGTGCTTGTGTTTTCAGTGGGCATGGGCCTCGGCGCGCTGTTCTCCGAATATGACTGGCTGCACACCGGTGTGAAAGTGCTTGGTGTCGGCTATCTGCTGTTTCTGGCCTGGAAGATAGCCAATGCTGCACCACCGGCCCGCAACGACATCGATGGCGAGGCTGTTTCGGCCGGAACGCCACTGACTTTCTTTCAGGCCATGCTCTTCCAGTGGGTCAACCCAAAAGCCTGGATCATTTCCATCGGGGCCATTGCCGCTTTTACTACAGGTGATCAATCGTTATTTCTTCAGGTGGCCGTTATCGCTACGGTGCTGCTCGTTTGCGCGCACCCCTGTGTCGCGATCTGGCTGGTGTTCGGCTATTCGCTTCGCAAGCTGCTGGCCGATCCGGTAAAGCGCCGCCTGTTCAACTGGACCATGGCGATCTTGCTCGTGGCATCGGTTGTCACTATCGTCTAGCGCCGTGGCGAGTGGATTGGCTTGGCCCAACGAGGCCGTCCAGATCAAGCACTGAATGAGTGCTGAAGCGAATAAAAGTACGCATTTATGACCCGCTCGGACTCCGTTTCAAAATCAAATACGTCTGGCAGCAGCAGCCACAGGTAAATGAGTCCAGTGAGCTGGACGTGCAGGTGGATGATTGCCTGGCCAATATCTATATCTGCCGGCAACTGGCCGTGGCTTCTGGCATTCACGAGAACCGTCTGGATACGAATCGAGCTGTCGAGGAAGTTCTGTCTGTGACGGGCAGCCAGTGGCTCGTTTTCCTCAGTCATTTCGCACTTCATGAATATAATCTCGTACACCCGACGGCGGCGTGGATCACGCATCATTTCGCGGGTCAGGTAGATTAGAAACTCGCGTAAGCGGCCAAGAGGGTCGGGCTCATTCGAGTTCTCGATTGCTTCGTGCAATAGTTCCAGTGGCGTTTGCAGGCGCTCCATGATGGCTTCGAACACGTCGTGCTTGTTCTTGAAATGCCAATATATAGCCCCCCGCGTGACGTCTGCCGCCTGGGCGATATCATTGAGCGACGTTCGCGACACGCCTTTCTCATAGAACACCCGTTCAGCAGCCTCTATCAGCAACTCCCGTGTTTTCTGTGCATCTTCTTTGGTGCGTCGAACCATACGAACTCCTGTGAATGAACGCCGAGGCTACAATAATCTACTATACATACATACACGAATGTATGTATATTGTCGTCCACGATTTAATGATCTTTGCTCACACGCGTCCGGCGGCCACGAGACCCGGCGCGTTTTCTTGTTCGATTGAGGTTTTTCAGATGCGCCATTCTATGCGATCCCTGATGTTATTGCTGACCATATCCACGCTGGTAGCCGCCTGTGGTGGTCAAGAGGAGGCGACGCCAGTCGCTGGCAAGCAGCCAGCGCCGCAGGCTGGTTTTATCACTGTAGATGAACGTCCGTTCACGCTGGTGAACGAGCTGTCTGGGCGGACCACGCCATACCAGGTCGCCGAAGTGCGCCCTCAGGTCACCGGAATCATCACGAAGCGTCTGTTCGACGAAGGCCAGACAGTGGAAGCTGGCCAGGCTTTGTATCAGCTGGACGACAAGCTTTATCGGGCAGCGTTGGATAGTGCCAAGGCGGATGTGGCCAATGCCCGAGCAAACCTGGAATCTGCCGAGCTTACCGCCAAACGCTATGAAAAGCTGATCAACACTGGCGCGGTCAGCCGGCAGATGCTGGATGAAGCCCGCGCCACCCGAAATGCTGGCAATGCGCAGCTGGCTGCCGCCGAGGCTGCAGTCGCGACCGTACAAATCAATCTCGATTACACCACCATCGACGCCCCGATCAGTGGTCGTATCGGCCGCTCGGCAGTGACTGCCGGCGCACTGGTCACAGCCAATCAGACCACTTCTCTGGTCACCATTCGCCAACTCGACCCCATCTATGTCGACCTCACCCAGTCATATGACGACCTACAGGCGCTGAGGGC
The DNA here is from genome assembly GCF_039538005.1 of Allohahella marinimesophila. Classification (NCBI taxonomy): domain Bacteria; kingdom Pseudomonadati; phylum Pseudomonadota; class Gammaproteobacteria; order Oceanospirillales; family Hahellaceae; genus Allohahella; species Allohahella marinimesophila. The sequence goes on from NZ_BAABBO010000009.1 coordinate 257,777, forward strand.
GGCGATGGCTAGCGGTGAGCTTGAAACGCTTGGAGAGGATCGTGCCGCAGTCACCTTGGCCATGCAGAATGGCGAGGTCTATGCACACAAAGGCACATTGCAGTTCTCGGAGTATTCGGTTGACGAAGCTACCGGCTCCGTGACCCTGCGAGCACTTTTTCCTAACCCGGACGGTACTTTGTTGCCCGGCCTTTTCGTGCGCGCCCGTTTGCCGCAAGGGCAGCGTGCCAACGCCATATTGGTACCGCAGAAAAGCATTGCCAGAGAGCCGAATGGTCAGGCCACTGCGCTGGTCATAGGCGAGAACGACACTGTCGAGAAGCGCAACGTGACAACGCGGAAAGCGGTTGGCAACCAGTGGCTCGTCAGCGACGGCCTGAAGGCCGGTGATCGTCTGATCGTAGACGGTCTGCAGAAGATTCGGGCTGGCGGTCCGGTCTCGCCGGTCGACATCGCAGCCGAGCAGGCCTCCACGCCGCCAGCTAATACCACCACTCCGACTTCTGACGCAAAGCGGGGCTAATCAGATGGCACAGTTCTTTATCGACAGACCTATTTTCGCCTGGGTTATTGCCATCGTCATGATGTTGGCAGGGGCACTTTCGATCGTCAATCTACCCGTTGAGCAGTACCCCACAGTAGCGCCGCCGGCTGTCACCATTGCGGCGACCTACCCCGGTGCGTCTTCAGAAGCCGTTGAAAACTCGGTCACACAGGTGATTGAGCAACAGATGAACGGCATCGACAATCTGCTATACATGTCTTCGACCAGTGACTCTGCGGGCAATGCGCAAATCACGCTGACTTTCGACGCCGGTACCGATCCCGATATCGCGCAAGTCCAGGTGCAGAACAAGCTGCAGCTCGCAACGCCGCGCCTTCCTCAGGTCGTTCAGCAGCAGGGTGTGCGGGTGAGCAAATCATCCGACACCTTCCTCATGGTGGCTGCGTTCACATCCACTGATGGCAGCATGAGCCGGGCAGATATCGCCGATTATGTTGGTGCAAATATTCAGGATCCGCTTGCCCGTGTTCAGGGTGTAGGCCAAACCAGACTGTTCGGCTCGCAATACGCCTTGCGTGTCTGGCTGAATCCGGACCAGCTGAATCAGTACAAGCTGACGCCGGCAGAGGTCGCGTCGGCCATTTCGGTACAGAATAATCAGGTCGCTGGCGGCCAGATTGGCGGTACGCCATCGGTGGAAGAGCAGCAGTTGAACGCGTCCATCGTGGTGCAGACCTTGCTGGAAACACCTGAACAGTTCGGAGAGATCCTGCTCAAGGTGACGCCCGACGGATCGAGGGTGCGCCTCAACGATGTTGCGCGCATAGAGCTTGGTTCAGAGGATTACTCAACCCAGGGTCGGTTCAACGGCAAGCCAGCGTCAGGCCTCGGTATCAATCTCGCTTCAGGCGCAAATGCCCTTGATACGGCCAGCAGCGTTCGTTCACGCATTGAAGAACTGAGTGCCTATTTCCCTGATAGCCTGGAGGTCGCCTACCCCTACGACACCACACCATTCGTTCAGGTGTCTATCGTGGAGGTGGTGAAGACACTGTTCGAAGGCATCGCTCTGGTATTCCTGGTGATGTACCTGTTTCTACAAAACTTTCGCGCCACCCTGATTCCGACCATTGCCGTCCCGGTTGTATTGCTAGGCACGTTCGCGGTGCTGTACGCCTTCGGTTTCACGGTCAACACCCTGACCATGTTCGGCATGGTGCTGGCCATTGGTTTGCTGGTCGACGACGCCATCGTGGTGGTGGAAAACGTCGAGCGGGTCATGGCAGAAAAAGGGCTTGGGGCGGTCGAGGCCACTCGTAAATCGATGAGGCAGATCACCGGCGCGTTGGTAGGCATCGCGCTTGTGCTCTCCGCGGTCTTCGTGCCTATGGCTTTCTTCCCCGGGTCTACCGGCGCGATCTACCGACAGTTTTCAATCACCATCGTCTCGGCCATGGTTCTGTCGGTCATCGTGGCCCTGGTGCTGACGCCGGCACTTTGCGCCACCATGCTCAAGCCACACAAGGGTGATCACCAGACCAAGGGCGGCTTCTTCGGCTGGTTCAACCGCAGTTTCGAGAAAGCCACCAGTCGCTATGAGAGTCGCGTCGGCAGGATGATTGCCGGCTGGGGTCGTTACATACTGATGTACGTTGCGATTGTCGGGGTACTGGCGTTCAGTTTCATGCGGCTGCCTTCGGCGTTTCTGCCTGAGGAAGACCAAGGCATCCTGCTGGCCCAGGTTCAACTGCCCGTTGGATCGACTCAGGCGCAGACCATCGAGGTGCTGAAGAAGTTGGAGCAGCACTTTCTGGTGAACGAGTCGGAAGTGGTCAGTTCAGTATTTACCGTTGCCGGCTTCAGCTTCGCCGGCCGGGGCCAGAATTCAGGTCTGGCATTTATCCGCCTTAAAGACTGGGGTGAGCGGGATCTTGAGCAGGATGACGCGCCGGCCATAATCAAACGTGCCATGGGCGCGTTCTCCCAGGTGCGTGAGGCGGTCATTTTCGCGCTCAATCCACCGGCCATCCCTGCGCTGGGTGTGGCCAGCGGCTTCAATTTTCAGCTGCAGGACCGGGGTGGCAAGGGTCATCACGCCCTGGTGGAGGCAACCAACACGCTACTGATGGAGGCCAACCAGAACCCGGCGCTCACCCAGGTCCGCTACAGCGGGCTGCCCGACTCGCCCCAGTACCGCCTGGACGTAGACCGCCAGAAAGCCAGTGCCATGGGTGTCTCTCTGGCTGACATCAACACCACGCTCTCAGTCGCCTGGGGCTCGAGCTACGTCAACGACTTCACTGATCGGGGCCGTATCAAGCGGGTCTATATCCAGGCTGACGCGGCTTACCGCATGCTGCCCGAGGACATCGACAATTGGTACGTGCGCAACGGCGATGGCGAGATGGTGCCATTCTCCAGTTTCGCTGAAGGGGAGTGGATCGAAGGTCCGCAGCAGTTGCAAAGGTACAGCGGCGTCTCGTCCATGAACATCCAGGGCAACGCGGCGCCAGGTTTCAGTACCGGTGACGCCATGGCGGTGATGGAGCAACTGGCCGCTGAGCTACCCGGTGGGTTCGGCTTTGAATGGACTGGTCTTTCATATCAGGAAAAGGAGGCCGGTAGCCAGGCGCCACTGTTGTATGCCCTGTCGTTATTAATCGTTTTTCTTTGCCTTGCAGCGCTGTATGAAAGCTGGTCGATTCCGTTTGCGGTCATGCTCGTGGTGCCCTTGGGCATTATCGGTGCCGTATTGGCCGCCCAGTTCCGAGGTCTGTCCAACGATGTGTTCTTCCAGGTGGGCTTGCTGACGACAGTCGGCCTGTCGGCCAAGAACGCCATCCTGATCGCTGAATTCGCACTGGAGCTGGAAAAGCAGGGCCGCGGTCTGCTCAAGGCCACGCTCGAAGCTACACGGATGCGGCTGCGCCCGATATTGATGACCTCCCTTGCCTTCGGAATGGGTGTTACACCACTGATGCTCAGCACAGGCGCTGGCTCCGGCGCGCGTAACGCTATCGGTACTGGCGTGTTCGGCGGTGTTGTGGCGGCCACGGTGCTGGCCATCTTCTTCATTCCGCTGTTCTACGTGCTGGTACGGCGTGTGTCGGGGGTTCCCTTGGCCAACAAGACAGCAGACGAAAATTCCGAAGACAACCTGGCACTGGGACAACAGGAGGCTCGCTCATGAAGTTGATCGTCAGCACGTTTGCAGTGGCGCTGCTGGGCGGCTGCAGCATGATCCCTGAGTATCAGACCCCGGAATCTCCAGTGCCGCAGGTCGTGGGCAGTGGCAACGCTCGTTCGGATCAGCTGACACTGCCAGACTGGGAGTCCCTGTTTCAGGACCCGCAGCTGCGGTCACTGATCCGCACTGCATTGACTAACAACCGGGATCTGCGTCTGGTCATGCTGGATGTCGCCGAAGCGCGAGCCAGATATGGCATCGCTGAATCAGCGCTGTTTCCCGACATCAGCGCCTCTGCTGACGGTATCCGCCAGCGTTTGCCTGCAAACCTGAGCAGCACCGGCGACAGTACCGTTTCGAGCCAGTACAGCGTTGGCCTCGGTGTTGCTTCGTACGAACTGGACCTGTTTGGCCGCGTGGGCAGCCTGGAAGAAGCTGCGCTGCAGTCTTACCTGGCGACCGAGGAAGCTCGCTACAGCGCGCAGATTACCCTGGTATCGGAAGTGGCGAATGCCTATCTGAACCTGCTCGCGGATCAGCAGAAGCTGCGCATCAATGAGGAAACGGTGACCGGCCAGCAGGAATTCGCACAGCTGATTTCCCAGCGTTACGATGCCGGGCTGAGTTCCGAGCTGGAAGTCCACCAGGCGCAAATCGTGCTGGACACTGCCCGCGTCAATCGCGCGCAATTCCGCCGCAGGGTGGCCGAGGACCGAAATGCATTGAGGATACTCGTGAGCGGAGCCATTCCGACCTTGCCGGAGGGTGATCTGGTTGACTCCGCCGTGGTCCTGTTGCCCGAGGTGCCTGATGGTCTGCATTCGTCGGTGCTTTTGCAACGCCCGGACATCCGGCAAGCCGAATATGCCTTGAGAGCCGCCAATGCCAATATCGGCGCGGCGCGCGCCGCCTTCTACCCCAGCATCAACCTGACGGGCTCAGCAGGCACTGCCAGCGCTGATCTGTCCGGTCTGTTCGGGAGTGGGTCGGGCACATGGTCTTTCATGCCCAGCGTCAACCTGCCCATCTTCACGGCCGGTCGACTACAGGCCAACCTGAATGTGGCAGAAATTCGCAAAGAACAGTCAGTGATTCGCTATGAGCAAGCGATTGAATTGGCCTTTCAGGACGTAGCGGATGCACTGTCGGCACGGGAGTTCCTGAGCGAACAGGAACAAGCGCAGACCGACCTGGTAACTGCGCTTCAACGGACCCTCGAGCTGGCGGAAGCGCGTTACGAGAATGGTGCGGACGATTATCTGGCCGTGCTGGACGCTCGGCGAGAACTGCTAGCAGCGCGGCAGAACCTGGTAGATGTCACCTACGGCAAACTCATCAACCGAATCACCTTATATCGTGCCCTTGGCGGCGGTAGCAGTGACGAAACGCGGGTGGCCTTGAACCGAGGTACCTGAACAGCAGTCTTGCTCGCGACCCCCGTTGTTATTATTGTACGAAGCATGACGAGGCCACCGGACAGGTAACAGGATGATTGAAGAGCGCGCGGCCGGGCTGCCAGCCGAAGCCGTTTCAGTGCTGACATATTGGTTCGACGAACTGGACGAAAAGGACTGGTTCAAGAAGAGCAAGCGGCTCGATGATGACATCCGCAAACGCTTTGGTGATCTGCATGAGCAGGCTCGACGCTGTGAGTGCTGGCGATGGCGGGAAGCAGAGGATGCCGATACGAGCGCGCTGGGCCGGCTGGCAGAAATCATTCTGCTCGACCAGTTTGCGAGGAACCTTTATCGGGATTCGGCACGGGCTTTCGAAGCAGATGCGCTAGCGCTCGCCCTTGCGCAACAAGCGGTGCAAATGCAAGCAGACCAGCGAGTCGAGCCGCGGCTACGAAGCTTCTTCTACATGCCGTACATGCACAGCGAATCAGCCTTGATTCATGAAGAAGCTATTCAGCTATTTGACCAGACTGGCCTTGAATACAATCTCAAATTTGAGAAGCGCCATAAGGACATCATAGATCGATTCGGACGCTATCCTCATCGCAACGATTTACTTGGTCGAGCATCTACGGCTGATGAACAGACCTTTCTGAAAGAACCTGGGTCTTCGTTCTAGCACAGCTATATGCTGTGCAGCCGAAGGTCTTAAACTTTTGGTCCCGCTGGGCAAGCAGCAGGAAACTCGAAAACTGCCCGGAGCCTACGCGCCTTTAGCCCGGCGATTGATGTGGGCGAGGGTGAGCGCGTTCACAACGATGCCTTGCAGAATGGTGAGGAAGAGGACGCCCCCATAGCCGTATTGGAGCCCTCCACCTAGCTCCCGATACCAGACCACAAGCCAACTTCCCAAAACGATACCCGCCATGTACAAAATGAATGTTTGCCTTACGTGATCAATTAGCCCTGGGCGAATAAGTTGTTCCAGACGCACTACGAGACCGGTTGTATAGAAGAAAACCAGTGTTCCTCCAGTCAATAATGACAGGCCGATATCAAGATCTCCGCGTCGGAACCAGATATGTAACCCGGTAGTCGATTCCACGCCGGCAACCATGGCACCCACCAGAACAATAACGACTGGAACAGCGGCCGAATAAATGACCGATGAAAACAATTTAGCCGTAGTTAAGGAAAAGGAACCAGTATGAGCCATATCAATGATGCCTGGGGTCGGACTAACACGCTCGTCTCGTTTGTTGCATGGTTATACAACTTTCCTGAAGAGTTTCTGACTTTTCTCTTCCTCGTAGCCCAGCCCTTTGTAGAACTCATGAGCATCACCTCGTTTTACATCGGCACGGACCCTGATACTGTGGGTATGGTGGCCCAGCCAGTCTTCGGCATGTTTAATTAGTCCCTTGCCTACGCCTTTCTTTCGGTGTTCGCCAGACACGACCAAGCTGACGATTTCGCCGCACTCACCAGCAGCCAGGCGAACATCTATAATCGCGCAAACGCAGCCCACTATCAGACCTTCCTGCATCGCCACGAATACAGAACCGCCACGATCCTCAACACGCTGCAGATTTGCGGCAATTGACTCTTTGGTATGCGCATAACCGAGCTCACTCATGAGACCAATCAGCGCTGAAGCATCAGAGGTAGTAGCAGGTCTATAATTCATCACTCGTACCCATTCGTATAGCGAATAACGCCTTGATAATGGCCTTTTCAGTCGTTTCCGTCGTTGACTAGAGAAGTGCCACGAGAATCTGAATGCTCATAACGAACATACACAATAAGCCGACTGTATAGGTCAGCGTTCGCCATGGCTGCAAGCCGCTGAGATAGCACACGGTATGCAGGTAGCGCGCTCCGATGAATACCATGAAGAGCCAGACGGCCAGCTCTGGCGAGGCGTCAACCCAGACATAAGCTACCCCGAGCGCCAGAAAGACAGGGATGTTCTCAAGGTCATTCATCCAGGCTTTTGCCGCTCTCTGAACTTGAGGCAATTCGTCTTCAGCTGGCTTTCTACCAACAAGGGCTGCATCTTCGGGCGTCTTGAAGGTCAACTTCGTGATCCGATGAAACCCCTGGTAGGCAGAGATGGCGAACATCTTGAAGAACAGCAGCACTGTGGCTACAGCGTACCAGTATTGTGCATGTTCCATGATGTTCCTCAGCCCCTGTTGTTTTGTCGAAAACGTCGTGAGTTTTGTACCTTGTTTTGTATTACACCATGATTTCGATAACAAGCGTCCCGGTTTATCAGAGCGCCGTCACCTCAATCTATGGGCTTCGAATCTGCCGGCTGGGGTGAGGTGAATGCCTTGCTATAGAAGCCGGACGGATCGAAGCAACAGACTCTGCGCTTACCCGAGGCGAGCTTATCGCATCCTTCAGCGACACGCTTTGCACGTGTCTTCTTCTGCTTCGCGCTTGTCATCCAGTGGATCCAGTCCAGGCGTGCCAGAGTCGTCGTGCTGTTCCAGCCCAAGTGCGCTTCCGGGTTGGCTTCGAGGGCTTTGCCGAAATCCTCTGGCACAGCAGGGTCTGGCTCCTCCTGCAGAGGCACTATCTCCACCTTTACCAGATCACCGAAGCTCACGCCTGCGGCTTCACGCAGCGGAACACTCACCTTGAGCCAATGACTCAACTGCCCGTCGGGTTCGAGCATCTCGCGAAAGGCGGCGCCGTTGAGTGTGCCGTCCACTGTAATTCGGCCTCGTCGAGGCAGACATTCGCTGGCACTCTTGGGCAGGACCAGAAACGCCCAGTTTTCTTCTACACCAGTCTCCTTTGGACGCTGGAGGGGCGCCGTAAAGGCTGCATTTTTATTCATTTCGATGTTGCCCAAATATGCCGCAACTCGAGCCGTCAGCTCTGATTGAGGCCAAGCTCTTTTTGCAGCTTCTTGCTCAAGCCCAGGGATACGATGAGGTGAGATTCCTTCAGATAGTACTCGAGTTCCCCCTCTTCCAGACAAGACTCGTCATACTGTTGTATCCACTTCAGGCCTCGGGAGGCGAGATATGGGGCCGGTCTGAAACCGGGCTTGCTGCTTAAGAAATGAAAATCGAGATCGGAGGTTTTAAACGTGAAGGCGGGTTGGTCAGCTATTCCCAGGCCGCCGATCGCAAATACTTTCTTACCGATTTTCCAGACGTGAGAGCCTCCCCATTGCACAACGTGAGTAGAGGCTGGTAAAGCACGGCAAAGCGCATTGAATTCTTCGTAGTTCATGCTGAACTCTTCTCCAGCTATGCCTTCGAGCCGACCTTGATGATAGGACCTTGGGCAGCAGCCACTATACGCGTCTCACCATCTCCAACGCAGCTCTCCAATATCCCTTTACCAAGTTTGAATAAGTCACTCACTGTTCGCCCCTTTTGGTAGGTGCAGCGCCGCCAGAGAGCGTGGCGGCCTACTCTGATTTTTACCGTTTTCTATTTGCCAACGCTGCGCTTGCTCAAGATGACCATGGCCACTCCGCCCAGTGTAGCCATCGACGCGACCCCGAGTCTCAGTGTGATTGGCTCGGCCAGGAAAACCACGCCACCAATAGCAGCCAATACCGGAACCGATAACTGAACTGTCGCTGCTGTAACCGACTTCAGGTGGGGCAAGACTGCGTACCAGAGTGCGTATCCGGCACCAGATGCCAATGCGCCTGACACGACGGCGTAAATCAAACCTGACCATTCGGCTTCGATATCCTGAATGAACAGCGCGCTCAAAACAGCCGCCATTGGCACCGCACGAACAAAGTTACCCATGGTGATGAAGGTAGGATCCCCCATTCCCCGACCACGCAAGGAGTACATGCCCCAGGCAACACCGGCCATGAGCATAAGCATGGAACCAAACAAGGGCGGCGCCTGAAGCCCTGGGAGCAACAAAATTACCAGGCCTGCAATAGCCAGTAGCGCTCCCAGAATCTGCCGCAATGTCAGCTTTTCACCCAACCAGAGCCCGTACCCGATCATGGTCGCTTGCACCGCTCCGAATAAAAGCAATGCTCCGGTTGCCGCTGAAAGGCTGACATAGGCGAAGGAAAAGCCCGCCGCATAGATGAAAAGCGCTGTTGCTGACTGCCAGCTCCCATCTACGACGACCGGCCGTCGCTGCCAGCTCACAAGAGCGACCAGCATGAGTGCGCCCGACATCAGGCGCACGAGCGTGAACGTCGCAGCGTCGATCAAGCCATCGGACAGCGCCAGCCGACACAGCAAGGAATTGCCGGCAAAAGCCAACATGGCAACAAGTGTGGTGACCGCCAGCCGAAGTGAGGACATTTTCATGTGTTTTGAGTGCCCAGACTCAACCGCCGCCATGGGGACGTATCGATCAACATTGTGCGAGCGGCGCTATGAGTTTGAGCAGCAGCTCTGCTCTTCCTGTTTGCTAGTACGCGTCAGCTGAGCAACTGGTCGGCCGTTACGCTGCCACCACGAACCAGCCTCATCCTGCTGCGGCCAGCCGGCAGGCGAATCCTCCCAGGTCTCCTGTCGACCGTAGACTGTCAGGTCGAGCAATTGAAGCCTCGGCATCATTGCCTCAACTCCCCGCCACTTCGTTTCGTAGGTCTGAAATACATCGTCACCGACCCGAAGATAGCAGCGGAGGTCGCCCCCATCTCCCGAACCCTCCGGCCCCACAACCGTGACTGGTTCCAACCGCATCATCGGGAGACGTCGGCGAGCTGCGACTAACTCATCGCCCGCTTTTGTGTGCGCCTTTTCACGCACGAGCAGTTCAGCGCGAGCCTGTTCCCACTCATCACGACTGGCGATTCGGGGTGTTGCTGATTCTTTCATGGCACTTCTCCTACTTGAATGTGGATGTCGTACTCATTTGTCGAACAGCGTAGGTCTAAATCGACAGCTTCGCCTCCTCCCAGCTGCACCGCCTACCGGTGCGCCAAGGCATAATCGATCGCTGCACAAACCGCGACAACCTGCGCGCGGTTGCATTGTTCTGGCGTCGCCGAGGGGCTATCTGGATAAACTTCGGTCGTGGTCCTGTAGGGGGCGCTGGTGATACTGGCGCACAGGCCCAGTTGCTTGAGCGGATACAGGATGACGCCGCGAGCGGCTATCGGAGAGCCGATAATTTCACCCTTAGAATCGGCCGGAGCGATATGAGTCACCTGTTCCACCGCCTCGATCACTGCCTGCTGGAAGTCAGGCTGAGGGTTCTCGCTGTCATCGACGAGGTAGAAACCGTCGGGAATCATACCCGGCTCGAAGGCCTTGCCGTCACGGGCAGCCAGTGCGGGGCGAAATTCTGTTTCATCAGTATCGGTGGTTTCGTGCAGGTCGATATGCATCAAGACACGGTCGCGGATGGGCGCGACCAGTCGCATAAGTGCTGCGGACTCTTCAGCCGACTCTTCCGGAGAAAGGCTATCGTGGAACGAGCGGTTCGGGTCGGCCGCATTCGGATTCCAGCGATGAATGCGCTCGTAAGCCCAAGGGCTGACGCATGGCGCGACCAGCAGGTTCACACGGCCCGAGTAAGCCGCAGCATGCTGATCGACGAATTGCAGCGCACCATATACACCGCTGGTCTCATAGCCGTGTACGCCTCCCGTGACCAGGATGATCGGCAGATTATCGTCCCAGTCGCCGCTGCGGATCGCCATCATCGGATACCTGTCGAGCCCATAGTCGAGTCGGCCGTATTCTTCGATGTCGAAGCGGAAACGCAGGCTATCGATCACGCTCATTACCTCGGACTCGTAGCTGCGTCGGCGGTTTTGTCGCGACAACCAATCGGCCCGCTCTACCTCGCCCCAGGGAACGCCCGGCGTACCGATTGGATAGGGTGTGGGCACCGTATTCATGTTGCTCTTTTCTCCGTTCAGAGCTTGTTTAACTCGCTAGTCGAGAAAGCTTTTCGGCAAGTTCGGCCTTAGATAGTCCTTCCACTTCGACGACCTTATTCTGAGAGGTATGGCCTGCGCAAATGCTCAGCTGTTTCGTGGACACCCCCAGGAATTTCGCGAGGAGCGAAAGAACAGCCTTATTGGCCTGGCCATTTTCCGGCGGCGCCTGGACCCGAATTTTAATCGCATCACCCAGTAAGCCCGCGATTTTGCTCTGCGAAGCCCCTGGCACGACCTTGACGCTCAGACGGCCCGTCATGGCGCTGGAGACCGCAAAGCCATCAGGTATCTATTCGCTGAAAGAGATCTATGCTTTTTATAGTTGAGGCCACTCGGTTCGAAAAAGGACAACGATGAAAAACTTTACCACTTTGGCGCGCCGCAGTGTGTACCTGGCTGTTTGGGTCGCAACAGCGGGGCTTCACGGATGCGGTGACTCGGACGCCAGGCAGGAGGTTTCATCCCCTGACGACTTCAAACATGCTCACGTGCTGGCCGATGAGTATCAACAAGCCGGTGACGTGCTGGACCAGCCTGCGGATTCCGAAATCTTCGCACTGAGCTCAACCAGTCCGAATCTGTCCAGCGGGTGGACGCCTCAGCAGTTTCTGGAGGCTTACAACGTGCCGACTACTGGAGCGAATGGCAAGCCGCCAGGCTATGGGATCAAAATAGCCATCATTACGGCCTACCACTATTCGAATCTGCAGTACGATCTCAACAAATGGGCGTCATATTTCAGCGCGCGCCCGATCACCCTGAACATCATCAATCAGGCCGGAAAGGTCACGAATAGCAACTTCGCCTTGGCAACCTGCCTCGCAGTTCAGATGGTAAATGCCGTGAGTCCAGGGGCGACTGTCTACGTCATCGAGGCCAAATCCGCAACTCGAACTGATATAAGTACGGCAATAAAAACTGCTGTAAATTTAGGGGTGAATATCGTCTCAATGCCATTCGGCGCCCAGGAGACCTCTCGGGATGGCGAACTGGCTCACCTATTTTTGAATAGTAACATTGCGTTTATCGCGGCAACGGGCAACAACGATACCGTACAATTTCCGGCCTCGCATCCGGACGTCATCGCGGTGGGCGGCACGACGCCAAGCGCTGTCAATCCTCTCGTCGAGACGGCATGGCCCTCCACAGGTGCTGGGATGTCACTATATGAAAGCATGCCCAGTTACCAGATGATCCCAGCCGTTCAGAAAGCCAACACCACGACGCATCGGTCCATCCCCGATCTGGCCTTCAATGCCGATCCTCAGCAGGGCGTGCAAGTCTATAACTCTATAATCGGCGGGTGGATCTTAATCGGCGGCACATCGGTATCGACGGCGTTCTTTACAAGCACGGTGGCGATTGCCGATCAGGCCAGGAAGGCCGTGAACAAGCCAATGTTGAACTCCATCCATACCTCGCCCTACTCGATACAACGCGGCCTCTACGGGCTTATGCCAGCAAACGGAGGACCCAGCAGTTCTGCCGTTCTCAATGACGTGGAGGTTGGGTACGCCGGCGGCGGATCTTACCCGGCCGGCCCCGGCTACGACATTGCGACCGGCCTGGGCTCCCTTGATGTCGAAAAGTTTGTGGAATCCATGACAAACCTGTAGCCAGCGCTGTTGTCTCGATACTCATGCAGCGACGAACACTCGCAACTTGAACAACCTATTTATTCAAGCCTCTCCGTTATAGCTCACGTCTGGGCTTGAGTGGACAGAGACAGGGCCAGAACCAGAAGCGAGCTTGCTGCAATCCAGGACCCCACGATCCGTACACCAATTTTCTGCCACGGCTTACTCCTGACGAAACCAGCAAGCGCCATCGGGTAGAACAACAACAAGCACATGGCAACGCCACTGCCGATCAGGGCTATGAGTTTATCCTGACCGCTCAATCCCTCCTGCGCAGAGTCAAGGCCTAGCAGACCGCCAGCCAATAGTGCGAGTACAGTGCAGGGAAGCCGCGTGACGTTTGGGGCGATGGCGACGGCCAGGCCGACAATCGCCGATAAACCCAGCAACATGATTTCCGCGTTGGGAGGGGTATAGAACCATGCAGCAGTAAGCCCGGCAATCGCCGCGAGAGCAAACAGGCCGATAGCCGATTTCACAGCACTCAGACCTCGCTGCCCCAAAAAGAGCCCCAGCGCCAACAGCAGCAGAAGATGGGCTGGCACGAACACCGGATGAAGCAGGCCGTTGTAGAAGTTGCCGATACCCTCGATAGGGCTATGCGCCAGCGCTGTTTCAGAGACCATCAGCAGCGATGAGCATCCAAAGCCGACGCGTCCGGACCTCATAGCATACCGGTCAGATTACCGACACCCGCCAGAGCGATCAGCCCTCCACCAGCTCGCACCGCCACATTGCCCGCTGGCCAGCGCACAAGCAGTCCAAAGGCGATACCCGAGAGATGCAACAAACCAGTCGAGAGAACGAAGCCAATACTGTAGGCCAGTGGGCTAGCAGCGTTGGGCAGCTCAGTCCCGTGCGCATGGCCGTGAAAAATTGCGAACGCACCGACTATGACAGCTGCAATCCAGAGAGGCGGTCGGACTGCAAAAGCCACCATTGCGCCGAGCACGACAGCCGATGTCGCAATACCGGTTTCAACCGCTGGAATCGGGATGCCAAGAACGCCCATCGCGCCGCCAATAGCCATAACCAGGGGGAAAACCACTGGCAGGATCCAGACTGCAGGCTTGCCTAGAAAGGCGCCCCACAAGCCGACTGCGACCATGGCAACAACATGATCCCAACCGAGAACTGGATGGAGGACACCGCTGATAAATCCTCCGGCAACGCCGGCGCTTTCATGAGCGCTTGCTGCCGAAGCAAAGGTTAAGAGCAATGCTGTGAGTGCTAGCGACGATAGATGACGAGTTTTCATGTAGCTTCCCTGGTGAGTTTAATTCTCCGCTGGCGTGAGACCGGCCGCAGATCACCTAACCAGGTACGGATATCGATTATGTTAAGTTTCAGGTAGCTCGCCTTTCAGCAATCTTACCAGATTCAGTTCCGGGGCCTGCACAGAGCTGGTTCGCAAGACTGGCACGAGTCGACTTGGGGGGCGCTCTGCACGGCAGCGCCTGGCCCACTATCATTTGCCGTGCGGCACGCGCCTGATGTCCCTGGTGTCGTACCCTATGGAGTCGATGTACTTCACCATCTTGTCGTAATCAGCCTCCGGAATGGCTGGGGAGCGAGCCATGATCCAGACGTAGTCTCTGCTTGGGCGAGCAATCACGGTCTGCTCATACGCCTCATCGAGATAGACGATCCGGTAATCGGCCTTAATAGGCCAGAAGGGTTGCACCTGCCATTTGCTATTCAATTCTTCGTTGATGAAGGCCGTCAATTCATATTCTTTCAAGGGCCCATCGAGACTCTTGTCATTGAAGGTGAAATCTACGGCGACACTGCCATCTTCATTCAGCGTGTAAGCTTCAATGGCGTTGTGAGACTCATCCTCTATAAAAGTCGGTATATGGGCGATGACATACCACTCCCCCATGAATCGAGGCACGTCGATACTTGGCACCGTTTCCAGAGGCGGATGGCTCGAGCAGCCTACAAGTGGGAGCAACAAGCCAGCCAGAAATCGTCTTGAATGTTTCAATCGGTCCACCTCTTTGATCTCAGGTTTTGTCTCCGGTAGCCAACTGAACGCTTTTGCTGACTATGAGCGTGCTTGCTCTGGCTACGCGCCCAAGCGCTGTGAGGATCAGAAGCGAGGTGGTGAGACGGGGACTTATCGATCACTACACTCAACGTACAGCCGGTTCAGCGTTGCAATGCGCGGTGGCATATCAAGGCTCTGCTGGTGAAGCGGAGTCACCATGGTGGACTGCCCCCACTATCTCTGACAGGTCTCGCGCTCATTTTGAGGCTACTACTTCGAACTGATCGGGACTGAGCCCGTTCAGATGGCTATGCCGTCTTCGGCGGTTGTAGACCACTTTGATATAATCAAATATATCCGCCTTGGCGAGTTCGCGTGTCATGTAGATGCGCCGTTTGATCCGCTCTTTTTTCAGGCTGCTGAAAAATGACTCGGCCACGGCATGGTCCCAGCAGTTTCCCCGCCGGCTCGTCCTGGGCTTCAGGTTGTGCTGGCTACAAAATCGTATCCAGTCATCGCTGCTGTACTGAGAGCCCTGATCCGAATGCACCAGTACACGTTCTTTCGGCCGCCGTCGCCAGACAGCCATGAGTAGCGCGTCCAGTACAATTTCTCGATTCAGGCTGGGCTCTCGACCGTAAACGCTTTATCAAGATTGTTCGGCGTCACCAGCGACGGTCGTCAACAATCTGTCGAGGAGCTTTGTAGCCACGCAAGGCCTTGATCCGTTTCACCTGCATAATCCGGGCAACACGATTTTTCCCACACCGTTCGCCGGTCTCGCGCAGATCCAAAAAGACTCGACGCGCACCATAAACGCCATCACTTGCTTAATAGGATTCGCGTATCAGCCACGTTCGACCACCTGTCTCACCGCTTCGTCTTTAAATTCGGGGGCGTATCGTTGTTTGCTCATAGAGTTCCTCCTAACCAAAAAGTTTAGGCAAGAAATGTTTATGATCGAAGGACAGTCTACATAGCCCGCCGAGCTGTTCTGCTCGGGAGCTTGTTCATTGCCTACTTCATCCAACTCTGAGACGAATAGGCAAAGCCTCAGATTTTGTCGCACCAAAATGGTCCGTTTCCCAAAATCGTCGGTTCATAAATTATGACTAACGCCTTTCTCACTCGCCGGTATGGAGCCGCGAAGCGGCGGAAAATCGGTCGCTGTGGAGCCGATTGTTAAATCCTTTAGCGTACGGTATTCTGAACATGGTCAACATCCTGTACAGGAGAAACCTTATGGATGCCATTAGCTATACAGCCGCTAGAACCAATCTAGCGAAAACCATGGAGCAGGTCTGTGAAGACCATTCCCCTGTGATCATTACCCGGAGCAAGTCGCAGTCCGTGGTGATGATCTCGCTTGAGGACTACGAGGCATTGCAAGAGACCGCATACCTCCTGCGCGCACCAAAAAACGCCCGTCGTTTGTTGGAGTCCGTCGCCGAGCTCGAGCAAGGTGGTGGTCAAGAAAAGGGACTTCTTGAATGAAACTCATCTTCTCCAAGAACGCCTGGGAAGACTATTTGTACTGGCAGAAAACTGACAAAAAGATCCTTAACCGAATCAATAAGCTGATCAAAGAGACCAAGCGAGAACCGTTCGAAGGCATTGGTAAACCGGAGCCTCTCAAACACAGCCTCGCCGATTATTGGTCCCGGCGGGTCAATGAAGACCACCGAATGGTTTACAAGGTCACGGATGACGCTTTACTTATCGCCCAGCTTCGATACCACTACTGATTTAACGCCTTGCTCTGCGGCAGCGTACAGTTGGCGGCTTTTTTGCCAGCGAAGCGCAGCAGAAAAGATGCCAACTGTGCGATGACCGTAGCAGCAACTTGTTATACGTTTTCATCGTCGTCAGGGCCGTAGATATCAAAGTCAATCTCTAACCCTCGTTGGCCAAGTGCCAACATTGTATCTGCAGTTAAACCAATACCTTCCATCGAAGTCTCCATGAACACACCACAAAATATGTCCATGCTATATTGACGAGATAACGCCGCCCATATATCAAGATCGCTTGTTAGCTGAGCGAGCAGCTCTGATACCTGAGAATCTAGGTCGCCCGGTTCTCTTTCCGCAGCTTCTAGTCGCCACATCCCAGACCGAGCAATACGAGGCTTGCTATTTTTACTCCAACAAAAGGGCTCGCCCTTGATCATCTCGCGCGTAGGCTCACAACCAAGCTTTGCGGTGATATCAGATGGAATTAGTTCGTCACCCATGACTCTTAATGAAGCCACTGTTCTAGAGATTATCGCCATAGTTCCTTACGTATAACGCTGCCATCATGGGCAATTTGGAGCGGAGTGTTCTGTGCAAACATTGAGCGAAGCGAAAGCACAGAACACGGAGCGGAAAATTGTCCCTTGCATGGCCTTGTTACGCACGTTGTGAGGCCACTTGGTGCAGCTCGTACACAGTACCGAATCGAGCAGCTTCTTCAATGTTTCCACTACGCAACGCGCTTCGGACGTCGTCTAGCTTCAGCGCATCCTCCTTCGAAAGATGCGGCCCCCAACTCTCATCGTCATCCAGCAACTCAACTTCTACTTCTGCAACGAGTTGCCCGTAATGAATGTACTTTGTTCTAGTGGTACCGCTCATTTCAGTCTCCTCAGAAAAGTCGAATCCCAGCGAGTCGTGCTAGGACGATAAGCAGTGATTAAAACGGCTGGAGTGTCACGTCCTTTGGGGATGCCCCACACCACATGAACCGGGTTACCGGAACCATCTTGTTGCAAAGCTAGTACCGACTGCCCTTTTGGGAATTCCGGGTACTCTTCAACTGCAACAGCAGACTTCACACCATCTAGAATATCACGAACCGATAGATCGTCCTCTGCGAGCTCATCATAGCCATGAGCAGAGATACGTACTTCGTCGGAAGCTACCAACTTTGCTATTCGATTCAGAATCAAAAAGAACCTCTATCCTTGTATGCGTAACGCTTGGTTCTGCTGCGCTGAGCGCAGCGAAGGTACCAAGGCGCACCGCGCCTTGGCGACTGCAGCAACCACTTGTTATTTGGCGTGGGCTTGAAGACGCTGCACTCTTGAAACCCGGCTGTCTCGATCAAATTACCCATGCCGTAAAACCTGCACTATTGAGACTATGTCGTCTTCGAAAGCCGGTCCAGACTCGCTGATCGAGACTACAACCGGCCTCATAATCCCGATCGGCGGAGCTTGCCAAAAGATTAGCTGAATTCTGCAGCTAAGGCGGACTACCGAACCAAAGCTGGTGCCTCCAGGGACTACTCCCGCCGAGGCCTACCGCGACACTGCCGACAAATAACGCTGCGCTCAGCCGCCGGAGGTAACTGGCGCTTTTTGTGCTCTGCACAAAAGGTGACAGTTGCCGACGGTCGGTTGCAGCGCCTTGTTAGCGGCTTAACTTGGCAGCCTAAAAAGAGTTGAAATATCCTGGGCGAGGCGCTGGCCTTCAAATTTATTACCAAGTTTTCGGCCAAGATCATCTACGGCTAGGAGCAGATTTTCCACTAGAAGCTGCCTACGAACTTGCTCTGATCCATTTAGAAACCGATCGTACTCGATGACAAGCCGGTAATCAGCAGTCTTACTCTTGTGCTGGACCAACCTTCGTTCTGAAGCAGGACTGAATCGCGGCCCACGGATGATGGGTGCGAGTGCAATCTTCTCTATTGCTGAACCATACATTTGCCCGGCCAAGTGCTCATTTAGCTGTTTCTCAACCTGCTGACGTATCGCCCGGAACACCTCTGCAATTTCTGAGTCTAGCTCACCGCTAATGAAGAAGCGCATATTTTGTACCGCTAACAGCTTATTATAATGCGCGCTCAGTAAGCCCGCGCCTCCTTCCTCAACCGACTGTACTGCCTCCACCAAAAAAGCCCTTGTATTCAGCGCCATACCGACCAACAAAGCCAATCAATATCGCGCCTAATTGACACCAGCATGAGTAAAACAACGCACCCGTGCAAACAGAGCACAACCGCGCTCACTAAACCCGGACGCCTCGAAAAAAACTCACTCCACAACAGCCACTTGCAGCGATGAGGCTGATGAATTGAAGCGCCGGTGTCCGGGCTTACGAAGCACCAGGACCGTGAAGGACAGGAGTGCAGACCGTGTTAATCGTTTTCGACCGGCGATTCTGTTTCCAGACGCTCCAGTAATTTCAGCGTAGCCCGCACGAAATCATGGTCTGTCACGATGCCGATGACCTGCTTTTCACGAACGATGGGGAGGCAGCCGACCTTGCGATTGAGCAGGAAATTGGCGCCATCGGCCATGCCCGTTTCTGGAGACGCAGTGGCGACATTTTTCGTCATGATGCGTTCGAGGCTGATACTGGCTTCATGTTCCGCCCGTTCGTCCTCCGTCATCGCATAGATATCAGAATCCATCGCCGCGAGCAGATCGCCGCGACTCACGATGCCGACGAGCCGGCGTTTTTCCGGAATCTCATGCACCGAGAGTATGGGAATATGCCGAACGCGCCATTCGGCCATAGCCCGGCGCGCATCCAGTACAGAATCATCCGGTGACAGTGTTCGCACTGGCGTGCTCATCATTTCCTGCATCGTTACCATAGCCGAGTCCTCCATTACACCTGTACTTGCGCCGCTCCAGTTCAGGAGCCGCTATCGTTTCTGGTGGTACGCTTCATCATAACAGTTCAGTGCAGCGTCGAGCTGATTGTCGAGAAAGGGCATGCGCAAATCGAACTCGCGCGCGGCGCGGCTGTCCAGGCTGACATCGGCTGGTCTGGCTGCGAGTAATCTCGCCTGCTCACGCAAACCGCTCTTCGTGTAGGCCATCGCACTCGCGGCAGCGCTGACCAACGTGGGATGTGCCGGACGGCGATGATTGTCCGTGGCATCGACCCGTTGCTCGCAATAATGCTGCAAGCGCTCGGCCAGCGCTTGCAGGAACTCGAATCTTGAAACGGTTTGCAGGCCACCCAGATGCAGCAGTTGCATCTGATGCCTTGGCACTGACTCGGCCAGCTGCAGCAGGCCTCTGGCCGCTGCGGCATAACTGATGGTGGAGCGGTATTCGTCACTGAAGCCGGTAACGGTTTCGCCAGCAGCCCAGCGCTCAAGCGTGCGCTCCATCGGCGACGGTTGCAGGCGCCCGTGACCGAATAACAGCGGAAGACGGCAGATGATGCCATGACAGCCAGAAGCCTTGACGGCCTGCTCTGCTTCCACCTTGTGCCGGCCGTATGTGTTGACCGGCCGCGGCTGCGCTGTTTCGTCGTAATGCCCCAGCAGACCATCGTAGACGAGATCGGTTGACGTGAAGATCAGCCGGCAGCCGGTTTCGGCGCAGAGTGCTGCGAGCAGGCGTGTGCTCTGTATATTGATCAGCTCGGACGCTACCGGGTCCTCCTCACAGGCCTCTGGCGAGCTCATGGCCGCGCAGTGAACGACGAGTTGAGGCTTGAATTGATGAAACAGTGCGGACAGCATGTCGGCATCACAAAGATCGATGCGCGAGCGCCAGGCGGCGAGCGTATCAGGTACAGCGCGCTCGTGACTGAGTGCGTAGACTTCATAAGCAGAGGCGGCCTGATAGCAGATTTCGCTACCCAGAAAGCCACTGGCCCCGGTGACGAGCAATTTTTGCCTGGCGCCAGCGCTTGGCTCGCCGAAACCGGCAACACCAGTGTCTTCAGCCGCTTGATTGAAGGGCCCTAGCTGCACGACAGGGCCGCGCCACTAAACGGCGGACATAAAAAAGCTCTCCTCACTGAATCAGTGGGAGAGCTAACAATCACCGCCATAGCACTAACGCTTATCCTTTGCGAGTTTCGCCCTCGCAACGAACAGAGAGTTAATATACCAATAACCTTGATATATACCTGTAACATAGCTATTCCTGGGCCATAATTCAACATTCATCTTAATATCAATAGCTTAAAAATAACAAATTGATATCTAGTCTGGCCGGACTGGACTGATCAGCCTGAAACGCACCAAGACTGTAAAGTCATTCGACAATCGTATAACAGCGTTAGCCGCCCCGCAAACATCCCGCAACCGCAGTTCTACTTGCGGATACCTGAGGCTGCATTTGCTTACAGAAGTCATGGGATATGGTGGGTTGAGCAGCCACGGGGAGGCCTGCAGGCCAGGATTCGTCTGGCGCTGAAGGCATTGATTCTGAAGGTTGTAAAAAAATTAGACGTCAGGCGAGAGTTGGCTGGCCAGACTCCTGATTTCATCTGACATGTCGAACAGCGTCTCGGCAACGGTGTCGGCGGTGTCCCGGGACAGGCCGAGCGAAGCGAACAACTCTTCTGGCATCTCGATGACTGGGCCTTGGCCAATGCCCTGCCGTCTGAGCAGCTGTGTCGCCAGGAACAGCACCTTCGCGTATTGCGAGGGTGCGTCTTCAGGCAGCACATTTTTCTGCTGTCGAATAGCGTCGACGAGCTCATCCGGCATGTTCCAGATGTACATCAGACGGCTACCAATCTGCTCTCTGTTGACGCCGAGAACATGCTGCTCACACAATTCCGAGTCCAGGTGCGGGTTTACTTCACAGATACGGTTGACCTGTTCGAAATGCGGCGGAAATACATGGGCCAGCACGAGGTAGCCGAGGTTGTGCAGCAGCCCTGCCAGATAACAGAGCCCTCGATCGGGTCGCAGCGCCCGGGGGATGGCGTCCGCCAACGCGCCACTGAGCGTCGCAGTCCAGACGGCCTGCTCCCAATAAGGCGTAAACCCTTCAGGTACGTTCCTTGGAATTCTCAGCATGCTGCCGAGCGAAAGGCCTATCGAGAGGTTCATGACCAGGTCGTAGCCCAGCACTCGCATGATGGCATCGTGCACGGAACTGATCTTGCCTGGGGCGGCGTAGAACGAAGAACGGGCCCAGCTGACGACCTGAGCGGCCAAAGCCGGATCTGTTTCGACGATATCGGAGAGATCGTACACACCTGCGTTGGGGTCGACCCTGAGCTGGATGATGCGCTGTGCCGTCTGCGGCAATGGCGGTAGCTCGAGCGTGTCCTGCAGGCGTTTCTCGATTCTGAGGCTGGTCAGACTCTGAATGGCCTTGACGATCTGTTCGTGGTCCTTCTCGGGCGCATTACGATTGACGCGCAGCAATTCCAGCGGCTGACTGAAGTGGAGGACTCGCGACTTCTGATGCAGACTGGCAAACAAGGCCTTATCGAGCGCGATGCAGCTATTGTCATATTCGCCATCGATCACCACCCTGTCCTGAGCCATCAGCGACTGCTCCACAATGCAGGGCATCTGGGTGATCGCCGGAATGGCTGGAATACTGCTCCAGCCGAAGCGTGAGCACAGCACTTCAGTTTCAATGATTGATACAGCCCGGAGATCGCGGCCAAGTTGCTGGTTCAGGTCTTCAAGATCGAGCAGGGCATTGACCGGCATGAGCACCTGCACACGCCCCATGGCATCGTGCAAGATCTGGCTGCGTACCCGCTGCTCGGGCTGAACGCTCTCTGGGTTGACACTGACAGGGCGGGCAAGTGGATTGGCCGTGGATTCGACTTCGTCGAGAAGTGAGGAATACACCTGCTCTACTGCATTGGGAATAGCCATGCTGGTACCTGTGCGACTGTCGCCGTCATGTTGAGTCATATACAGGAAATTCTAGCAGTAGATCCCAAAATCACACGTTTGCCAGGCCGCATTCGAGCGCCATCTTCAGCAGCCGGTCACACCTCGACGAACTGCATCCGGTGCTGAAGCCAACGTGTACTCAACTCGGATTCGAGGGCTGGCGTGGCGGCTGCAGCCAGCTTCTTGACCAGCGGCAGCAGATGCTGGTCTCGCTGCAGATCAGCGATCCTGAAGTTGAGCGACCCTGCCTGTCGGACACCGAGCACTTCGCCAGGGCCTCTGATTTCAAGATCCTTTTCGGCGATATAGAAGCCATCGTGGCTTTCGCGCATGGTCTGCAGGCGCTGTTTTGCCAGTTGCGACAGTGGCGCATCGTAGACCAGCAGACAGTAGCTCTGCTTGGCGCCTCGGCCGACGCGACCTCTGAGCTGATGCAGTTGAGCCAGACCCAGCCTTTCCGAGTTCTCGATCACCATGAGGCTGGCGTTGGGCACGTTCACGCCCACTTCGATCACCGTGGTCGCCACCAGCAGCTGTATTTCGCCTGACTTGAAATGCTGCATGACCATGCGCTTGGCATCCGACTTCATCTGGCCGTGCACCAGGCCGACACTGAAGCCGGGCAGCGCCGCAGCCAGCATGGTGGCGGTCGATTCGGCAGCCTGACTCTCGATGGCTTCTGACTCGGCCACGAGCGTGCAGACCCAGTAGACCTGGGCGCCCTCAGACAGGGCATGCGCTATCCGCTCGATGAGATCCTCGCGGCGCTTCGAGGGCACCACACTGGTCTGAATGATCTGCCGACCCGGTGGGAGTTCATCGATAACAGAAGTGTCCAGGTCGGCGTAGATACTCATCGCCAGCGTGCGCGGAATCGGTGTGGCGGTCATCACCAGCTGGTGGGGCTGACGGCCTTTGTCTTTCAGGGCCAGGCGCTGGCCGACGCCGAAGCGATGCTGTTCGTCGATGATGATCAGCCCGAGCTGCCGAAACAGGACGTCCTTCTGGAACAGCGCATGGGTACCGATGACGATTTGCGCGCTGCCACTGGCGATAAGCGCCTTGACCGCTTTTTTCTCAGCGCCCCGCATGGAGCCGGTGAGCAGCTGGACGCTGACGCCAAGTGGCTGGCACCAGCTGCGAAAGCTGTCGATATGTTGCTCGGCAAGTACTTCGGTTGGGGCCATCAACGCCACCTGTAAGCCGCTATCGATGCAGTCGAGCGCCGACAACGCGGCAACGAGGGTCTTGCCGGACCCGACATCGCCCTGAAGCAGACGTTGCATCGGCTGGCCGGTAGCGAGATCGGCGCGAATCTCCTGCATCACCCGCTGCTGCGCGCCAGTCAGCCGAAACGGCAGTGTGGCCTGGAGCTGCTGACTGAGCCTGGGCTTACCATCGACGACGAACCCCTGGCGCGATTTCATCTGCTTCCTCAGGCGCAGCAGGCTGAGGTGATGGGCGAGCAGTTCCTCTAGCGAAAGCCGATCCTGGGCGAGCTCGATGGGTGAGCGGTCGGCACGCACCGCCTCGGGCGCGTCGTCTTCTGCCATCGCCAGGCGTTCGGGCTGGTGAACGATGTGCAGCGCCTGGCTCAGCCCGCAGTGGAGCACGGTTTTCTCGGGCGCGGTGAGCGCTCCTTGCGGCCTTGGCAAATGTTCGATGAGCGTGGCGGAGCGAAGCAGTCCGAGCGACTGGACGATGAGCTGACGCAGCTGTGTCTGTGCGAGGCCTGCCAGGGCCGGGTACACGGCCGTCAGACGCGGCGTGTTGAGTCCAGCCATCAGCGCGCGGCTTCCTCCTGCCTCCTCAGCTCCGTCGTCTTCCCCGGCATCAGGGGTA
Organism: Allohahella marinimesophila; assembly: GCF_039538005.1. Taxonomy (NCBI): domain Bacteria; kingdom Pseudomonadati; phylum Pseudomonadota; class Gammaproteobacteria; order Oceanospirillales; family Hahellaceae; genus Allohahella; species Allohahella marinimesophila. The sequence continues at coordinate 281,827 of NZ_BAABBO010000009.1, forward strand.
CCTTCCGGCATGACTTCGGGATGATAGAACTCCACCCCGTTGCGGCCCGGCCGCGGCTCGCCAAAAAGATCCAGGAGCACACCTGGCAGATACAGGTTTCGCAAGGCAGCCGAGGGGTAGTAGAAGCGCAACCCACAGGTACCGGTCGCATCCTGCACCCGTACGAAAAGACTGGGGCGCCGACCCTGTTCACTCTGGGCACTGACCACCGTGCAGCAGATTCGGCAGCCGCGGCCGATTTTGAGACTGGCGATCGGCACTACGCGGGTGCGGTCCTCATACCGAAGAGGCAGATGAAGCAGCAGGTCTCTGACGGTCACGATGCCGGCCAGCGCCAGCTTCTCACTGAGGGCGGGCCCAATACCCTTCAGGCAGTCGACCGGCTGCTCGATGGCTTGTTCACTGGGATGCGCGACCCTGCTCGCGCCCTGGCTCAATCCAGTATCCGACACTGCCCCGCCGCTCTGGTGAGCACGTCGATGGCCTTGGGCCGGGGAAAACTGACCCGCCAGGCCAGGCCGACCGTTCTGAACGGTGAAGGTGCCTCGAACGGTCGTACCGTGAGGACGCCGGGGCTGTAGCGATCGGTCAGCGCGGCCGAGGCCGGCAGAACGGTGATGCCGAGCCCGGAGGCCACCATGTGGCGTATGGTTTCCAGACTGGTGCCTTCGGTCATCAGGCGGCCGTTGCCACTTTGCACCTGCCGCGGGTCGCCGCGCTGCCCGCTACGCTGCTGGGACATACTCTGGCCGCGGTCAAGGTCACGCAGGCGCTCGGTCAACTGCGGACATGACTCGATGACCTGGTCACGAAAGCAGTGGCCGGGGCCGAGCAGGAGCAGCTCATCAACGGGCAAGGCATCGGTCGGTATCGCCTTGAACTTGGTCAGCGGATGGTCGGCTGGCATGAGCACCACGAAAGGCTCATCGTAGAGGGGCTTGGTCAGCACCTCGGGTTCGGAGAACGGGAGTGCGACGATGATGGCATCGAGTTCGTTATGACGCAGCCGCTCCCGCAGGGCAGAGGTATAATTTTCTTCGATATACAGCGGCATGTTCGGTGCCGCCTGCCTGACCTGTGGGGTGAGATGGGGAAACAGATAGGGCCCAACGGTGAGGATGGCGCCAAGCCGCAATGACGAGCCCAGCTGATCCTTGCCCGACTGCGCGATATTCTTCAGCACGCCGATTTCATCAAGCACATGACGTGATTGCTCGATGATGCGTATGCCGATATCGGTAATGGCGATGCTGCTCTTGCTGCGCTCGAACAGGGTGATAGCCAGTTCGTCTTCCAGCTTCTTCACGGCCACACTCAGGGTGGGTTGGCTGACATGACAGCGCTCGGCGGCCCGGCCGAAATGACGCTCCTCTGCGAGCGTGACGATATAGCGCAGTTCTGTAAGGGTCATTGGTCGGGCACTCCTGAAACCTTGGTCCACCGCGGACGCGTGGCCTACCTCAAGATATATAGCCTCAGCCAATGTATTTCAATTGTTTCAATAGTTAAAGACTTTTTAGCAGGGTGCCCGGAAACAGCAGCGCTTCCGGGCCAGAGGGGATACTAGTTACAGTCGAGGCAGCTCCATTCCACGATGCTGCTACCAGAGCAGCCCATCATCGCCGCCACCATTATTTCACCCTGGGTCGACGCCGGAGGCTGGTGTGTACGGATCCCAATACCAGGTGCTGATCGTGGGATCGTAGCCAGGGTTGGCGTGCTCGGCGACATATAACTTGCCATTGAATCTGACCACAGCGCCTTTCGCATACTGCGTTCCTGCCCGCCAGTCCGGGTAGGTCTGGGTGCCACCGTTGTCACCGCCATTGTTGCCGCCCCCGGTATCGGTATAGGGGTCCCAGAACCAGGTGCTGATGGTTGGGCTATAACCGGGATTTGCATGTTCCGCGATGTACAGTCTGCCCTCGTAGCGCACGATGGCGCCTACGGCGTAATAGGTGTTGCTGTTCCAGTCAGGATAGCTGTCGGTCGGGTTGCCACCGCCGCCGCCATTGTCATCACCGCCACCGTTGTCGCCGTTACCACCGGCTGCGTGGCCAACGGTATCCCAGATGGTCTTCATCAGCGAGAGGTTGTCACGGGTATCCTGCGAGATCTCCCAGAACATGATGCCCCCGGCTTCATCCAGCGCGAGTTCGGCTTTGGCCTTGATAGTCGGCTGTCCGTTGTAGTCCAGGCCACCGGCGTTATCAACCTGGGCAGCGCTTGCGCCATGGCGCGCGATAATGTCGCGATAGGCGAGATAATTTGTGCGTGAGTAGAACGGCACGCCTAGTACCGCCTTGCTCTTGGGTAGACCCTCGTTGAACTTCCAGTGTGTGAGCGCTGCTTGCGCCGCCTGATAAGTCGAGTGCGGATAGTTGAGGTCGTAGACCATGAGATTGAGGAAGTCGACGGCTTCGATGACCGCCGAACCTACACTGCCTGGCCAGTCGTTATGAGTCACCGCCGCCGTCAGCAGCTTACCGCGTGGCTTGAGAGCGCGATTGAGATCCTGCATCAATATCCGGAAATTATTCGCCTCGGCACCGGCGTTGGGATATTCCCAGTCGATATCCACACCATCGAGACCGTACTGGTTGACGAAATTCACGATATTGCTGACGAAGTTGGCTCTGGAGCTGCTATTGGCCGCCAGGCTGATGAAAGCCGAATCATCACCATCATTCCAGCCGCCGACCGCAATGAGCACTTTGACGCCTTTTGCGTGCGCCTGATTGACCAGGTTGTTCAGTCGTGCCCCGCCACCAGGCAGGGCCTGCAAGCCGCCGTTCGCGGTTGGCAATACAAAGGAATAGTTGATGTGGGTCAACCGCTCGTAAGGGATGCTGTTCACATCACCCTGCCAGGTCGGGAAATAGCCGACCACCTTGAAGGCGGCGGCTGGCCCGGCTGCAAATAGTGCCGCCAATGCCAGAGTCAGCATGCCGCGTCTGACGCTCCTTGATGTCATATCCCTGCGTTCCTTTTTTGGTTGAGGGGATTTAAGAACGCTCTAGGGTAGGCTCTCTGCGGGCTGTGCGAATCGTTCAGAAGGTTGGTTATCGCTCAACCGTTTGGATGAGGCAGGCCGCTGACAGGTCTTGAGAGAAAACGGCTGATGCGCCATTCTGCAAGGCCGCTCAAGTGCCTCGAAAGGATATAGCCTGCCATGACGACCAACGCTACTCACGCCGCCGAACTGCTTCTGCTGGGCTATGGCCAGCTCAATACTGCGCTCGCACAGTCCCTCATGGCGTCGCCACTGCGGCTGGGCGCGGCGGCCGACAGACTGAGCATTTGTGCTGTATCACGCTCTCCACGAGACGCAGCCGCATCGGCCGATGCAAGGGTGAGCCTCAGTCACGAGGCGATGGACCTGCTCAGTCCGGATTTCAGCAGACTGCCAGAGCATCCGCTCGCGATCATCTACTGTCTGACGCCTTCGGAGATGAGTCCTGAGGGTTATCGCAAGGCTTATGTCGAGCCGCTCCGGGCCATACTGTCACACTACGAGGCTGCGCAGTCGCGCGAGGGAAATAAAGCACCGTTGCCGCATGTATTCTTCATCTCCAGTACTGGGGTTTACGGCCAGGATGATGATGTTGCAGTCAATGAAGCGTCGCCCACAGCACCGTCGCGATTCAGCGGGCAAATCATGCTCGAAGCTGAAGACCGGTTGCGGGCGAGCCCTCTGCCCGGCACAGCCGTGCGATTTAGCGGCATCTATGGTCCAACGCGACTCGGTATGCTGCGCGGCGTAGTCGCCACAGCCCTGCTGTCTGAATCGCTCCCCGACAGCGAGACCGCGGACTCTTCACCCTTCACCAACCGGATTCATGACGCTGACTGCGTGGGTGTGCTGAAATATCTGCTTCAGAGGCTGCTCGATGGCCAGCCGCTCGAAGCGTTGTACCTGGCGAGCGATCCCACCCCGACCAGGCGCGCTGAGGTGGCCAGGCGGCTCGGGGAATATATTCGGACATTGCCGACACAGCAGCGCGAGCTGCTGAAGGCACATTTCGGTGAAAGCCTGAAGAAGGGCGGACTGCCAGAGGGTTCCGGCAGGGCTGGCAGCAAGCGCTGTCTCCCTGAGCGCCTGCTGCAGACGGGCTATGAATTCCGTTATCCCGACTTCATGAGCGGCTACAGCCGCATCATCGAGGATCTGGTCCAGGCGCCCGAAAAATCTTAGATCACCATGACCGCATCCATTTCCACAGGCACACCTTTCGGTAGCTGGGAAACGCCGATGGCTGCCCTGGCCGGATAGGGGTCACGAAAGTAGGTGGCCATGACTTCATTGAGCTGGGCAAAATTGCTCAAGTCTGTGAGGTAGATATTGAGTTTGACGATATCCGACAGCTCACCGCCCGCAGCGCGACAGACCGCCTGCAGGTTCTCGAATACCTGTGTCGTCATGGCCTTGAAGTCGCCACTGACGACTTCCATGGTCTTGGGATCCAGCGGGATCTGACCTGAGAGATACATGGTATTGCCAGCTTTTACAGCCTGCGAATAGGTGCCGATGGCACTCGGTGCATCATCGGTATGAATAATGGACTTGTTTGTCATGACTACGAATTCCTCATGCAGATGCTTGATAAGGTTGAACAAAATTGAATTACGGTCTTGTGTGGTCAGTGCCGCTTGTAGCGCGCCAGGCTGGTAACGACCTTCAGGTGCCTGAGCTTTCGCATGACCCGTGCCAGATGGCTGCGCCCCTGCACATTGAGCAGGACCTTGATGACAACGTGACGGGCGTTCTGCTCCATGACCTGAATGTGCTCGATACTGCTTTCAGCCAGCGTGATCGTACTGGCCACCTCGGCGATGACGCCGCGCTGCTTTTCGGCTTCGATGCGCAACTCCACGACGAACTCGTCAGTGATGTTCTTGCCCCAGTGCAGCGGTATGAAGTTATCGGGATCCACCAGAAGCTCACGCAGGCGCTCGCAGTCGGCAGCATGGATGACCATGCCCTTGCCTTCCTTGAGGTAGCCCACAATCGGGTCGCCCGGAATGGGCTTGCAGCAACGAGCGAAGGTGAGGACGCTTTCGGCGGTCCCTTCGATGAGCAGTGCCGAGTGCGCTTCCTGTGCCGGGCCCTTGGGCAGGACCTCATCGATATTTTCCGGGATGCTCAGTAACTGCCGCGCCACAATGAAGGGCATGCGGTTACCGAGACCGATTTCCTCGAGCATCTTGTCGAGCCCGGTGAGCGAATTATGCTTCAGCACAAGGGCAATCTGGGCATCGCTGATTGACTCGAGCTTGTAGCCAAGATCCTCCAGCGCCTTGTTGAGCAGGCGATAGCCAAGATCCCGCGCCTCTTCCAGCTGAATCTTTCGAAGGTGGTGGCGAACAGAGCTTCTGGCCTTGCCAGTAACTGCGAAGTCCATCCAGGCATCTTTAGGCATGGCGCCCGGCGTGGTGATGATTTCCACGGTCTGACCACTCTTCAGACTGACGCTCAATGGCGCAAGATGCTTGTTGATGCGGCAGGCAACGGCTGAATTACCCACGTCGGTGTGGATGGCGTAGGCGAAGTCGATCGGCGTTGCCCCAGCTGGCAGCTCGAGAATCCTCCCCTTTGGCGTGAATACATAGATCTCATCCGGGAACAGGTCGATCTTGACGTGCTCAATAAAGTCGAGGGAATCTGAAGTCTTCTCCCTGAGCTCGAGCATTTCATTGACCCACTTCTGCGCGCGCTTCTGCTGGTTGTCGGCAAGGTCAGAGCGCTTATAGAGCCAGTGCGCGGCAATGCCGGACTTGGCGACGCGATCCATCTCCTCGGTGCGGATCTGCACCTCGATGTTGACCTGCGAATTGAACAGGGTGGTGTGCAGAGACTGGTAGCCGTTGGCCTTCGGCAGCGCGATATAATCCTTGAAGCGACCGGGCAGTGGCTTGAACAGGCTGTGCACCATGCCGAGAATGCGATAGCAGTCGTCAGCACTATTCGTCACTACTCGCAACGCATAGACATCCATGATGTCCTGGAAGGAACTGCGCTTCAGCTTCATCTTCTGATAGATACTGTGGAGGTGCTTTTCGCGACCTTCCACTCGGGCCTGAATACCTTTTTCGCGCAGACTCGACTCGAACGAGCGCTGAATGTCCTCGATGATGCCGATGTGGTTGCCGCGTAGCTTGCGCACCGCTTCCCGGATGTACTTCGCCCGCATCGGATACATGGCACCGAAGCCGAGATCCTCCAGCTCCGTGCTGACGGAATGAATGCCGAGGCGATGAGCGATGGGCGCGTAAATGTCTAGCGTTTCGGTCGCAATGCGCCGACGCTTTTCAGGCTTCAGGGGGCCGAGTGTACGCATGTTGTGGAGACGGTCGGCGAGCTTGACGAGAATAACGCGGATGTCTCTCGACATGGCCAGCGCCATCTTCTGAAAGTTCTCGGCCTGAGCCTCAGCGCGGGATTTGAATTCGATCTGGGTGAGCTTGCTGACCCCATCGACGAGCTCAGCGACTTCACGGCCAAATTGACCGTCGATGGCCTCTTTGGGAATACCAGTGTCTTCAATAACGTCATGCAGCAGGGCGGCTGCCAGGCACTCGCTGTCGAGTTGCAGGTCGGCCAGTACGTTGGCTACGGCAAGGGGATGGGTAATATATTCCTCACCACTCTGCCGATACTGCCCATCATGGGCCTGCTCGGCATAGTAGTAGGCACGCCTGACCCGGTCCACTTCCTGTGGATCGAGATAGCTGCCCAGTCGATCTGCGAGAATTTCAATGGTCATGCGTATGAATATAGCGCAGACAGCCTGTCAGGCATAGACTTGCCTACAGGCTAGGACATGACGTCCTACATGAAGTTCTGGCAATCTCAGTCGTCGAGATCTTCTATGGTTTTCTTGGTGATGAGGCCCTTGGCAATCTCGCGCAAGGCGACCACGGTCACCTTGTCATTCTCCCACTCGACCTTGGCATCGCGTATGCCATGGGCGAGCTGACGTGAACGCTTGGTCGCAAGCAATACGAGCTCGAAGCGGTTTTCAACGTGATCAAGACAATCTTCGACAGTGACTCGAGCCATGAACAGGGCCTTTGGGGAAATTAAACGGGCACGAAGTGTACAACATTCAGACCACCTCTATCAATGGTCGCCGTCTGCTCCGCACAGATCATTGAGGATATCGGCCAGGGCAGGCGCCTGCCGCGCCAGACTGTGCCGCTCAGCCAGAAACACTGCGCTCAAGGCATCGAGCGCCGTATCGAAATCGTCGTTGACGATGAGATAGTCGTATTCGGGATAGTGAGCCATCTCTGAGGAGGCCTTGCCGAGCCGCTTGGCAATGACGTCATCGGCATCCAGCTTTCGATTTCGCAGGCGGGACTCGAGAGCGGCCAGCGAAGGGGGCAGGATGAAGATCGAACGCGTTTCGGGCCTGAGCCGCCTCACCTGTGCTGCCCCCTGCCAATCGATTTCCAGGATCACGTCGATGCCGGCCTGTAGTTGCTCATCAACCCAATCTGAGCAAGTGCCGTAAAGATTGCCAAATACGTCTGCAGATTCGAGAAAGGCGCCGTCTGCCTGACGTTCGATAAAATCTTCCCGACTCACGAAATGATAATGCACACCGTCTACTTCGCCCTGGCGCGGCTTGCGTGTGGTGTGCGAAATAGACACCTTGAGCCGCTGCTCCCGCTTGAGTAGCGCCGTCACCAGACTGGTCTTGCCAGCCCCGGACGGCGCGGACACCACGAACAGCTGGCCGCGAACACGATGTCCTGTCTCGCCGCCGAATGCTGAGGAAGCCTTGTCGTGAGATACTGGAGCTGGTGCTGCGGTCATGATTTTTGGCCGTATAACAGAATGTGGCTGATGAGCGACCGCCTCCTTCGAGAGGATCGGCTGCTATGCTAATGGACAAGAATAGCTGTTCTTGGCAGCTTCCGGCCAGTCTGATGCGCCCAAACTGTCAGTGAAATAGCATACAGGGATACATGTTTCGACCATGAACAAAGCTCACCCCAGCGGTCATAGTGACCACGATCATGAACTTGCCGGCGATTCTTCAGCGATGGCTGGACACGCGACGGCCACCCGCTTGCAGCAACTCGAATCCGCTCTGGAAGATCTGCAGAGCCGATTTCTCTTCCAGGAAGACACCTTGCTGCAGCTCGATGATGCGCTGGTCACCCAGCAGAACACCATAGACCGACTCGAGAAGCTGCTGGCCGATTTCGCCGACAAGGTGGATCAGCAACTGCATGACCGCCAGGGCGGATCACCTGAGCACGAAAAGCCACCGCATTATTGAAGGTTTCAGCCTGCAAGCACCACGGCCTGCCGGACGACGCGACTGATAAAGAGGGCTTTACCATGTACAAGACAGGCATTTTGCCGCCTAGCCGCCTACTGCAGCTGAGGGAGTGCAGCATGGGGCTGGATATCATGCACTATGTAGCCGACTCAGCCTCTCCCTTCAGTGATCGCTTCATTGGCCGTCGCGCCTACAAGGCCTTCCGCCGCCCGGCGAGCAAGCGCACAGCCATGCTGGTACCCGGCTTCGGCGGCGGTCCACGCTCGCTGTTCGTGCTCAGACAGACCGCCGAGGACGCAGGATACAGAACAGTGGACTGGGGCCAGGGCTTCAATACTGGCGACGTGCGCCACTTCCTGCCCCTGGTTCAACGGCGGGTTCGCGAGCTCGCAGAGTCCAGCGGCGAACCAGTCACCCTGATTGGCTGGAGCCTCGGCGGCTATATATCCAGAGAAGTGGCCCGCGATATGCCGCAGCACGTTCGTCAAGTGATCACCCTGGGCACGCCGGTGATCGGTGGACCTCGCTATACCATCGTAGCCAAATTCTATGAACGGCAGGGCCATGATCTCGATCAGATTGAAGCGGACATCAAGGCGCGCTACGACAACCCGATTCAGGTGCCCGTCAAGGCCATATATTCGCGACGGGATGGCGTCGTGTCGTGGGAGGCCTGCATCGACCACTGGACGCCGGATATCGAGCACATCGAAGTGCCACAGGCTCATCTGGGACTCGGGTTTTCTCCCTCGGTACAGCGTATCGTGAGCCGTTTGCTCAAGGTCAGCGAGATGGAGGTCACCTCAGCCACACCAGCACCGCTCACCGCCATGTCGACCGGCGAACCCTAACGGCCCTGTAAAACGGCACCTATCGTCATATTTTGAGGACCTCTTCCTAAACCATTAATATATAAAGCATGAACGGGACATTACAAATACATTACAGCGTAAGTAATTCCCGCAGTTCGTTAATCACTCCGTCGATCCGGGCCCGTAGCACTCAAAGTGAATTACGGAAGTTCAACCCTAACAGTGATTAACGAATCGGAGTTACTATGAAAACCACAAGGACATTAGCAATCGCAGCACTGTGCAGCGGCCTTTCCGTTGGCGCCTACGCCGAACCTCAGACTGGAGACCAGCTGTTGACGCTCGCTGGCTCGGGTGCGAGCAACAAGGACTTTGAGGCGAACGTTTTCAACCTGAGTTTTGACTACGGTAAATACCTGTCACCTGAGGGTGTAGCTGGTATTCGCCAGAGCGTTGGTATTGCCGACACGGGCGACGACAACAACTGGAACGGCGCGACCCGCCTCTTCTATGACTATCACTTTGGTAATACCGAGTGGCGTCCATTCGTAGGCGCTAACATTGGTATGGTATACGGTGATGGGGTCGAGGAAACCGGGTTTGCGGGCCCTGAGGCCGGTGTGAAGTACTTCGTCAAAGATGACACCTTCGTTCAGCTGCAGGCTGAATACCAGTTCTTCTTCGATTCCAGCAATGAAGCGCAGGATAACTTCGACGACGGCTCGTTCGTATACAGCCTCGGTATGGGTATCACGTTCTAAGGTAGCGCCACAGCTATCCGCGAGGCCGCCACTGATGATCAGTCGCGGCCTTTTTTGTTATTCAATATTCTGGATCTGCTCTCTCATTTGTTCGATGAGCACCTTGATTTCCACGGCCTGCTGACTGGTTGAGCTGGCCAGGGACTTGGACGACAGGGTATTGGCTTCGCGATTCAGCTCCTGCATCAGGAAATCCAGACGACGGCCCACTGGCTCGTTTTTTACCAGATTATTACCAATTTCCTTCAGATGCGATTCCAGCCGGTCGAGCTCTTCGGCCACGTCGGCCTTCTGTAGCATGATCACGAGCTCCTGTTCGATACGATGGTCATCGATCTGCTCCTGCAAGTCGGCAATACGTGCGCGAATGGCATCGGCCTGGCGATCCATGATGATCGGCAGTTGATCGCGCACGGCTCGCACCTGAGCGCGAATACCGTCAATTCGGGTTTCGATCATCGGCAGGATTCGGGCGCCTTCGCGGGCGCGCATGGCACACAGCTCTTCCAGCGCTTCGGCGAAGAGCGTCAGCGCGTCTTGCTGAATCGACTCCAGATCGTCTTCGCCGCGTTGCCATACCCCTGGAAACTGCAGGATATCGAGCGCGCTGATGTGGGCGGGGTTGTCGAGTATGCGGGCAATGCGATCCATGGCGGAATGGAGCTCGGTGACCAGCTCCAGGTTTACCTCGATAGGCTGAACCTGTCCTGATGACGCCTCGTAGCGCAGCATGCACTCCACCTTGCCACGCTGCACGTGGCTCCGCATGACCGAGCGCAATTCTGCATCGATTTCGCGAAAGCCATCCGGCAAGCGTATCGAAGGCTCCAGATAGCGATGGTTCACCGATCTGAGCTCCCACACCAGTGTGCCGGTCTCAGTCTGTGATTCCTTTCTGGCATACGCCGTCATGCTGTTCAGCATCGTTTGCTCCAGTTGTTGTTATGGCTGCTTCAGCGATCATACAGTCGCCCGGCATACGCCGCCATAGCCGAAAAGTCCCGGATATCCGCTGCCGGACATACCCGGGGAACGGCTTTCAGGGCTGTGGTATGATGACCGCCCATTACGGGAGACGCCCAGATCGTCTTCTGGAACTGATCATTGAACAGAGATACGAGACCTTATGCGCCCAAGCGGACGACAGAACGACGACACCAGAGCAATCACCATTCAGCGCCAGTTCACGAAGCATGCCGAGGGCTCGGTTCTCGTTTCTTTTGGCGACACCAAGGTCATCTGCACCGCCACCATCGAAGCTGGCGTGCCGCGATTTCTGCGCGGCGAAGATCAGGGCTGGCTGACGGCTGAATACAGCATGCTGCCGCGCTCAACCAATACGCGTAACCAGAGAGAAGCCGCAAGAGGCAAACAGGGTGGCCGTACCGTAGAGATTCAGCGATTGATTGGCCGCGCACTGCGGGCAGCCGTCGACATGAAGAAGATGCCAAATGTCTCCATCACACTGGATTGCGACGTCATACAGGCTGACGGTGGCACGAGAACGGCTTCGATCAGCGGCGCCTATGTCGCGCTGGCAGATGCCATCGCGTTTGGCATGGCCAAGGGCCTGCTCAAGAAGAACCCACTGATGCACAAGGTAGCTGCGATTTCTGTGGGCATGGTTGGCGGGGTGCCGGTTCTGGATCTTGACTATATCGAGGATTCAAAAGCCGATACCGACATGAACATCGTCATGACCAGCGCAGGCGGATTCGTCGAAGTGCAGGGCACTGCTGAAGCAGAACCCTTCACTGGCAGCCAGTTTGCGGAAATGCTGAAACTGGCAGAGGTCGGTTGCCGACACATCTTCGACGTACAGGAAGCCGCTCTGAACAGCTAGCGTCCCATTTAGTAAGGAATATCGTAATCCACGATGACCGGAAAGTGATCTGAAAAGGTCGCTGTCCGGTCGATCCAGGCTGTTTCTACCGTGCCCGCCAGACCTGGCGACGCGATCTGATAATCCACCCGAATGCCTGGCTTTCGCTTCGACATGGCGCAGGCCTCTGGCTGCCAGCTAAATTCGGACGAGCCTTTCTCCACAGCCCTGAAGCTGTCGATATACGCCATTTCGTCGAAGATCTTGTCAAGCATCGCCCGTTCCGGGCCAAGAAAGCCCGACAGCTCTGTCTTGTGAAAGATCGCGTCCGCATCGGTCACCAGATGCGCGGTCTGCAAATTGCCGCAGAACAGAAATTGCCTGCGCTTGCGAAGTGTCTTGTTCAGATGCGCCGTGAAGGCTTCGAGAAAATCGTTCTTCATGTCCTGCAGCGGCGGATTGGTCAAAGCATCCGGCAATAGAAACGAAGCGACACTGACCGCATCGAAATCGGCCTGTAGAAAGGCGCCGCGCATATCGGCCTGTGGATAAGCGAAGCCCATCATGATGGCCTTGGGGACCTGGCGTGTGTAGATGCCTACGCCCCCATCTTCCAAATTCTCACCATCGAGGAAATAGCCTTCGTAGCCATCCGGGCGATACGGGCCATCTTCGAGCTCGTACACCCGCATTCGGTGATCCTGAATACAGATGACGTCAGCATCAGCTCCCTTTATCCAGTCGAAAAAACCCGCTTCGATCGCTCGTTGCAGACCATTCAGACTGACCGTCACAACCCTCATCCGATGTCACCTGTCCATTATTCGGTGTATGATACTAAACTTCATTTTTATTCATCATTTCTATTCAGATTCGTCTTCAATTACAAGTATATGCATAATTTTCAGAAAAACTTCATCGAATTCGCCATTGATTGCCAGGCCTTGCGCTTTGGGCGTTTCACTTTGAAATCCGGTCGAATCAGCCCGTATTTCTTCAACGCCGGTGCTTTTAACACATCAGGCGCGCTGGCGCAGCTGGGGAGTTTTTACGCCCAGGCGCTGCAGTTCTCCAGCCAGCAGTTCGACGGCCTCTTTGGCCCGGCCTACAAGGGCATCCCCCTTGCGACGGCCATGGGTGTCGCCCTCTATCGCGATCACGATCTCGATCTGCCGGTCACCTTCAACCGGAAAGAGGCCAAGGCGCATGGTGAAGGCGGCATACTCGTCGGTGCGCCCCTGAAAGGACGAATTCTTATTGTCGACGATGTCATCACGGCCGGCACCGCCATTCGCGAATCCATCGCTATCATTCGGGCCTCTGGCGCCGAAGCGGCCGGCGTGCTCGTTGCGCTCGATCGCCAGGAAACGGGACCGGACAGTCAACAGCGCCTGTCAGCGATTGCGGCGGTGACTGAAGAATTTGGCATCCCTGTTACCCCCATCATTTCCCTCGGCCAGATTCTGGATTACCTGGACGATCATCCTGACCTGAGCGAGCATCGGGACGCCATGGCCGAGTACAGGGCCAACTACGGCGTCGCCTGACCCACTGGCTCAACGCCACCCCTTGGCGTGGCCGCTTTCGCGGACCTGTACTACACTGAGAATCTGACACAGTTCTCAATCAGGCCAGGATTCCGACACCACCATGACAGCACCGTTGTACGCCGCTGGCCTTGCCTTGCGCCGCTGGCAGATGCTCACCCTGGTCATCTTGACCTGTTTGCTGGCTATGCCGCTTCAGGCCGAGGTCGTCTACTATCGCTATAAAGATGCCAATGGCATGACCGTGCTTGGCAGCTCCGTACCACCGGAGCTGGCGCGTCAAGGCTATCAGGTCGTAAATATTCGTGGTCGGGTCATTCGTGAAATAGCGCCGGCGCTGACCGAAGCCGAACTCGCCGAAAAAGAGCGACTGAAGCGCGAAGCCGCAGAGGCCAGGCGCAAGCAGATCGAGCGACGCGAGCAGGATCGTACGCTGTTGCAGCTCTACCGAACCCCGGCGGACGCCGAGCGGGCACGGGATCGACGGCTGCAAGAGTTGCAGGCGCTGATTCAGTTCAAGAAGAACCACCTTAATTCTTTGACCAAAGACCTCATGCAGTATGAAGCAAAGGCTGCCGAGATAGAACGCCTTGGGCGCCAGATACCACAGGCCGTAATGATTGATATTGATCGCACTCAGAAGAGCATAGGAACGCTTGAGACTGAGATCAACGAGGCAGAACGTCAGGCTAGCGCGGTCGAGGCGGAATTCGTCACCATTATCTCACGGCTTGAATACCTGCAGACTCTGCAGGATCAATAAAAAGCCGGGCAGGACCCGGCTCTTCATACTCACTTTGACAGCAAGCCACACAGGCTGGCATTCAGCCAGACTGCATGTTCGGTACTAGAGCGCGTCTACTGCTTCGTCAACCTTGCGGGTCGCAGTCTTGGTGTTGCGCTTGACGCTGGTCTTGGCCTTGTCAGTCACCTTTTTCGCGTCTGCCTTGACTTCCTTTTCAGAAGTTTCGAACTTGGCGATCAGGTCCTGTGCAAAGGTGTTGACCTTGGTATTCAGGCCAAGTACTGATGAGTACAGGCTGTCGAGAACCTTGTCGTGCTTGGCACGGAGATCCTTGACTGAATAGCTTCGCGCTTCTGCTTCGATTTTCTCAGCGAATTCGAAAGGCTTGGCAATCACTGCGCGATGCTGCTCTTCGATAGTCTTGACTGCTTTCTCGACAGCTTCCTGAACCTGTTCCTGATATGTCTTGAGCTTGCTCATTGTAAAACTCCTTTTCTAATGTCTGAGGTGCAGTTCGTCCCGGTAACCACGCAGGGCGTGGGAAAAATTCCGGAAAGTGCTGCTGTCCCGTTTCAGGCCAGGCGAAACGACAATCGTCTCGACCTGACTTGCGATCTGAAAATCACTGGGCCGTTTACATCAGGCTGGTGTGTTCAATGATCTTGAGGTGATCCTACGGAGAACAATTAGAATATTCATACTAATAGAGTGCCAGAACTTACAAGCCTTCCGGAAACCAGTGTTTTAGTCGGGAAATAACGCTGTGGTCATGCGCAGAAGCATCGCAGACGGGTCCTTCAGCACCGACGCGGCTGAGGGATCGGCATCCGCTGCCTGCCGTTGGTAACTGGCCGTATGCAGGCTCAACATGCGGGCTGCGTAAAAACGCGCAGCAGCGAAGCCCAGAAGTTCCGGCCAGAGCGCCTTTTCTTCAGTCGTTAGACTTCGGTGAGATTCATAACCGTCGAAAAGCGCAGCGATTCTGTCGGGCAGAAGCTGCGTACCATCCCAGCACCAGTCATTGGCAGCAATGGCAAGATCCAGCGCTGCGCTGTCAGGCCCAGAACGATAGAAATCGATAATACCGCTGAGCTGCACAGGCGGCTGCGCCGAGGTCGCCTGTTCGTCACCTCGAAACAGCGCATTATCGATAAACAGGTCTCCGTGAGTCCAGCTCATCGGAAGCGCTTCAAGGTCTGAAACAACAGCGGACAACCGGGCATGAATCCGTTTGAGCTCAACACCGTGTTCAGGCTCGACCCAGGCCTGGCATCGATCGAGGGCTTGCAGTGTCCAGCTGAAACCACGTTCGACCCGATCCTGTTCGCCCAGATCTAAAGTGAGACTGTGCAGCGCACCGAGAAAGCTTCCTGCCGCGCGGCAATGGCCAGGCTGCACTTCATCAGCCTGCAGCACCCGGCCTTCGAGCATCGGCACCACCATGAGCGGCTTACCGGCATGAGTGAATACGCTCTCTCCGAGTTCGTCTGCGAACATGCCTGGCACCGGCAATCCTGCATTGGCCATGAGCGCCACATGCTTCACAATCGGATCAAGCTGACTGCGGTCGAGCATTTCGACGATGGTGACGATAAGCGGGACCGGGCCTGCGGAACACTGCAAGCCTGCGAGATCGGGCAGGCCGCTGATGATTCGCCCCCGCAATCCCTGGGCCGATACGACAACCAGATAGTTACTGTTTTCGATACCATCGCTGATCTGTTGCAGCCTCTGGACGACCGGCTCGACGAAGAGACGTTCGAGTACCGGCTGCAGGGACGCAACGACCAGCTCAGTGAACGCTGCCACCGCTCAGCCCATCCGGGGCATGGTGCTGACTACCACTGGAACAATTTCCACGTCGGATATGAAGGATTCGGCCCGTCCGATTGCACCAGCGCGCCATCCTGTCCGGGAATGAGATAATAGGCCGGGCCTACTTTCGGCTGAACCTTGACCTGAACGAGTTCGCCGTTGACGCGATACTCATAACGCGTTTCGTTCTCGCCATAACGAATTTCAATTTCAGGTTCGCCGGTGAGCTCCTGTCCGGTCTGCGGATCTTCCTGGAGCTGTTGTGCAGCTGCACCAGGCTCGGCTTCCGCAACTGCGTGAGTCGTCAGGGCTGTCAGCACCGCCGTAGCCAGGATGCGCTGCGCCAATCTGGCTACGACAGGTTTCAGCAGATCCAGGCGGTCACCAGGGAAATATCCGCTGCCGGATGCTGCGCCTTCGGGCTGCTTGCTGTTAATATGCTTCACACGTTTCTCCACGCTCTACCGATACGCTGCGCCCGGGCCAGTCCGCGGACTGGCCCGGGCGCGCTGTTGATGCCCTGATTCCCGAACAGCTTCTGGTCCGACTGATATGAGCAAGCAAACACAGGCACCCGTCATTCTCGTCGATGGCTCCTCCTACCTGTTCCGCGCCTTCCACGCATTGCCCAATCTGAGTAATGCCGAGGGTCATCCAACCGGCGCCATCAAGGGCGTGATCGGCATGACGAAGAAGCTGCAGAAGGAGTATCCCGGAAGCTGCATTATCGTAGTCTTCGATGCCAAGGGCGATACCTTTCGCAACGAGCTCTATGCAGAGTATAAGGCAAACCGGCCTCCAATGGCGGAAGACCTCGGTGTTCAGATCAAACCGATACACGACATCATTCGTGCCATGGGACTCCCGCTCATCATTGAAAGCGGTGTGGAGGCTGACGATGTGATCGGTACCCTGGCGCGTCAGGCCACTGAATCGCAGCACGAATGCATCATATCGACCGGCGACAAGGATCTTGCGCAGCTGGTGTCCGAGCATGTGACGCTCCGTAATACGATGACCGAACTCTGCCTGGACAGGGCCGGCGTCAAGGAGAAGTTCGGCGTCTGGCCCGAGCAGATCATCGATTACCTTGCGCTGGTAGGCGACACTTCGGACAACATTCCAGGGGTGCCGAAATGTGGCCCAAAGACCGCTGCAAAATGGCTGGAGCTATACGACACACTCGATGGGGTCGTTGCCAATGCCGACAAGATCAGCGGAAAGGTTGGTGAGTATCTGCGGGACTCGCTCGAGCAACTGCCAATGGCAAAGCAGCTGACCACGATAAAGACCGATGTCGAGCTGTCTCATCCCCTGCACGCGATTGCGGCTGATGAGCCCGATGTCGAAGCACTCAAAGCGCTGTATCAGCAGTTCAATTTCAAGGCCTGGCTCACCGAGCTGATAGAGCCCGGCACCGCTTCTGAGTCGGTAGCCGCGACACCTGTCCGCCCGGGCTCTATCACCACAGTCACACCGGCTGATCTGCAGCTGGGCATCAATAGCGAAGCCATCGCAGCACTGGCAGCTCCGCTCAGGACTATCGAGCCGCAGTATGAAACCGTGCTGACGCGCGAGGCACTCGATCGCTGGCTGAAGCTGATCAAGGATTCAGAACTGTTCGCCTTCGATACCGAAACTAACAGCCTCAACTACATGGAAGCCGAGATCGTCGGTTTCTCCTTGTGCGTTGAACCCGGCATCGCCTGCTATGTGCCGCTGACCCATGACTATATGGATGCGCCGGAGCAGCTCGACCGGGATGAAGTGCTCGAGCTGATGCGACCCATTCTGGAAGATCCAGAGCAGCGCAAGCTGGGCCACAATCTGAAATACGACGCCCACGTGCTGCTCAATTGTGGCATCACCCTTCGCGGTGTGGCGGAAGACACCATTCTCGCCTCCTACGTGCTGAACTCGGTAGCCAGCCGACACAACATGGATGCCCTAGCGCTACATTATCTTCAGCTCAAGACGATCAAGTTCGAGGACGTGGCGGGCAAGGGCGCCAAGCAGTTGACCTTCAATCAGGTGGCCCTCGAACAGGCAGCGCCTTATGCGGCTGAAGATGCAGACATCACGCTTAGGCTCTACCGCCTGCTGAGCCAGTTGCTGGCACAGACGCCGTCTCTGGATTCGGTCTATCGTGACATCGAACTGCCGCTCGAGCCCATCTTGGTCGACATCGAGCATACGGGCTGTCTCATCAACAGCCACGAGCTGCGGATCCAGAGTCAGAAACTCGCAGAACGTATCGCCGAGATCGAGAAGCAGACCTGTGAACTCGCTGGTGAGACATTCAATCTTGGCTCACCCAAGCAGCTGCAGACCATCCTGTACGATCAGATGAAACTGCCGGTGCTGAAGAAGACACCGAAGGGCCAGCCGTCGACGGCTGAAGCTGTGTTGCAGGAGCTTGCAGAAAATCACGAATTGCCAGCACTGATTCTAGAGCACCGTGGCCTGGCGAAATTGAAGTCCACTTATACGGACAAGCTGCCACTGCTGGTGAATCATCGGTCTGGCCGCATTCATACCTGCTATCAGCAAGCGGTGGCGGCAACGGGGCGATTGTCATCAAGCGATCCCAATCTGCAGAATATCCCGATCAAATCCGTGCTCGGTCGGGAGATCCGCAAGGCCTTCATCGCTGAAAAGGGTATGAAACTGATTTCTGCCGACTATTCCCAGATCGAGCTGCGGATCATGGCGCATTTGTCAGAGGATGAGACGCTGATTGCTGCGTTCAACGAAGGCAAGGACATTCACACAGCGACGGCGGCGGAGATTTTTGGCATCGAGCTGACCGCGGTTGAATCTGAGCACCGGCGCAAGGCCAAAGCGATCAACTTCGGCTTGATCTACGGTATGTCCGCCCATGGGCTTGCGCGCCAGATCCAGGTCGACCGATCTGAAGCGGCGGCCTATATCGATATGTACTTCAAGCGTTACCCTGGTGTGCGGCAGTTCATGGATACCATTCGAGAACAGGCTGCCCGCGATGGCTACGTGGAAACGCTGTTTGGACGGCGCCTGTATCTGCCCGATATCCATGCCACCAATCGGAATATTCGAGAGGGCGCTCAGCGAACGGCCATTAACGCGCCGATGCAGGGCACGGCTGCAGATATCATCAAACGCGCCATGCTCGCGGTCTATCCCTGGCTCAAGTCGCAGCCATACAAGGCGCGTATGGTCATGCAGGTTCACGATGAACTCATTCTGGAGGTGGAAGAAGCGGCTGCAGAAGCTGTGAGTGAAGCCGTGAAAGGTCTGATGTCGGGCGCAGCCTCACTCAAGGTACCGCTCCTGGTCGAAGCGGGGATCGCAGATAATTGGGAAGCTGCGCATTGATCAAACGGTAGGCAAATTTGTGGTGAATTAATGATTTTCTGCTAGATTTGAGAAAGACCTCACGTTTGATTTCTGAACTCATCTGGCAGTGCACCACCTATGAACTGGTACCACAAACTACCGATCGCCTATAAGATTCTCACGGTTCCGGTTATCGGCTCCCTGGGCTTTATTGTCTATCTGCTGCTCAACCTCGACACAGCCAGCGGCAATGCCAGCCGACTGGCAGCAGTCCAGCAGGTCCAGTTTCCGCTGCTGCAGCTCTCCGAGCGCGCCATCGTCCGGGTTGACCGGATCAAGGAGACCTTCGCTTCTGCTGTCTCGACGGGCGATACCGATTCACTACTGGCGGCAGACCGCATGCGCCAGGACATGGAAGCCGACTTCAAGGAAGCCAGACAACTGGCCTCTCAGGCCGAGACTGATGTCAATACGGTGAACGCACTCACGACCCAGTTCCAGGAATACTATAAAAGCGCGCGCGATATCACTGCAGGCCTGGTGTCCGGCGACATCGATTTCGCTACGCTGGGCGACCGCAGCGAGGCCATGACGCGTCAGCTGCAGACGCTGGACACCGATCTTGCCGCTTTCCGCGAAAAACAGTTTGCCCAGTTCACCGGCTCTCTTCAGCAGGCTGATGAAGCCGCCCAATCAGCTGTTCAGCTCGGTATCATTATTGGCCTGGTGATGATCACCATTCTCTTCGCCATCTCCATCCCCATCGCTAGCGGCATCCGTCGCAACATCGTCGGTGTGGTCGCCTCGCTGAAATCAATCGCGCAGGACAATGGGGATCTTACCGTTCGACTCAAGACACCCTCCAAAGATGAGATCGGTGACCTGGTGTTCTGGTTCAACAATTTCATGGACAAGCTGCAGGGGGTTATCAGGCGTGTGGTGGACTCCGCACTGCCGCTGAATGAGCTTGCTGGCAACCTTAACAACCTGATGATCGAGCTGAACAAGACGGTCGAGTCACAGTCGGCGAGTTCGAACCGGGCCAAGATGGCGGTCGAGGACATGAACGTGAATGTCTCGGCGGTAGTGACCAACGCCAGTGGTGCTGCATCAGCCGCCGAAGAAGCCGACAAGGCTGCACAATATGGTCATGGTGTCGTGAAGAAGACCGTCAGCAGCATCGAACGGCTTTCAGGCGATGTGGCCGATGCCTCTGAAGTGATTCGCAAGCTGGAAAAGGATGCCGAGAAAGTCAGTATCGTCGTCGACGTCATTCGTGGCATTGCGGACCAGACCAACCTGCTGGCACTCAACGCGGCCATCGAAGCGGCCCGCGCTGGTGAGCAGGGTCGTGGGTTTGCCGTTGTGGCTGATGAGGTCCGCAGCCTCGCCTCCAAGACCCAGGAGTCGACCGAGGAGATCAATCGCACCATCGAACAGCTGCAGACGGCTTCTCAGAACGCTGTGACGGTGATGCGCAAAGGTAGCGAGCAAGCCGCAGAGAGCGTTTCGACTGCTGAATCTGCCGGCCAGAGCCTGCTGGCGATTACCGAGATCATCTCGAAGATCAACAGTATGAACGGGGAGATCGCTGAAGCGACGAACCATCAGCAGGACATCAGCCGCTCCATCGTCAGCAACGTGGCAGATATCCACGACCGCACCGAGGAAACCTCGCAGCGTTCACTTCAGCTTGGCCGAGTGGCTGCCGACCTGGGTATGCTGGCCAGTCAGCTGGATGAAATTGCCCGACAGTTCAAGATCTGACATTTCTTCTGGTATGAAAAAGGCGGCTCCGAATGGGCCGCCTTTTTTCGTTCTGCTGCTGACTCAGCGCGGTGGGTAGTCCTGTTCTTCGCTGAGTGAGAGCTTGCCAGCGGCGCCCTGTATATTGGCAGCGCTGTTATTGGCACCAAGCTTGATCATCAGACGCAAGTCGTTGGCAGAGTCAGCGTGCGCCAACGCATCTTCGTAAGTAATCTCGCCAGCACTATACGCCTGATACAGGGCCTGATCGAAGGTCTGCATGCCGACGTCACCCGACTTCGTCATCAGCTCCTTCAGCTTGTGTACTTCTGCCTTGCGGATGAGGTCGGACACCAGCGGGGTATTGATCAGGATTTCGATGATGGCGCGTCGACCCTTGCCGTCCGGCGTCGGTACCAGTTGCTGGGCAATGATGGCCTTCAGGTTGAGCGACAGATCCATCCACACCTGATTGTGCTGTTCGGACGGGAAGAAGTTGATGATGCGGTCCAGCGCCTGGTTGGCGTTGTTCGCGTGCAGGGTCGCCAGACAGAGGTGACCTGTCTCAGCGAACACGACCGCATGCTCCATCGTGTCAGGACTGCGCACCTCACCGATCATGATGACGTCGGGCGCCTGACGCAGGGTGTTCTTCAGCGCCATCTCGAAGCTCTCGGTATCCAGGCCAACCTCACGCTGGGTGACGATGCAGCCCTTGTGCTGGTGGATGAATTCGATGGGGTCTTCGATGGAAATGATGTGACCTTTGCTGTTCGCGTTTCGGTGCCCAATCATGGCTGCCAGCGAGGTCGATTTACCGGTACCGGTCGCGCCAACGAAGATGATGAGTCCGCGTTTGGACATGGCCAGATCCTTGATGGTTTCTGGCAGGCGCAAGTCATCGACCGAGGGAATATTGGTTTCAATTCGACGCAGCACCATACCGCAGAGGTTGCGCTGATAGAACGCGCTCACACGAAAGCGGCCGATGCCTCGCGCACTGATCGCGAAGTTGCACTCGTGGTGCGCTTCGAAATCAGTCTGCTGTTTGTCCGACATGATGGAGAACACGATCTCGCGGGTTTCCTCCGGCGAGAGCGAAGTCTTGGTGATCGGCAGCATGCGGCCATTGACCTTCATGCTTGGCGGTACACCCGCTGTGATAAACAGGTCGGAAGCGCCCTTCTCAACCATGACCTTCAGAAGCTTGTTAAAGTCCATAACAGTACCGGTGACTCAGAAAGTGGCTCATGGGGTAGATCAGAAATTCTCGGGAATCTTGGCTTTCTCACGAGCCTGATCACGAGTGATCAGCCCCTTGGCCAGCATGGCCTGCATGCATTGATCCAGCGTCTGCATGCCGATATTGCCGCCGGTCTGGATGGAGGAGTACATCTGCGCGACCTTATCCTCACGGATCAGGTTTCGGATGGCTGGCGTGCCGATCATGATTTCATGTGCCGCGATTCTGCCGCCGCCGACTTTCTTCATCAGCGTTTGCGAGATGACTGCCTGCAGTGATTCAGACAGCATCGATCGCACCATGGATTTTTCCGCAGCCGGGAACACGTCAACCACACGGTCGATGGTCTTGGCCGCCGAGGTGGTGTGCAGGGTGCCGAAAACAAGGTGACCGGTTTCGGCGGCTGTCAGTGCCAGTCGAATGGTCTCGAGGTCACGCATCTCGCCGACGAGGATGATGTCAGGGTCTTCCCGCAGTGCTGAACGTAGTGCCTCGCTGAAGCCCAGGGTGTCACGGTGCACTTCGCGCTGGTTGACCAGGCACTTCTTGCTCTCGTGAACGAATTCGATGGGGTCCTCGATGGTGAGGATGTGGTCGTAGCGATTGTCGTTGACGTAGTCGATCATCGCAGCGAGCGTTGTACTCTTGCCCGAACCGGTCGGACCAGTGACCAGACACAAGCCCCGTGGCTTGCTGGCGATGTCCTTGAAGACCTGGCCCAGACCAAGGTCGTCCATGCTCAGAACCTTGGACGGGATGGTCCGGAAAACAGCACCGGCACCACGGTTCTGGTTAAAGGCGTTGACACGGAAACGGGCCACGCCAGGGACTTCGAAGGAAAAGTCGGTCTCGAGAAATTCTTCGAAGTCCTTGCGCTGCTTGTCGTTCATGATGTCGTAGATGAGCGCGTGAACTTCCTTGTGCTCGAGGGCTGGCAGGTTGATGCGCCTGACGTCGCCATCGACACGAATCATCGGCGGCAGTCCGGCAGACAGGTGGAGGTCGGAAGCCCCCTGTTTGGCGGAGAACGCGAGCAATTCAGTAATATCCATGACAACCCTCGTTACGGTGCAGTCTATGTTGAACAAACAGTTGGGAATTCAATCATTGCAGACGGCACTGGCCGCCCTTACGATGCACTAATGAGCATAGCAGACAAGCTACAGACCGTTAGGGCGCAGATACGAAATTCAACAGTCGCGGCGAGGCGCCCTGAACAGGCCGTCACGCTGCTGGCTGTCAGCAAGACCATGCCCGCCGAAGACGTGGCGGCGGCCGTGCGCCATGGGCAGCGGGACTTCGGTGAAAACTATGTGCAGGAGGCCGTCGCCAAGAAAGCAGAGGTCGACCGGCTGCTGGCAAGCGACCCCGAGTGGGCGAGACCAGTCTGGCATTTCATCGGGCCGCTCCAATCGAACAAGACCAGTGAGGTCGCGGCGCATTTCGACTGGTTTCATACCCTTGACCGCCTCAAGATTGCGCGCCGATTATCGGAGCAGCGCCCGGACGATCTGCCGGCCTTGAACTGTTGCATTCAGGTCAATATCAGCCATGAAGACAGCAAGGCAGGCCTGCTCCCGGACCAGCACGCACTCAATGAACTGGCGACCGCCGTGGTGGGCTTGCCCGGCCTGACGCTCCGGGGACTGATGTGCATTCCTGCAGCCGATCTCGACGAGGCAGGGCTGGCGGATGCCTTCAGGCGGCTGCGTGACATGCTCGCCGAACTTCGCGAGCATCTTGGCCATGCTCATCCGGAGCAGGCTGAAAAACTTGATACGCTGTCGATGGGCATGTCGGCCGATATGTCCATTGCCATCGCGCAGGGCGCGACCATTGTCAGAATTGGCCAGGCCATATTCGGCGCACGAACACCCACCCATTCCTGATTGAGAAAGCATGATGTCGACACAGCAAGGCAAGCGGATCCATTTCATCGGTGCAGGTAACATGGCATCTGCCATGCTGCGCGGCCTGGTCAGCAGTGGTTTCAGCCCCGCATTGCTGTCGTGCAGCGCTCCCGCCGAAACAGAAACGCAGCGGCTCGTCGATGAGCTCGGAATAAGGGCCGCTGCTGACAATCTTGAACTACTGACGCATTGCGATGCCATCGTGTTGGGCGTCAAGCCACAGATCCTCAAGGCGGTCTGTGAAGAGCTCGCACCTTTTCTGGCCTCGACTAATCGCCAACCGTTGGTCATTTCAATCGCCGCGGGCACGACGACGCAGTCCATTGCCGAGTGGCTAAAGCAGGATCCTGACCTGCTGCCATTGGTGCGAAGCATGCCGAATACGCCAGCACAGGTGGGGATGGGCGCTTCGGGCCTGTTTGCGACACCCGCCGTAAAGGCAGACCAGAAATCGCTAGTCCAACAGATATTCGAAGCGTTCGGCATTGCCGTCTGGGTCGAGGATGAGTCGCAGCTGCATGCCGTGACAGCGCTGTCAGGCTCCGGGCCAGCCTACGTGTTCGAATTCATCAAGGGCATGGCCGATGCTGGCGTCTCCCTCGGTCTCTCGCCTGAAGTCAGCCGCCAGCTCGCGGAAGCGACGGTCGCCGGAGCCGCGAAACTGTGTGCAGCGTCTTCTGACGAAGAGATTTCCACACTGCAACGCAAGGTCATGTCACCGGGTGGGACCACCGAACAGGGCGTGCGTGTGCTGCAGTCCGAGCAGCTCACTGCCACGGTTAGTCGAGCCATGGAAGCAGCGCGCGATCAATCGCTGTACCTGGCTGGCGAGGGACCTGGCCCGGCGAAAAACTAGCACCGCCAATCGCTTTGGCTTTAGAATCCGTATGATTGCCGTTCCGTTCCAGGACATTCCCCAGGAGATTTGTAGCTCATCATGTTTAGTCAGATACTGATATCGACGCTGGAAATACTCGGCTCCTTCTACATCACCCTGGTGATTCTGCGTTTCCTGCTTCAGTTGTCGCAGGCAGACTTCTACAACCCGATTACCCAGTTTATCGTCAAGGCCACCAATCCGCTGATATTGCCACTGCGCCGTGTCATACCGGGTCTGGGTGGTGTGGATCTCGCAGCAATCGTACTGGCGCTCATCCTTCAGATCGTGCTGCTGCTGATCATATTGACCGTCGCATCACCTGCAGGTGCTGGTTTTCCGCCCATTCTGCCCTTGCTGGGTGTCGCGGTCATCAAGGTCCTGCAGTTGACCCTGCAGATTTATTTCATTGCCATCATTGCCGTGATCATTCTGAGCTGGGTCGCGCCTGGCAGCCGACATCCCGGGGCGATGCTGCTCGTTCAGCTGACTGAGCCGGTGCTGGCACCGATTCGTCGCATACTGCCCAGCCTTGGTGGTCTCGACCTGTCTCCCATCGTTGTCTTCCTCATCATCAATGCGCTCACGATCATGCTCGAGCACAGTGCCACACTCATGCTTCGTTAGGCGCCTTCTTCCGTCAATATCGGCGTAGGTTCCTGAGAACCGCGTCGACATTTGACAATTGTTTACAACTGTGGACATTTCTTGACCAGTATATTGCTTATAATTCATGCATCGACAGGCTCGTTGCAGGAGAAGCATCGTCCATGGCAGTATCT
Organism: Allohahella marinimesophila; assembly: GCF_039538005.1. NCBI lineage: Bacteria > Pseudomonadati > Pseudomonadota > Gammaproteobacteria > Oceanospirillales > Hahellaceae > Allohahella > Allohahella marinimesophila. Next base: position 307,493 of record NZ_BAABBO010000009.1, read on the forward strand.
ACAGTGGTTCCAGGTGGCCGAAGCAATAAGGGTTTGAGTCAGCAGATCGAGGCGTATCACGCCTGGAAAGCTGCAATGATCCGCGAGATCCATCATTATCGCAGCTGGCTCGAAAGTAACGACCTCGCATCAGCCGACATCGTGGGCCGGCTAGAGCATTGCAGCGATGTGCTGCGAGAGGACAAGGTCACCGTTGCGTTGGCCGGCGAATTTTCCCGTGGCAAAACCGAACTGATCAACGCGTTGTTCTTCGCGTCTTTCGGTCAGCGAATGCTGCCGTCTCATGCGGGCCGCACAACCATGTGCCCCACCGAAATCTTCTTCGACGAGGCAGGCTCCTATCTTCGGCTGCTGCCGATCGAGACCAGGGAGTCGCAGGTCGGCATCGCCGAACTCAAGCTGCAGTCCAAACACTGGCATTGCATACCGCTTGATGGCCTGACGCCGGATGCACTCAAGGCCGGGCTCGAACCACTCAAACAGACGAAGTCCGTACCCATCGCTCAGGCGGTTCTGCTGGGCTTCAGCCTCGATGGTCTGGATCGTGACCCTGAGAAGAGTGGTCACGCATTGATTCCGGCGTGGCGCCATGCCCTGATCAGTCTCGACAACCCGCTGCTCAGGCAGGGCCTGCGTATCCTCGACACCCCCGGTCTCAATGCCCTCGGCTCCGAACCTGAGCTGACCGTAAGCATGCTGCCGAAAGCCGATGCCATCCTCTTCATTCTGGCCGCCGATACTGGTGTGACCGCAAGCGATATGACCTTGTGGAGTGAGCACATCAACAAGAGCGAGCACAAGGCGGGTCGCTACGCCATTCTGAACAAGATCGACGTACTGCTCGAAGACATCGAAGGCGACGAACACGCCTGGCGCTTCATCGACAACGTGCGCGAGAAGACAGCTCTTCAACTCAAGCTCGAGCCCTCGCAAATTATCGCCATGTCGGCCAAGCAGGCCCTCATCGGCCGCACCCAGCATGATGCCGAGCGGGTCGCGAAGAGCCGAATCGATGAACTGGAGGCCTTGCTGGCCGATCAGATACTGGACCGTCGCGAGCAGCTGATTCAGGACAGCGTGATGCAGGATGTGCTTGGCATGATCCATAACAGTCAGGCCGTGCTCAGGGACCGACGCGACATGTTGGAAGATCGCCTCGAAAAGTTCCGCGCGTCTACTGTCAGCAAGGACTTCCTGGGCGATCTGTCTGCCAAGACCCAGGAAGATTATGATTACTATTACAAGCAATTGTTTACCCTGCGCTCCAGCCGTAGGCTGATGAAGAGTCAGGCGGCCATCCTCAACTCGATGATCGAACCACAGCGTTTCGACAGCTATGTGACCGAAACGAAGATCCGGTTGATGAATGCCTGGACGACCTTCGGCATGGGCACGGCGATCGACGATTTCTATACGTCGATCGAAGATGATCTGAAGAACCTGAAATACGAGGCGATCCTGGCGCAGCGCATGATCGATTCAATCTACAAGCGCTATACCACTGAAGCCAGGAACAGGCACCTGAAGCCGACATACCTGAAGGTGGACCGGCAGATCAAGGCACTCGAGTCCCTGCGGCAGCAGGCAAAGTCCTTCAAGCGCAGTCCCTCGAGCCTGATGACCGAGCAGACCATCTTCATCAAGCGCTTCCTGCAGACGCTGGTCGCTGAAGCGCGGCGCCTGTATGACGAGATTCGCCATGAAGTCGCGCTTTGGCCGCAAGAGGCCCTGATGCCGATCTTCCAGCACACCACCGATCAGAAGCAGATGCTGGAGACGCAGATCGGACGCCTGAAAGAGCTGGCTCAAAGCGCCACCGTGGGTCGCAACCAGATCGAACGCATCGAAGCCATGTCGACCGATCTGCTGCATCAGCAAAAGGCACTCGAGCGTATCGAGAAGAAGCTGCGGCGACCAGCGCCCCAGGCCCTGCGCTCGGTGGTGACCCGTCTGCCTTCAGTGGTGCCGGTTGCGTCGTCCAGATAGCGCAGTTAGACTGCGGGGCTGACCGTCCGGCCCCTGGATTACCCTATGACAAGCTCCCTGCCCGCCGATTCGGTGGGCATGGTCACGCCACAGACTGCCCACTTCGAAACGCCTCTGAATCTGGAGTGCGGCCGCACGCTCGACCGTTTTGAACTGGTCTATGAGACCTATGGCGAGCTCGATGCGTCTGCCTCCAACGCTGTGCTCATCTGCCACGCCCTGAGTGGGGACCACCATGCCGCCGGCTATCATTCGAGTGCCGATCGAAAGCCGGGCTGGTGGGACAACTGCATTGGCCCTGGCAAGTGCATCGATACCACGAAATTCTTCGTCGTCTGCCTGAACAATCTTGGCGGCTGTGCTGGTTCGACTGGGCCCACGTCTCTCAATCCCGCTACTGGCAAGACCTACGGCGCCGACTTTCCAGCCATTACGGTGGCTGACTGGGTGGCGGCGCAGGCAAGACTGGCCGACAAACTCGGCATCGACACATGGGCAGCCGTCGTGGGTGGCAGTCTGGGTGGCATGCAGGCCCTGCAGTGGACCATCAGTTTTCCGACACGCGTGCAGTATGCTGTCATCATCGCATCTGCACCCAAACTCAGCGCGCAGAACATTGCCTTCAATGAAGTGGCCCGCAAAGCCATCAGCAGCGATCCCGATTTCCATGCCGGACACTATGCGGAATTCGATACCATTCCCCGCAAGGGTCTGATGCTGGCCAGAATGCTGGGCCACATCACCTACCTGTCGAATGCCTCGCTCGGCAGCAAGTTCGGTCGCGCACTACGCAGTGACGAACTCAAATATGTGCCACTGGATATAGAGTTCGAGATCGAGAGCTACCTGCAGTACCAGGGCGAGCGTTTCGCCGAGAATTTCGATGCCAACACCTATCTGTTGATGACCCGGGCTCTGGATTACTTCGACCCTGCCCAAGCCTGCAATGATGATCTGGCCGCTGCGCTCAGGCCGGTAGAGGCAAAATTTCTGGTAGTGTCGTTTTCGACCGACTGGCGCTTTGCACCGGATCGCTCTGAGGAGCTGGTAAAGGCGCTGGTAGACGCCCGTAAGGCAGTCAGCTATGCGCGAATTGATGCACCCCACGGCCACGATGCCTTCCTGATACCCGATGAGCGTTATTTCGATGTGTTTACTGGCTATATGAATCGAATTGCTACTCAGTTGGGGCTGTCATGACGACCGCAAGCGACAGGGCCGCCCGCAGCGAGCTGAGAGAAGACCTGGATCTGATCGTCGACTGGTTTGCCGATGGGTCGTCGGTGCTCGACCTGGGCTGCGGTGACGGTACGCTGCTGGCGTACCTGGCTGAACATCGTGGCTGTTTTGGCTACGGCCTGGAAATCGACCCTGCCAACATCAGTCGATGCATTCGGCGTGGCGTCAATGTGATCGAACAGGATCTGGATTATGATGACCTGAGCGTGTTCGAGGACAAGAGCTTCGATGTCGTGGTCATGACGCAGGCCCTGCAGGCGGTCAAGCGCCCTGACATCACCCTGGAGCAGATGTTGCGCATCGGGCGCGAAGGTATCGTTACCTTTCCGAATTTCGGTTACTGGCGCCTGCGCTGGTACCTCTGGACCAAGGGACGCATGCCCGAATCGCGAACGCTTCCGTATCACTGGTATGACACACCCAACATTCACCTTTGCACCTTCAAGGATTTTGAAGCCCTGTGCGAGCAAATGGGTATCAGGATTCTGCGTCGCTCAGTGGTGGATGACCGTCATAATGCGCAGTGGCTGAGTCGGCTGTGGCCGAATGCCTTCGGGCAAATCGCGCTGTATCACATTACACGTCAGGACGCTTAGACCATGAAATTTTCGATGAGTCATCTGAGTATCTTCCGCTGCGCGCTCTTGGGCCTGGCCTGCCTGGCGGCATGGCCGGTAGCTGCCGAGCAGCAGATCGAGCTCGACAATTTCCAGGTACATTATGCTGCGCTGCCTGGCAGCGTGCTGTCGGAGCAGAGCGCGAGAATGTATCAGATCAGCCGGTCGGTTGGCTCTGGGTTCATCAACGTGACTGTACTGGAAAAGCAGGGGGACGAGCAGCTCGTGTCGCGCCGGTCTTTCGTTCGTGGCACGGTCAGAACCGAGCAGGGTGAAGCACGACCATTGCCGTTTCAGCAGGTCACTGAGGGTGGCGTGACCTCAAGCATTGCCAATTTCTGGTACAGCCCTGGCAAGGAGCTGAGCTTCGCCATAGAGTTTATCGGCGATCCCAACCAGCCTCCGGAAGAATTCGCCTTCAAGCAAACCCTCTTCGCCAACTGAGAATCGGTCTTTTGAATATCATCATTGCTAGTGGCAACAAGGGAAAGCTCAAGGAATTCGCGACGCTGTTCGCCAGTGTGCCAACCATGCCAAGCAGGCAGTTCAAGATCATTGCGCAGAGCGAGCTCGGTATCGAGTCATGCGAAGAGCCCGCATCGACCTTCATCGAAAACGCGATTCTGAAGGCACGTCATGCCTGTACAGAAGCGCGCGCACGAGGTCATGAGGGTGCTGCGCTGGCGGATGACTCCGGGCTCTGCGTGGAGGCACTCAATGGTGCGCCAGGCATCTATTCTGCGCGCTTCGCCGGCATGCATGGACGGACGCCCGTTGGAGGCCAGTCGACCGATACAGCCAATATCGAAGAGTTGTTGCGACAGATGCAGGATGTCGATGCCGAGCGCCGCAGCGCTTCGTTCTATTGCGCACTCGCGCTGCTGCGCCATGCTGAAGACCCTGCGCCGCTGGTAGCCTGCGGACGCTGGCACGGCCGCATTCTCACGTCACCCAGTGGCGAAGCCGGCTTCGGCTATGATCCTGTCTTCCATGTTCCGGACCTCGGCAAGACGGCAGCCGAACTTTCGTCGGACCAGAAGAATGCCGCGAGCCACCGTGGCCAGGCACTGCGTCTGCTTGCCTTGCAGCTTCCGGGTCTGTAGGTCTTGCACCCACCGCTGTCGCTCTACGTTCACGTCCCCTGGTGCATCAGAAAGTGCCCCTACTGCGACTTCAATTCTCATGAGACGAATAATCTTCAGTCTCAGATTGAGCCCTATCTTGACGCGCTGCTACTCGATTGGTCCGAGGAGCTCGAGCGACTAGAGCGCTTCGGGGGACGGCGGCCACTGCAGTCGATTTTCATTGGCGGGGGCACGCCCAGTTTGCTGCCGCCAGATGTTTACGCCAGGTTACTCGAGCGCATCAACGACACCATGCCCCTGATGGAGGCTACCGAGATCACCCTGGAAGCCAATCCAGGAGCGGTCGACACCGCGCACTTCAAGGGCTACCGGCGAGCGGGCATCAACCGGATTTCGGTCGGTGTTCAGAGCTTTGCGACCGAACAACTGGCCGCGCTCGGTCGGGTTCATTCCGGCAGACAGGCGCTGGAGGCTATCGAAGCCGTAGCCTCAGCTGGTTTCGAGCGCTTCAATATCGACCTCATGTTCGGCCTGCCGCAACAAACCGCCGAAGGCGCCGAGGCCGACCTCCGGCAGGCCCTACAGTGCGGTGCCACGCATCTATCCTGGTATCAATTGACGCTGGAACCCAATACGCACTTCTTCAGCCACCCGCCACCGCTTCCGGAAGACGATGACATCGCTGATATTCAACTGGCAGGACAGGTCCTGCTTGCTGAAGCCGGATTGCAGCAGTACGAAGTGTCTGCCTACGCACGCCGCGGGCAGGCGGCCCGGCACAATCGCAACTATTGGGAATTTGGCGACTATCTCGCCATTGGTGCCGGGGCGCATGGCAAGCTCAGTTCACCCGAAGCCAGTGAGTTCATTCGATATCGCAAGACCCGACAGCCCGACGCTTATCTGAAGCGAGCCCAGGGACATGGTCAGCTCATTGCGACATCGGCAGCCGGATTTCTCGCAGCAGAAGAGGCTATTACACAGGACAGCCTGAGCTTCGAGTTCATGCTCAATGCGCTACGCCTGACTGACGGGGTACCGGTATCTTTATTCACCGAGCGGACCGGGTTGGCCGCCGCCCAGCTGGAGCCGACCTTATCGCAACTGAAGCAGGCCGGGCTGATGCAGGCTAGCGAAGACTATTTGCAGACAACGCCGCTTGGCGCCCGCTTTCTCAATGATGTCGTCGGCAAATTCAGCGGCTGGTAAACGTCAGATCTTTCGGAACAGCAGATCGTAGACGCCGTGACCCAGCTTCTGTCCACGACGCTCGAACTTGGTTTCCGGTCGCCACTCGGGTCGCTCCACAAACTGGCCTTCGCCCAGATTTTCAAGCCTCGGTTCCGCCTCGAGCACTTCGTACATGTGGTGAGCATAGTGCTCCCAGTCAGTGGCCAAATGCAGAAGACCGCCTGGCTTGAGCTTGCTCGCCAACATCGCAGTGAACTCGGGTTGGATCAGCCGGCGCTTGTGATGGCGCTTCTTATGCCAGGGGTCGGGAAAGTAGACCTGGATGCGGTCGACGGAGGCGTCATCGACACAGCCTTCGAACACCTCCACAGCATCATGCTGATAGATCCTGATATTATTGATATCGCGGGTCTGAATTTGCAGACAGAGTGAACCGACGCCGGGCGGATGAACCTCGATACCGACGAAATCCGTTTCTGGTGCAGCCTGCGCCATATCTGCCAACGACTGCCCCATACCGAAGCCAACCTCGATGACGAGTGGCGCGGCGGCGCGCTCAGCGCTTCTACTATTTCGCAGCGGTGATCCAGGATCGAGACCCAGCGTGGGCCAGAGCGAATCGTAGGCTGCCTGCTGACCGGCCGTCTTGCGTCCGCTTCGAATGACAAAGCTCTTGAGGCGGCGGGGATGGGCGGCAGCCTCCGAGGACTTCGTAGTGCGTGGTTCCAGCTCGGCGGGCTGGTCATCCTCTAGGTTCTGGCGGTCTGACATCGATTTCTCATACATCTCTGGTCTGGGCAACTGGCGCGAATGATAGCAAAAGTGGCGGAAACAGTGGATGCATAAAGTGCCATGTCGCTCTTCAGGCCTGCTGCACCGATTAAGTGCGCCCGCCGCTGGCTGATTATCCACTGCACCATAAGCAGTCATAACTAACGACGATATAATTGGCTAATATTCACCTGCCAAGCACGTGTATTGACGACCACTGCGCTTCGAGTGGCGCCCTGCGCGGCTTGGGGACTTACTGCACTGCCCGGCTCAACGCCCTTCAGCCCCTCTCTCATATCTGGCCCCGAAATTGCCTTGTAATGTCCATTCGATCCTGCAGCGCCTTTTGCTGCAGGCACCGCCAGTTGGCAAAATGTCTACAGGCTTTGCAATGAACCTAGAAGAACAGAATCTGCGTCGGGCTTTTAGCCGTCAGAAAGACCGACAGCATTGCGCGCAGCTCAGCCTGCACGCCCTTGAGCTGATCTCATTGTTACAGCAACACCGCGGCATGGTACTCGCCGTACTTGGTGGTGACGTCTTTTTCGAGACCCGTGTGGAGACTATCCGCCCCCAGGTCATTGATCAATTGCGGGTGCTGAAGCAGTTTGTCTCCGAACTGTTTCCTGAGGCGGAATGGCAGCGGCTATGCGACGAGTGGTATACGCTGTCGCACCACTGGCGCCAGGACAGCGCGTCGGAAAGCTTTGATCTGCACACCCACGTGATACAGCAGATGCTCCTGCTGCTGCGCACCTATAATAACGCCGGGGTGTTCGACCAGATTTCGGAGTCCGATCGCAGACTGGCTTATCTGACGCTGAATCAGTTACCGGAATTGATGGAGACGGCGGCAGAAATTCGCGGCATAGCCACCTTTTTGCTCGCCAGGCAATCCATGGACAAAGGCGCCAGCAGTGCAGCTAACCATGCGCCGCTGGCGCTCAAGCTGCAATATCTGCACAAGTATTTCGACGAAAGCCTGCAGAGACTGGAACAGCAGTCACCGGATCTGCAGGAGCCGACCTCCCTGGAGCAGGAGCGACTGGCCAGACACTGGCAGGAATTGAATGTGTACTGGCAGCAGATACAGCCCTCGCTAAAGCTGTTCGGACTGCAGCCTCGCCCCAGCCGCTACCCTGTGAGGCGGCGGCGTGCTGTCGGCCGCAGTACCGCTAAGGACACCCCTGCAGCAAGTGCTGCGGCAAACGGTTCGGAAGCGCTGCTACCGGACGAACATGTGCAGCTCTTCTTCAACGAAATCAGCGAACTGGTCTTTTCCATCCAGCGCCTGATCAAGCTCGGTCTTGCCGCTATACCACGCATGACAGAGCCCTCACTGGCCGAGTGGATTGACATCGCGCCGCCGGCGCAGAGCCGCGGACCCCGCGGTCTTCTGCGTCACTGAAATAGCGTCACGACCGGCTGGCGGATTCGCCCCGGCCGGCGTAGGCAATGGCCTCCATGAGATGGGGTGTCTGAATGTGCCTGCTTTCGGCCAGATCACTGATCGTTTGCGCAACCCTGAGAATCTTGTACCAGGCGCGGGCCGACAGGTGTAGTTTCTGCGCCGCACGCTCCAGCAGGCTTTGTTGAGGCCCGCCGAGGCTGATCGTCCGCTGGGTCTCAGCCGGGCTCATCAACCCATTGAGGCTGCCCTGCCTGCCATACTGTCGCTGTTGCGCCCCGCCCACCCGCTCGGCGATAACAGCGCTGGACTCGCCACGGGCTCCTGATAATTCTTCAAACTTCACCGGCGACAGCGTCATCTGCAGGTCAAATCGATCATGTATCGGACCTGAAATACGGTCTCGGTATTTTCTGATCTGCAAGGCACTGCAGACGCAGGCCTTGTCCATATGGCCGTCATACCCGCAGGGGCAGGGATTCATCGCACCTATCAGCAGGAATCTGGCCGGGAAGGCCACCTGTCGTTGCGAGCGAGTGACATTGATGGTGTGTTGCTCGAGTGGCTGTCGCAGTGCCTCGAGCGTTCGCCCGGAAAACTCGGGTAATTCGTCGAGAAAAAGTACACCGTGATTGGCCAGGGAAATCTCTCCTGGCTGGGGTGATCGACCGCCACCAACGATGGCAGACACCGAGGCGCTGTGGTGCGGGCTTCGAAATGGCGGTTTGCGCCTTGTGAGAATCTGTTCGCCTATTGTCAGCGTGTCCTCTGGCTGGCCGATATCACTATGGCTGACGGAGTAGATTGAGGCCGTTTCAAAGGCTTGCTGCCGACTGAGATTCGGCAACAATGAGAGGATTCGCCGCGCCAACATGGTCTTGCCTGACCCGGGGGGTCCACTCATCAGCAAGTGGTGATGCCCAGCAGCGGCGATTTCAAGCGCGCGGCGGGCCTGAAACTGACCACGAACATCAGCCATGTCGTCAGTGTCTGCGACGTGATCGGACGGGGGGAGTCGATCTCGCGAAGGTACTGCGGGCTGGGTCGAAGCGCTGTCGTTCAGGTAGGCGGTCACCTCACGCAAGGTAGAAAAGCCAAAGGCTTCGATGCCGTCGAGGTTCGCGAGAAGATCAATCTTGGCGGCGGCCGTAAGCAAGGGGTGGCCAGCCTGGTGACTGGCCAGCGCTGCTGGCAGCAGACCGCTGACCGGTTTGATCTGACCGGACAGTGACAACTCTCCGAAGATTTCACAGCCCGCCAGCCTGCGTTTCGCCGCCTCCGTCAACTGCTTTGACGCGGCCAGGATACTGAGCGCAATCGCAAGATCGAAGCGACCACCACATTTTGGCAAGTCGGCTGGCGCCATATTGATAGTGATTCGCCGGGCAGGAAAGTCGAAGCCGGAATTGATGAGCGCACTACGCACCCGGTCCTTGCTTTCACGTACGGCAGCCTCTGGCAGTCCGACTATAGACAGTGCCGGCAGGCCATTGGAAATGTGGGTTTCAATATAAACAAGAGGCGCAGTGACGCCAATAAGCGCCCTGCTGCAGACAACAGATAATGACATTGCACCGTCCCTGGTGACTTGATAAATGGAGAGCATGAGGGCTCTCCGCAAAAGACGACCATCCTGGTCATCAAATCAAAACACTACGTTTTCCGCTCATACCGTCTGCTGAATTCAGACCGGACCGAGTGACTTACTGGCTGACCAGCTTGCCCTCTACCTGATCCAGACGCTTCTCGAGGGTAGCAAGACGCTCCCGAGTGCGAATGAGCACGGCTTTTTGAGCTTCAAACTCTTCCCGCGATACGACGTCCAGCTTATCCAGAATGCTACTGACAGCAGCCTTGAGTTGCATCTGAGCATCCTGCTGCGCACTTTTCGCAAGGCCCGGAACATATTGGCCGAAATTTTCGTGAAAACCCTGAAGCAAATCCACTGGACTCTTCATAGAGCTGTACCTCTTCCATTACAAGTAAGGATCAATCTTGGTGTTTTGTGTGTAACGAAGACCGTCCTGTTTTCCCGACGCCATAGTAACACCACCCACACTCACTAGCGGTAGGCGATTTCCGTTAAATAGTGCTCATTTCTTGATCTTTTACCTGAAATATTTTTCCCAAGTATCAGGTCACCGTCGAGTCATCGGCTGGTCAGCAACGCGACATGCGCCCATTTTTGGTGCACGCCTCCTGCCTAGAGCCTAATTGGTGCACCATTCCGCGCCATTGCGGTGCAGGCTAACGAATAATATTGAGGTTTTACCGCATACTTCCAACTTAGCATCGTCTAAATGACTGTATCTGAACGATTTGTAATGGCTGGCATGCTTCGTGGTTAGCAACTGCATCTCGCTCGTTACAAGTGGGTCATCTTTTCAACGGCAGGCTAGCAACCAGCTTAATTACCAGCGTTCAGACGGCATTAGGAGACAGATATGAAACTTGTTACTGCCATCATCAAACCTTTCAAGCTCGACGATGTTCGAGAGGCACTGTCGGAAATCGGCGTGCAGGGTGTGACAGTTACTGAGGTCAAGGGCTTCGGACGTCAGAAGGGCCACACGGAACTGTATCGTGGCGCCGAGTACGTCGTGGACTTCCTGCCGAAGGTGAAGATCGAGGTCGCCATCGCGACTGACATGCTTGACCAGGTGCTCGAATCAATCAGCAAGGCGGCCAATACCGGCAAGATCGGTGATGGCAAGATTTTCGTGGTTGACCTCCAGCAGATCATCAGGATTCGAACCGGCGAAACCGGAACGGACGCGATCTAACTCTCACCAAACTTACTATCTGGCCTCATACGGAGGGCTTCATGGAAAATAATCTATTTCACCTGCAGTACGCCATGGACACGTTTTACTTCCTGGTCTGCGGCGCATTGGTCATGTGGATGGCTGCCGGTTTCGCAATGCTCGAGGCCGGTCTCGTCCGCGCCAAGAACACCACCGAAATCCTTACCAAAAACGTCGCGCTCTACGCGATCTCCTGTGTCATGTACATGATTTGCGGTTACGCCATCATGTATGGCGGCGACATTTTCCTCTCGGGCATTGCGGGCGGAGACACGCTGGTCGACGACACGCTGAAGAGCTTTGCCGAGCGTGAAGACGGCTTCGAAGGCGGTTCGGTCTACTCATCGGCTTCCGACTTCTTCTTCCAGGTCGTGTTCGTGGCCACCGCCATGTCCATCGTATCGGGTGCTGTCGCCGAGCGTATGAAGCTGTGGGCTTTCCTGATGTTCGCAGTGGTCATGACCGGCTTCATCTACCCGATGGAAGGTAGCTGGACCTGGGGCGGCAATGCTGTCTTCGGCATGTACACCCTTGGTGACCTCGGCTTCTCTGACTTCGCAGGCTCAGGCATCGTTCACATGGCTGGTGCAGCTGCTGCCCTCGCTGGTGTGATCCTGCTGGGTGCCCGTAAAGGCAAGTACGGCCCGAATGGCCAGGTCAACGCCTTCCCTGGCGCGAACCTGCCACTGGCGACACTCGGTACCTTCATCCTCTGGATGGGCTGGTTCGGTTTCAACGGTGGTTCAGTACTGAAGCTTGGTGATATCGCTAATGCCAACGCTGTGGCCATGGTCTTCCTCAACACCAACGCGGCAGCTGCCGGTGGCGGTATTGCGGCCCTGATCACGGCACGACTCCTGTTTGGCAAGGCCGACCTCACCATGCTGCTGAACGGCGCACTGGCTGGTCTGGTAGCGATCACAGCTGAGCCTTCCACGCCAAGCGCGCTTCAGGCGACTATTTTCGGTGCCATCGGTGGCGTACTGGTCGTGTTCTCGATCATCACCCTCGACAAGCTGAAAATCGACGACCCGGTCGGCGCCATTTCGGTGCATGGCGTCTGCGGTCTGCTGGGTCTGCTGCTCGTGCCACTCACGAACGACAACTCAAGCTTCTCTGGTCAGCTGATCGGTGCAGCGACCATCTTCGTCTGGGTATTCGTCTGTAGCCTGATCGTCTGGGGCATCCTGAAGGCCGTCATCGGCATCCGGGTCTCGGAAGAAGAGGAGTACGAAGGTACGGATCTGTCTGAGTGCGGAATGGAAGCTTACCCTGAGTTTCAGCGCGACTGAACACGCGCTGTGGGCGCAGGGACGCGCCAGTTTTACAAGAGTAAGATCAGCACTTCCAGGTTAAGAAACCTGACATGAGAAACAACCCCTTGGATGCCTGTATCGAAAGATACGGGCATTTTTTTTGCCCTCAATCGAGCGGTTCATGGTTAGGCAGTGGGGGACAATGGCTGCAGAACCCGCCGTGAATATCGCGTTCGCGAGCACATCCCTGTAGGCTACCTCGGCCATCCATGGCCGAGGATGTTCTGCAGCCATTGTCCCCCACCGCCTTCCTGAGATTCAGTGAAACGGCCAGAAAATTCGGCGCCCGATGGACGCTCCCCTCGCCTGGAGAGCCTGCCGGATGGCCACCGAGCCTAGAGTAATTATCTCGCACAGTCTCAGCACTCGCCCTATCTGGTCTGACAGTCCGCAGGGGCAGTGGTGTTCCAGTATTCAGGACATCCTCGGCCATGGATGGCCGAGGAGCCTACACGGATGTATTCACGGCGAGTCCTGAATACTGGAACACCACTGCCCCTCCCGTAGTATTCACGGCGAGTCCTGAATACTGGAACACCACTGCCCCTCCCGTAGTATTCACGGCGAGTCCTGAATACTGGAACACCACTGCCCGATGGCCCCGGTAACAATCTGTAAGGAAGTTGCACTATATTCAACCCAATGGTTGTCGGTATCATCCGAGGCGACCTTTTCCAGAACAGGACCAGCTTATGCCCGCACCCTCATCACCGGCCGTTGCTTTCATCGCCGGCGATAGTGAAATGGCCGCGCGGATGCGGGCATTGGACTGGTCGACAACGCCGCTGGGCGCGCCAGAGGACTGGCCGCAGAGTCTGAAAGCCGCTGTCCGTATCATGCTGACCTCTCGGTACGCCATGTGGATGAGCTGGGGTCCGGACAACATCTTCTTCTGTAATGACGCTTATAAGCCAACCCTCGGCGTCAAGCAGGAATGGGCGCTGGGCGCCCCGGCCGCCAAGGTCTGGGCTGAAATCTGGCCGGCTATCGGCCCGTTGATCTCCACGGTCATGGAGACCGGCGTTGCCAGCTGGAACGAGGACATGCTGTTGTTCCTCGAACGTAGTGGTGTACCGGAGGAAACCTATCATACGTTTTCGTACAGTCCGCTAGCAGACGATGATAGCGCTGTGGTCGGTATGTTGTGTGTGGTCACAGAGGAAACACTTCGGGTCATCGGTGAGCGGCGCATGGCTACCTTGCGAGATCTGGCGGCAGCGTTCAATACGCTCATTAGGCAGGACGATGTCCTACAGGCCAGCGCCCGGCAACTGGAGGCGAACCAGAAGGATTTGCCATTTACGATGACCTATCTGTTCGATGCAGACGGGGAGGCGACTCTGGCATGCTCCTCCGGTCTACCGTCCGATAGCCCCCTCGCACCACCTACCGTCACTCGCGATGCAGACCTGGACTGGCCTTTGACGTCGATCTTCGATGTGACCGGACCAGTGAGGCAGGCCTCTGCCCGGACTGCTCAGCGCCCAACAGGTGCCTGGGATCTTCCACCTCGGGAAGCGCTGATACTGCCGCTACACATGCAAGGCCAGCAGCAGCCTGCTGGTGTATTCATCGCCGCGCTCAATCCATATCGCCCGGTCGATCAGGACTATGAGGCCTTTCTGGAACTGGCCGCCAATCAGCTCGCAGCTGCGCTCGCCAATGCCAGAGCCTATGAGCATGCGCGTCAGCGGGCGGAAGCGCTGGCCGAGATCGACCGGGCCAAAACTGCTTTCTTTTCCAATGTGAGCCACGAATTTCGCACGCCGCTGACCCTGATGCTGGGTCCACTCGAGGAATCCCTCGCCAATACGGCCCTTCCCCAGGCTGACCTGGAGGGCCTGAAGCTGGCACACAGGAATGCCAGCCGTCTGCTGAAGCTGGTCAATTCCCTGCTGGACTTTTCGCGTATCGAGGCTGGGCGGGTCCAGGCCTACTATGTTCCGACCGATATCGCGGCCATCACCTCCGACCTGGCGAGCAATTTCCGCTCGGCCACGGAAAGGGCGCAACTCGAGTTGATCGCCGATTGCAAACCGCTTCGGGAGCCGATCTACATGGATCGTGACATGTGGGAAAAGGTTGTCCTCAATCTGCTCTCGAATGCCTTGAAATTCACCTTTGAAGGCCAGATCTGCGTGCGGGTCGACGAGCTTGAGGGGGCAGCCAGGCTCACTATCAGTGATACCGGCACAGGCATACCAGCGCGTGAATTACCGCGTATGTTCGAGCGCTTTCATCGAATCGCGGGTGCTCGCGGACGCAGCTTCGAAGGCAGTGGCATAGGCCTTGCCCTGGTGCAGGAGCTCGTTCATTTGCATGGGGGCGACATCAGTGTAGCGAGCACTGAGGGCTCCGGAACCACCTTTACAGTCAGTCTGCCGTTTGGCTCCTCACATCTCCCGGACGAGCAGATTCATGCGGCGCCACATCGCGAGGTCAATCATGCCAGGAGCGCCGGGTATGTCGAAGAGGCCCTTAGCTGGCTGCAGGATCATTCTGAGAAGGCGCTCATCGCACTGGATGAGCATGAGCGTGTCAGGCCAGCCGGCCTCGAGACGCCTAGCGGGGTCGATCGACCCAGCGGCTTCATTCTGCTAGCCGATGATAATGCCGACATGCGTGCTTATCTGCAGCGGCTGTTGGGAGCGACTCATGAATGTGCAGTGGCCGCAGATGGGCAAGAGGCCCTCGAACTGATTCAGCAGCGAAGACCTGATCTGTTAATTACCGACATCATGATGCCTCGAATGGATGGCTTCGCCCTCATTCGCGAAATCAGAAACGACACCGAGCTGCGCGACCTGCCTATCATTGCCCTCTCCGCACGCGCTGGCGAAGAAGCTCGCATAGAGGGTCTTTCTGGCGGGGCAGACGACTATCTTGTGAAGCCCTTTTCGGCCAAGGAGCTCATCGCCAGGGTCGAAGCTGCCCTCACGATTGCCGAAGTGAGGCGGCAGATGCACGAAGCGCTTCGGGAAAGTGAGGCTCGCTTCCGATATATGGCGGATAATGCACCGGTCATGATCTGGACGACTGACCCAAGCGGCGTGTGCACGTATCTGAGCCGGTCCTGGTATCAATTCACTGGTCAGACACCCGAGACAGGGCTCGGCTTCGGCTGGCTCGATGCCACTCACCCTGATGACAAGCCCGCCGCGGAGGCCACATTCGTCAGGGCCAATGCAGATCATTCGGCCTTTTCCCTCGAATATCGGCTGAGACGCCACGACGGCACCTATCGCTATGCTATCGATGCCGCCGCACCATGGTTTGACGCGCAGGGCCAGTTTCTTGGCTATATTGGCTCGGTCATCGATATCAGTGAACGCAGGGAGGTCGAAGAAGCCCAGCGGCAGATCAATCTGATGCTGGAGCAGCGTGTCGCAGAGGCCATCAGCGCCAGAGAGCAGACCGAAAACCAGTTGCGTCAGGCGCAGAAGATGGAGGCCATTGGTAAGTTGACCGGTGGGGTAGCACACGACTTCAATAATCTGCTGCAGATCATATCAGGCAACCTGGAGCTGCTGGCGCGGGACGTCACAGGAAATGATCGCGCAGAGCAGCGCATCAGTCATGCCCTCGAAGGTGCGGCCCGGGGCGCCAAGCTCGCCTCACAGCTGCTGGCCTTTGGTCGGCGGCAGCCGCTTGCGCCCAAGTCGGTCAATATCGGCCGACACCTGCGCAGCATAGATCATCTGCTTCGTCGCGCACTGGGCGAAGGCGTCGAGATTGAAACCGTCGTCGGGGGTGGGCTCTGGAACACGCTGATTGATGCCAGCCAGCTCGAAAATGCGCTGCTGAATCTGGCCATCAATGCGCGTGATGCCATGGGTGGCCATGGCAAGCTGACGATCGAAGCAGGAAACGCCGTGCTCGACGCCGAGTACGCGACGAATCATCTGGAAGTACGGGCTGGCCAATACGTCATGCTGGCCGTCTCCGATACGGGCTGCGGCATTCCGGCCGACGTCATTGACCGGGTATTTGAACCCTTTTTTACGACCAAGCCTGAGGGCCAGGGGACGGGCCTTGGCCTCAGCATGGTCTACGGTTTCGTCAAACAGTCGGGTGGTCATACCAAAATCTATAGCGAAGCAGAGCAGGGTACGACGGTCAGGCTCTATCTGCCGCGTACGCGCCAGGAGGAGGATCTCGCCACAATCGTCGAATCCTCACCGGTGGTCTCTGGAACAGAAACCGTTCTCGTGGTGGAGGATGATGAGACCGTGAGGTCGACTGTCGTCGCGCTGCTCAGCGACCTTGGCTATCGGGTATTGAAGGCCAGTGATGCGGCAAGCGCTCTGGTGATTGTGGAGAGCGGCGCGCACATTGATGTGCTGTTCACTGACGTGGTGATGCCTGGGAAGCTGCGCAGCCCTGAACTGGCTCGCAAGGCCCAGGATCGACTCCCCAATCTCGCAGTTCTATTTACATCCGGCTATACAGACAATGCCATCGTCCATGGCGGACGCCTGGATGAGGATATCGAGCTGCTGAGCAAGCCATATACGCGTGAGCAGCTCGCCAGGAAGATGCGTCATGTACTTCGCAAGCCTCCAGTGTCAGAGAGCTCCGGTCGTGCCATGAAACGGGTGCTGTTCGTGGAAGACGATGATCTGCTCAGAAGTACGACGACGGACCTGCTTCGTCTGCTCGGCTTCACGGTATTTCCGGCCGCTTCAGCCAGCGAAGCACTCGCAGTGCTCAAAGACAATACCGTCGATGTCCTCATGGCAGATCATGGCCTGCCAGATCTGACAGACTTACAGCTTGCTGAAAAGGCGCGACAACATTTTCCTGAATTGCCGATCCTGATTGCGAGCGGACATGATCTTGCCATCTCTGCCGAGACCCCGGGAATGGCCCTGCTTCAGAAGCCTTACAATTCGCTGGAATTGCAGCAGGCGCTCGCTGCCGTCATTCAGTCTGCCGCTGCCGGATAGACACTCAGGGCACTATTTCAATTGGGGTGTTCAGTGGCACCAGTTCCCAGATCTCTTCCATGGCGGCGTTGCTGACGGCGATACAGCCGTCGGTCCAGTCATCATGGATGTATCGATCCAGCTTCTTGCGCTCGAAGCTGTTCGGACGTCCATGAATCATGATCATGCCGCCAGGATCGCGGCCAAGCGCCTTGGCGAATTCGCGGTCCGTTTCGTTCGGATAGGAAATATGAATGGACTTGGTAAACTGGCTATTGGGATTGCGCCAGTCCAGCAGGTAGACCCCTTCGGGAGTGCGCTCATCACCTTCGAACTGTTTGTGGCCTTTGGGCTCGTCACCGAGACTGACCGGATAAACCCTGAGTGGACTGTCGTCTTTCATGAGCAGCAGCAGACGCTGGCCTTTTCGGACGATGACCCTGTCGACAGGCACTGCGGCGACATTGGCATCGGATTCAGGATCCTCCACCACCTCCACCTCTTCCGCGTCATCCAGCGAAACAGGGTCTGTGCTGTCACTGGGGGCAAGACTCCAGGCCAGCGGTGCGCCAGCCATCACGAGTATGGCCAGTAAGCCCTTCAGGGACCGCAGCCATGGGCGGACAAGCGACGGATGCCGAATAAGCTCTATCAGATCAGGACTGTGGATATTTGGCGAAGACGAGACTGGCGTTAGTGCCACCGAAGCCAAAGCTGTTCGACATGACAAGATCGAGCGCGTCATCGTTTTCCGGCTTCTGGACAATTGGAAAATCCGCGGCTTTTTCATCGATACTCTGGATGTGAGCAGATGGCGCAATGAAACCCTCCTTCTGCATGATCAGACAGTAGATGGCCTCATGCGCGCCCGCACAGCCCAGCGAATGTCCGGTCAGCGATTTTGTCGAACTGATCTTCGGCAGATCGTTGCCAAAGACTTCCCTGATCGAGTTTAGCTCAACTATGTCGCCAGCGGGGGTGCTGGTGCCGTGGGTATTGATGTAGGCGATACGCTTGCTCTTGCCTGAAGCGAAGGCCTGTTCACTGGCCTGCCTCATGGCGCGAACGGCACCTTCCCCAGAGGGGGCTACCATATCGGCACCGTCCGAGGTTGCGGCGTAACCCACGAGCTCACCATAAATCGGTGCGCCTCGCTTGAGTGCATGCTCGAGTTCCTCGACAACGACTGTAGCACCACCGCCGGCGATGACGAAGCCGTCTCGGGTACTGCAATACGGCCTTGAAGCCGTCGACGCGACATCGTTGTATTTCGTGGACATCGCGCCCATGGCGTCGAACAGCATGGCCAGCGTCCAATCCTCTTCTTCACCGCCACCGGCAAAAATCAGGTCCTGCTTGCCAAGCTGGATCTGCTCCCAGGCATGACCAATACAGTGCGAACTGGTAGCACAGGCAGAAGTGATTGAGTAATTGACGCCGCGAATCTTGAACGCGGTGGACAGGCAGGCATTGACCGAACTGTTCATGGTGCGAGTGACCCGGTAAGGCCCGATCTTCTTCACGCCGCGCGAGCGGGCAATATCGCCGGACTCGACGACATTGCTGGTCGACGCGCCGCCACTGCCCATGATAAGGCCAGTCCGCTCACTGTTGAGCAGGGCCTCATCGATGCCAGAATCTGCAATCGCCTGCTGCATGGACAGGTAGGCGTAGGCAGCACCGTCACCCATGAAACGCAGCAGTTTTCGATCAATATTCGCTTCGAGATCGATATCGACGGTGCCACTGACCTGGCTCTTGAGACCAGCGTCGCGGTACTTTTCGTTGAAGCGGATACCTGAGCGGCCTGTTCGCAAAGCTTCGGTGACAGTCTTAATGTCATTGCCCAGACAGGAGACAATGCCCATCCCGGTAATCACTGCACGTTTCATCATAGAACCTTTTGATTCATTCATTGCATTTACGAAGCCCGGCCACTCGTTCGATTCAGGCGGGTGCTGCTTACTGTTCGAATAGACCGACTTTCAGATCCTTCGCAACATAAATGGTTTCACCATCCACTTTCATCAGGCCATCAGCCACACCCATGGTCAGTTTGCGTGAGATCAGCCGTTTCATATGAATCTCATACGTCACGAGGCGGGCATCCGGCATGACCTGACCAGTGAACTTCACTTCGCCAACACCTATCGCCCGGCCTCGACCCTTGTAACCCGACCAGGCGAGATGGAAGCCGACAAGCTGCCACATGGCATCGAGTCCGAGACAGCCTGGCATCACCGGATCATCGACAAAGTGTACGTCGAAGAACCAGAGATCGGGTCTGATATCAAGTTCGGCAATGAGGGAACCCTTGCCAAATTCGCCACCATCGGCGTCGATATGAGTGACTCTGTCGAGCATGAGCATCTCACGCACGGGGAGTCTGGCCGTGTCCTTGCCGAAGAGTTCACCCTGACCGCAGGCAATCAATTCTTCCTTATCGTAAGCTTTCTTTCTTTCTGATGTGACGTCTGTACCTGCCATGGCAGCCAAAGCGGTTCCTCTTGTTGTCGCTGTCACCGCGTCGAGCCTGCTCGTACCACGGCACAATTGCCGCTTAAATGAGCGTTAAAAGTGGTTGACAGACAACGATAGTGTGTTAGCACGATATCGCTAACATATTACATTTTAATTTCAGCTGCTACTTGAATGATTGGAAACCTGAGGGCATAAACAGCCCCCTGGCCCCGGCGACGCCGGTGGCCGAAGCAACGGGGCCAACTCTCATTTCAGCGCGGCTTTCATGAACTCGGGCACGGCGAGCGCTGCCCTGTGTATGTCTTCATTATAATAGCGGGTTCGAAAGCTCCGCTCTGCCGCATCGGCTTCGCGGAAAAAAGTGACGTTGTCGTTCTTGCTCGCCATGGTGCAGCTCCACCAGCCCGTGGGATACACCGGCTGCGGAAACGGCAGCGTCCGACTGGTCTTGAAGCCAGCCTTGCGCATGTCGGCATGCACATTCTTGATGATGGTATCGGCATGCAAGAGCGGTGATTCAGTCTGCTGAACAAGCAGTCCGCCTTCCCTCAATGCCAGATGGCAGTTGCGATAGAAGTCGACCGCAAACAGACCCTCAGCTGGACCCACCGGATCGGTGGAGTCGACGATGATCAGGTCCAGCGAATTGGGGCTCGCATCGCTGATCCACTTGATGCCGTCTGCAAACAGCAGCTCGGCCCGTGAATCGTCGTTCGAACTGCAGAGATCAGGAAAGTGCTCTTCGGCGACCCGGGTGACCCGTTCGTCGAGTTCGATCTGTGTCACCTTGCGAATGTCTGGATGCTTCAGCACTTCCTTCAGGGTTCCGCAATCGCCGCCACCAATGATGGCCACGTCGCGAGGGGCCTTGTGGGTGAACAGCGCAGGATGCGTCATCATCTCGTGATAAAGAAAGTTGTCTCGATCGGTCAGCATGACACAGCCGTCCAGCACCATCAGCTTGCCGAAGGTCTTGGTCTGATAGATCTCGATATGCTGGTACTGACTGTTTTCTTCGTGGACCTTGGCATCTATAGCCAACGAGAATCCGGTGCCCTGGTCCTGAAAGATTTCGGTAAACCAGCCGGGCATGTGCTCAGCCATGGTAGTCGCCTCCGCGAAAGTTCGGTATGAAAGGTGTGATCGGTGGAAAGGCAGACACTATAAGTCACTGGCGTCTGCAGTCATAGCGTACGATACGTAGGGAGGGGACCAGATGATCAACCCGTAGACGCGCGGGACGATGTGGCGTGGCGAGGCCGCATGTTGTAGTGTTCCGGCTTGAATCTCATGCGCAACAGGTATGGCTAAAATGACGATGGACGGCGGGCAGTGGACACCCGATGCGGCGATGGCTGCTTATAATGTCGCACAGTGGAGCGAAGGCTACGTCACGATCGACAGCAAGGGGATGGTGCGCGTTCGGCCGCATGCCCATCGTGGCGGATCATCGGCTGCAATCGACCCCGATGATGGTTTGGTGCTGAGCGAGCTGACACGGGCCTGTATTGACGCTGGCCTGTCGCTGCCCATCCTGCTGCGCTTTTCCGACATTCTTCACGACCGCGTGAACGCCCTCTGTGGCGCCTTCAACAGTGCGCGTGAGCGACTGAACTATCAGGGCGGCTACACCGCCGTTTATCCGATCAAGGTGAATCAGCAGCGTCATGTGGTCGAGCAGATCATCCGTGCCGAACCGGCCCGTTCACGCCAGCAGATCGGCCTCGAAGCAGGCAGCAAGCCCGAACTGATGACCGTTCTTTCGCTGAGTCGTCCCGGCGATACCATTGTTTGCAACGGCTACAAGGATCGTGCCTTCATCAGGCTGGCCCTGCTTGGGCAAACCCTCGGCATGCGTGTTTTCATCGTTATCGAGATGCTCGATGAACTCAAGCTGGTGCTGGAGGAGAGCGAGAAACTGGGCATTCGACCGCTGCTGGGCGTGAGAGCCCGACTATCGAGCATTGGCAAGGGCAACTGGCAGAACACGGGCGGCGAAAAGTCCAAGTTTGGACTGTCGGCCGGGCAGATTCTCAGCGTGGTCGAACAGCTGCGCGAGGCAGGATCACTGGACACGCTGACCCTGCTGCATTTCCACCTCGGCTCGCAAATTGCGAACATCCGTGATATCCAGACCGGCATGCGCGAGTGCGCTCGCTTCTATGTCGAACTCATGCAACTCGGCGCTGCCATCGCCACAGTCGACGTCGGTGGTGGTCTCGGCATCGATTATGAAGGCACGCGCTCACGCAGTGCCTACTCGATCAACTACAGCATGGAAGAGTACGCCTTCCAGGTGTTACGGACGCTTCAGGAAGAGGCGCGTCGTAACGACCTGCCTGAGCCGGATGTCATCACCGAATCTGGCCGCTCGCTCACGGCGCATCATGCCATTCTGGTGACCAACATCATCGATGAAGAGCGTAGCGAGGTCGATGAACAGCAGGCGACCGCGATGCAGGAAACAGGGGGCGATCTGGCGCCAGACCTGCCAGCACCGCTCTCCGAGCTGCAGCAGGATTATCTGGCCGTGCTGGATCGCAATCGCAACCGTACCGCCGCCGAGCTCTACCACGATGCCTCGCAGGCTTTGCAGGAGGCCCAGTCCCAGTTCATTCACGGCACCATGTCGCTGGCTCAGCGTGCAGCTGCAGAAAAGCTTTACAAGCAGATCTGTCTGCGCCTGCAGCAGACGCTGGACCGCTCGAAGCGTACTCATCGCGATATCATCGACGAGATAAACGACAAGCTGGCCGACAAGCTGTTTGTGAACTTTTCATTGTTCCAATCGCTGCCCGACGTCTGGGGCATCGATCAGATCTTCCCGATATTGCCGCTGGCCGGACTCGATAAACCCCCGCTCCGCCGGGCTGTGGTGCAGGATATCACTTGCGATTCTGATGGCCGGATCGACAGTTATGTCGACAGTGGCGGTATTGAAACCACCTTGCCAGTACCCGACTTTCAACGTGAAGATCTCAAGGCGGCCAATGGTTCACACGGGCCGCTGCTCGGCTTCTTCCTCACCGGCGCCTACCAGGAGATTCTGGGCGACCTGCACAATCTCTTTGGAGATACCGATTCGGTTGATGTGCGCATCAGCGAAGATGGTCGCTTCAGACTGGACCATCTGCAGCATGGCGATACGGTGAAGCGGGTGCTCTCTTACGTCAATTATGACTGGAATGACTTGCTGGCGGCCTGCACCGAGAAGGTTCGGCAAGCAGAGTTGACCGACGAGCTGCGTGGCATCCTGCTGGCCGAACTCGAAGCTGGCCTCCAAGCCTATACCTACTTTTCCAAGTAGGTCCGCTGTCCCGTCCGCTTGATTCGGACGGGACCCTAGCGGCTATGGTCGTCCTGGGGCTCGAAATAGAGCTCGCGAATGCGGCGCTCGTAATTGGTCAGCAAGGACGACTCCTCCACCAGGTTCTTCAGCGGGCTGTCGAAGCGCGAGCGCAGTACGTTGTGGATCATCGCATAGAGCGTGGCGTCGTGACTGCTGGGCTTGTCGCCGAACAGATAGTCCTTGTCGCCGAGGGCCATGGCTACCGAAGTCATATCCGCATTCGCCATATCGTAAATATCCCGAGGGGTGTGTCGACCCAGGCCATGCGCCTTTAGTGCAGATTTGGCCTGCACCTGCATGAGGGTGGGCACGACGTAACGCACCACATGGGAAAACAGGCCACTGAGCTCCTGCCTGACCAGAGGCCAGTTATCGCCTGCAAAACGGCTGTAGACGATGGCCCAGTAGTAGTGATTCTCCAGTGCGCGTGACAGCAGCTGACCCTGAGCCCTGTCCTCTTGGCTCAGCCAGGTATCGAGGCTGATGTTATAGCGTTCGTGCAGGTAAGCAATAATCAGATTGGAGTCATGGATGACGCGAACCTTATCCTCAGACTCATCCTGGATATACGGCAACTTCCCCAACGGCGCCTTGCGGGGATCAAGCACGGTTTCGATCTGAAAGGGCAGATCGATCATGTTCAGGTAGGTCTCCACCTTCAGGCAGAATACGCTGGGATTTCGAACGCCGAAGAGTGCGGGAAACTGGTAAAGCGTTATCATCAAATGGCCCTGTCTGCACCTGCTCAGGTGCTGTTGAATGCGTTTCTCAGACGAGCCTGATCCACGTCAGGCAGTGTACTCACAGCCAGTCCCAGCCGTAAAGCGGTCCTCATGTCATGCTCCGCCGCAAGCTTGTCATGCAACAGGCAATAGCCGAGCCCGAGACTATCCAGCCAGGCAGCTGCGCCGTCCTCCCTGAGCATGGCGATAGTGCATACGGTACCGGCAAGCAGACAGGCTTCTGCGGCCACTGAAACACTCGCAGGCGTCCGCGCCGGAGTCGCTGTCATGGGGTTCAGGAGATGGCAGTAGCGGCGTCCATCGATGATCATGAAACGTTCGTAGTCACCGCTGGTGGCGAAGCCGCCGCTTGAAAGGCCGGTAAACGTAATGGCTCTGTCAGGCGCGCGCGCGTGTCGAACGCCGACAAGCCAGGGCTGTCCCGCCGGATCCGGACCGACTACCGCGATGTCGCCGGCAAGATCGACGAAGCCACTTTGACAGCCCTGCTGACGCAAGAGCGTAGCGACTGCATCGCAGGCGTATTCCTTACCAAAGCCCCCGAAATCCAGCGCCATGCCCTCAATAGGCAGACGGATGGCATCGGCCCGGCGTTCAACGAGTTCCCAGCCGATTTTCGCGCGCAATGCTATGAGCTCAGCCTGTGGTGGCAATTGCTGTGACCTGAAATCCCAGGCCTGGCGGAGGATGCCGGAAGTGATATCGAACAGGCCATCGCTCATCGCGAAGGCCTGCGCGGCGTAATCCAGCAGCGCGCCCGTCATGGTGTCGGTGTGAGTCCACTCGCCTGTGCCCGCTCGGGCATTGATCTTCGAGACGATGCTGTCTGCACGATACCGCGAATAGCGCTGCTCGAAAGTCTGCAAAAGATCTACGGCCAGCGCAGACCAACGGTCAGCATTGGCACGCTCGCCGCCGAGCCTGAGCTCGCAGGGTCCGCCGAGGGCTTTGAAACGGTAGTGATGCAGGCCGAAGTCAGTCATGAGACTGAGTATCGGCCGAGTCGGGACAATGCGCTAGATCGAGTATTCGAAACCGATGGAGATCCTGGTGAACTCGACGAGCGCAGGGTTGGGTCGGTCAACCGATTCAACGGCAAAATCAGCGTCGCTGATGTAGCGCTCGGCGCCAATACTCATCTTCCAGTCATAGCCGTAGGCGATCGCCTTCAAGCCGGCAGTAACAGCACCATAAGGTGACAATCGGAAATCCGAAGATCGTTCACCACTGGTGTTGAGTCCGGTGAGGGGCTCGTAGAAGTCCGCCTGCCCCTGGGTGTAGTACCGGAAGCTTGGCACGAGCTGCAGATTGGCGTTGATGTTCTGATACCAGGCCAGGTCGAGTGTGTGAGACATGATGCCCCAATCGTCGCCATAGATCCGGTAATCGACATGGGCCGCAGCATCGGCGGCTTCGATGAAGTGGCGATACCGCGCACTGGCTGCGAGTTGCAGCCGCTCATCCGGCCTGACGTCATTGAGCTTGTATGGATCCGACAGATAACCGCTCTTGCGCGTCGCGCTCAGGCTACCCTGAATCTGCGAAACGCTGGTGATGATTCTGCTGTAGCCGGCAAAGACGGTGAGGCTGTCCTTGTCTTCGCTTTTAGGCCTGTCGAAACCGATCTGCTGAGTGGGCTCGACCGTGTCTATGGACACCGCGAAACCGCCGGAAATGGTATCCAGTCTGTCATTGAACGTGAGACTGCCGTCCAGGCCACCGCTGAATGCCGTGTAGTCGTCTTCACCGGAATAGCCCAGGTTGACGCCGACGGTGGTGTCTTCGTTATAGCGACGTAAGCTGCTACTGACATCGAGGCGCTCGTCTTCGATACTCGCACCGCTCATCACGACCTGTGGATCTCCCTGCACATCGGCAGAAATAGCCTGCGGCGAGGCACCAGACATGGTCTCCCGTGCCAGATTCACCGCAAAGCCATAGCGATCAGACAACGCTGTAGTGAGGCCGAGCTGATGCACGTCGATATCGTAGCGTTCGCGCGAACCAACGGCGAGCTTGCTCGCGTCCAGATCGTCTTCCTCATACTGGGTATAGGCGTAGCTGATCGTAGTGCGCTCAGGCGGACTTTCAGCAGAAACAGCCGGTGCCAGCGTGGCCAGTCCAGGGATGCCAAGCGCAGCGGCAGACAGGGCCAGCAGGGCCTTGGAAGACGAATTTTCTTTCATGAGTGATCTACCACTTTGCTGATCAATGAAATGACTATGTTGAATGTGCGTGTGTGTCAGTTACAGCCGCAACCGCCACCCTCTGCTGCCGAGCCACCGCTCGATGCCTCCTTGGCAAAATAGATATGGGCATCGAGCGTCGAAGCCAGTGGGTCTGGATCCCAGGCCATCTCACTTCGTGCCAGATCTCCCCGCTCCCAGGGCTTGACCTGTGCGCAGGCCTGGAGGCCCACTACCAGGCTGATCACGAGTAGCGCCGCTACCGGCGCACGAACTGCGGTCATCAGTTTAATTTTCATTTTTTGGCCTTCCGCAAAGCTTCGATTTCCTGCCTGAGTTTTTCGATGTCGCCGTCCCTGAAGCCTTCATGCACGCTCACGATGTTGCCCTTGTGATCGATGAGATAAGACGTCGGCATGCCGACCAGACCATAGGCTTCAGGTGTCTTGCCTTTTGGATCGAGCAGTACCGGATAGCTGACGGGGAACTGGTTAAGGAAGCGAGTGGCGTCTTCAGTCTTGGCGTCGACGTTAATGGCGAGCACTTCAAAGTCGCCCGCTTCGACCAGCTCATCGCGTAACTTCGACAGCTGCGGCAGTGACTTGCGGCAGGGCCCGCACCACGACGCCCAGAAATCGACGTACACGATCATGCCGCGGTACTGACTCAGCGACTGCGTCTTGTCCGAGTTCAGCACCGGCAGCTGGAAATCCGGGGCCGGCTTCGCGGCGTACGCATCAGGCGCCGTAAAGGGCACCGAGGCCAGCAGGCAGGCGACGAGCAGTGAGCCGGTAAAGCGCCACATGCGAGACGCATCGGCCAGCTCATCGGCAAGTCGACGGTTTGAGACCAGCGTTCTTGAACGATTCAGAATCATGTGAAATCTGCCTTCATGAGAATAGGTTGAGTGTGTCAGCCTGGATTGGATAGCGACGATCCAGATCGGCGCTTTCAATACCAGCCAGTCGACGCAGTGCCCGATGCACATGCCCCGGTGTCAACACGATACCAGAGCTGTCCGGCAGGAAGGTCTGCGGATTCACGCGTAGCGCTCTGAACTCGGGATCGGTGGCTCCTATGGTACGACCGCCCCTGATACCTGCGCCCATCGCCATGACGCTGGTGACGTTCCAGTGGTCCTTGCCGTTGCCACTGTTGTAATAGGGGGTGCGACCAAAATCGGAACTGATGACGACGGTGGTTCTGTCTGCCAGGCCTTCTTCTTCGAGTCGCGTCCAGAGGTGGTGGACGCCGTCGAGCAGCGTGCGCATGCGGGGGTAATGACTGGTGTCATGGTTGCCGTGAGTGTCGAACCCGCCAGTGACCAGATTTGCACTCACGCCAAGTCCTGTCGAAAAGGCAGCCACCGCCATCTCCGCCTGGCCTTTCAGGCCACTGGTCGTGCGGCCTTCCAACTTCTGCGAAATGGCGTCCAGGTTATTTCGGCCTGAACTGCGAACGCCGAAAAGATCGCTCATCATCTTCTTACGCTGCGGCAGTTGCTCCGTGCTCATCAGCTGCTCGAGTCGCTGCCGCTTGCTGGCGGCCAGTGCCTCGAAGGTGGTGTCGGGCAAATAGCGATTATTGCTGCCGGCAGATGGATGATTCGGATTTGCCAGGTCCGAGAATTGACCAGACCCTGAGACCCTTGCAGCGGCCACGATGCCATCGGTGTAGTCGTAGCCTCCATTGGTCAGGAAGGACATCGGCTCGTTCGGGGCCGATGCCGCCGCTGCCAGTGCGGCAAACGCTGGCATGCCGAGATCAGCACTGCCACTCCAGGTCGTTCGGGTGCCGGTACTGTGGCTGTTCGTTCGAGTATCGACACCGTTGATGACCAGTAGCCGCCCGGCATGAGTCTGGAAAAAGGTGTCGTACATCGCATCGATTTCAGCTCTGACTACCGCGTCGGTGATGCTGGCTGAGGCTGGGGCATAAGCTATGCTTCCAGCGTTTCTGATGTCTGCTGTGGCGAAGTTGTTCACCGCCCCGCGTCCATCACTGCGTGCCGCATCGCCCTTGGGATCGCAGAGAATCGTTGGGTCCCAGCCGCCGCTGGCATGAACGCTCACCCAGAACCGGTTAGGCGCTGCATTGGCCAGGCTGGCCGTCATTGGCAGGCCCAGGGTCATACCGGAGGCCGCCGCCATTCTCAAGAAGTTAC
The DNA here is from genome assembly GCF_039538005.1 of Allohahella marinimesophila. NCBI lineage: Bacteria > Pseudomonadati > Pseudomonadota > Gammaproteobacteria > Oceanospirillales > Hahellaceae > Allohahella > Allohahella marinimesophila. Next base: position 335,758 of record NZ_BAABBO010000009.1, read on the forward strand.
GTCTGTCCATCATCATTCTCCCGATCGCGCTTATTCGTACAGAAACTGGTAGTCAGAGAACATGTAGTTCAGCACTGTCTGCCAGGAACGCATCACATAGCGCTCATCAAGGTAAATCTTGTCGGCTTCTGCCAGGGTTTCATCGGTCACTGGATCCTTCTGAATGGCACAGCCTGAGTACAGCCGCTTCAGAGACCAGTTGTTGGGGTCCGATGCGCGCAGCTCATTGCCCGACTCAAAGGCCCTCATGAATACAGCATAGGTTTCATTCACCTCAGGACTGTTGCTGGTCACTGTATCGCCGAACAGCTTCCAGTGCAGGTGCACGAGGTTGGCACGTATGGCCGCTTCACCAGCAGGATCACTATTGCCATCTTCATCGACCGGGGCCTGGTCTTTGGTGACTAGTGGAAAGAGAAGACGATCCTGTTGTGGCCGATAGAAATCACGACCGATCGACTGGCAGGCGACTTCACTGGCCATACGCTCCTGCACGGCAGCCATGAGACCGTTGGGCTGAGTAATGCGAGTGGTGACGTCATTCGAATCCATGCCACCATAGAGCGCGTTATAACCACCGCTTTCGAGTTTGTGCAGTTTGGAACGGCTCTGCCAGCTGTATTTCCAGGCCTTGCCGGTGACTGCGACGATCTTTCGGTCGAGCATCTCGGGTGTCAGCAGCCTGGCTGTGCCGGCAGTGGCATGAATGGCTTCATTGGCACTGATCGATTCGGCGCGGAAATATGGTCCCTTGACGATTTCCTTGATGGCCGTCTTGATATTCCATTGGCTATTGATCAACTCACGCTCGACGGCACCGAGGAAGGCACGCTGGGCAGTGTAGGCGGCGCGCTCAACCGAGTCGGCACCAAACAGGTCGCTTGGGGGGAACAGCGCCTTCTGTCCAGTCAATCCTTCGTAAAGTGTTTTCACAGTGGATCGGGCGAACCTGGCATCTTTCACCAGCTCGGCGCCAAGCCACTGCACCGAGTTATCGACATGGCTTTCAAGGGGCATGATCTTGCCATTGATACCGCGGTAGTACATATCGGCCGGCCAAGGCGTTCTGCTCAAGCGGCGCAGACTGTAGCGCCCACGATCGTCCCAATTCTGGAACAGTGACGCGACTGGATCCATCACCTTGTGGCAGACCACGCAGTCTGGATTGGTCAAGGTCGGCGATGCACTGCTCTCATCAACCGCAGCCGCTTCACGACTGCCAGGAATCTGCAGAATGTCAGTATCCAGGAAGATCTCGAACACCATTCTCGAACGGTGCCTGTTCAGGTTGGTGTTGGTCGTTGGAAATCGGTTGAGAAACATGGGCATGGTGAGGACGCCGGCATGAGGAATGACGGTGCCTGCCTTCGATCCGCCCTGAATGCTGACACGAACTTCCCTGAAATCGGTGGGATCGTAGCGGGCAAACTGTTGCAGGCCAGCTGGCAGCTGATCGAAAGTCTTGAAGGGCTTGTTCGCTACGGTGTCGATCGTAGCGAAGCCCAGGGCATCCGGATCATAACCGTATACTCGAGCTGAATAGGCATTCACGACCGTGAAGTCAGCAGTCAGTATCTCTGTGAAGGGTCGCTCCTTTCGAACGACGTAGGCCACCAGCTCGAGCGCTTCCTGGGCTATCGCCTGGTTGGTTTCGTTTCTCAGGAAGTAGTAGAGGTCTCGCTCGGGGCCAGCCACGCTGCTGCTGGCGACCGACGAATACCATTTTCGGTTCGGAAACTCATTGCTGTCGAGCAGGTTGAGCGCATCTTCGTTTGGAAGATACTTGTCCTGGTGCAGTCGATCGTTATAAATCTCTTTTAAACGCTCGTAGAATGCAGGCGACTCCATGACGACATCGAGGACGTCGTCGATGCCGCCATCGCCGCTTCGCGCGAAGAATTCTGCATCATCACGCTCGAGCGCTTCGCCAGCCAGATTCAGCGACGCTTTGTACAGTGTGCGCTCCGGCGACATGACCTCGATGCCTTCGATGGCACAGGAAGCGTCAGCAAAGGTCGCATTCTGTTTGAAGGCGGTCAGAATGTAGTCGGCGGTTTCACGCGCACAATCGACATCGCACTGGGTCACGTCAGCCGTAGGCATGGTGGTCGCGATGCGGTTCGTCAGCGTGTCGATGTCGCCGCAAGAGGTACAGCCAACGAGTGATGGTCCACTCGGGGAGCCGTCACCTGAGGCGCCATGGCAGCTCTGGCACTGCTTGACGTAGTGCCCCTGTCCAACAACGTTGGTGGAGGCCGCTGGCAGCAGCGAGGCATTGCCTGCGCAGCTGAGCGCACTCAGTTCAGCCTGGGCACTGTTGCCACTGTAGTCGCCACCACAGGCGACCATCAGCAGCGGCAAAGCCACCGACAGCAAGAAGGCTCTCACATTTCGGAGATGGCAAAATATCCGCTGGTTTGAAATTGCGTGATCGGTACGTCTTGGATCCGATGCCATGTGTGTCTCCTGAAAACAGCCTGTGCACCGACGACAGGGTGAGCTGACGTCCTTCAGGCTTCAGTAGAGACGCTGTTTAGGGCGGAGGAAAGAGGCTGTTTTTCGGAAATGACGGTTTGTCCACAATTGCTGCCAACTCTGCGCCAGATAGCGCATCAGCTCACAAAAAACGGTTTACCCTTCACATCGTCAAACTCACAAAGCGTGACCTATAGATGCATGCGGTCGCACAAACCAATCCCAAGATCACAGTACTGGCCAGGCAATACCGAAGGGCTGGTCAGACAGGCTGCTGCGGGTTCGGGGAATTGGCTGCGCCGATAGCCAGTCACTCACGCCCTGTCTCGATAGGGGAGCATGCAGAAAGTTGCCTTGCAACAGGCTTACACCGGCATTCAGCAGGTACTTCAGCTGTCCACTGTTTTCGATACCTTCGGCTACGAGCGACAACGCCAGGCTCTCGGCAATCCCGGCTGTGCCGTGAACCACCGCAGCGGCTACGGCATCCTGTCCCAGCTGGCTGATCACATCTGGATCGAGTTTGAGCATGGACGCTGGACACCTTCTCAGCAGCTCGGTTGTCGAGCCGCCAGCACCGACGTTGTCCAGGGCAATCTGAATTCCCCGCAGATCCAGTTGCTCAATGACCTCAATAATGTTGGCGGTCGTGGCGCTGCCGACTGCAACTCGTTCGCCAGGGTGTCGACTATCCTCGTGTATCGCCCGCGACAGATCAGCTGCCCTGATTTCGAGAACGAGCTGCTGAAAACTGAGACCATGGCTGTTAATGGCCTCTTCCAGTACCGCCGTAAAACGGGGGTGGCGCAGCTCGGTCACGCTGGTGTTGACGGCAATGCTCAGGTGCTGCCATCCCATGGTCTGCCAGGCTTTGAGCGCTTCACAGGCCTCGCGAACAAGCCAGTTCCCGACCGGCACCATGGCCGCCGTGTCAGGATCCAGGAATTCGGCAGCTGGCAACAGTCCACGCGTAGGATGGTTCCAGCGCAACAGACATTCGAAGCCGGTCACCGTCAGCCGGCTCCTATTCACCACCGGCTGGAAATAGACCTCCAGTTCGCCGCGCTGCCAGATGTTCTGAAGGTCTACCTTATCCGACAACACGCGAGGGTGAGGGTAAAGCTGGGTCTGGTGAGCCGCCTGGTATACCCGCGTCCCTCCCTGATGGCTGCCGCGCAAATCGGCGGCAGCCTTTTTGGCAGCGCCGGTGAGTGCAAGCGCCTTGACTCCGGCATCCGGTGCGCAGGCAATGCCGATTCGCACGGCCAGGTCGGATGAGAGTGCAGCATGGATCCGATCGGCAAAGGCCACGCATTGGCTAATGTCACGCACACCGGCCTGCAGCAGAAGCACAGTGGAGGCATCTGCCTGCGCCAGCAAATCCTCTGCTCGGACGAGATCCCGCAGTTTCCGGGCCAGCGCGATCACCATGTCATGAGCCGTCGAGTTTTCGTCCATGTCTGCAGGTTCTATACAGAAGACAGCGAGGCGGGTGTTGCACCGAAGCGCTGCAGCAATCTCCCGCGAGAGCAGGTCGAGAAACAGGCCCCCGGAAAACAGCCCAGTGGTCTCGTGATAGGCGGAGCGCGTAGCCAGTTCAAGCTCACGCTGCCTGAGCCGCAGCACCTGCGTGACCGCGTGGCGGAACAGATCGACCTGCAGTTCGGTGTAGCGAATCACATCGGTAGCACCGAGGCTGAGGAGCCGGGCAACACTCGTTTCACTATCTGTCTCTCCGGCATCCAGCAGCGCAATGAGTGCAGCCTGGGGAAAGCGGGTCGCTGCACTGCTGAGCAATACACAATCAGCGCTGTCAGCTGGTCCAAGTCCAAGAATGAGTAGTTGGGGGGCTTCGTCGAGCGTAGACAACGAGTCTGCGGGGCAGGTGGCGAAAGTGACGTCGATGGAGAGCTCGAAGACGCTGTTAAGGAATTTGCCTGCCTCGTGAGGACCCGGCGCGCCAGCAGTCCCCGCAACAGTCGTTGCGGCATGGTGAACGTACAGTACATTGAGAAGAGGCGGTACGAGACTGTCTCTCTGAGCATCGTCCTTCATGACTCTCCAGGGCATGACCTTCCTCACTTCAGCCTACACCCGGCAGCCTTCAGGTGTCACTGATGTTTACGCATACAGGTCTTACCCCAGATTCACTTGGCGGTGTCGTCCACGGACGGTATACTCGGCGAAACTTTTTGAGGGTCAGTAGTGTGAAATATCTGTTGAAAGACTGTAGTGCCATGATTCGAGCGAACGTCAGCACTCTGGCTGCACGTCTCAAACTTCGTTCACTGCTCACTTCGTTCCTGATGGTCGTCACTGCCGCAACAGCGACGGCTGCCCTGGCTTACACCACGCCCGAGGAAAAGATCGCCAACCGTATTGCACCAGTCGGCACTGTTTGTCTTGAAGGTCAGCCCTGTGCCAGTGCGGCACCCGCTGTCGCCGCCGGTGGTGGTGGTGATCAGCCAAAGACTGGTGAAGAAATCTACACCGGTTTCTGCTCAACCTGTCACTCTGTCGGTGTCGCGGGCGCGCCGAAGGTCGGTAATGCTGGCGATTGGGCTCCACGCATTGAGAAGGGCGTCGAGACATTGATCAGCAACGCAATCAATGGCATTGGTGCAATGCCGCCCATGGGTACCTGTGCAACCTGCGATGAAGAAGACATCGGTAACGCCGTGAAGCACATGGTAGAAGCCAGCCAGTAAGTCCTACAGGTCGTTGGCAAGATCCTTGAACAACGCGTCAAGGGTCGCCCGTCCCCTGGCCCGGCTCGCTTCCTTGCTGGGCCGCGTCAATCCCTCGTGAATCACGTCCTCCTGCGGTAGCTCTTCGGCAAAGCGGCTGATGGTCGTGGTCAATTTCTCGCCATACTGCTTTCGAACGCCAGCATAGGTCATCGTCAGTGTCTGCTTGGCCCTGGTGATGCCAACATAAAACAGGCGGCGCTCCTCCTCGATCTGCTCCGGCTCGGTACTGTTTCTGTGCGGCAGTATCTCTTCCTCCATTCCCAGAATATAGACATGGGGGAACTCCAGGCCCTTTGCGGCATGCAGGGTCAGCAGGTTCACGGCATCGTCATCTGCGCCTTCTTCCTCCTGTCCATCAAGAATATCCTGCAGGACCAGTTTGGACACGCTGCCATTGATATCGAGTTCAGGATCAGCGTCCAGCATGCGCTGGATCTGCTGACACAGGGCATTCATGTTATCGAAGCGGCGCTCGGCCTGGCTGGCCGAGCTACTGGTCTGTTGCAGCCACTGTGGAAAGTCCAGCGCGATAAACCACTCTTTCAGCTGTTTACCTGCATCCGTTGCACCGCCATCTGATGTGCCGCGCCTGATGCCGTGCAGCTGATGCAGGAAGGTCTGTAGCGATGCTGCAGCGCGTGCCGGCAGCTGCACATCTTCGCTGGCACTCCGCGCAGCCTGCTCAGGGTCTGCCAGTACTTCTGCAGCTTCCAGCAAAGAGCAACTGTGGCGGGCGGCGTAGTCGCGCAGACGCTGAACCGAAGACGCACCGATCTCGCGCTTGGGTGTGTTGATGATGCGCAGCAAGGCACCGTCGTCCCGCGGGTTGGTGAGCACTCTGAGGTAAGCCATGGCGTCCTTGACCTCACTGCGGCTGAAAAAAGAGGTGCCGCCGCTCATGCGGTAGGGGATCTGCAGACTCTGCAGTTTGAGTTCCAGCAGACGGGACTGGTGGTTGCTGCGGTAGAGCACGGCAAAATCGCCATAGGTGCTGCGCGACTGCAGGCGCCGGTCGATGATCTCCATGGCGACGAGGCCCACCTCAGCTTCTTCATTTAGCGTCTTGACGATACGGATCTCGTCACCGACGCCAAGCTCGCTCCACAAGGTTTTTTCGAAGACGTGCGGATTGTTGGCAATGACGGCGTTGGCCGCCTTGAGGATACGCCCACTCGAGCGATAGTTCTGTTCAAGTTTGATCAACTTCAGCGTCGGGAAATCATCCTGAAGCCTGACCAGATTCTGCGGCTTCGCGCCTCGCCAGGAATAGATCGACTGATCGTCGTCGCCGACTACAGTGAGTGCCTGGCGGGCACCGACCAACTGTCGAACCAGTTCGTACTGGCTGTCGTTGGTATCCTGATATTCATCCACAAGCAGGTAATGGATGCGCGAGCGCCAATACTGCAGCCGCTCTGGATGCTGCTGAAACAGGCGGACCGGGCCAGTGATGAGATCGTCAAAGTCTACCGCGTTGTAGGCAGCCAGGTGCTGCTCATAGAGTTCGAAGGCGCGCGCAGCGATCACCAGGAGCTGATCTGGCGGTCCGTCGCTTCTATTCTGCAGCGCAATGGCTTCGACCAGGGCCCGCTCCGGCGTCACCAGACGATTCTTCCAGTCGGATATCAGGCTCTGCAAACGCTTGAGCGCTTCGGTTTCAAGCCCGAAGTCACGATGAGTGAGATCCTTGAGCAGCGTTTTGCTGTCCTGGTCATCGAAGATGCTCAGCGCCGGTGTGCGGCCCAGATACTGCGCCTCCTTGCGCAGGATGCTCAGACCGAGATTGTGGAAGGTCGATATCTGCAGTCCCCGGCTGGCTGAGGAAGGCAATAATTTCTGCACTCGTTCACGCATTTCCCTGGCGGCCTTGTTGGTAAAGGTCACCGCCGCAATATGTCGAGCCTGGATGCCGCACTCGCCAATCAGGTAGCCAATCTTTCTGGTGATGACGCTAGTCTTGCCACTGCCTGCACCAGCGAGCACCAGGACTGGCCCGTCACAATAGCGAACCGCCGCTTTCTGCTGCGGATTGAGACCAGTAAACATGAGGCTACTCCGAAAGACCTGAATTGGTGGGCGGTTTTACCAGTGCTGAACTGGACGAAACCGAACACGGTGAACTATTAGTTAGTGCGTGGAGATGTGTTCTGCATTTTTGGTCCGAATGCCTGCCAGCGGGGACTGGTTCCGGGATCAGCAGTCACAAAATCAATCAATGGAGCTGGATCACCATGCTGACTGCGTTCGTTTGCACTGAGGCGCACAAGGAATTTCTGAAGCTACGACATCACAGCAAACCACTTGCAGAGATGCTGCAGATGACCTGGTGTCCAAAAGAACCGTCGCTCCTGCAAAAGCTCTCCGCGCCCCGATCCAACCAGCCTTGCATTATTATCTGGGACCCCAGTCCGCAAATCAATGCTGTCGCCCTACATGGCACCGCCGAGACCCTGGACCAGCGCTCGCGTATTTTCGAGGCCGTGCGTGATGATCCCTCGCGTTTGCTATTAATTCTGAACGATCAGAGCGATAGGGAGATCACCGAAAAGTTTATTGCAGCCGGCGCAGACGAAGTGATGTCCCGAAGCGAGTTCAGCCCTGCGCTGTTCCAGCGACTACTGCAGGGCATGGCGCGTCGAGCCACCTCCGTGGCCAGCAGATCACAACCACTGGTGACGCCTAAACCGGCGCAGACAGCCGTCTTCCAGCAGGCATCCCATTCGGAAGTGATGAGCAAGATCGAAGGCGCGCCTGCAGACGCCGCTTCGGAAACCGACAGTTTTCTCAACTACGACCAGTTTCAGATGCGCGTGGACCTCGTTTTGCAGCAGGAAAACGATTCGCCAGACAATAGTTGCTGTGTGCTTTATCTGAACATCAATAACTTCAGGCGAATCTCGCAGCTTCTGGGCAAACCCCAGGCCCGCGCGTTTGTCAGGTCACTGGCTGAAGATATACGGCCAGCCGTGACCGTCAGCCATGTCATGGCACTGCTTGGCGGCGACGAAATCGGCATTCTGCTTTGCGCGAATGGCGATGACGCCACGCTCTCCGAAATCGTGCAGCAGATTTTTCATACCCTGGAGCCCGGTGTCGACTTCAGGGAGCAACACCTGAATGTCAGTCTTGCAGTGGGCAGCGCAGTGCCTACCGGTGCCGACATAGGTGCGGAAGAGCTCATAGGCAACGCCAGTATTGCCATGACTCGGGCCAAGGCCATGCCGGGTAACAGCTGGCTGCGTTACAGCCGGGACTTCAAGGAGGCGGTGCGGCAACAGATCTCTCTCGAAGCTGAATTCAGATCCGCCCTTAGAACTGACGAGCTGGAAGTGTATTACCAACCCAAGCTCGAGCTGGCCACCGGCCGGGTCCGGAGTGTAGAGGCCCTGGTCCGCTGGCCAAGTCCGAAACGCGGCATGCTGCTGCCGAACGACTTTATACCTATGGCAGAAAGCAGTGGCATGATCGTTCCCATGGGATATTGGGTTATCGAACAGGTGTGCAAGGATCTCGCAATTCTGAAGCGTATGGGACATGGCAACCTCACCTGCGCGGTGAACCTGTCATTCCGCCAATTTCACGATCGCAAGCTGGCGGAAACGGTGTTTCGCATCATCTACAATGCCGATATCGCCACAGACAATTTCGAGTTCGAGCTGACTGAAACAGCCATGATGCTGGATACCGAGTTCACCATCCGCAGTCTTATAGAGCTGAGAAAGCTGGGACTGAGATTTGCACTCGACGACTTCGGTACCGGCTATGCGTCCTTCAACAATCTCCGGCGGCTGCCGATTTCGACGGTCAAGATCGACCAGTCTTTCATCCGCTCGGTCAGCGAGGTAGCCGAGGATGCCACCCTGGTCGAAGGCATGATCAATCTGTCTCACGGCCTTGGCCTGAATGTCGTCGCTGAAGGCGTCGAGACCAGAAGCCAACTCGAGTTCCTGCATCGTATTGGTTGCGATGAGGCGCAGGGTTTCATTATCGCACCGGCACTACCTTTCGAGGCCTTGTGCAGTTTTCTGGATGCTGCGGCGTCTGCCTCGAGCGATGCCCTCGTCTTTGGTCGAAGAGGATAGGGATCACGCTGTTTTGCAGATGGAAAAAGCACGCCGACTGATGCATCCTGTACGCCTGTAGATCAGGGGTCAGGTTAGTGAAAATTCGTCCTATTCAGTTCTCTGCGTTCGTCACCGATGTGGCACCAGCCTTGAAACAGTCAGGCGCCATTCGCTTTGGCGTGGAGCGCGAGTGCCTGCGCTGCGATCAGAGCGGCATGATTGCGCAAACCGATCATCCGACTACGCTCGGGGCAACGCTCACCCATCCGCTCATTACCACAGATTATTCTGAAGCGCTGCTCGAGCTCATCACGCCCCCGCTGGACACGGCAGATGAACTGCTGGACTCCCTGGAGCGAATCCACCGATATGTTAGCCAGAATCTGGCAGAGGGCGAAACGCTCTGGCCGGCAAGCATGCCGTGCAGGCTCGACGGCCCCGATAGTATTCGAATCGCCGAATATGGTCCGTCGAACATCGGGCAGATGAAGCATATCTACCGCCGCGGTCTTGAAACCCGCTATGGCCGCACCATGCAAAGCATCGCCGGCCTGCATTTCAACTTTTCATTGAGTGAGACATTCTGGTCGAGCTATCTGGCGCTGGCCGGTGCAACGCTCGCGCCACCGCCGAGGGTCACTGCTGAGAATGGCTGCCAGAGCAACGACGATATGCTCCGCTCCGAAGCCTATTTTGGGCTCATCCGCAATTTCAGACGCTGGTCCTGGCTGCTCATGTACCTGTTCGGCGCCTCGCCGGTGGTCGACAAGAGCTTTCTGCAGCAGCAGCCGCACAAGCTGACTGATTTTGGCAACGAAAATTTCGGTTTGCCCTGGGCGACTTCGCTTCGTATGGGCGACATCGGCTACAAGAATAACGCTCAGGACTCGCTGAATATCTGCTTCAACCATCTCGATTCCTACACCCAGACGCTGTATAACGCGACGCATACACCATATCCGCGATATCAGGCCATTGGCATGAAGAAGGATGGCGCCTACCTTCAGCTGAACACCCATATCCTGCAGATCGAGAATGAATACTACAGTTCCGTGCGACCCAAGCGGGTGGCCCGGAGTGGCGAAAAACCAACAGCCGCACTCAGGCGGGGCGGTGTCGAATACATCGAAGTGCGTTGTCTCGACATCAATCCCTTTCTCCCACTCGGAGCCGATGCCGACCAGGTCAGCTTCATGGAGCTCTTCCTGGTGACCTGTCTGTTTGCCAAAAGCCCCTACATCAGTATCGAAGATTGCCATCATATCGATTCGAACTTCGCCAGTGTGGTCAATGCCGGCCGCCAGCCAGGCCTTGAATTGTCAGTACCCGGAGAAGAGGGCTATGAAAGTATCGCGCTCACGAGCTGGGGTCATACGATTCTCGATGCCATGCAGGTAACGGCTGATCTGATTGCTGGCGATGTGGCTGGCAGGCGACCAGAAGACTATGCAAAGGCTATTTCGATGGCACGTGCGCGCCTCGAGGATGCTGCGCTGACACCGAGCGCGATGGTACTCGATCAGCTGCAGGACCAGCGCTTCATTGACTGGGGTTTGCGTCTGGCAGCAGAACATCAGGCTGAGCTGCATTCGCAGCGCTGTGATGCTGAAGACCGTCAACGATTTGCGGACGCGGCTCGACAATCGCTCGAAGATGCGGCTGCCATTGCGGCGGCGGATGAAGTCGACTTCGACACCTTCCTTGAGCGTTATATGGCCGATAGTCCGATCGGTGAACAGGATTGATTAAAATCCGTACAGAAAGAGACCTGATCCACAGAATGAAAGGTGAGCCTCTGAAACAATACGTTTCAGAATGTAGTCAACAATCTTCTTTCATCTCGAGGTATGCAATGGGACGGTCGGATTCAGCCGGTTGGCAGATCGAAACATTGGAGAAGGCCTATGATCAGGGCCTTATGGCAGGAAGCCTTGGCATGACATCAAAAAAATGCCCGTATGTGAGTGAAGTCGCCTCTGCAGCCTGGGAAGCCGGCTTTGAAGATGGCCAGCTGACCGCCCCCGTAAAGCGGCGCACCCCGAAGCCGAAGTTTCTCGATATCTGAGTCAGACGATCTCGAGTTATCGCTGAACGATAAAATTATTGAACAGCAGGTCTGAGATCGGCTGCTTTTTCGTTTCCTTTTCAAGCTCCGTGTTCAGCCGCGCCAATGCCTCGAGCCTGAGTGCATCCTTGGCAGCCGAAGACCCCATCGCATCGTCGCTCTGTTTACTAAACAGTAGTATCAGCTCATTGCGCAACAGCGGCATATGCTGGTTGACCAGGGCGGCTGCCTGATCGGTATCGGTACGTAGCGCAACATCGACCTTCAGATAGCGTACCCGTTCGCTGGGCTCCTTGCCGTAATTCAGCACAAAGGATGGCTTCATATCGATATACGCGGTCTGCTTGATGGCTTCGACCTCATCCTCTTCGGCAGCGACATGGCCGACAGACGCCATAACTGCCACTATAATTGCCGTTATTCCCGCAAATTGCCGCAGCCTTGTTACCATGGTCATTGAACCTAACATTGTTGTCACGCAAGAAAATATTGGTAAATGATCTGTATCGGTTACCATGATTCTAGTTCAAAACAAAGGATCTGCTATGCCTATTGCCAGCCCCGAGACGCCAGTTTTTACACCGGGCCCACTGCAGCGTTTACTCACCGGCCGTCTGTTCTATGTATTGCTGCTACTTGCCGTCGCTGGTCTCTACGCTTTCGCGCTTTACCTTCAGTACGCCAGGGATCTCGAGCCCTGCCCACTCTGCATGGCCCAGCGTGTGGCCATGATAGCCATGGCTGTGGCCGCCATTCTCGGCCTGCTATTGCCATCGATGGTCGGGATAAATGGCGAGATTCATCGCAGTCACAGCAACCTGTCCTGGTTACAGGTCTTCGCCACGGTCCTGGCCTTTCTATTCGCCGTCGCTGGCGCAGCGCTGGCGGCACGGCAACTCTGGTTGCAAAGCCTGCCGCCTGAGCTAGTGCCCGCTTGTGGGCCAGGCTTCGACTACATGCTTGAAGTGTTCCCGATGTCTGAAGTCATCAGCATGATGCTCCATGGGTCGGGTGAATGTGCAGAAGTGCAGTGGCAATTCCTCGGTCTTTCAATACCTGGCTGGACCTTCATTGCCTTCAGCCTGTTCGCCATCGCTTTCCTGGCTCGCTTCATTGCACTGGTACTGCTGAAAAATTCGCTCGGCCGCCTGCAGGCGCAGGTCACTACAGGGCAGCCATCGTCATCGCTGCGGAATCGTCACTGATCGCACTTGTAAGGTTTATCAGCAGTCCTCTATAGTGCAGTTACAGAGCGGGAATGTTGATGTGCCTGTGTTATTCTGTTCTTACGGAAGACCGTAGTAAGGCATACAAAAAGTTACAACTATTCAGAAGCTTGCTGAGTACACTTACAAAAAAAATGTGCTGCTGGAAGACCAGTGCTGCCTTGACGCGAATACCAGGGGAACGAACATGTTAAACAAAGCTGATTCAGCCAAGCAGAAGTGGGGAGGTATCGATACCTCGATCGATCGCTGGCTGTCAGAACGCAAGAATCTCATTGTGAGATATTGCGACCTCATCGACACCAAATCCTTCGAGTCGTGCGAAGTCGCGGTGAACAAATACCGTTCGTTCTGTCAGGTATTGCTCGACTACGTCTCCGCAGGGCATTTCGAGATTTACGACCGCCTCGTAGAAGAAGCCGAGTCGTTCAAGGACGGCAGCGAAGCGCTCGCGACTGAGCTCTATCCAAAAATTCAGCTCACTACGGAAGCAGCGCTCGACTTCAACGATACCTTCGACAAGATGCCCGAAGAGATGGAGGCTATCGAAGAACTCAAACCACGCCTCTCCGAGCTCGGTCAGCAGCTCGAAGATCGTTTTGAGATGGAAGATCTGCTCATCGAGAAGCTGCATACGGCGCATGCTGGTCAGGTCGCTTAAGACCATCTCTCCCTGGCATCGATTCGCTGTCATCAGCCTGCTGACAGCTGGTATCTCTGCCTGCACACCAGGACCCGAGCGGCTTGATGTTGTAGCTGAACAGGGCCTGCTGTCCGGCGCGCTCAGCGCGGACGGAAAATTATTGTTGCTTGGCTCCGTTCATCATGGCGGTAGCCTCTGGTCCACCTCTCCCGCTGAACGCCTCTACGACTGGAATCATGCCTCTGGCAGCTTGAGTACGCTGAGGGCAGTTGGTCTTTCGCCTCCTGACGCCGCTACACCAACTGCGGTGACCGCTGAAGACAAGGCGATTTCGGTCTGGGATCTCAATACCGGCCAATCCAAAGCGTTTTACGGCCTGCCGGCTGTGGTCGAGTCATTCGACGTCTCGAGCGATGGCCGCTGGGCCCTTGCCGGTCTGCGTGATTCAAGGGCCTTGCATATAGACCTTGCCAGCGGCGCGAGTCGTCATGAATTCGTTCATGGGGCCATCGTCAATACAGTAGGCATGGATCAGGCCAGCCAGCGTGCGATTACAGGTTCAGAAGATCAGCGCGCCCGAGTCTGGTCGCTAGCCGATGGCAGGATGTTGAGCGAATTCCAGCATGGTAATCAGGTGACCGCCGTTGCCCTGAGCGCTGATGGCAGTCTGGCCTTTTCCTCGGCCCAGAGAGAGGGCTCGGTCATCTGGGACGCTGCCAGTGGCGACACGGTATCGCTCATCCAGCTTGGCTATGAGCGCATCACCAGCGCTCGATTCTCCGATGACAGGAACACACTTCTGCTGGGGAGTTTTAAGGGCGATGTCTACCGTATCGAGGTCGCCAGCGGGCAGATTCTGCAGCACTGGGTAGCCGGCCAACCATCACTCTTCGAGCGCAATGCCAGCCGGGCCGTCCTCTCCCTAGCCTATCTTGACGGGAGCGACGGCCAGACTATCGTGGCCGCCGTGTCCAACGGAACGCTGCAGCACTTCCAGCTAACAGCACCCTGAGCAGCCGCCAGCGCACGGTTCAGCGCTGTATCATCTTCTGCCCACTCCTGACGATCTCTTCGGCATCCGGCCGCTGTGGAATCTCAATACCCTTTTTTGCTGCCGGGCGCTGGTAAATGGCATCGACCCAGCGCTGAAGCGAGGGCATGTTCTCGATCTCCACGCCGGACCAACTGTGTGTTCTCACCCAGGCCCAGTTCGCCATATCGGCAATGCTGTAGTTACCGGCAAGATATTCGTTGTTGGCGAGCTGGCCGTCGAGCACGCCGAAGAGACGCCGAACTTCGTTCTGGTAACGATCAATCGCCGGCTGGATCTTCTCCGGAAAGTAACGATGGAAGACATTGGCCTGGCCCATCATCGGACCTACGCCACTCATCTGGAACATGAGCCACTGTATGACCCTGGAGCGGCCATTCACGTCTTTCGGCATGAACTGGCCAGTCTGCTCGGCAAGATATATGAGTATGGCGCCGGACTCGAAGACCACGAAGTCATTATTTGCCTTGTCCACGATAGTCGGAATACGGCCGTTTGGATTCAGCCTCAGATAGTCAGGCTCCTTCTGTACGCCCTTGCGCAGATCGACCGGAACTACGCTGTAGTCCATCTTCATTTCTTCGAGTGCGATGCTGACCTTGTGACCGTTTGGCGTGGGTGCGGTATAAAGCTCGATCATGCTTTCGCGCTCGCTCTGGATTTCATCGCCTCATGCCAGCGCCTGGTGTGGACGTGCTGTTCGCCGAGGCGGATATCGTTCACCTTGGAGAAGTCGAGGGCACAGTAGGCGCTGATATCGGCGATGCTGTAGTAGTCACCGACCAGGAATTCGTTGTCGGCAAAGTGCTTCTCCATGCGCTCGATGAAGTCGTACACGCCCTTGCGGCAGAGCTCGCCCCATTCGGGCACCTGGGTCTTGAACCTGGCGAAATATGAGCTGGTGTGCTGGAAGCACATGCCGGTCGGCATGAAGAAGTTCAGCTCGACGAAGCGGTTCCACTGCTCGACCAGCGCCTTTCCTTTGGACTGCGACCATACAGTGGTGGTTCAGGCTGCAGCTCTTCGAAGTAGCGGCAGATCGCAAGGGTTTCGGCGATATGACTGCCATCATCCAGTTCCAGCACAGGTACCAGTCCGAAGGGGCTGATGGCCCTGAATTCCGGCGTACGATTTTCGCCAGCCTGGAGGTTGATCTCCTTGTACTCGATGTTCGTGATGCCTTTTTCGGCCAGAAAAATTCTTACTCGCCGGGGACTCGGCGCGATCTTCATTTCATAGATGAGCATTATTGTTGTTTCCTGATGCAGATTGCCCTGGCCCGTCACAGATGACCGGCGGTCAGTTGCAATATGGCAAAGTTGGACCGCGCTCGCAACGCCTGGCTGGGCTGATAGCAGGCGCTTTTACTGATCGTCCTGCCGCTTGGCGTCATCGGCGTTGTCGGCCTCCTCGTGGGTGGCCTTGTACCGCTCCCAATCTTCCCAGTCGTGAGGTGTACCGGCATTGGGCCGCTGTATCTTGCGGGCTCGCTCCTTGGAGTTCTCCTCGAGCGTGTGTTCTTTTTCCTCCTCTTCCTCGAAGCCGTGTTTCTTCAAAAAATCGCTTGGGCTGATCATAGGGTTCTCCACTGATTCGCGTCTATTTGAAGATACGTGGCTAGCCGAGGAAATATCCCAATCAGCTTTGCGCGTTTAAGCGTCAGACGCTGCCGCGTTACCGTCTGATCGCTTCCGCCCACCGGTAATGACCTCCTTGACCCCACCCACCTCGGTCCGAATTGGTTTCGTTAACTTCATGTATTTGGCGCAAGCCATACTGCCCGAGCCTATTAAACCATTATATAAACTGGATAAGACCGTATACCTTTAGCAAAGATGTTCGAATTCCGCCTTCTCTGGTCTGGAATCTTCTTGTTTGTCAAAAATCGTATACATCAGTGATGCGAGGCACTGGTTCGCAGCTCAACGAATATACGTCGAATGTGGAATAAACCCCCTCCTGTCAAGCACCAGAAAGGCTCGGGCCCGATTGCAAAATCACGTTTTGCAATTCGGCCACAGACGGTAACTGCTGGTAACGAAATCGAATTGTGCATGAGCGATGGCAGCACTATTGTGCAAACCTTAACTTATCTTCATGTTTAACGACGGTTAAGGAGGCTTCCTTTGAATTACCCAGCAGCGTCTGCCGCAGGCGGCGCAATACTAGCAGGTACAGAGGCTCAGCCTTCTGCCACCATCCCGGCTGCACAATCCGTGCAGCGATCAATGTCAGGCAACCGGCATCAGGTTCAGTTTCATGGTAACGGCGGTGAATTCTTTCGCATCTGGATTGTCAATCTGGTACTGAGCATTCTAACGCTCGGCATCTATTCGGCCTGGGCCAAAGTTCGCACCAATCGATATTTCTATGGCAATACTGAAGTGGCCGGCAGCCACTTTGAATACCTGGCTGAGCCCATGCAGATCCTCAAGGGTCGGCTGGTCGCTGTGGCACTATTTGCGCTGTTCGGTGTGGCCGCCGAGCTTATGCCAGAGCTCTACCTCCTGCTGCTGGTCGGGTTCTACCTGGCACTGCCGCTCATCGTGGTGGCGTCACTGCGTTTCGCCATGAAAATGACGGCCTGGCGTGGCATTCGCTTCAGCCACCGTGGCTCGGTCGGCAGTGCCTACCTCACTTTCCTCCTGCTACCGCTGCTGATTCCTTTTACACTGCTGTTGATATTGCCTTACCTGGCCCTGCGTCAGAATCAGTTCGTCTTCAACAATCTGTGGTTCGGCCGCAGCTGCTTCAAATTGAATATCGGCGCTGGCGTGTTCTACAAGATCTACGGTATCGCCACACTCATATTCCTGCTGGTCGGTGGTGGCCTGGGCTATATGGTGGCATCTAACATTGCGGGCGTTGGAGAAGAAGCAGCCGCAGCCTGGAGTGCTGACAACATGGGCTGGATACTCGGTATCTCCTATGTGCTCATGTCCGGTTTGTTCACTTACGTCAGTGCAGCCTCCGCTCGCGCTGTCATTAATGGCCTGACCATTGAGAAGCATGGCTTCGACAGCACGATTACGACACCCGCCCTGGCCTGGCTATACGTCAGCAATCTGTTCCTTGTCGTGCTCACGCTTGGTCTGGCTGCGCCGTGGGCCAAAGTGAGAATGGCTCGCTATCACGCCGAGACCACCACCCTGGTAGCCGATGGTAGCATCGATGATTTCGTGGCTGCACAGCAGTCGGAGATCAGCTCGGTCGGTGAAGGTGTCAGCGATATTTTCGAAGTCGATATCGCGCTGTGAGACAGTCTGCCGCAAGACTGACCGGCGCTTACTCGGATGGTCAGAGTTCGCAGAGCCTGTCAGCGGTGCTGTTGGTGGATGCAACTGGCGCTCGCCTGGACACTGGCGAACGTCAGATCATCTTTGCACTGGAAGACCTTGCGGCAGAATCCAGAATTGGTAACACACCTCGTGTCATTCGCCTGAACGGTAGTGGCCGCTTCGTCACCAGAGACCATGATCAGCTCGATGGTCTGGTGACGAGCGGTGTCGTCATGGGTGAAAACAAGGGCTGGATCCACCGCCTGGAATCGCACTGGCATACCGTGCTGCTGAGCATCTTCGGTCTCATCCTCGGTGCATCGGCCGCCTTTGTCTGGGGCATTCCGGCAGTGGCGAAAGTGGCCGCAATGGCCCTGCCGCACGACACCACGGCGGCTGTCTCCAGACTTTCCCTCGACGCTGTCGAGCAGATACTGGGTGGTGACTCAGCACTGGATGCTGAGCGTCAGGACGAGCTTCGCGCCCGCTTCCTCGAGTCTGCAGACACCCACGCACCAGGATTGCCTGTACAGGTCGAATTTCGCGATGGCGGCCTGCTGGGTGCCAATGCGCTAGCGCTGCCAGATGGCACCATTATCTTCACTGATGAACTCGTGGCGCTGGCCGAAAACGACAATGAGCTGGCTGGTGTATTCGCGCACGAACTGGGGCATGTGGTGCACAGGCACTCGTTACGGCAAATCATTCAGGGATCGATCATTTCAATCGCAGCTGCAGTCTATTTCGGTGATGCGACCGCGGGGGCATCAATACTCGCAGCGGCGCCGGTCTGGCTGGCCGACATGGCTTATTCGCGGGATCTCGAACTCGAAGCCGATGACTACGCCTATGAGGTCATGACCTCGGAAGGCCTTGCACCACACCACTTCAGCAGTATGCTCGAGCGCCTGACGGCGGCTCACTACAACGAGGTAGAAACAGAAACTGAAAAAGAGTCGGGTGAGAGGAAAGACTATTTCTCCAGTCACCCGGCTACCAGCGAGCGGATCGCCCGCTTCGAGGCGCGTGAACGCCAGAAGTAAACCGGCGCGGCTTATACCGCGTCGATTTTAGCCAACAGTTCTTTGGTCTTCGCCCGCATCAGCGCTTCATCACCACGTGATTCCACGTTCAAGCGGACCAGTGGCTCGGTGTTGGACTTGCGCAGGTTGAAGCGCCATTCCGGATATTCGACGCTCAGCCCATCGGTGCGACCGACTGAAACAGCCCCCGGAGCATAGTCTGCCTCGATGGCTTCAAGCACGGCATCGGCATCACGTAGTGTGCGATTGATTTCACCTGAAGCCGGGAACCGCGCTGCACGCTCGTCGATGAGTTGTGCCAGTGACTTGTTTTCACGCGACATCAGATTGGCCACGACCAGCCAGGGAATCATGCCAGAGTCGCAGTAGGCGAAATCACGGAAATAGTGGTGAGCACTCATCTCGCCGCCATACACGGCGTCTTCCTTGCGCATGCGCTCCTTGATGAAGGCATGACCGGTCTTGCTTTCAATCGCCTTGCCACCGAACTGCTTCGCCACATCCATGGTGTTCCATATCAGCCGTGGGTCATGGATGATGCTGCCGCCTTTCTCGCGATCGAGGAAGTATTCGGCCAGCAGGCCAACGATGTAATACCCTTCCACGAAACGACCAGTTTCATCGAAGAAGAAACAGCGATCGTAGTCGCCGTCCCAGGCGATACCGATATCGGCACCGTGCTTGTGCAGGGCATCGACCGTACTGGCACGGTTTTCTTCGAGCAGCGGGTTTGGCACACCATTTGGAAATGAACCATCAGGATCGTGATGAACCTTGACGAAACTGAAGGGCAGATGCGGCTCGAGCTCGTTGATGACGAGGCCCGCACCACCGTTGCCGGCATTGCAGACGATCTTCAGCGGCTTGAGGTTGTCACGGTCCAGGTAGCTGAGCAGATGCTCGATATAGGGGGTCATCGTGTGCAGGGTGTGATACTCGCCAGCAGTGGGTGCATCCTGGAAAGTACCTGGCACGAGTTCCTTGATGTCCAGCAGGCCGGTGTCCGAGCTGATTGGACGTGAACCTTCGCGGACCAGCTTCATGCCATTATAGTCTTCGGGGTTATGGCTGGCGGTAACCATGATGCCGCCGTCCATATCGAAGTGGTCGGTCGCGAAGTAAATCTGCTCGGTACCGCACAGGCCAATGTCATGCACGTCTGCGCCGGCGAGCAGCAGCCCCTTGGTGAGCGCCTGGGTGATCTCAGGGCTGGACAGCCTGATGTCGTAGCCAACGACCACTTTTTTCGCGCCAGTCACCTGAACGAAGGCGCGACCGATCCGTTCGGCCACATCTATATTCAACTGGTCCGGCACGCGGCCGCGAATGTCGTAAGCTTTGAAACAACTCAGATCCATTTGTAATACTCCCTGTTCGTCGTGGCTATGGATTGCCTTTGAGGCGGTATGAATGTTTTGATCAATGTCTGTTCATTATGCCTGCTAATCCGTTGCGGAAGGAAGCGACGACAGGCAGGTGTTACTATTGGTCTCCCTACAGGCGCCACACAGCGAGGACACGATCCCGATGAGTTCGGACACAGATAAGAAAGCCATGAACGGTCGTCAGCAGGCTATTGTCGAGCTCATCCGGACCTCAGGGTCGGTCACCATCGAACAGCTCGAACAGCATTTCGATGTGACACCCCAGACCCTGCGTCGGGATCTCAATTTTCTTGCCGAGACCAATCAGATCCTGCGCTTTCATGGCGGCGCGACCTCCATGAGTAATAACAGGAATACGCCGTATACCGAGCGCAAGATTCAGAATCTCGAAGGCAAGCAACGCATAGCCGAGGCGGTGGCTGCAAGGATTCCCGATCACTGCAGTCTCTTCATCAATATAGGTACGACCAACGAAACTGTCGCCGCTGCGCTCATGCAGCATCAGGGCCTGCAGATCATTACCAACAGCCTGCACGTGGCGACCGTCATGAGCCAGAAAGAAGATTTTCGGGTAATCGTGGCCTCCGGGGAGGTGAGAGCGAGGGATGGCGGCATCATTGGCGAAGCAACCATAGATTTCGTTCGCCAGTTCCGACTGGATTTCGGCATCGTCGGCATCAGTGGTATCGATGACGACGGCATGCTGCTGGACTACGACTATCGCGAAGTGCGCGTCGCCCAGGCGATACTGGATCAGAGCCGCTGTGTGTATCTGGTCGCTGACCATTCGAAATTCGGACGCAATGCCATGGTGCAGCTGGCACCCATCAGCGCCGTGGATGCCTTGTTCACCGATGAAGCGCCTCCACCGGCCCTTGCGGCTGCCCTCAAAGCGGAGGCCATCGAACTTCATATTGCGTGAAGCGTTTTCCATTTTGAGTGTAAATATGCGTTTATGTTCGTTTTAATGTCGTTTTTGACTTAATATGGTTGATTAGCCATTCGTGTGTGCGTATTATTTTCGCAAACGCTCACATATGGAGGGTGCGTCATCATGTCCGCACAAACTCGCTTCGATCTCGCTGTTATCGGTGGCGGCATCAACGGCGCCGGTATTGCCAATGACGCCCAGGGTCGCGGCCTCAAAACTGTTCTCATAGAAATGCACGACCTTGCCTGGGCGACCTCGTCCGCGAGCAGCAAGCTGATTCATGGTGGCCTCCGTTACCTCGAACATTATGAATTCAAGCTGGTACGGGAGGCATTGAATGAGCGCGAGACCCTGCTTCGCAAGGCGCCCCACCTCATCAAACCGATGCGCTTCATGCTGCCGCACCAGTCGCACCTGCGACCAGCGTGGATGATTCGATGTGGGCTGTATCTGTATGACTTGCTTGGCAAGCGCAAGCTGCTGCCTGGATGCCGCAAGGTGGACCTTAGAGACAGCAGGGGCCCGCTGAAATCGAGTATCCGTACCGCTTTTGAATACTCGGACTGCTGGGTGGATGATGCTCGCCTGGTCGTGCTCAATGCGGTGCAGTTCGCTGAGAAGGGCGGTGAGGTGCATACCCGGACTCGCTGTGTCGGCGCGCGCGTGGACACTCAGGAAGAGGCCGGCGAACAGAAGCCCGGATGGATTCTCGACCTGGAAGATACGGCCACTGGGGAGCGCTTCGAGATTCGCAGTGCGTCGGTTATCAATGCCGCGGGCCCCTGGGCCGCTGACTTCATGACCCAATCTGTCGGCAGGAAGCCAAAGATGCGGCTGCGGCTGGTTCGTGGAAGCCATATCGTGGTGCCACGTATCTATCCTGGCGAACAGGCCTATATCCTCCAGAATGCCGATGGCCGCATCGTATTCGTCATTCCCTACCTGGATGACTACAGCATCGTCGGCACTACTGATGTGGATCATCAGCTGGGCGCTCATCGTGCCGAGGCCACTGCAGAAGAACAAAGTTATCTCTGCAGCATTGCCAACGAGTACTTCCAGTCGCAGATCAAGGTGGACGACATCGTGTATACCTGGTCAGGCGTTCGACCGTTGGCCGACGAGTCCGATCCTTCAGCCGGGCCCGATGCTGCGCAGGCGGTAACGCGTGATTACAGTGTCGAAATCGAATCACGCAAACCTTTGCTGTTATCGATCTACGGTGGCAAGTTGACGACCTACCGCACGCTGGCCGCCTCGGCAGTCGACAAGCTGTTGGAGGCCTCCGGGCAACGCAAGGCCAGGCCGAGCCAGACCGCCGATGAAGCCCTTCCTGGTGGTGAGACGCTCGCGCACCATGGTACTGAGCGAGCGGGCCTCGTTGAAAACCCGAGTGTGTTCCTGAAGACGCTCGATGCGGCACTGGCCGATCGCTATGGATTTCTCTCAGAACGGGAAAGACAGCGAATCGCCCGCACCTACGGACAACGGGCCTATGACTGGCTCGGTACTGCCCGGCAGGCCAGTGAACTGGGCGAGCATTTCGGCGATGAACTCACAGCGGCTGAAGTCAACTATCTCATGATCAAGGAGTTTGCCCGCTGTGCCGATGACGTACTCTGGCGGCGCACCAAGCTCGGACTCAGGACCTCCGCCGAAACGGTCGTGCAACTGGAAAGCTTCATGAGGCAGTGGGGAGGCAAGGCACTGGATGACGAGGCCTTCCGCCACCGCTTGGATTCGGCGAACACCGCGCATACACTGGCGGGAGCTCGTCCGGAAAAGGACGTCAACAACAATATTGAGGAGCTCGAGCGTGCAGGCAGCCATTCTTGCGATTGATCAGGGAACGACGAGTAGCCGGGCAATAGTCTTCGACAAGTCCGGTGCCATTATCTCGACTGCGCAGCAGGAGTTTGCGCAGATGTTTCCTGAGGACGGCTGGGTAGAGCACGATCCGGAAACCATCTGGTCCGGCGTGGTCAGCGTCTGCAAGGCTGCGATCTGCGACGCTATCCGCAAGGGCTACCTGCCCTCCTGCATCGGCATCACCAACCAGCGCGAAACTACCATCGTCTGGGAGCGCGATACCGGCAAGGCCATTTACAACGCCATCGTGTGGCAGGATCGTCGCACCGACGCCATCTGTCGTGAGCTCAAGGATGCCCGGCCGGGCATAGAAGCCATTGTTTCAGCCAAGACTGGCCTGCTTATCGATCCATATTTTTCGGCAACGAAGATCGCCTGGATACTCGATCGTGTAGAGGGCTCGCGCCAGCGTGCCGAGCGTGGCGAACTGCTGGCCGGTACCGTCGACAGCTTCCTCATCTGGCGGCTGACCGAAGGCCGAAACCACGTGACCGACGCGACCAATGCCTCGCGTACGAACATTTTCAACATCCACGATAATATCTGGGATGACGAGCTGCTCGACCTTTTTCAGGTACCAGCAAAGGTATTGCCGCAAGTGCAGGACTGCGCAAGTGATTTCGGCACCTGCCATCTTTTCGAAGAAGTAATGGCCAGTGCTGGCGATGATGCCCGGAAAAGCCTGCCTATCTGCGGTGTCGCCGGGGACCAGCAGGCTGCGCTCATTGGGCAGGCCTGCTTCAAACCAGGCATGGTCAAGAGCACGTACGGCACTGGCTGCTTCATGGTCCTGAACACTGGCAGCACGCCTGTTCGCAGTAGCCAGAATCTCCTCACCACTATCGGCTATCGCATCAACGGCGAAACCTGCTACGCCCTGGAGGGCAGCATATTCATTGCTGGCGCTGCCGTGCAATGGTTACGCGATCGAATGCAGCTGCTTGGTAGCTCAGCCGAAAGCAAGACCCTGGCTGAGCAGGTCGGCGAGAAGAACGATGTGGTGATGGTGCCGGCCTTCACTGGCATGGGCGCCCCCTACTGGAACGCGCGTACCCGTGGCGCGGTCTACGGGATCACCCGTAATACCGGTGCAGCTGAGATGGTGGCCGCGGGCCTTCGGTCAGTGGTGTATCAGACCTGCGATCTGTGGGAGGCCATCGGTAGCGAAGAGAACGCGCCAGACCTGCGCAACGCCATTCTTCGAGTAGACGGTGGCATGTCCGCCAACGACTGGTTTCTGCAGTTCCTGGCAGACATGCTCGATGCCGATATCGAACGCCCAGAGATCACGGAAACCACAGCATTGGGCGCGGCCTATCTCGCAGGATTGCAGTCAGGACTCTATGCATCGCTGGAGGAGATTTCCGAGAAGTGGAGTCGAAACGCCTGCTTCCAGAGCAAGATGGCGCCAAAGCAGCGCAACCGTTATCTGAAGCGTTGGGCCGCTGCCGTCAACGCGACGATCCTTTTTGCGGAACAAACTGCCTGAGGGCTGCAGAATCGAGGATTTCGATCCGGCCGTAGGCAATACTGATGCAACCTTGGCTTTCAAGTTCCTTGAGGATCTGGTTGCAGGTCTGTCGGGACACCCCGATCAGCTTGGCGAGCTGATCCTGTTGCAGCTCGACGACGCGTCGGCTGCGCCCAGCCTGCTCGCCAAAGTTCTCCACCATGGAGGCCAGCCGGCGCGCCATACGAACGCTTGACGGCAGCAGGGTGGCATCTTCCATGAAACTGAAGGTTTGTCGAAGCTTGGTGGTCAGGAGCAGGCCGAGATCCTGCCAATAACGCGGGTATTCGCGGAGAAAGCCAAGCAGGCGATCCTGATCGACATGCACCAGCTGCGTTTCACCTGCCGCAAAGGCATCATGAGTTCGCGTCTTGCCATCGAAGAGCGCGATTTCGCCGAACCATTCAGGTGGCGAGACAAAGGCGAGGATGGCTTCGCGAGCCTGATCATCGCCACTGCTGATGCGGATTGAGCCCTGAACGACAGCATAGAGGCCATCGGCTGCATCGTCGCGGGCAAACAGTCGGGCGCCGGGCGCAAGACTGATCTCGCTGGCTTCCGTCAACAGGTACTGGCGCAAGGCTTCTGGCAGGGTCTTGAACCAACGACCCTGCATGAGTTGCGCGGCTGCTCTACTGGATGCAGGCATCTCCGGGATCGGTCAAACTGGCCGAATGATCAATGCTTCACCGTGGGTGTGGCGCCGCTGTTCATATCCCTGATGTAGGTTTCGCCCGAACGCGCGACGATGTCCGCCTCGAGCTTTTTGAACATGCCGAGCATGAAGCACGCTTCTGCCACCACAAATAGCGGCCCGATCGCCAGCCCCATGATGTCATCGACGAATGCCGGCTTCTTGCCTTCGTAGTAATGTCCGACGAACTGAATGACCCAGCCAACCACGAAAAGACCGATGCCGGCGCTTAGCCAGACGCCAGTCGAACCAGCCGCCAGCACATGCGAGCAGTAGACGGCGGCGCCGAACAGTACGCTCATGATGAGCCCGAGCGGCAGACTCAGAATAAGGTAATACAGACACCCGACTGCGGCCACGATGGCTGCCGGCGAGAGGGCCATGGTCCCCACTTCGAACTGCGGGCGACCGAGCAGAACGGCCACACCCAACACGATCATCGGGATACCAAAGAAATGCGTGGCGATATTGCGCTTGTCCCTGTGGTACAGCGCGTATTGACTGAGCTGATCGACCAATGTTTTCATTGTATGAGCCTCGCTTTGTCCAGATATCGACGTGTTCTCGTATCCTAGCTCAAATCGTACCTGACAACAGTCGTGCAGACGACAATCAATCGCGCTTTCCTGCGTGATATTGCAACGGAGATTACCCTGATGAGCCGCCCTGTCACGATAGCCGCCACACAGATGGCCTGTTCAGCGGACAACTCGGAAAACATCCGTAATGCCGAGCAGCTGGTGCGAGATGCTGCCCAGCAGGGCGCGCAGATCATTCTATTGCAGGAGTTGTTCGCCTCGCTGTATTTCTGCAGTGTCGAATCGAGTGAGCATCTCGCGATGGCCGAGCCGCTGGCCACCAGCCAGGTGGTGAAGCATTTCAGCGCGCTGGCAAAAGAGCTTGGCGTCGTGCTGCCGGTAAGCTATTTCGAGCGCGATGTGAATAATTACTACAACTCGTTGGTCGTGATCGATGCCGATGGCCGAGTAGGAGAGAACTACCGGAAGACCCATATCCCCTGCGGACCCGGGTATCAGGAGAAGTATTACTTCACGCCGGGCGATACCGGCTTCAAGGTGTGGGATAC
This sequence comes from Allohahella marinimesophila, assembly GCF_039538005.1. NCBI lineage: Bacteria > Pseudomonadati > Pseudomonadota > Gammaproteobacteria > Oceanospirillales > Hahellaceae > Allohahella > Allohahella marinimesophila. The sequence continues at coordinate 361,829 of NZ_BAABBO010000009.1, forward strand.
GGCCTTCGGCCGGCTTGGGGTGGCGATCTGCTGGGACCAGTGGTTCCCTGAAGCTGCGCGGTCGATGGCGCTGCAGGGCGCAGAAGTCCTCTTCTATCCTACGGCCATCGGCAGCGAACCGGAAGATTCAACGGTCGACTCCAAAGGCCACTGGCAGCGAACCATGCAGGGTCACGCGGCGGCGAACCTGATGCCGGTAGTGTCTTCGAACCGTATCGGCACCGAGCACCTGCAGACGCCGCACCAGAGCACCGAGCTGACTTTCTACGGTAGCAGCTTCATCACTGACCATACCGGCGCATTGTTGAAGGAAGCCAGCCGTGACAAACGGGAAATCATTCTTCAGCAATTCGATCTGGCGGCGCTGGAATCGCAGCGCAGGGAGTGGGGTCTCTTCCGGGATCGGCGGCCTGAGCGGTACTGGCATGTGAGCGGCAGTCAGCGCTAGGCTTCGCACCGGAAGACCATGCAAGCAGCGGTATAGATCTTCAGCCGTTCACCGCCGGCTCGGGCGCCACTGATCTGAGATCGCTTCGCGCATGCCGCATGACTGATGCGCCGGACGTCAGCGCGAGTGTGCCCATGATCCCCGCCACCACAAGATCTGGCCAGGCCTGACCAGTGCCGAAGACGCCAGCAGCAGCCACCATGACCGCGACGTTGCCTATCGCATCGTTGCGACTGCAGAGCCAGACCGAGCGCATGTCGGCGTCCCCACTGCGGAAGGCGTAGAGCATGACGGCCACTGTAACGTTCGCCACCAATGCGAGCCCGCCGATAACACCCATCGTTAGTGGTTCCGGCGTGATGTCACTTGCCACCACCCAACCAGCCCGCGCCAATACGGCTATGCCAAATATGAACATGGTGAGCCCTTTGAGCCAGGCGGCCCTGGCACGCCAGAGCATGCCCATCGAGAGCACGGTCAGCGAGATGATGTAGTTGGCTGCGTCGCCGAGGAAGTCGATGGCGTCTGCCAGCAGAGAGACTGACCCCGACTGAAGGCTGGCTGCGAATTCCACCACGAACATGATGGCGTTGATAATGAGTGCAGCCCACAAGGCACGACGGAAACGCGGTCCGCCAGGTGTATCCTTCGAGCAGCCTGTTTCCACATTGCAGCAGTTGCCAGCCATGAGACCTCCCGTTACGATTGATGTCTTATTAAAAACCCTGTAGCCACTACAGAGTCAATACCTGGCTTTAGCTGGCAAGGTATGGGAGGACGAATAATGCGAATCGGTCAGTTGAGTCAACTGTCAGGCGTGGAAGTGGAAACCATCCGTTTCTACGAACGAGAAGGCCTGCTTCAGCGCGCCGAACGTGAAGCGAATGGCTACCGCCGGTACCAGCAGGACCATCTCCAGCGTCTGGCCTTTATTCGCCACTGTCGCGCCCTGGACATGCCGCTTCAGGATGTGAAGCGAATGCTGCAGTTCATGACGCAACCGACTGCAGACTGCGGCGACATCGACCGCCTTATCGAAGCCCATCTTGAAAACGTTCGATCGCGACTGCAGAGCCTGCAAGCGCTCGAAGTACAGCTGTGTTCGCTGCGTGATCAGTGCGGACAGCCAGGCCGCGGAGAACAATGCGGCATCGTGCAGGAGCTCGAGTCTGCGTCCAAGGGCAGGTCCTGCGCCTGCCATCCAGCCTAGATGCGCAAGAAACCTGCCCTGCTATTACGCGTCAGCCTGATCATCGTGCTGATGGTCATGTTTTCTGCGACTGCCAAGTGGGTCATCTTCAACACGCTACTCGTGCCCGATGGCTCGGGTCGACAGCCAGTCGAGACGCACGACTCGAACTTTGACTAATCAAACCGCTCTTCGTCGTACCTGCTGAAAAATTGGGAGGGATGATGGATATCTGGATGGTACTCGGACTTGCCCTGCTACCAGCGTTCGGAAACTTCGCCGGTGGCTTGCTGGCCGAATTTACCTCGACACCGAAGAATCGACTCAATAACGCGCTGCACGCCGCGTCGGGTATCGTCATCGCTGTGGTAGCGATCGAGATCATGCCGGAAGCCTTGCAGCAAATATCGGCATGAGTGATCGCCCTGGGGTTCGGGCTGGGCGGAATCGCTTACGTACTTGTTGAAGGCGGCGTGCGCAAGCTGCAGGCCAGCCGCGGCAAGCAGAGTGAGTCGAAACTCGGCATGTGGATGATCTATGTTGCAGTTTCAGTCGACCTGTTCAGCGATGGTCTGCTGATCGGGACGGGCTCGACGATCTCGCTTTCGATGGCGGTCGTGCTGACACTGGGTCAGGTGCTTGCAGATGGCCCCGAAGGCTACGCCACGATCGCGAACATGAAAGACAATGGCATTCCGCGAGCGAAGCGGCTGATGCTGTCGGCTTCATTCGTCCTTCCGGTCACCGTCGCGGCGGCCCTATCGTTCTACCTGCTGCGTGGTCAAAGCCAGACCCTGCAAATGGGCATGCTGACCTTTGCGGCGGGTATACTCACCGTCGCAGCCGTCGAAGATATGCTCTCCGAAGCCCACGACAGTGCCGATGATACCCGCTACTCCGTCCTGGCCTTCACCGGCGGATTCGTATTGTTCACGCTGGTGTCGGCCGGACTCGGGAGCTGACTCAGCTCACGGCGCGACAACCCGCTCGAAGCGCCAGTGCTGGTTGGTCTGCCCATTCGGCGTCCATTGCTGAACATTGGCGCCGTCATCGATCATGCCAGCACCGCCTTCCACGTCCAGCGCCTTGCCGGAGTGACGATTGATCAGACGATAATAGCCATCCCCAAGATTCTCGATGCGCCACTGCTGATTCGCAGCACCTGCGGACGACCAGATCTGCGTGTTACCGCCATCGGTCGTTGACGAGTCGGCCACATCCAGGGCCTTGCCGCTGTTGACCGAGACCAGCGTGGAGTAGCCATCCCCGGCATCCACAAGGATCCACTGCTGGTTGGTCTGTCCGTTGCCGACCCATTGCTGAACGTTGGAGCCGTTTGACGTGGCGCCCGTGCCACCCGCCACGTCCAGCAGTTTGCCCGAGTGACGCGCGCTGATGCGATAAGTCGTGCCAGGATAAAGGCCGAGGCTTCGGGTGTCGCTTGCAGTACCATACACTTCGAATTCATACAGCGAGTAGCCATAGCTTGTGGCCCGCTGGGTGCCGTGAACACGCACAAAGCGGCCACGACCCTCGAGACTGATCTCATCGATGCCACCATCGCCACCGGACGTGCCCCAGATGGTTCGCCAGGTGCTGGCGTCGTCTGATACCTGCACGTAATAGGTGCTGGCGTAGGCCGCCTCCCAGGCAAGTTTCACGCGCGTGAGGTCATAGGTGGCGCCGAGGTCGACGTAAATCCATTCCGAATTGGTATAAGCGCTGGCCCAACGCGTGTTGCCATCGGCATCAGTGGCGTTGGCCGGGGCGTAACCGGTCTCGGTGGAAGAGGTCGTTACCGGGCGGCGATACGCAATGTTGGGGTCCATTGGGTTCTCCGGGCCGTCCCAGCCCGGCATTTCGTCCAGCGTCACAACGTTGCCTGCATAATAGGTTCGCTGGATCGTGGCGTCGTTCTGAACCTGGAACGGCAGTTCAGCCCAAGCCATGAAAAAAGTCCATCGGGGCTCAGCAGCCAGGCGCTCCGGCGATGGCAGCTTGTCGGTCTCGCCAATCGCAATCGGCTTGCCACCGGAAATGTTCACCATGGCATTGTATTTCCAGGTCGCAAAACCTTCATAGATATCCAGTGCTGCGACATCCCAATACGCACTACCGGGGTTATAGGTATTGAGGTCGTTGACCAGTGTGCCGAAGTCCTGCATGTCCCACACCCAAATCAGGTTGCTCAGGCCCTTGTTACGCGTGAGATAGTCATGCGTGAGCTGGTAGAGCTTGCGAGTACCGTTCGCCCCGGGGCGACCGCCCCACCAGAACATGCCCTGATTCATTTCATGAAGGGGGCGGAACATGACTTCTACGCCGTTATTTTCCAGATCCTGCAGATATACGCTGATGTCGTCCATCATCTGCTTCCAGCGGCTATTGATTGGAGTGCCATTGGTGAGCAACTGGCTCCACTCCCAATCAGACATCCGGCTGAGCAGGCCATTGCTGTCCCAGCCACATGGCTGGGATTTTGCGGGGTTACAGGCGTGCCACATGATGTTGATGAGGGCGCCATTTTGCCACTGCCGCTTGGCTTCGTTGATCATGGTCCAGCGATTGGCGATGTTGTCTTGCTGGAAGAGGAAGTCACCACTCCACATGGCAGGAAACTTTCCGGTTTTCACATAGATGGTGTCGGTCCAGCGCGCCGGGTCCGCATTTGGTTCACGATTGTGATGACCCGCCACTGTCTGTTTGCCGGAAATGCTGTAGAGATAGTCGAGAGACTTGAAGGGGCCAGCCTGTACCAATGCGCTTGCCATCAGGCAGAGCATGGCGAGCGGCAGACCGCGCCATCTGGATAGATTCATGTCTTCATCCTGTTTATTGTGGAAGTGACGGGATACTAGCCTGCATCACCAGCAGCCACATCGTCGGGAACGACGACCTCGTTCAAGAAAGGCTGCGAAGACTTGGGGGGGGTAGTAGCGGCCGGGAGCACCAGTACGACGAAGGTTTCGGCTACTTCGGTGCAGCTCGCGATTACCGGGCGTACTCCGATGAGGAAATTGGCGGTAAGCCTGGCCGCGAGGACTGGGTTGGTTATCACGACACCAATGGAGATAATGCCATTGACCTGAATGCTGATATGGACGAGGCCGATGCCAACGACGGCAGCTACAGCTATCTGGGCCACTACAAGCACTGGGCGGACATGAAATGCTTCGCGCTGGGATTGCAGTTCAATCCACGCTCTCCACTGAACGATGGCGACAGGTTCAAGACTGTCAACGACCTGTTGGGTGAGCGACCTGCCTTGCCAGGTGCGGCTGATTTCGCAGCCTATCGCGATGCGTTGCTAGCAGCCCGTGCCGTGATGCAGGACGCGTACGGCTTCGACCAGGCGGATGTTGAAAACTGGTAAGTAGACCTATCTTCTGACTGTAGTGTAAATCTTGATGGCGGCATCTTTATTGGAGCCGCCTTTTTTGTGCGCGTCAATTCTGGCTGGTGAAGATATGAGCTAGACCAGGGTGATAAGCACGCCACCAATGGCCAGAACGATCACGACTATCCAAGCCGGCATCTTCCATACGCTGAGTAGAAGGAAGCCTGTCAGTGCCAGTACAAATTCGTCAGCACCGAGAACGGCGCTGGTCCAGACCGGATGATAGAGCGCAGCGCCCAGAATGCCGACAACCGCCGCATTGGCGCCACGCATCAGCGCCTGAACATTGTCCCAGCGACGGAAGCGGTTCCAGTGGGGCAGAATGGCCAAGAGGAGTAACATGCCTGGCAGGAAGATCATCAGCAGGGCCAATGCCGCTCCAATCAGCCCACCACCGAGTGGGGCCATCACGGCACCGAGGTAGGCCGCAAAGGTAAAGAGCGGGCCCGGCACGGCCTGTGCGCCGCCGTAGCCTGTCAGGAATTCATCGGCACTCACCCATCCGGATTCAACCACCTCCGCGTCAAGTAAAGGCAGCACCACATGTCCGCCGCCGAACACCAGTGCACCAGCGCGATAGAAGGCATCCATCACCAGCACAATGTCCGAGGGCGTGAGCCAGACCAAGAGGGGCAGGCCTATGAGCAGGGCACAGAAAACTAAGCTGGCCATATGGCCAACGCGAGCTGAAACAGGCATCGGCAGATCATGGACGATGACTTCATGATGTGTTTGGCAGAGCGCCATGCCTCCAAGGCCGCCAACCACGATGGCTACCACCTGTCCCAGGGGGCCACTGGCCAGTATCACGATGAAGACCGCAGCCAGAGCAATGCCAGCACGCTGCCGATCGGGGCAGAGACTGCGCGCCATGCCCCACACGGCATGCGCGACAATGGCAACGGCAGTCACCTTGAGGCCGTGAATGATGCCCTCGCTAACCGGACCATCAAGCAGCGTGGCCCCCAGCCCAAAGAGCACCATGATGATGGCCGAAGGTGAATGCCGTCCATGCCGCCGCCGCGCCCCAGGGACCGGCGCGCATGAGACCCAATGCGAAGCCCACCTGACTACTGGCAGGGCCGGGCAGGAACTGACACAGTGCCACCAGGTCGGCGTAAGCCTCTTCACTCAGCCAGCGGCGGCGCTCAACAAATTCGCTTCGAAAGTAGCCGAGGTGCGCTATCGGCCCACCAAAGGCGCTCAGGCCCAGCAGTAGGAAGGCCTTGAAGACCTCAGCGATACGCCCGGGAGGGTATGGTGGACAGCTCATTGACCGACTTCACTCGCAAACAGCTGATGATGTGGCATGAAGATGACAGTTTTAAGGCATGATCGACAAGTATGACGGAAAAACTGTATCGCCCGCTCGACACAGGATCAGGACTGCCATGAAAGGCCATAAGGCGTTCCAGCGCGTAGCAGAGCGAAAGACTGCTTAATTGTTCAACCAATGGAGGCGCTGTCATGTATTTATCCGTCCAACTCAGTTACTACCCGCTGTCCGAAGACTACAAGCCACGTATCAAGGCGCTTATCGAAAGGCTGGAGCAATCTGGGCTGGAAGTTTATTCGAACCAGATGAGCACCCAGATTTTCGGCGAGTTCGACAAGGTGATGCAGGTATTCTCGGACGCCCTGCGCTGGTCCTTCGACACCTATGGCAAGGCCGTATTTACAGCCAATTTCATTGAAGGCGACCGACGACCTGAGAAGTCGTCATCGTAGGAAGAACTCAACCGGCACCACCAGCTCCAGCCTGTCTTTTCCCATAGAATCCGGTATTGCCGGTAATGGCTGGGCGCGCTCGATCATGTCCAGTACCGCCTCGTCCAGGGTGTCCGATCCAGAACTCTGTTGAATGCGGTAGCTCAGCACCTTGCCGGAGCGCTCCATGACGAAGTAGAGCAGCACCGTGCCCTGTTGTCGGCGCATACGAGCCCGACGCGGGTATTCCTTGTGTTTTTCCAGCCAGGCTAGCAGCGTCGTGGTGTAGTCGCGCGTCTTGCCCGGCAGACCACCACCGGCGCTGTTGTCACCACTGCCAGTGTTGTTCTGATCCTTGCTCCCGCTTTTTCCAGCAGCGCCAGCCATAGTTGGCGGGGGTGGTGCAGGTGATTCGGCAACCGGCTCAGACTGGCCCTCGGTCTCCGCCGCCTCGACCTCTGGCTGCGGGACAGGGTCTGGCGCTGGTTCCGGTTTAGGTTCAGGATTTGGTTCAGGTTTCGGCTCCGGTTTAGGCTCGGGCTTTGGTTCAGGTTTTGGTTCAGGTTTTGGCTCCGGCTTAGGTTCGGGTTTCGGCTCCGGTTTGGGCTCGGGCTTTGGTTCTGGTTCTGGCTCCGGCTTAGATTCGGGTTTCGGCTCCGGTTTGGGCTCGGGCTTTGGTTCTGGTTCTGGCGCCGGGGCAGGCTCAGCTTTCGCCTCTTCCTCTTCCTCGACCTCTTCCACCGTCTCGTGTTCCTGCGCCCCGGCAGCCCGACCAGCTGGNGCCGGGGCAGGCTCAGCTTTCGCCTCTTCCTCTTCCTCGACCTCTTCCACCGTCTCGTGTTCCTGCGCCCCGGCAGCCCGACCAGCTGGGCCAAGTGAAATTTCAACACCACCACTCCCCAACGCGACCGCCTGACCCTTTGGCGGTACTGTCGGTTCCCAGAAGGCGAAGACGGCCGCCGCCATATGCAACAGAGCCGCTACCAGCAGGGCAAGAATCCAGCCGCCTTTTCCAGGCGACAGTGGGGCCTCTCTCATGCCTCAGCCTCGGCCAGCAGCCGCAATGTCTTCACGCCGGCCTCGTACAGGACCTGAGTAAAGCGGACCATACTGTTTGCGGGCAGCTCGCCATCAGCCTTGAGGGTGATCCTGGTATCGGGCGCTGCCTTGACGAGTTCAGAGATTCTGGCCACCAACTCAGCTTCCGGGATGGAGACGTTGTCCAGGGCAAACTGGCCCTCGGCCGCCATCAGGATCATCACCGTATCCGGCTCGTGGGGCGCCTGGGTTTGTGACACTGGCGGTGTGACCTCGAAAGGCTCCGTCACCGTAAGGCTGCCGGCGATCATGAAGAAGATCAGCAGCAGGAACACCACGTTGATCAGCGGCAGAATTCGTTCTTCAGTCTGGTCGGGGCGGCGATCAGGGAAGTGCATCGGCTGGCGCTCCGCTACCGCTTGCTGACCAGGATGGGTCATCCACCACCTTCAGAGGCTGGATACCAGCCGCATCGAGCCTATCGAGCACCCGCACCACCTGTTGCACGGTGGTATCGCCCAGCGCCAGCAGGCTGACCGGCTGATCGGCCGGTTGCCGTGCCGTCAGCTGAAGTGTCAGCTGGTCCAGCGAGACAGCCGCGCCATCCACCAGCACGTCATCGCCCTGGACCCGAACGACGAAATCCTCAAGGTCGGTTGGCGCGGCCGGGCCGGCAGCACTGGTATCCATCGACAACACCCGCCAGTCGAGAAAGCTCGATGCGAGCATGAAGAACACCAGCAGAATGAACACCACGTCGATGAGTGGTGTCAGGCTGATTACGGTCTTGCGTCGCGCCTGTTTCGCCGCCAGCTTGGCGGGGGCACTAAACGGTGCCAGCATGGGCGTGCTGTGGGGAAACGCTGGCTGGCCTAGGGGCTCTCGGTTGAGTCGCGTCTGTCCTCTGCGCCGTGTCAGCTGGATTTTGCTCTCGGGGCTGGTGCTTTTCGGACGCAGCCGACAAATCTTCGGTAAACACCTGGGTGACCAGGTTATCCATCTCATGAGCGAGATGATCCACCCGACGTTCGAGCCAGTTCAACAGCGCCACCACGGGAATGGCCACGCACAGGCCAACAGCTGTGGTCAACAACGCTTCCCAGATGCCGCCAGAGAGAATCGCAGGGTTCACCTTGTTACCTGCGTCCTCCAGTTGCTGAAATGCCGAGATCATACCCATGACCGTGCCCAGCAGACCCAGCAAGGGTGCCAGCGAGCCAATGACTTCGAGTGGGCGTAGCCCGCGCCGCAGATGAAACAGGGCATCGGCGCCGTAGCGCAGCACTTCCTCACGAACGCTGGCTTCCGGCAACTGCCGGCGCTGTCCCCGAATGGCACGCGCCAGGGCCTGGGCCGTTGGATTGGCGTTAGCGTCGGCAATGCTGAGGGCCTTGTCGACCTGACCATCATTCCACAGGGCAAGCGCCTGGCGCGCAGGCTGCCGCTGCCACATGCGAGCACGCTGAAACTGCGCCAGCTTGACCAGAACGACCGTCAGCGCAATGACGGACATGGCCAGCAGCACCACGACTACAGGTCCGCCGACCTCGATCATTTCCAATGCACTAGTCATCCAGTCGGTGCCCTGCGCAGCAATCTGATCCGAAGCTGGCAGGGATTCAATGGCCGAAATGCTGCTATCGGCAAGCGCGTCATCAGCCACCGGTGGGGCTGACTGGGTGCTGATATCATTCCCTGTTTCATCATTCATATAGTTCGCTCAAAAATTTTGTAGCCTGGCGACTAGGGGCGTCCGAGGACTGAATGATGCAAATGATATTCATTCTTACTTGCTTTGGCAATGTGCGCTCCAGGCTCTGCAGCCCAACGCGATGTTTCCTGAGCTTCGTGGGGCGTAAAGCGGCATCCCTCACAACAGCCTGCCTCCCAGGCCTCTTCAGGCTTTCCCGGGTCTTGATCTCTGCACCGGTGCCTCCGCAGCCGCTAAGCTTGCAAACCGAGTTACATGGATTTTGAACTAGCTTTGCCATATCAATGGTGGGTCCGTCTCAGCTGCGCCAGTCGCGCCACCCAGTCTCCATCCTGCGCCTTCCGGCAGGCTTCCTCACTGTCGAACTGTAAGCAGCTCGTGACCAACCGTGCATCGACACCAATGCCATCAAGGGCTGCCCTGGTCAGGGTCCGCATGCGCTCGTCATCGCCATTTGTTAGCGCCCGCTCACGGGCAGCCTCGGTATCGAAGATCCAGGTTACACGGAGTCCTGTCGGGAATTCTTCATTGCCATTGTCATGGGTCAGCCAGCTAAAACCTGGTATTTCCGACTCGGCGGTTTCGCAGGCTTCAGTCAAGCTTGCAATCAGCTGATTTTCCATCTGCTTCAGTTTACGTCTAATCGACACCATCATTTGCATCCTATTCCAGGCAGGCGAGACCTCGGGCTTGGCGAAGCCTTGTCCACCCATACATTCACACGAGGTTACATCATGACATTTAACGGAGCAGGCTGATCGCAAACACGTCAGACGGGTGTCCAAGTAGGCCTCCTGGACTTCTGAAGGCAAGCACTTAGGCGGATCGGGGGCGAAGTGAAAGTACGTGGGGAACCCGCAGGCTGTTTAGCCAAATAGGCCAGACGCGTTGCATAGCTTCCAAATCGATAGCATCTTCCTGGGTCGGATTCTTCAAAGATCGGCCAGCGGCCAAACGGTGCTGGTTCCTGCAAAGCAGTTCAAAGTTTTTCACATCGGCCCAACGAAATTCAGGCGCTTATATGTGAGCGCCTGAATTACCGTATGCTTCGTGTCGTACCTACTCGACCGTTACCGATTTGGCGAGATTTCGCGGCTGATCCACATCGGTACCTTTCAGCACAGCTACATGGTAGGACAGCAGCTGCAACGGTACCGTGTAGACGATAGGCGCGAGAATATCGTGAACCTTCGGGATGTGTAGCAGCGTCACGCCCTCTTCTGGCGTGAAGTCCGTGTCCTGGTCGGCAAACACAAAGAGTTCACCCCCTCTCGCCTTCACTTCCTGCAGATTCGACTTCAGCTTCTCCAGCAATTCGTTGTTCGGCGCGACGGTAATGACCGGCATGTCCTTGTCGACCAGCGCGAGCGGGCCGTGCTTCAGCTCACCAGCAGGATAGGCTTCAGCATGAATATAGGAAATCTCTTTCAGCTTGAGCGCACCTTCCATGGCCACGGGATACATCGTGCCGCGGCCGAGGAAGAGAGCATGGTGCTTTTCGGCGAAAGCCTGGGACAGGCGCTCGATTGAACCGTCGAGGTCGAGTACCGCCTGGATCTGTGATGGCAGGGCTCGTAGACCTGCAACGATCTCGGCTTCACGTTCACGCGATAGCCCATGCCGGCGGCCCAGGGCCAGTGTCAGCATGAGCAGAGCCGTCAGCTGAGTCGTGAAGGCCTTGGTCGAAGCAACACCAATTTCAGGGCCCGCCAGCGTCATGACCGACAGATCCGACTCACGAGTGAGCGAACTGCCGGGGACGTTGCAGACAGTAAGCGCGGCCTTGAAACCAGCAGCCTTCGCCTGTCGCAGCGCAGCCAGCGTGTCAGCTGTTTCACCCGACTGGGAGATCGTCAGGAACAGCATGTCATTCTTGACTACATGATTTCTGTAGCGATACTCACTGGCGACTTCGACCGAACATGGAATACCGACGAGATCCTCAATCCAGTAGCGGGCCACGAGACCAGCATGAAAACTGGTCCCACAAGCGACGATCTGTACCGAGCCGACGCCTTCGAATACTTCTGCAGCTGCAGTGCCCAGCACCTGATCGAGTACATAGTCAGCACCCAGACGGCCTTCCAGCGTTGCCTTGATGACCTTGGGCTGCTCATAGATTTCCTTGAGCATGTAGTGACGGAAACTGCCCTTGTCTGAGCTTTCAATACCGTACTCGTAGCGCTGGACCGGACGCTCGACCAGCTTGTTCTCGCGATCCCAGATCCTGATACTCTCGATACCGACTTCCGCTGTGTCACCTTCTTCAAGGTAAATGAAGCGATCGGTCACCTGCAGCAACGCAAGTGGGTCGGAGGCAATGAAGTTTTCACCGATACCAACACCGATAACGAGTGGCGAGCCCTCGCGGCATACCACGAGGTGGTCAGGGTCGTCGGCATTGAGCACAGCCAGCGCATAGGCGCCGTGAAAATCCTGGATAACGGTGTGGAGCGATTCAAGCGTCGGGCCGTTCTTCAGCTGCTTGTTCAGCGAGTGCACGACCACTTCAGTATCGGTTTCCGAAGTAAATTCGTAACCGTCGGCCTTCAGGCCGCGACGGAGGGCTTCGTAGTTTTCGATGATGCCGTTGTGGACGATCGCCAGCCTTTCACCTGACTGATGGGGATGGGCATTCAACTGTGATGGCTTGCCGTGAGTGGCCCAGCGTGTGTGGGCGATGCCGATATGACCTGGTAACGGACTGGTCGTGATGGCCTCCTCGAGCTTGGCGACCTTACCCACCTCACGTTCGCGCCTGAGCGCCCCCTCAGCATTCATGACCGCCATGCCGGCAGAATCATAGCCCCTGTATTCAAGACGTTTCAAACCTTCGAGAAGAATCGCAGAGACGTCCCGCTGCGCAATCGCGCCAACTATACCGCACATAAACTGTACCTGTTCGAGCTGATATTCAAGAGAGTGATGGAGCTGCTTACCTGACTACAGGGGCGAATGGTGCCGGTAAACGCGTCCGGCGCCACCTCTGACAGCTTATGTATTCGGCTTATTCCTGACCGGGCGTTTCCAGCCATCAATTTTTTTCTGTTTGCCACGTGCGACAGCCAGTGAGTCAGCTTCAACATCATGGGTAATCACCGACCCCGCGCCAACTGTAGCATTCGCACCGACATTGACAGGAGCAACCAGCGCAGTATTGGACCCGATAAATACGCCATCGCCGAGTACCGTCTTGAACTTGTTGACCCCATCATAGTTACAGGTGATGGTGCCAGCGCCGATGTTTACGCCTTTGCCGATATCACTATCACCGACATAAGACAGGTGGTTGACCTTGCTACCCTCACCAATCACGGACTTCTTCACTTCGACGAAATTGCCGATCTTGGTATTGTCAGCGAGCTCACAGCCCGGTCGCAGCCTGGCATAGGGGCCAATCACTGCGTGCGATCCTACCTTGCTGCCATCTATTGTGCTGAACGCCAGGACCTCTGTGTCGTCGCCAATTGTGCAATTGCGAAGCACGCAATTGGGCCCGACACTCACACGATCGCCCAGCACGACCTCGCCTTCAAAGACGACATTGATATCGGCAAAACAATCGCGGCCGGTTCTGACTGATCCACGCACATCGATCCTTGCAGGATCGGCCAAGGTGCAGCCTTCTGTCATCAGCCGATCGGCTTCTCTTCTCTGAAATTGGCGCTCGAGCGCAGCCAGCTGAAGGCGATTGTTCACGCCCTCGACTTCCATAGCACTTGCCGCTTCGCCACTGCCAACCGGGACCCCATCCGCTACGGCCAGGGCAACGATATCGGTGAGATAATATTCGCCCTGCGCATTGTTGGAAGACAAGCGGGGCAGCCACTGGTTCAGCCGGTTTAGACTGCAGCACATGATCCCAGTGTTCACTTCCTTGATAGCTTTCTGTTCGTCGCTGGCGTCCTTTTCTTCTACGATACCGATAATATCGTCGCTATCGTTTCTCAGAATTCTGCCATAACCGCGAGAGTCTTCCAGGGTGACGGTCAATATCCCGAGCTTGCCCTCTGAAGCAGCGACAAACGCTCGCAGAGTTTCTGCGCCTATGAGCGGTACGTCACCATAAAGAATCAGAACCTGGCTTGTGTCATCGGCGGCTTCGTTCAGGCTGGGTAGGGCCTGGGCGACAGCATGCCCGGTACCAAGCTGTTCAGCCTGCTCGCTATAGGTCAGCCGATGTGCCTCTGGCAGCGAGGACAGCGTCTGACGAACCCGCTCTCCCTGGTGACCATAGACGATGTGAATATGACCCGGCTCGACCTGAAGCGCGGCATCGATAACATGCTGAACCAGCGGCTTGCCTGCAATTTGATGCAGAACTTTAGGCTGGTCAGACTTCATACGGGAGCCTTGTCCTGCGGCGAGTATGACGACTTCCAATGGCATCTTGTCAGTTCCTGATAACTTGGGTTGCCGGCGCATCCGGCACAAATGAAAAAGGGAAGCTGCGGCTTCCCTTTTATAATAGCTTGTTGAGCTGATTTGTCTGCTTTGGACTACTACCTAGCTGCGGCTGATCAGCGTCCGGTCTTTCGACGGAATTGCTGAATCGTACGCAGTCTTGCCGCGGCTTCGGCAAGCTGACCCGCTGCCTTGGAGTACTCGAAGTCTCCAGTACGGTTAGCCAACGCTTCTTCTGCCTGACGCTTGGCTTCGATAGCGGCCGCTTCATCCACGTCGCCAGCCCGCTCAGCGGTATCTGACAGAATCGTGACGATGTCGGGCTGCACCTCGAGATAACCACCCGTCACGAAGAAGACTTCTTCACCGCCACCCTGAGTGATCACCCGAATCGGGCCTGCCTTCAGTGCTGTCAATAATGGGGCGTGTCCAGGGTAAATTCCCAGGTCGCCTTCGCTACCGGCAGCAATGACCATCTCCACGAGTCCGGAGAAGATCGCTCGCTCGGCGCTTACGATATCGCAATGCACGCTGATACCCATTGAATAATTCCTCGCTCTGGCACTACCAACAGCATCACGGGGATGCCGTCAGTAGCAATATAGTGCCGCTGAATCACGGCCACTTGCCGCCTTACTTCTTGCTGGTTCTGGCTTTTTCGACAGCTTCTTCGATTCCGCCAACCATGTAGAACGCCTGCTCTGGCAGATCATCATAGTCACCGTTGAGGATGCCATTGAAACCTGCAATGGTTTCCTTCAGCGAAACGTATTTGCCTGGTGAACCAGTGAAGACTTCCGCAACGTGGAAGGGCTGAGACAGGAAGCGCTCGATCTTACGAGCCCGGGATACAGTCGTCTTGTCTTCTTCTGACAGCTCATCCATACCAAGAATGGCGATGATGTCTTTCAGTTCCTTGTAACGCTGAAGTACCGTCTGAACGCCACGAGCCACATCATAATGCTCCTGACCGATAACCAGCGGATCAAGCTGACGGCTGGTGGAGTCAAGTGGATCGATCGCAGGATAAATACCTTTGGATGCGATATCACGGCTCAGTACGACGGTCGCATCAAGGTGAGCAAACGTGGTGGCTGGTGATGGATCCGTCAAGTCATCCGCAGGTACGTAAACGGCCTGGACTGAAGTGATCGAACCAGCGCGAGTCGATGTGATTCGCTCCTGCAGTACACCCATTTCCTCAGCCAATGTTGGCTGATAGCCAACCGCTGAAGGCATACGACCCAACAGTGCCGATACCTCGGTACCTGCCAGTGTGTAACGGTAGATGTTATCGATAAACAGCAGAACGTCCATGCCTTCGTCACGGAACTTCTCGGCCATGGTCAGGCCGGTCAGGGCAACGCGCAGACGGTTTCCTGGAGGCTCGTTCATCTGGCCGTACACCATGGCCACCTTGTCGAGAACGTTGGACTCCTTCATTTCATAATAGAAGTCGTTACCTTCACGAGTACGCTCACCAACACCAGCGAAGACTGAAAGACCTGAGTGCTCCTTCGCGATGTTATTGATCAGTTCCATCATGTTGACGGTCTTACCAACACCAGCACCACCGAACAGACCGATCTTGCCACCTTTCGCAAATGGACACACCAGATCGACAACCTTGATGCCGGTTTCGAGCAGTTCGGTCGAAGCTGCCTGATCCGCGTAGCCAGGGGCAGCACGGTGAATAGGCATGGACTCATCAGCGCCGATAGGGCCCTGTTCGTCGATTGGACGGCCGAGGACGTCCATGATCCGGCCGAGGGTCGCCTTGCCAACTGGCACGGTGATCGGTGCATTCGTGTTCGATGCTGTCAGGCCTCTTCGAAGGCCTTCAGTACTGCCCATGGCGATGGTCCGTACGACGCCGTCACCCAACTGCTGCTGCACTTCAAGTGTCGTGTCTTTTCCGTCGACCAGAAGAGCGTCATAGATCTTCGGCACGTTCTCGCGTGGAAATTCCACGTCGATGACGGCACCAATGATCTGAACTATGCGTCCGCTACTCATTGTTCATTCCTCTCAAAATAGATTCTGTTCAGCCTAGACCGCTGCGGCGCCGCCGACGATCTCTGAAATTTCCTGTGTAATTGCCGCCTGACGGGCCCGGTTGTAGGCCATAGACAGATCATCAATGAGGTCGCCCGCATTATCCGTCGCACTCTTCATCGCAATCATCCGAGCGGCCTGCTCACAGGCGTTGTTTTCGACAACAGCCTGATAGACCTGGGACTCGATGTAACGATCGAGCAGGCCGTCCAGGATGACCTGGGCCTCCGGCTCGTAGAGATAGTCCCATGTCCGCTCTTTCAGATGTTCGTCCTCTGAAGGTGGCAGCGGCAGCAACTGGTCTACTGTTGGTTGCTGGGTCATGGTGTTGATGAATTTGTTGTAGACGATATAGAGACGATCTATCTCGCCACTGGCATAGGCATCCAGCATGACCTTCACCGAGCCAATCAGCTTGCCAAGAGACGGGGTGTCGCCAAGATGGGTGACCGCGGCCACGACGTTTCCACCGTAGCTCTTGAAGAAGCTGACGCCCTTCTGACCGATGGCACAAAATCTGAGGTCTGCACCTTCATTTTTCCAATGCGTCATTGAACGCATGGTTTCCCTGAAGGCATTCACGTTCAGGCCACCACAGAGTCCTCGGTCAGTCGTCACGACAATGTAACCGACCCGCGAGACTGGTCTGTCCTTGATGTAAATGTGCTGATATTCAGGGTTCGAGTGCGCAATGTGACTTACCACACTACGGATGCGCTCAGAATAGGGCTTGCCCTGCGCCATCCGCTGCTGCGCCTTGCGCATTTTACTCGCAGCGACGAGCTCCATGGCACTCGTGATCTTTTGAGTGCTTTTGATGCTCGCAATCTGGGTTTTGATGTCTTTTCCGACTGCCATAGCTAGCTGCTCTGTCTACATTCGTATTGAGTGCGCCGGCTCCTCAACTGGGATACTTCCCGTCGAAAAGCCGGCAGCGACGTGCTTACCAGGTCTGGGTAGCCTTGAACTGTTCAATACAGTTCTTCAGACCAGCGGCGATGTCGTCGTTGTAGTCACCTTTTTCGTTGATCTTGGCCAGCAGCTCCGAATGCTCGCTGTGAGCATAAGAGAGAAGGGCTGCTTCAAAATCGACGACTTTAGGTGCGGCGACATCTTCCAGATAGCCTTCGTTTGCAGCGAAGAGCACCAGACCGATTTCGGCTACACTCATTGGGCTGTACTGCTTCTGCTTCATCAGTTCGGTAACGCGCTGACCATGCTCGAGCTGCTTACGCGTCGCTTCATCAAGGTCAGAAGCAAACTGCGCGAAGGCTGCCAGTTCACGATACTGAGCAAGCGCCAGACGAATACCACCGCCAAGTTTCTTGACGATCTTGGTCTGGGCCGCACCACCAACTCGCGATACAGATACACCAGCGTTCATGGCCGGACGAATACCGGAATTAAACAGGTTGGTCTCGAGGAAGATCTGACCGTCGGTAATGGAGATAACGTTTGTCGGTACGAAGGCTGAGACGTCACCGCCCTGGGTTTCGATGATCGGCAGTGCCGTCAGCGAACCAGTCTTACCCTTGACTTCACCGTTGGTCATCTGCTCAACGTATTCCGCATTCACGCGCGATGCACGCTCAAGCAGACGGGAGTGGAGATAGAACACGTCACCAGGATAAGCTTCACGACCTGGCGGACGACGCAGCAGCAGAGAGATCTGACGATAGGCTACAGCCTGCTTGGAGAGATCGTCAAAAACGATCAGTGCGTCTTCGCCACGGTCACGGAAGTACTCGCCCATTGTGCAACCGGAGTATGGTGCAAGGAACTGCATCGATACCGGATCAGCTGCACCAGCCGCTACAACGATGGTGTGACCCATGGCATCGTGCTGCTCGAGCTTACGAACGATGTTGGCGATTGTGGACTGCTTTTGTCCGATCGCGACATAGACGCATTTTACACCGGTATTTTTCTGATTGATGATGGCATCGATGGCGATCGCAGACTTACCAGTCTGACGGTCACCGATAATCAGCTCTCGCTGGCCTCGACCGATCGGCACCATGGTGTCGATAGACTTGTAACCGGTCTGCATTGGCTCGGCGACCGACTGACGGGCGATAACGCCAGGCGCTACCTTCTCGATCGGTGCTGTTTCGGTAAAGCTGACTTCGCCCTTGCCGTCGATAGGGTTACCGAGTGCGTCAACAACGCGACCCAGCAGGCCTGTACCGATAGGCACTTCAAGGATTTTACCGGTAACCTTGACCTTCTGGCCTTCCTGTAGATCCTTGTAGTCACCCAGTACGACTGCACCAACCGAATCACGCTCAAGGTTGAGTGCCAGACCGAAGATACCACCTTCAAACTCAATCATCTCACCGTACATGACGTCGGCCAGACCGTGAATCAGAACGATACCGTCGGCAACGCCAACAATAGTTCCTTCGGTCCGGGCATCGGCGGAGATATCGAGCTTCTCGATTCTCTTCTTAATAATTTCACTGATCTCTGACGGATTCAGTTGCTGCATGCCAATATCCTCAAAAATTTCAAATTCGTTCAGGAACCCATTGTCTCGGACAGCTTCTGAAGGCGGCCGCGAACTGATCCGTCGATTGTCATGTCACCTGCATGAATGACCACCCCGCCGATGAGTGCCTTATCGACAGTGGTTGTCAGCTGAATGTTCTTGTTCAGCTTGGTCTTCAGTGCGCTGGCCAGTGTTTCCTTTTCCTGATCAGACAGTTCGAATGCACTGGTGACGCTGACATCGAGAGACTGTTCCTGCTCTGCCTTGTGCTGCTCGAACAATGCCGAAATTTCAGGCAGTACCACGAGCCGATCGTTCTGGGCGAGCATACTCAGGAAGTTGGTAATCTCATCGCCACGAACATCATCACCGGACAACTGCAACAGCGTTTCCGCCTGCGCGTCCTGTGAAAGGCCCGGATGAACGATGAAATCACGGACCTGGTCCTGTTCCACATAAGAGGCAAGAGACAGAAGGGCGGTCGACCACTGGTCGATGCTACCGTCCTGCTTTGCCTTCTCAAATGCTGCCCGGGCGTAAGGCCTGGCCAGCGTCATGGATTGTGCCATCAGCGCGCTCCTTAGTTCAGTTGCGCGGCAAGCTTACTCAGCATGTCGCTATGCGCGGACTGGTCCACAGATCGCTCCAGAATGCGCTCTGCGCCAGCCACGGCCAGCGTAGCCACTTCTTCGCGGAGTGCTTTCCTGGCACGGTTCAGTTCCTGTTCGATCTCTGAACGGGCTGCAGCGATCTGCCGCTCGCCTTCAGCTCGAGCCTGTTCTTTGGCTTCTTCGATCATCTGCGTGGAACGCTTGTGCGCCTGCTCGATGATTTTTGCCGACTGGGCTTTGGCGTCCTTGAGCTCGTCAGCAACTTTGTGCTGAGCCAGTTCAAGATCCTTCGAAGCACGTTCAGCTGCCTGCAGACCGTCGGCGATCACTTTTTCCCGCTCTCTGAGCGCCTGAATAATCGGCGGCCAGACGTACTTCATGCAAAACAGCACAAAGAAGAAGAAAGCAATTGCCTGGCCTATCAAGGTTAGGTTGAAGTTCACGTCAACACCGCTCCTGCATTGGTCAATGGGTTAGTTTGGTTTGTATTAACCAGCCACCTGACCGAGGAACGGGTTTGCGAACATCAGGAACAGTGCGATACCAACACCGATCATTGGTACGGCATCGAGCAGACCTGCAACGATGAACATTTTGGTCTGAAGCATTGGGACCATTTCTGGCTGACGTGCAGCGCCTTCGAGGAAGCGGCCACCAAGCAGTGCGAAACCGATGGCTGTGCCCAGTGCGCTAAAACCGATCAGAATTGCTACTGCAATCGCGGTCATTCCAACTACATGTTCCATGAGATCTCCTAGATATTTACTGAGTGATTAACAACGTTTGAAAACAGATAAAACAGGTATTGCCTAACTTATGATCAATGGTCTTCATGCGCCATGCTGAGATACACAATGGTCAGCATCATGAATATGAATGCCTGCAAGGTGATGATCAGGATGTGGAAGATTGCCCACACCAGATGCAGACCTACGCCAAGCGCTCCTACCCAGATACCAGCCATGTACATGACAGCTATCAACATGAAAATCAGCTCGCCGGCATAGAGGTTGCCGAACAGTCGCAATGCGAGCGAAATAGGCTTCGAAATGAGACCAACGAATTCAAGGAGGAAGTTAAAAGGGATCAGCCACTTGCCAAAAGGCTGCAGCGTCAGCTCGCCAATAAATCCGCCGAGACCTTTGACCTTGATACTGTAATAGATGACGAGTGCAAACACCCCGAGCGCAAGGGCGAACGTGATGTTGACGTCGGTGGTCGGTACCACTTTCATGTACTCAACGCCGGCAACAGCGAACAGAGCAGGGATGAAATCGACTGGGATCAGGTCCATGAAGTTCATGAGGAAGATCCAGCAGAAGATGGTCAGTGCCAGCGGACCGACGACCTCATTCTTGCCGTGAAAGCTTTCCTTAACACTGGTATCAACGAAATTCACCATGACTTCGACAAAGTTCTGCCATTTACCAGGAACACCACTGGTTGCATTCATTGCAGCTTTTCGGAACAGCCAAAGAAACAGAATGCCGAGGCCTATGGACCAGCCGAGGGAATCGACATGAACTGCCCAGAAACCCATTTCAGCGGCCTGTTCGCTTGTTTCAGCAAAGCCCCAGCCATTGACGGGGTGCTTACCATACACCAGGTTTTGCAGGTGGTGAATGATATAGGAGGTAGGGGTCAGCGTTTCACTCGCCATTATCGATCCTCAGTGTACGGCAGCCCAGAGACATGCCGGCTTCAAGTTGCGTAATCATTGTGACCGCGGCTGTAAAATCCATGGAGCGGACCAGTGGACGGCCTGTACGGCTATAAAAGCGGCAAATAGATGGCCCGCGCTGAGCGGTTTGACGAGTATGAAAGCAGCGGCGAATCCCGCAGCAGTCATGACCATCTTGATGGTTTCCGCTTTATACGTTGTCTGTAAAATGAGCCGTGCTGACCGAGCACCCTGGTATCTGAACATCGCCAGGGAAAAATACAGGCCCGGTATCATGCAAATCAGGCCACCTAGCAGGGCAGAGAACGCGGCGACCGCGCCACTCAGGGCACCTGAGATTCCCACACAGGCCAAAATCATCAAGCCTTGCATCGCTGGCATGCGCCAGACCGGTGGTTTTCTCATCCGCATCTTTCCTGCGTTTGCTCATCTTCGCCGGCTGTGACCGGGAGATTAAAGCGGGGGCATTATAGGGTCTGGTGCCTGCAATCGCAAGGCCAGAACTTGAGACCTGAATTTACTGCATTTTTACCGTATGTGGGCGAGTATGCCTTCGAGTTCATCAAGCGAGTGGTAGGCGATGGTCAACTGCCCTTTGCCTTTAGCGCTCTGCCGTATGGACACGGCCGCTCCGAGCTTTTCAGACAGATTCTGCTCGAGCCTCATTACGTCCGGATCGGCTGCGACTTCGGCGGCTTTCTCCTTCGGTGCGGCCTGCATCTTTCTAACATATTCTTCCGCCTGGCGGACTGAATAAGCCTTATCGATGATTTGCCGCGCGGCGCGATACTGGTCGTCCGCTGACAGTGACAACAAGGCCCTGGCATGGCCCATTTCGAGGTCACCGCGCTCCAGGAGGGTGCCGACTTCAGGAGACAGCGCCAGCAGACGCATGAGATTAGTCACCGTCGAGCGACTCTTGCCAACCGCTTCTGCCACTTCCAGCTGTGTCAGACTGAATTCGTCCTGCAGACGTTTCAGCGCAACGGCTTCTTCCATCGCGTTGAGATCTTCGCGCTGGATGTTTTCAATCAGGGACATGGCGATCGCGGCTTCGTCAGGCACTATTCTGACCAGTACCGGCACTGTCTTCAGCCCTGCCAGCTGGCTCGCTCGCCAGCGCCGCTCACCCGCGACGATTTCGAAGCGGCCATCGCTCACGGGTCGCACCAGAATCGGCTGCATCACGCCCTGCTGGCGAATACTCTGGGCAAGCTCCTCAAGCGCTTCAGCATCCATGTCCTTGCGAGGCTGATATCGACCTCGTTGCAAGTGCTCGATCGGCAGCTGTACCAGTTGCTCATCTTCGAAAGCTCTGGCCTGTTCGGCAGGAGGAGCTTCGTTTTCCTCGGTGTCCTGCATGGGCTGTCTGGATTTTGCTCCAGCAAGCAGCGCATTCAGGCCGCGGTCGCCAAGCCCTCTCTTCTTATTGCTCAATGGATTGTCTCTCTGCAGGGTCTTCGAAAACTTTCAGTCAATACGGTCTAGCCGACTTCGGCGGTGGCCGCTCTGGAGCGATCCTTGGCACGACGAATCATTTCGCCAGCCAGCGCCAGGTAGGCGATCGTGCCTTTCGACTGACGATCGTACTTGAGTACCGGCAAGCCATGAGAAGGCGCTTCGGCCAGGCGCACATTCCGCGGGATGATGGCTCGATAGACACTATTGCCGAAATACTGGATGAGCTGTCGGCTCACATCACGGGCAAGACTGTTCCTGGGGTCGAACATCGTTCGCAGGACACCCTCGACCTTGAGATTTGGATTGACGGTTTCCTGAATCTGCTCGATGGTATTAATGAGGGCCGCCAGGCCTTCGAGCGCGAAGAACTCACACTGCATCGGTATGATCAGCCCATCGGCAGCGGCCAGTCCGTTCAGTGTCAGCATGTTCAAGGAAGGCGGGCAGTCTATGAGCACGAAATCGAATTGTTTCTTGTATTCGGCCAGTGCCTTCTTGAGCCTGTACTCGCGGCCTATTTCGCCGATAAGCTCGATTTCAGCTGCGGTCAGGTCGCCATTGGCTGGCAGGACGGTGTAGCCCGCTGAAGAGCGCTTTACCACGGCATCTATAGGCTGACGCTGCGTGAGCACCTCATAGGCGGTCGCGCTCAGTTCATTCTTGTTGATGCCACTGGCAGTGGTCGCATTTCCCTGTGCGTCAAGATCGATCAGCAACACACGGCGCTTCATGGCTGCCAGCGACGCGGCGAGGTTCACGCAGGTGGTGGTCTTGCCAACGCCACCTTTCTGATTGGCAACCGCCAGAACTCGTGTACTCACGATGGCTCGCTCCGGTGTTGTTTCTGCTTGTCTATGGTGCGCATGCAATCCTTTTTTGTTCAGCCTGGTTTTCAGTCTGTCTTACCCAGAACAAGCAGGTGACGCGCTTCTTCCAGAAATGGCACCTGCAATTGATCGACCCGCTCGACTACCCAGGGCAAGGGCAGTTCGTCGATCTCAGCCTGCGGTAATTGACCCTTCATTGCCAGCAGCTTTGCGGCCTGTAAATCAGGATGCACGAGCCAGGCCGTCATTTGCCTCAACTGGGTGAAAGCCCTCGAGATCACGATGTCAATCGGGACTGTCGGCGAAAAATTTTCGAGCCTGCCGTGAATCACCTGAACATTGTTCAAGCCAAGCGTATGGCAGCATTGCACCAGAAAACGGGTCTTTTTGCCATTACTATCCAGCAGAATCCAACGGGTCCCGGGCATGACGAGTGCCAGAATGAGACCTGGTATTCCGGCACCTGTCCCGACGTCGACACAGCTCAGCCCCTTCGGCGAGTTTTTTTCGAAATCACTCAAGGCTGGCAGGACGCTCAGGCTGTCCAGCAGGTGGCGGACGACCTGATCACGGGGCTGGCGAACAGCGGTCAGATTGTAGGCCGTATTCCATCGATCCAGCAGCGCAAGATATTGCAGCAATTGCTGAATCTGGGCCTCACTGAGAGACAACCCGAGTTGGTCGACGCCTGTACGTAAAAGGGTCTCGGCAGTCTGTTGCTGCATCAGGCTGCGGTTCTGCGTTTCTTGAGATGAACCAGCAGTAAAGACACGGCGGCCGGTGTAACTCCAGGTATTCGCCCAGCCTGACCGATCGAAGCTGGTCGAATATTGCAGAGCTTCTGGCGAATTTCTGAAGACAGGCCATCTATACCTGCATAGTCGAAGTCGGACGGCAACACGAGATGCTCGTTCCGTCGCAGCTTTTCGATTTCCTCACTCTGTCGAGTAATATAGCCCGCGTACTTGATGCCGGTCTCGACCTGCTCAGACACCTGACCAGCAATCGCCAGCGTGGCGGTCGTCTCTGCGATGCCATCCATCTCTTCTGGCGCTGGTTCGCCAGCCAGCCAGAGTTGTTTCAACGCTGCAAGATTCACTTCCGGACGCTTGACCAGATCATGTAGCGAATACTCCCTGGCGATGCTGAAACCGAAGCGCCCATTCATGTCCTCAGCGAGACGAGTGCCGGGCTGGACCCAGGTTTGCCGCAGCCATTCATGTTCCCGGGCGATTGCATTCTGTTTTTCGCTGAACACCGCCCAGCGTTCGTCACTGACGAGTCCCAGCCGACGGCCAATCTCCGTCAGGCGTTGATCGGCGTTGTCTTCACGCAGGAGCAGTCGATACTCCGCACGACTGGTAAACATGCGGTAGGGCTCGACCGTGCCCATGGTGATGAGATCGTCCACGAGCACGCCGAGGTAGGCCTCCGACCGGCCGAATGTGATCTGTGCCTTGTCGAGACTGAGCAGGGCGGCATTCACACCGGCGAGCAGACCCTGGGCTCCGGCTTCTTCATAACCAGTCGTGCCGTTGATCTGACCGGCGAAGAACAGGCCGGCTATGACCTTGGTTTCCAGCGTTGGCTTGAGGTCCTGCGGATTGAAGAAGTCATATTCGATGGCATAGCCCGGCCGGGTGATGTGCGCATTTTCAAGCCCCGGCATCGAGTGGACCAGCGCCAGCTGAACATCGAAGGGCAGACTGGTGGAGATGCCATTCGGATAGAGTTCGTGCGTCGTCAGGCCTTCGGGCTCGATGAAGATCTGGTGTGAATCCTTGTCTGCGAAACGCTGGACCTTGTCTTCGATGGACGGGCAATAACGCGGCCCAACGCCTTCGATCTTGCCCGTGTACATGGGCGAACGATCCAGACCGGCGCGAATGATGTCGTGAGTCTCGGCAGTCGTCTTGGTGGTAAAGCAGCTGATTTGCCGCGGATGCTTTGGCATGTCGCCAATGCCGTACATGAACGACATACTGGGCAGCGGGGTATCCCCGGGCTGCTCGATCATCTTGCTGAAATCGACACTGCGGGCATCAATGCGCGGCGGTGTACCGGTCTTGAGTCGGCCGACTCTGAGCGGTAGTTCGCGAAGCCGGTCTGCGAGCCGGATCGACGGTGGATCGCCTGCTCGGCCACCCCGGTGATTTTCCAGCCCGATATGAATGGTTCCGCCAAGGAAGGTGCCGGTAGTCAACACGACACTGCGACCGAGGAAACGAATACCCGACTGGGTGACCACACCCTTGATAGCCTCGCCCTCGACAATCACATCGTCGGCCGCCTGCTGAAAGATATCCAGACCCGGCTGGTTCTCAAGCATGGTGCGAATAGCGGCGCGATACAGCACACGGTCAGCCTGGGCACGCGTAGCTCGCACGGCAGGACCCTTGCGACTATTCAACACACGGAACTGTATACCAGCCGCATCGGCAGCCAGTGCCATGGCGCCGCCCAGCGCATCGATTTCACGAACGAGATGACTTTTACCGATTCCCCCAATGGCTGGGTTGCATGACATCTGGCCAAGGGTCTCGATATTATGAGTCAGCAACAATGTGCTGGCACCAGCGCGCGCAGCGGCCAGCGCTGCTTCAGTACCAGCGTGACCACCGCCGATCACGATGACATCATAATGCTTGGAATAGATCATAAATTGAGACCCGGTAACTCATAAAATGGGGCAGTAGTCTACTACGGCTGTAGGACCTTCGCGAGTATTGTACAAAGTATGAACACTCTATTTCACAAATGTTCACTCATCAGTACTTAATCTCGGCTCCCCTATACCTCAAACACATTAACACTTTGAAACATTAGGGGAATCATTAAGTTACAAACATCTTCTCAAGAAGTTATTAATAGACTTATCCACAGGCATATATTAAGCCAACTCAGCTACTCATCGCTTATCTTATTGAAATAGAAAGGTATATTCATAGTAGAGGAAGTTGTGAGCGAAAAAGCAAAAAAGTTATCCACATTATTGACAAGCGGGAAATGAGCTCTTCGTCTGAAGATGTGGCGGAGCGTGCCACAATGACAGGCACTAGCTTCGCTTCTTCGACGAATCCAGCCGTTTCAAACGCTCGAGCTTCTCTCGAATCTTGATTTCGAGGCCCCGGTCAACGGGTTGATACCAGGCCGGCGGTGACATGCCATCCGGTAGATATTGCTCCCCCGCTGCATAGGCCTCCGCTTCAGCATGCGCGTAGCGGTACCCTTTCCCGTGACCCAGATTTTTCATCAGCTTCGTGGGGGCGTTACGCAGATGCATAGGCACCGGCTTCGATTGGTCCTGGCTCACATATTTTCGCGCGGCGTTGAACGCCGCATAACCAGCGTTGCTCTTGGCTGCTATGGCCAGGTAAATGACCGCCTGCGCGAGTGCGAGTTCACCTTCGGGCGATCCAAGTCGTTCGTAGGTAGCGGCGGCATCGTTACACAGTTGCATCGCCCGTGGGTCGGCGAGTCCGATATCTTCCCAGGCCATTCTGATGATGCGTCGCGCGAGATAACGGGGATCGGTGCCGCCGTCCAGCATGCGACAGAACCAATATAGCGCTGCATCGGGGTCTGAGCCTCGAACGCTTTTGTGAAGTGCGGAAATCTGGTCATAAAAGGCATCTCCGCCTTTGTCAAAGCGACGGGCCGAGCCGCCAGCCAAAGCCTTGACCAGATCAAGGTCGATGATAGTTTTATCCTGCTGTACAGCGGCTTCGGCTGTCTGCTCGAGTGAATTCAGTAGCCGACGTCCGTCGCCATCCGCCAGATCACTGAGCGCAGCTGCAGCATCTGGTTCAATCTGCAAGCCAGGGTAATCTGCGTCCAGCGCTCGTTTCAGCAGCGATGCCTGCGTATCCCCGTCCAGGGCTTTCAGTACGTACACCTGGGCCCGCGACAACAGCGCGGAGTTCACCTCGAAGGAGGGATTTTCAGTAGTCGCACCGATAAATGTGAGCAGGCCACTTTCGACATGTGGCAGCAGCCCATCCTGTTGCGACTTATTGAAACGGTGGATTTCATCGATGAATAAAATGGTTTGTCGATCGGACTCGTCGCGAAGAGTCTTCGCGAGCGCGACGGCGGCTCTGATGTCCTTTACACCGGCAAACACCGCCGAGATAGCCTGAAACTCGCAATCGAACGCATTTGCCAACAGTCGGGCAATGCTGGTTTTACCAACGCCGGGTGGCCCCCAGAGGATCATGGAGTGAGGGCGGCCTACCTGAACGGCGCTGTGCAGAGGCCGACCAGGCGCCAGCAGATGGTCCTGCCCCAATACATCGTCGAGCGTAGACGGACGCAGTCGTTCTGGCAGCGGCTGGTTCATCACGACTCCAATCGCGCAGGCAGGTGACGGTGAAGCAAGGCCTTTAGTGACTCTATGGAATACGGCTTAGCCAGATAGTCATCCATAACCGTCTTCAGGCAGCGCTGGCGGTCACCGGCGACTGATAACTTCATGCTCTTTTCACTACCATAGCATGTATGAGCGGCATAAAAGACGGATCAACAGCAGTGATGACCAACGACATTCGAATCTCCCGGAAGGCTCTTCCACGCATCCTAGTATTATCTGCCTATGATGCTGCCAGTCACAAACGCTGGCGGCATCAACTCGCGGCCATGTTCGCTGAATACACCTGGCAGTCACTGTCCTTGCCGGCACGGTTCTTTGCCTGGCGTATACGAGGCAATCCTCTGAGCTGGCTCAATGAACCCTGTCTGAGTGAACCCTGGGACCTTGTCATTGCCACCTCGATGGTAGATCTGGCGTCTATTCGGAGTTTCCATCCAGGCCTCGCTCGCACACCCTGGCTCTTGTACATGCATGAAAATCAGTTCGCCTTTCCATCGTCCAGTCATCAGATGCCGAGACTGGAACCCCAGATGGTCAATCTCTACAGTGCCATTTCAGCCACTCGCGTAGTGTTCAACAGCGCCTGGAATCTCGACAGCTTTCTAAACGGTGTGCAAACCTTCCTTGATAGAATGCCGGACGGCGTGCCCACCGGCTTGGTGACCCGTCTGCGGGATAAATCTTGCGTGATTCCAGTGCCTATCGAAGATGACCTGTTTCTGGATATCCCTCGGCAGGCGAACTGGAACTGTCCACATCTGCTCTGGAACCACCGATGGGAATACGACAAGGGGCCTGAACGCCTGCTCAGATTCCTGCAAAGGCTGGATGCGCTCTCCGTGCCATTCAGCCTGAGTGTGGTAGGCGAACGCTTTCGTTCACAGCCCAAGGTCTTTGATGAGATTTACCGAGAATTCTCATCGCGGGTAGTGTATTGGGGATTTCTGGCGAGTCGAGAAGAATACGACCGCCTGCTAGGCAGCGCTGACATCGTCATTTCGACAGCCATCCACGATTTCCAGGGCCTGTCGATGCTCGAAGCGATGGCCTCAGGGTGTCTCCCCCTCGCACCAGACCGGCTAGCCTATCGAGAATACGTCCCTGACGTCAGCCGCTATGAAAGTTTTGAACACGATATCGACAAGGAAGCTGAAGCCGCCGCAGCCTGTTTGATCAATCTCATGACGATACAACCAGTTCATCGTGTTCCGGAAGCCTGGCGAATGTCAGTGTTAGCCAGGCAATACCAGTCTCTTTTCGAGCAACTGTTATCTGAGCGGCCAGTAGTCGATTAGCCTGATCCCTCGCTAGGTGCTGTATCATTTTCCGATACAGAAGCTGGAAAATATTTCACCCAACAGATCGTCCGAAGAAAACGCGCCAGTGATTTCTGAGAGTGCGCGCTGAGCGTAGCGAAGATCTTCAGCGGCAAGCTCTCCAGCTAATTGACCGGACTGCAGTGCATTCAAAGCGGCGTCGACATGTTGCTGACATCGTTCCAGGGCATCGATATGTCTGCGGCGGGCCAGAATGAGTTGTTCCCCCGTATTCTGGAAACCAGCTACCGCTTTCAGTCTGGCTTTGAGGTCTGGAAGGCCCGTACCAGATACTGCAGAGACAGCCAGACGATGGTAACGAATTCCACTGGGCGATTGGAGTGGCTGCGCTTGCCTCACCTCGATCAGATGTGAAGCCAACAGATCAGCTTTGTTGGCTACGATCAACAGTGGCAGTGCAGGATGAGCGAGGACATGCTGAAGCAGTATCGGCGGCAGAAGGTCTTCTGGGGTACTAGCGGCGGCTGGCTGCTCCGCCGCATCATATATCCACAGCAAAGCATCGGCCTCGACACTGGCAGCCTGCGCTCGTTCCACGCCGATGCGTTCCACAAAATCTTCAGTCTCACGCATGCCTGCAGTATCCAGCAGATGCAAAGGCAAACCATCAATGATGACATGCTCGCGCACAATGTCCCGGGTAGTGCCCGCAACGTGGGTAACGATGGCGCGTTCTTCACCGGCCAGGGCATTCAGCAAACTCGATTTTCCGGCATTGGGCTTACCAGCGAGGACTACCGAAATCCCGTCACGCAATACGCGCCCCTGGGCAGCACGACTTCTCACATTCGCTAATGAGGTACTCAGCGTTGTCAGCTCACTGACCACTTCGCTTTCAGCGAGGAAATCGACGTCCTCTTCCGGGAAATCGATAGCCGCTTCAATATAAACGCGGACTCGGGTCAGCTCTGCCAGGAAATTATTGATTGTGGCCGAAAAATCTCCGCTGAGAGAAGCCAGAGCACTTCTGGCAGCCTGCTCTGAAGACGCACTGATGAGGTCAGCAATGGCCTCAGCCTGCACCAGGTCAAGTTTGTCATTGAGGTATGCGCGCTCACTGAATTCGCCCGGTCTGGCTATTCTCGCACCAAGCTTGCAGACGGACGCCAGAAGAAGGTCCAGGACAACGGGTCCACCGTGACCCTGCAACTCGAATACATCTTCCCCGGTGAAGCTGTTTGGTTGAGGGAAAAAAAGTGCTATACCCTCATCGAGCTGGCTGCCGCCAACATCATGGAAACGGGTCAGCGTCGCTACCCGTGGGGCCAGTGAGCGAGTAATGATCGTCTCACCAATCTTCCGGGCTGACGGCCCCGATAGACGAATGATGCCGATGCCGCCCTGGCCCGGAGGCGTCGCTATGGCAGCAATCGTATCTGGCGCCTCGCCTCCACTTTCCATCACTGCAGGCCGATCAGCTCTTGGCAGGCGTGGTCGACGATTTCTCGATGCTACGGGTAATGATCCACTGCTGGGTGATCGACAACAGGTTGTTGACGAACCAGTAGAGTACGAGACCGGCCGGGAACCAGAGGAAGAATACCGTGAAGATAATTGGCATCAGCTGCATTACCTTCGCCTGCATTGGGTCCGGCGGCGTCGGATTCAGTTTCGTCTGCAGGAACATGGTGGCACCCATGAGCAATGGCAGAATGAAGTAAGGGTCTTTCAGTGAAAGATCCTGAATCCAACCAAAGAATGGCGCCTGGCGCAGTTCAACGCTCTCCAGTAGCACCCAGTAAAGGGCAATGAATACTGGCATCTGTACAAGAATTGGCAGGCAACCCCCAAGCGGATTGATTTTCTCTCGCTTGTAAAGGTCCATCATGGCCTGTGACATGCGCTGCCTGTCGTCGCCGTGCTGTTCGCGCAAGCGCTGGAGCTCAGGCGTGACGCGACGCATGTTGGCCATTGAACGATAGCTTGTCGCTGACAGCTTGAAGAACAGAGCCTTGATACCAATAGTCAACAGGATGATCGCAACACCCCAGTTAGCGAAAATATGGTCATGCAGGAACTTGAGCACGACAAACAGTGGCTTGGCTATCAACCAGAGCCAGCCAAAATCCACAGTCAGCTCGAGATTTGGCGCAACTTCATCAAGCCGGTCGAGAACTTTCGGGCCGACATACATCTTTCCAGATCTGGTCTCAGTGGAACCGGGCTGGACAGTAAATGCGGGGTCGACATAACCGTACATGTACAGGCCGTTTCGCTTTCGTGCCTGGAACACACTGGCCTGCTCAGACTGCGGAATAAGCGCAGTGACGAAATAATGCTGGAGGATGGCTATCCAGCCATTGT
Organism: Allohahella marinimesophila; assembly: GCF_039538005.1. Taxonomy (NCBI): domain Bacteria; kingdom Pseudomonadati; phylum Pseudomonadota; class Gammaproteobacteria; order Oceanospirillales; family Hahellaceae; genus Allohahella; species Allohahella marinimesophila. Next base: position 392,856 of record NZ_BAABBO010000009.1, read on the forward strand.
CGGAAGTCAGGCTTTCAACGCCGTCGTCAACATCATCGAAGTCAAGTTTTTCGTACGGCATATCCAGCTCTGGCGCTGAGATGACGCCGCCAAGATATGACACGGCGCCGAAACCACCACTTGAGGTCGGATCTGCAGACCGGTCACGTAGCAGCTTGGCAAAATAATTGGCTGTGAAGGGTTCGGTACCCTGATTGTCGACGATAAAACTGACATTGATTTCATAGCTGTTGCGAGCAAATTCATAGCGCTTGATTACGCTAATACCATTACGCTCGGTCTTGAGTTCGACTGTCAGCTGGTCTTCACCTTCTTTCAGCTCATAATCAGTCTGCTCCGCAGCGTAGTTCGGTTTTCCACCATTTTTCGCAGTATCGAAGCCATCTTTGCCGATGAGACCGCTCTCCGCGAGGAAGGTGACGCCTTCGCCATGCTGCAGAAGCTTGAGCGGGGTCTCGTTGTTGACCGAAATTGGATATTCGAGCAGAGCCGCCTTGATGATGCGACCACCGACCGGATCGATTTGCAGATCAAGCACATCAGTCGTTACAGATATCAGCTGTCCAGTCCCGGTTGAAGCAACGGGGCCACTGGCCTCGGAAGCACCGGGAACGACGAGGTCACTTTCACCCTGTTCGGAGGGGACTATCAGATCATCGCTGTCAGCACCGTTATCGAGGCCGGTGGATTCAAGCGCAGTATCACCGCCTGGGGAACTCTGCTGGCTGGGTGCAGAAGCCGCGCGTTGACTGGGGTCGGGATAGTCCTCATTCCATTGAAGAATAATGAGATAGCTGACCGCCAGGAGAGCGATGATGATAGCTGTACGAATTGAATCCATAATATCTAGTCTTCAGGAAAGTCTCTGAGATGAAGCGTGTTTTTCGCATGGGGCTGGGACGGGATCATAGCCACCGTGACACCAGGGGTGGCATCTTAGCAGACGGCGAACGCCAAAATAAGCTCCTTTACGCAAACCATGGACTTTGATCGCTTCCGAGGTGTAGCTGGAGCACGTGGGTGTGTATCGACAATGCTGCCCGATGAACGGGCTGAGTGTGAGCTTGTACAGACGAATGAGCGCCAGGACCAGACTCCTGGGCCATTGACGAAGCCATTGAATCACACTTCGGCCCCGACTATGAGGGGACCGCTTCACTGTTGTTCCAGTTGCTGAGCAGAACTGACGGGTTCTACAGCCTGATATTTTCGCTGAAGACCTAGCAGGTGCTTGCGGAGAATGTCAGACAGCTCTGCATTCGAACAGAACTGGGCAGGGTGTCGAAAGAGCAACACGATATCAGCCTCCGGCAATTCGCTACGTAAGCGACGGAATTGCTCCCTGGCCAGACGTTTGAGCCGGTTGCGTTCGTGCGCACGCTTGACCTGTTTTTTGGCAACGATCACGCCTAGACGACTACCAGCGGCTTGACCAGGCTCAGCTGGCCGATGACACAGCATGAGCACCTGCGGCGCATTTCGTTTGAAATGATTGTCTTCGAACACAGTGCTGAAATCACGTTTCGCTAACAGACGGGCAATTCGAGGAAAAGACTCGTTCATTCCCGTCCCTTGGTTACATCGGCGCCAGATAGTGCCGATGTCAACATGATGTCAGAACAAACCCTTTCGGGTCAGGCAGGTCAGGCGGAAAGAACTTTCCGACCTTTGGCACGACGCGCATTGATGACAGCACGTCCACCCTTGGTGGCCATGCGTGCCCGGAAGCCGTGCGAGCGCTTACGCTTGATGTTGCTTGGCTGAAAGGTACGTTTCATGGTTGGTACTCATAGCTGGTTCATATTCAGGGTCGCGGATTATATTCAATTCGATTGGCTTATACAAGCTGCGCGAAAATTCAGCTCGACAAGCTCGCTCTAATCATTACAGGTTTTCATGTATAAAACTTTGTGATTGTAGTTACTACGTAGCCAGGTTTAGCGGAACAACTCCTATAAATCCATATAAAACATTGGTTTATACTCTTTATTCGTATTCCTAACCTGCGTGTAGTTTCTGTATGACATGTGCGCAGGCTGTGCATAAAGCGGGTGTTTATCCACAGGGCGATATTCCAGAAAACTATGCACAGCTTGTTCCCCCCTCCACACACAGGGCAATCAACAACTTGTTCGGCTGCATCTGGCCATGATCGACGGTGCACTGTTTATACCAAGCACTTGTTCGTGAGCAGAAAGTTGTTCTTATCTCTGTGAGTAAGTATTCAAGCATATGAATATAAAGATAAAAGATATCCACATGCTTTGAATAACTCTTGCTGGTACTGGCAAGAGAGCCAGCCGAAAGGTAGTATTCTCCTTCTTGATGGATCTATTCAGTAGCGCGTACCGACGACGCAGACGGAGCTGTATCGTGCGCAAATGCAAAATTCGGTGAAAACAGCAGAGCTCGGTGCAAAGCCACCATAGAAGACCTCGCCTATGCAGTAGATTGCCCTCGCCATCGCGATCGCGATCTGTTGATAGCCGTACCGAAGTCGAGCCTCAAAATTCACTACTTTCGATAGAAGATGATGGTCAATGCCTAATGTGATGTGGCGACAGTGCCTGAACGCCCTTCAGACAGATTTACCTCCGGACCAATTCAATACCTGGGTACGACCGCTTCAGGCGCATTTTGAAAACGGACAACTGCATCTCTACGCCCCCAACCGATTCGTCATGAACTGGGTGAAAGACAAATATCTCCCAAAGATTGATGATCTGCTCTGCGCTTATGCTTCGGGCCAGAAGGTTGCAGGCTCCGAAGAGGTGGGTAGTTCCATACAAGTCTGTCTGCAGATAGGCTCTGCACCGAAAGTCAGTGCCTCTGCCAATTCAGCGGAGATACAGGCTCCGGCAGCGTCGTCGGCCCAGCCTCCAGCCCAGAATGAAGTTCGCGGCCACCAGACTGGCGTGGTTCCGGAAAACGGCACGCGTACGCCGCCGGCCCGGCGCCGTATTCGTACGCCTGCGCCTGAAGCCTGGTCTACCACTAATAACTCTCAGGAGCCGGCCTCGCTGGTCAAGCACGAGAGCGCTCTGAACCGCGACTTTACGTTTTCCTCGTTTGTTGAGGGCAAGTCGAACCAGTTGGCTCGAGCTGCTGCAATTCAGGTGGCTGATAATCCAGGCAAGGCCTTTAATCCGCTGTTTTTATACGGTGGTGTTGGACTGGGTAAAACGCACCTTATGCACGCCGTCGGTCATGAGATTGTGGCGCGAAAACCGAACGCGCGAGTGGTGTATCTTCACTCTGAACGTTTTGTCCAGGATATGGTCAAGGCGCTTCGAATGAACGCGATCAATGAGTTCAAGAAATATTATCGCAGCGTGGATGCGCTGTTGATCGATGACATCCAGTTCTTCGCCAAGAAGGAGCGTTCACAAGAAGAGTTCTTCCATACCTTCAATGCCTTGCTCGAAGGTGGGCAGCAGATGATTCTGACTTCTGACCGCTACCCCAAGGAAATCGAAAACATGGAGGAGCGGCTCAAGTCCAGATTTGGCTGGGGTCTGACTGTCATGGTGGAACCACCCGAGCTCGAGACTCGCGTAGCGATCCTCATGAAGAAAGCGGAACAATCCGGCGTGGAGCTCAATAGTGAATGCGCGTTTTTTATCGCTCAGAAAATCCGCTCGAATGTTCGTGAGCTGGAAGGTGCACTTCGCCTCGTTATAGCTAACGCCCATTTTACCGGCAATCCGATAACGCCCGAGTTCATCCGCGAATGCCTGAAAGACTTGTTGGCCCTTCACGAGAAGCAGGTCAGCATCGATAACATTCAGCGAACCGTAGCAGAATATTACAAGATTCGTGTGTCCGACCTGCTGTCAAAGCGCCGAACCAGGTCCATCACGCGACCACGGCAGTTGGCGATGTGTCTGGCGAAAGAACTGACGCAGCATAGCTTGCCGGAAATCGGTGACGCTTTCGGCGGCCGGGATCACACCACGGTGCTACATGCCTGCAAGGTGATGAAAGCGTTGCAGCAGACCGATGTGGCCACGCGGGAAGACTATCAGTATTTCATGCGTTCGCTCACGGGCTGACAAACTTGGTCTGGTCTTCCTTTGCGGCTGGTAAGCACTGCATCGGCTGAACTACAATCAGAACTTCCTGAAAACAGAGTTGTTTCTATGAAATTTACATGTCAGAGAGAACGCTTCCTGACACCGTTGCTCATGGTAGGTGGTGTAGTCGAAAAGAGACACACTATGCCTGTGCTGGCGAACGTGCTGATTCAGGCATCGCCGGAAGATGGTGTAAGCATTACTGCAACCAACAACGAAGTGGAACTGGTGGCTTATATTCGAGAGATCCAGGTTCACCAGGCCGGGGCGATTACGGTACCAGCTCGTAAGCTGAGCGATATCTGTCGTAGTCTGCCTGAGGGACAGATGCTGACTCTGGAATACGCCAACTCGAAGCTGGACCTTCGTTGTGCTACCAGCCATTTTTCCTTGGCGACTTTGCCGGCAGATCATTTTCCAAAAGTGGAAAATGAGAGCAGTGATATCTCCTTACGACTTCAACAGGCCAAGCTCAAGCGAATTATCGACGCCACGGCTTTTGCAATGGCTCAGCAGGATGTCCGTTACTATCTCAACGGACTTCTGCTGGAACTGAACCCCTCAGGCCTGCGCGCTGTCGCGACCGATGGGCATCGTCTGGCCATGGCTGGATTTGAGCACAAGCATGAACTCTTCGATGAAGGCGCCGAAGATACGACCGTTCAAAAGATCGTACCGCGAAAAGGTGTGCTAGAGCTTGCCAAACTGCTAGCCGATGACGAAGAAGCAGATTGCGAAGTTCTGATTGGTCATAATCACATCCGGGTATTGATGAAGGATTATGCGTTCAGTTCGAAACTCATCGAAGGCAAGTTTCCTGACTATCAGCGGGTCATACCCCGCAATAGTGACAAGAAAATGTTGGCCGATCGCCTACTACTCAAAAGTATGTTGAGCAGGGCGGCGATTCTCAGCCATGAAAGCTATCGCGGTGTACGGCTGCAATTCAGTGAAAACACCGTTGAGGTTTTTGCCAACAATCCCGAGCAGGAAGAAGCTGAGGATCGCTTGGAGGTTGAATACGCGTATGAAGATCTGCAGATGGGGTTCAATGTCGCCTACCTGCTTGATGTGTTAAATGTCATCAAGGATGAGCGGGTAGAAGTGGCGCTATCGAACCCAGCCAGCAGTGCACTCGTAGAAGGTGTGGACACCAAGGACGCCCTGTACGTCGTCATGCCGATGAGGCTATAGGGTTACCCAACATTCGTTTCATCAAAGGGATTGCTAATGAACGACACAGTGCAGAATACAGTCAAAGGTTTCTTGCGGATTGGTCAGACGGTCAGTGTTCTGGCCTCGACTGGCATCAGCTGGGTGGCAGGTGACAGACCGCCACCGCCACGCTTGCTGCGACAGACCTTTGAGCGCCTTGGTTCTACCTACATTAAGCTCGGGCAGTTCATCGCATCGTCTCCAACGTTCTTCCCGCCATCTTACGTCGAAGAGTTTCAGTATTGCCTCGATCAGACGAAGCCTCTGCCGTTCACTGTAATTCAGAGAATTCTGGATGAAGAGTTTGGTGATCGCTTGTCGGAAGTGTTTTCCCATGTTGATCATGTGCCATTGGCTTCGGCATCGATTGCCCAGGTCCATGCGGCTAAGCTGGTCAATGGTGATGACGTCGTTATCAAGGTTCAGAAACCAGGTGTACGTAATATTCTGGTGACCGACCTCAATTTCCTCTACGCCGGCGCCCGAATACTCGAGTTGCTCGCGCCGAAGCTGTCCTGGACTTCACTATCAGGCATCGTCGAAGAAATTCAGAAGACAATGGTTGAGGAATGTGACTTCTATAAGGAAGGTCAAAACCTCGATGAGTTCCGAGCTTTTCTGAACGCCACGGGAAATACAGATGTGGTAGTCCCGAAGCACTATGAACACGCCTCGACAATGAAAGTGCTGACGATGGAGCGTTTTTATGGCGTGCCATTGACCGATCTCGAGACTATTCGAACATATTGTAGTGACCCTGAGCGCACTTTGATTACTGCGATGAATGCCTGGTTTTCAAGTTTGACCCAGTGCGATTTTTTCCACGCTGATGTTCATGCCGGCAATCTCATGGTGTTGCGAGACGGTCGTATCGGGTTCATAGACTTTGGAATCGTGGGTCGGATCCCTAAAGGCGCCTGGAAGGCAATATCTGATTTCATCACGGCAATCATGATGATGAACTTCCATGACATGGCGAGTGCCATGATCCGCATTGGCGTGACTCATACTGAAGTCGACATAGCTGATCTGGCGGCCGACATTCAGCGCTTGTACAAGAAGATGGATAGAATGGTGCCGAATGCGGATTCTCAGCAGATGTACACCGACACTTTGAACGAAGCTGAAGAGATTAATACGATCCTGATGGATCTTGTAAAAACCGGTGAATCTCATGGTTTACATTTTCCCCGAGAATTTGCCCTGCTTATAAAGCAGTTCCTCTACTTCGATCGGTATATTCACTTGCTGGCGCCTGACCTCGATATGTTCATGGACGAGCGACTCAGTCTTGTTCAGTAGGGTGTCCTCATTCCTCGTCTAGTATTCACGCCTCGTGCCTTGATGGGCTTCCATAGCCCATCATGATTTCTTCGCTTCAACTACAGAATTTTCGTGCGATATCTGCCCTGGATCTTAGCTTCCAATCGGCCGCTACCGATGCTGCAAATTCGGATATCTCAACATCGTCACGCATACTCTTCTACGGCGCAAACGCCCAGGGAAAGACTTCAATTCTCGAAGGCCTTCATCTGTTGTTGACTGGGCGGTCCTTCAAAACCAGCTTCCTTGATCAACTTATCGGTCCTTATGACACCGCCCTGTTAGCGAGAGGCGTCATCCACCTCTCCCATCAGCAAGACATCTCTCGACATCAGCTCGGTATTCAAAAGATAAAGAAATCCCAGCTTCGCGTCTCGATGGATGGTAATGCGGTTAAAAGTTCTATGGTCCTCGCTCGTCTGCTGCCTGTCCAAGTCATCGACCACCAAAGCCTGCAGCTTATAGTGGGAGAGCCTGGCATACGGCGTCGCTTTCTGGACTGGGGAGTGTTCCACGTGGAACGTAGTTATGGTCCTCTTTTCAAAAAGTGGCAGTCAACGCTTGCTCAGCGAAATGCCTCACTGAAAGAATTGAAGCGTCACGCCGGGCCTGCCGAGGAAAAAGAGCTTCGAGCCTGGACAGAGGCATTCATTGATCACTCGGTGCAACTCGCTCGAGTACGCCAAGCCTATTTTGATGGATACACCCAGTATCTTCGTGCTCAAAGCGATGCCGCTGTAGAGCAAAGCTCAGTGGGCATTCCAGTCGCCGGAATTGAGGCTCTTAGCCTCAAGTTGAAACATGGTTTCGGTTTCGACAACTCCCAGGCGGACAGCGATCTCATGGCGGATTTTCGTGAAGAGCTCTTAGCCAAACGCGACTATGAAATCGTCACGGGTCGGACCTATTCTGGTCCACAGCGTGCTGATATCGTTATTGCAACAGAGGAATATGCCGCCAAAGACGTGCTATCGCGCGGTCAATGTAAAATGGCATCCGCCCTATTGTTGCTAAGACAGGTGCAGCACCTGCGCCATAGTGCTGCAGGAAGCCGTACGGCTGTATTAGTGGATGACCTGACTGCGGAGCTCGATCAGGATAGATCGGCTACGCTACTGGCTGAATTATCGAATTCCTGCTCCCAGGTATTCATTACTGCACTGGCGGGGCAACCCGAAGAACTACCAGATTTCCTTCGACATTTTAACGAAGCACCTCTATCCGCCATGTTCCACGTGGAACATGGTCAGGCCCAGCGGATTTTATCTACGAAATAGCAGCGTGGTCCTCGACGGTATATGTTCCACGTGGAACACTCTTCAGTCCCTAGAAAACTTGCTTCCATCTCATCACTAAGTTTTTACGATCCAATGAAGAGCCGCAATTTCATTGGTGGGTAGCTTCAAATTTAGCAGCTCAGCATTCCTATACAGCTGGACCTTTCAATCGCCTGTACGGAGTTATTACCGGTAAAGGTGTAAAGCCATAAGTCAGCATTCAGGGAGGATGGGATGATATGGGGCAGCTATTCGCGGAGTGGTACTTTCGGAAAAGTTCGAAAAAAATTCCAGACATAGCATTTAATCCATTTGGCAGCATTGCGCCATTGTCTCCGATGTTCCACGTGAAACTCTAGGCAGCCGCGAATTCGGCGAATCGTCTCGTCCAGTCTCTTCAAGCGCGAAATGCGGTAGAACGCTGAAAGCTCATGGCTCATTAGCAAAAATACCTTCATATACAGTGCGTGGTTCCACGTGGAGCGTCGCCTAATACCAGACGCAGGGGTGCAAATTTACCGGCCTCCTCAGGCGGTCTAGTGGCCATATAGAGAGGCTAAAAGTCTGGGTTTCTAGTATAATGAAGCCACTTAAAAACCGCGTAAGGAATATCATGTCTCAGGGCGAATACAATTCATCAAGTATAAAAGTGCTCAAGGGTCTGGATGCAGTGCGTAAGCGACCCGGTATGTATATCGGTGACACAGATGATGGGTCGGGGCTGCATCACTTGGTATTCGAGGTGGTCGACAACTCTATCGATGAAGCGCTCGCCGGGCATTGTTCTGAGATCCAGGTAAAGATTCATGCCGACGAGTCGATTACTGTTACGGATGATGGGCGTGGTATTCCGGTCGACATACATGAAGAGACGGGCACCTCTGCTGCGGAAGTCATCTTGACTGTTCTGCACGCCGGCGGAAAGTTCGACGACAACGCCTATAAGGTGAGTGGTGGTCTTCACGGAGTCGGTGTATCCGTTGTCAATGCGCTGTCAGAGCAATTGAAGCTGACGGTACGCCGCAGTGGCAAGGTACATCAGCAGATGTATGTGCATGGTGTGCCGCAGGCAGATCTTGCCATCATTGGCGATACTGACCGCTCTGGTACTCAAATCCATTTCAAGCCATCGGCAGAGACCTTTACTAATATTGTCTTCCATTACGACATTCTTGCTAAGCGGATCAGGGAACTGGCTTTTCTGAATTCAGGTATCCGGATATCCCTGACCGACGAGCGATCTGGAAAGAGCGAAGATTTTTTCTATGAAGGCGGACTGAGAGCGTTCGTGGAGTATCTTAATCAGAATAAGACTCCGCTGAATCGGGTTTTCCATTTTATCAAAGAGCGCGAAGACGGCGTTACCGTTGAAGTGGCACTTCAGTGGAATGACACATTTCAGGAAAATATCTACTGCTTTACCAACAATATTCCGCAGCGTGATGGCGGGACACACCTGGCAGGTTTTCGTGGGGCTCTCACCAGAAGTCTCAACCAATATATCGAGAAAGAATCTCTCTTGCGCAAAAGCAAGGTGGCCACCTCCGGTGACGATGCCCGCGAAGGCTTGACGGCTATCGTGTCAGTAAAAGTGCCTGACCCCAAGTTCAGCTCGCAAACCAAAGACAAACTCGTGTCATCGGAAGTGAAGACTGCAGTTGAACATGAGATGAATAACTACTTTGCCGACTACTTGGCTGAAAATCCGAATGAGGCCAAAAGCATCGTCAACAAGATGATTGATGCTGCTCGAGCCCGAGAAGCTGCGCGAAAGGCGCGCGAAATGACTCGACGGAAGGGCGCTCTGGATATTGCTGGTCTGCCTGGCAAACTGGCTGATTGCCAGGAAAAAGACCCGAGTAAATCCGAATTGTTCATAGTGGAGGGTGACTCTGCAGGCGGCTCGGCCAAGCAGGGGCGTGACCGTAAGACCCAGGCAATTCTGCCATTGAAAGGCAAAATTCTGAATGTCGAGAAAGCTCGATTCGACAAGATGCTTGCTTCAGCTGAAGTAGGCACGCTGATCACCGCGCTTGGTTGTGGCATCGGTCGCGAAGAATTTGATATCAACAAACTTCGATATCACAGCATCATTATCATGACTGATGCCGATGTGGATGGTTCTCACATTCGAACACTATTGCTGACCTTCTTCTTCAGGCAAATGCGGGATATTGTCGAAGGTGGCCATATCTTCATTGCGATGCCACCACTCTATAAGGTCAAGAAAGGAAAGCAGGAGCAATATCTAAAGGATGAAAAGGCTCTGGAGCAGTATCTGCTCCAATCGGCGCTTGATGGCACCATGTTATATGGTTCGGCAGACACGCCGCCTATACAGGGACCGGCTCTCGAAAAACTGGTCAATGAGTTCAAGAAGGTTGAATCGTTGATCGAGCGGATGTCTCGTACCTATCCGAAGGACGTGCTCAAACGGTTGCTGGAAGTTCCGCGTATCGGGCAGCAAGAGTTCTCTGAGCAGACACACTCCCAGAGCTGGTCTGAGCGTTTTGGCGCTTTGCTGACTACGGGCACGGTGACCAACGGCACCTTATACAGTGTTGATTCTGTACTTAATCCAGAGACGCAACTGTATATGCAGCGAGTCATTCAAACCCAGCACGGCATTGAGACAGTCTACGACCTGAATGATGATTTCTTCCTGTCCTCTTCGTATGAAGCGATTGCGAATCTGGGCAGTCAATTGGAAGGGCTTATTGAAGATGACGCCTTTATTCAAAAGGGCGAAAAGAAGCAAGCCATCAGTAGTTTCGAAGCTGCCATTCAGTGGCTGATGCAGGAAGCGATGAAGGGGCAGAGCATCCAGCGTTATAAGGGGCTCGGTGAAATGAACCCAGACCAACTCTGGGAAACGACGATGGATCCGGAAAGTAGGCGAATGATGAAGGTAAGCGTTGAGGATGCTATCGCGGCAGACCAAATCTTCACTACCTTAATGGGCGACGATGTGGAACCGCGTCGTGCATTCATTCAGACGAACGCTCTGACGGTGACCAATCTGGATATCTAGCTTCTGTACCAAAGTTAGCGCTAGGATAGTGAGGATGAAGACCCGGCAGCCTGCCGGGTTTTTTCGTTTTAAAGGCTCATGTATAAAGTCCAGCCACTGGGTGTAGCCTATACTTCAACATGCACCTTGTTGTTGGTCCAGATCCTGCAAGTTGTCTTTAACTTACGGAATTATCTGCATGAATTCCGGTCTATTTATCATCAATACAGAAAAAAATAAGGATCCTTATGAAACATGAAGACACGCGCTCAGACAGGCTCCAGTCAGACGGACTTCGTGCTCCCACGCAGGCTCACCTATCGCAAACACCGTTCAGTCTTCGGCCGTTGGCCTATGCCACTTCCTTGTTGGCCTTGCTTGGTGGTAGTGCGATCAGTGGCCAGGTATCGGCCGCTGGCTTTCAGCTCAGCGAGCATGGCGCCCGAGGCCTAGGTAGAGCTAATGCCGGTGAGGCGGCTATCGGCGATACCGCTGCGGTGCTCGCGCGCAATACAGCAGCCATGACACGCCTCGAGGGCATAAATGTGTCGGGTGTACTCTCATTCATTGATCTCGAAGTCGAGGCAAATGGTACAACCACTACGGCGAGCGGAATTACATTGCCCGCCAACGATGACAATGCAGGTCCGAATGCCTTCGTTCCAGGCTTCTATTCAAGCTATCAGCTGGATGAAAAACTTTTTGTAGGATTTGCAGTATTTAGTAATTTTGGCCTCAAAACTGATTACGACAGCAGATTTGGTGGCCTTGATGTGGCCGACGAAGCCTCAGTTGAAACAGTGAATATTACGCCCTCCATCGCCTACAAACTGACTGATCAGGTAAGCCTTGGCTTTGGTATTGATTACGTATTAGCGGATGCACAGCTCAATACGAGTGTTCCAGCTTTCGTGCCTGGTGTACCCGGAACACCGAAGATCCTCGACCTTGAAGGTGACGGCGATGCATTCGGATATCATCTCAGTGCGCTGTTCGAACTGACGCAGGCAACGCGTATCGGAATGCAGTATCGCTCGAGTCTCGATATCGATATCGAAGGTGACGCCGAATCCGAGTTTCCTGCGCCATTCAGTTCTGACGGTTCGCTAGAACTGAACCTGCCCGACATCGCAGAGATAGCCGCCTATCATGAGATCAATAGCGACTGGGCAGTTCACGGAAGCGTGAACTATACAAACTGGGAGCGATTTGATTCATTGATCGCGGATATCGATGCCGTTCCAACTGGCCCGGTAACGCTGAAGGAAGAGAATTGGGATGCCAACCTGCGCTATGCCATAGGTGTCACCCATAACCTCAATGAACGGATTATCCTGAGAGGTGGCTTCGCGCTCGATAAGTCACCGGTGCCCCGAGAAAACAGGACCCTCTCGATTCCGGACAGTGATCGGATGTGGTTTTCGGCCGGTGCGAGTTACCTGGCCAGCGACAACCTGTCGTTAGACTTCGGTATTTCGCGCCTTGAGGGTGATTCGGTAGAAGTGACCGAAGTATCGGCCTTGGGTAATACCGTTGTGGCTGAAGTCGAAGGCAGTGCCACAATTGCCAGCGTTCAGGTCAACGCGGCATTCTAGAAGAAAGGTCTGTAAAGGAGCTGCCGCGAGATGACTCGACGGCAGCTTTTTTTTGTTTGCGGTTTATAGCGAGCTTTATGAGGAGAGCTCGGCGATATCTGCAATGTTCAGGAACAGCGCGCGCAGCCGTCGCAATAGCATCAAGCGATTATCCCGCAGAGCAGGATCTTCAGCCATCACCATAACCTCATCAAAGAACTTGTCGGTCACTGTTTTCAGTTGAGCAAGTTCCTTGAGCGCCTCGGCAAAATGTCCAGAGATTAACAGAGGCCTTGTGGTGTCTTCGCAGGCCACCACACCATCGTAAAGCGCACGTTCTTCATTATTCTGAAATAGGCGGTCATCCACCGATCCTGGCTCCGCCGAATCCTGCAAATCCGACTTGGCGAGAATGTTACTGACCCGTTTGTTGGCAGCGATGAGAGCCTCGGCTTCAGGCATACTCCTGAAGGCTTCGACAGCCAGGATTCGCTGATGAAACTCGAATGGACTGCGAACCGGACGCTTTCTCACGGCGAGAAAAGCTGCACTCGAAATGCCCTGCTCTTCATACAGGTTTCTGAAACGGTCGAACACATAATCGAATACGATGGTCTGCAGCTCAGGATCGAATGAGCGTGTTTCGGTGTATCCGCTTATCGCTGCACCAATCACTTCATACAGATCCAGGTCCAGGCTGTGTTCAATACAAATTCTGAGGACACCGAGGGCGGCCCTACGCAGGGCAAATGGATCCTTGGTGCCCGTAGGTGCCTGACCGATGCCGAAGATACCGGTCAATGTATCCAGTCGGTCTGCCAGTGCAACGGATGCGGCAATTTTACTTTGAGGTACCCTGTCGCCTGCGAAGCGTGGCCAGTAATGTTCTTCAATGGCAGCGGCCAGTTCGGCAGGCTCGCCGTCATGAATCGCATAGTACCTGCCCATGGTGCCCTGAAGCTCGGGAAATTCAAGCACCATATCGCTGACCAGATCGGCCTTGCTCAACAGCCCCGCACGGCTAGCCTGCGCTCCGTCAGCCTTGATCAGCGTAGCCACTGTGGCTGCAAGGGTCTCGAGCCGCTTGGATTTTTCCAGCACCGTCCCCAGAGATTTCTGGAACAGAATGCTTTCAAGCTTCGGCAAACGCGACTCGAGCGTCTGCTTGCGATCAGTTTCATAGAAGAATGCCGCGTCGCTGAGGCGTGGTCGAACCACCCGCTCGTTGCCTGCCACGACCTTTTCAGGGTCCTTGCTCTGAAGATTGGCAATAAACACAAACGCTGCCAGCATGGCGCCGTCAGCACCGACGATATGAAAATACTTTTGATTTTCCTTCATTGTGCTGATGAGACATTCGGCTGGCACTTCGAGAAATCGCTCCTCGAAGCGGCCCACCATGGCCACCGGCCAATCGGTGAGTGCCGTGACTTCTGTCAGGAGATCTTCATCGATCACGGCCTGAATGCCATTCTCTTTCGCAGCTGGGAACACTTCGCTCACGACGTCTGCGATCTGCCGTCGTATGGATGTCCTACGCTCTTCGAAGTCGACAATGACCTTCGCATCCCGCAGTTGGTCCCTATAGCGCTCGATTGATTCGATTGTGAGTACTCCCGGCGAGTGCGCGCGGTGGCCTCGAGTGTCGCGACCACTGCTGATGCCGAAAATCTCCAGCGGCAGAATCTCATTGCCGTAGAGTGCAAGCAGCCAATGCAGAGGCCGAATGAATTCATTTCGTGAAGCGCCCCATCTCATACGCTTGGCAATGGGTAGCTGCTGCAGCGACTGCTGAATCAGTTCAGGTAGAATCGCCTCGGCAGCCCGCCCTGGTTCATTGGCACGGAACATCATCCAGGCGCCTTTATCAGTCTCCAGAAGCTCAAGCGCTTCCACGTCCACCTGACAGGATCTCGCGAAACCGAGTAGCGCTTTCGTAGGCTGTCCTTCAGCATCATAGGCAGCCTGTTTCGCTGGACCACGGCGCTCGACCTGTCGATCATTCTGTTTTGTAGCCAATTCGTGAATGATGAGCACAAGGCGGCGCGGGGCTCCGAGTACCTCGATCTCTCGATATGAGAGCTCGGCAGCGTGCAACCCGCTCTCCATGTGTTGTTTCAAACTTTGCATCAGCACAGGCATGGCTTTGGGGGGCAGCTCTTCGAGGCCGAGCTCCAGCAGGAAATCCTTGGCTTGCATCGTTATATCCAGATGATTTGAAGTATGAGGCGACGGTGTCGCAAATTAGGCGCTCTTGTTAGCGATGAGCGCTGCCGTATGTTCGGGATCAGCCAAGGGGAAGCCCAGAGCTTCACGACGATCGAAATAGGCCTGAGCCACTGCTCTGGCCAGGGCACGAACACGAAGAATGAATCGCTGTCGTTCGGTGACCGAGATGGCATGACGTGCATCGAGCAGGTTGAAGGCATGCGAGGCCTTCAGCACCATTTCATAGGCCGGCAGTGGCAAGCCCTTTTCGATCAATCGCTGACTGTCCTGTTCGCAGGCATCAAATTGAGCAAAGAGCGACTCGACATTGGCATGCTCAAAGTTGAAGGTCGACATCTCGACTTCGTTCTGGTGAAAGACGTCGCCATAGGTCACTTTGCCGTGCGGGCCATGCGTCCACACGAGGTCGAAAATGCTGTCGACACCCTGGAGATACATGGCAATTCGCTCCAGCCCGTAAGTGATCTCACCGGTGACCGGGAAGCATTCGAGCCCACCAACCTGCTGGAAATAGGTGAATTGTGTCACCTCCATGCCATTCAGCCAGATTTCCCAGCCCAGACCCCATGCGCCCAGTGTCGGACTTTCCCAGTTGTCTTCGACAAAGCGGATATCGTGCACCAGAGGATCTATGCCCAATGCTTCGAGCGAGCCAAGATAGAGTTCCTGTATATTAGGTGGTGATGGCTTGAGAATGACCTGATACTGGTAATAATGCTGAAGTCGATTTGGATTCTCACCATAGCGGCCGTCAGTTGGGCGACGGCAAGGCTGAACATAGGCAGTGTTCCAGCGCTCAGGCCCGATGGCACGCAGGAAAGTAGCCGGATGGAAGGTGCCGGCGCCCACTTCCATGTCGAGCGGCTGCAGGATCACGCAGCCCTGTTCAGACCAGTAATTCTGCAAGATGGCGATGAGGCCCTGAAAGGTCGTGGCATCGTGGCCTTGTGAAAGCTCTCGTGATGGGGCGGTCTTATTCGATACCGTCATGATTTTCCAAACTCCGTCCTGGCAATACTGTAAAGATGCGGCGGGCGCTCAATCGGAATGCAACCCATGACAAAACAAGCGCGTAATTATACCCTTTGCCTCACTGTAATCTACCAGCAAGTACTCAACGCGCATACGCCACCTGTATGGAGCGCCAACTTAGCACATAGGACCACATGATTTGAAAGCACGACTGCTCTCGGCCGCCCTGAGAAGGCTGCTTGGTCTGATGTCACGATTGTCTTTGCCAGCCTTGCAGAGAATCGGGAGGCTGGCGGGGCGGTTCGCCGTGGTCTGGCAGACAGAAGCGCTCAGGATAACGCGTATCAATATAGACGCCTGCTATCCTCGTCTCAGTCGACCCCAGCGCGAACAGCTAGTGATGCAGAGCATGCAGAATACCGGGATGGTGGCGGCCGAGATGGCAGCGATCTGGGAGTGGCCAACGGAGCGGGTGCTGCAGCTGATTCAGCATGTGGAGGGGCTCAATCACATCGAAGAGGCGAAGCAGTCCGGGCGTGGCTTGATTGTTCTGGTTCCGCACCTTGGCAACTGGGAGCTGAGTGGCTTGTTTCTCGCGCATCATTTCACGATCCGCTCGCTGTATCTGCAGCCGAAATTGCCAGGAATGGATGAATATATGCGTAGCGTTCGCGAGCGTAATGGCTCGACGCTGGTGCCCGCTGGCAAGCGAGGGGTCATGAGTCTGTTCACCAGTCTGCGTGAAGGCGGCGTCACCGGCATTCTTCCCGACCAGTCCCCTGAGCGCAGTGGCGGTATCTTCGTGCCCTTTTTTGGCCAGCACACTCATACGATGAAGCTGGTGCCTCGTCTGATCGACAAGACGGGTGCCCGGGTATTGATGATGACCAGCCTGAGGAATCGCAATGGAGGCTTCGACGTTCATGTGCAGAAGCCGCTGGACGCCATCTATTCCAGCGATCTGCATGAGTCAGCGGCAGCGATGAACGCCAGTATGGAGGCACTCATCACACTGGCGCCTGAGCAATATCAATGGGAGTACAAGCGTTTCAAACATCTGCCGGACAAGGCCCGGCACATGTATCGAGTCTAGCCGTACGGGACACTAGTGTGCGCCGAAGCTCAATTTTCGCTTCGGGTCAGCAAGCGTTCAGCCAGGTTGCCCGTAGTGCCTACCGTGGACAGGCCCGAGCGGCTGCCGATGTTGATTCTCACCAGATCAGGCAGGCTCTCCGGATTGTCTGGCTGACCCACATACTGAATCAGGGCGAAATCCTGTTCGATGACACTGATGGCTCGCACCTGCGTTTCGCCGGGAAGGCCTGACGAGAACTCAACGATCGGCGCGCCGCTTGTGAGATCGAACTGGGTGAGCTGCGAGGCGTTGAAAAATCGGCCCTCGGTGGCGGTGTCGATATAGGCTGGCTCGGTCGTGACAACAGTTTCACCATCAACCAGTGTCTCGGTCGTAGTACTGAAACCCTGAAGCAACACCGGCAGATATGTCAGGCCATCCTCTCGATAATGATCGAAGAACAGCCAGTTCGCGTTTTCGAAACAGCCCGCTTCAGGTGTTGGTGGGGTGCACAGTGGCACCGTGAGTGAATCCTGTGGGATCACCACAGCAATTGGGGGCGACTCGAAGCTGGCGAACACGACATCAGTACCAGCGAGAAAGGCATTTTCAGCGGCTAGGCCGGACGTGATCGGGGTCACGTCCATCGTTTCCGGCGTGACTCTTAGCAGCTCACCGGCCTGGGTGACTGTCCACAGAAAGTCTCTGCTGGCCTGCAGGGACGGCCGAATGACCCCATAGCTACTGAGATCAGCCACCACTTCGACCTGTTGTTCAGCAAGTCTGACGACTTTGAGCACCGCGCCGTCCAGGAAGAACAGATTAGTCCCCCGAAGAAGCTGAACGCGATTGTCCAGTGAGGGCACGGTCAGTGTCGTGAGCACGACAGGCGCGACAGCAGGGTCGACATAGGCGGCCGGCGGGAGCTGATACAGCGTTCCGGCAAAAGACAGAAGTATGTCTTCGCCGTAAGCGATCTCACTACCGACGAGCGAACCGAGCTCGAGTGCAGGATCAACTGCGACGGACCTGACCACAGCGCCAGCCTTGTCACGAAGTTCGAGCGTGCCTTCGATTTTCATGAAGTAGCCCAGAATGCTGCCATCGAGTGCCGTCAGCGGCTTGCCGAAAAACTCCATGGCCGTAGCGGCCTCAGGCAGGTTCAGGGGGCCCGCTGTGAGGGGGAGTCTGACGAAGGCTGCCGTACCCGCAGCACATTCTTCTGGCGTACCGTAGCGGACGATCAGGGTGCTGTCGGCGAAGCCGAGACCATCGGTGAGGAGTCGGCGATCCATCACTGCCCCGTTCGTGCCGCAGGCAGGTTCGCTGAAACTTGTCAGCTGTTTCAATTCGGTGGTGGTCGGGTCGCCCAGGAAGAAACGGTTGTTTTCTTCAATGAGCACATAGCTCTGGGTAAACCTGCCATTGCCCAGCGGAATCAGCGGAGCAAAGGCTTCAGCGGGCTGACCAGCACTCTGACGAAGTACACTCAACTGACGCACATCCACACTGTAGGTTTGCGTTAGCGGATCAGGTTCGTTTGGCAGGCGAGTGGCCTCGAAGAAGAGCCGGTTGATAATCGGATAGTTCGCCTGCGGTGTCACGATGACTACGGGTGGCTGCGGCTCAGGTTCCGGCGGCGGCGGACGCCGCTTCTTTTCGTCTTCCAGACCAAGTTCCTCGCAGCCCTGCAACAACAGAAAGCCGGCAAGCAGTCCGATGGTCACCATGACAGGCTTGAACCTGGTGAAGAAAGTTTTTGGTAGAGCCGGATCGTAGGCCAATTGCATAAACGTCTTGCTTCCGAATTTGAACGAGTGATTCACCCGCAAAGATTAAAACATTTCGTAACATGATTACGCGAACCAGTGCCAAAGCCGGGAAGCTGCTGACGTGGATCGTGCGCCAGCGATGACTTTTTGTGGACTGAACGCGTTAACGTCGCCAGAAGGCGGGGGTGAATAATATCAGAAGTGTGAAGACTTCGAGTCGTCCAAGCAGCATGCCGAAGCATAGCGTCCATTTCGCCACGGCATTGATATCGCCATAGTGGAAGGCCACATCGCCCAGCCCCGGACCGAGATTGTTGATGGCGGCGCCGACGGCCGACCAGGCTGTTACCAGATCCAACCCAGTCGCTAGTAAAATCATCTGCATGACGATGAAGGAGAGCATGTAGACAGCAATGAAGCCCCAGACTGCTTCAAGAATTCGGTCAGACACTGGACGCTTGCCAAGCTTTACCCGGAATACGGCGGAGGGATGTACCAGCCTCTTGATCTCACGGGCCCCCTGCTTGTACACCAACAATACCCGCATGACCTTCATGCCCCCGGCTGTCGACCCGGCGCAGCCTCCAACGAAGGCGACGACAAACAGGAGGAAGGGCAGAATCAGGGGCCAGTGAGCGAAGTCGGCGACGCCGAAGCCAGTCGTGGTCGCGATACTGACTACCTGGAACAGACCGTGAATGACACCCTTGCCGAAGGAATAGGTGTCGGTCCAGATCAGCACGGCGATAGTAATCAGGGATACCGCTAGCAGCAGCTTGAAATAGAACTTGAATTCGGCATCGCGCAGGTAGATGCGAATCGAACGTTCGCGCCAGGCAAAGAAGTGCAGCGCAAAATTGATCGAACTGGCGAACATGAAGAAAATGCAGATGAGTTCGATGACGGGATTATCGAAGTAGCCTATCGAAGCATCATGGGTTGAGAATCCACCGATCGCAATGGTCGCAAAACTGTGGCCGATGGCATCAAATACGTTCATGCCCGCAAAGTAGTAGGCGACAGCGCAGACGACAGTCATCGCGAGGTAGATGTACCACAAGGCCTTGGCGGTTTCGGTAATACGCGGGGTGAGTTTGTTATCCTTGACCGGGCCGGGGGTTTCCGCACGATAGAGCTGCATGCCACCAACACCAAGCATTGGCAGTATCGCTACCGCCAGCACGATGATGCCCATCCCACCGAACCACTGAAGCTGCTGTCGGTACCATCGCACGGATTCAGGCAGTTCATCGATATTGGTCAGTACCGTGGCCCCGGTGGTGGTCAGGCCAGAGACCGATTCAAACACAGAATCGGTAAAGCTCATGTCGATGGCCGCGTTGAAGTAGAAGGGCGCGGAACCGGAAATTCCGAGCAGAACCCAGAACAGTACGGTGATCAGGAAGCCATCGCGGACCCTGAGTTCGGAGCGATAATTCCTGGTGGGAAACCATATCAGTAAGCCAAGCGCGAACAGCAGTGCCATCGCATTGCGAAACGGTACGACCTGCCCATCCGCATAGATAACCGACACGATGATGGACGGCAGCAGCGTAAGGCTGAATAGCATCAGCAGTACGCCCAATATTCTAGCTATTGCCTGGTAATGCAAAGCGATCCCGGTCCTTATTGTCAGTCGTACGAGCAGAAAATCTAGAAGAAGGTGAGCCCTACCTGGAACAGTCGTTCGACCTCACGGATCTTGCGTTTGTCCAGCAGGAAGACGATGGCATGATCATCGGGTTCAATGCGAATGTGGTCATGCGCAATCAGTACTTCACTGCGCCGCATGATCGCACTGATAGTGGCGCCCTCCGGCAGATTCAGCTCATCGATACGTTTGCCGACGACTTTCGACGACCGGTGGTCACCATGCGCGATGACTTCGATGGCCTCGGCCGCGCCACGACGAAGTGAGTGCGCAGCCACGATATCACCTCGGCGAACATGAGACAGCAGACTGCCAATCGTGGTCTGCTGCGGCGAAATGGCAATGTCGATTTCGCCACCCTGTATGAGGTCGACGTAATCCGGATTATTGATCAGCGTCATGACTTTGCGGACACCGAGTCGCTTGGCCAGCATGCTGGCCATGATGTTGGCCTCATCGTCGTTGGTCAGCGCACAGAAGACATCGGTATCCTCGATATTCTCTTCCAGCAGCAGATCCTTGTTTGCCGCGTTACCGTGCAGCACGATCGTGTTGTCGAGCTCCTCTGAAAGGAACAGGCAGCGCTTGTGATTCTGTTCGATCAGCTTGACGTTATAACGGCCCTCCAGCATCTGCGCCAGTCGGGCACCGATGTTGCCGCCACCGGCGATCATGATTCGCTTGTAACTGCGGTCGGTTGGCTGCAGCTCTTTCATGACCATTTGAATGTGGTCACGTGCGGCGATGTAGAACACCTCATCTCCCGGCTCCACGATGGTGTCCCCGACGGGAATGAGGCCCCGCCCCTTGCGATAGATGGCCGCTACCCGGGTATCGATGTGCGGAAGATGTTTCCGTAGATAGGAAATTTCATGACCGACAAGCGGTGCTCCGGGAACGGCCTTGATGCCGACCAGGCGAATCTTGCCGTTCGAAAAGTCGAGCACCTGCAGTGCGCCGGGGTTATCGATAAGGCGACTGATATGCTGGGTGACGACGAGCTCCGGACTGATGAGTACGTCGATCGGGAAGGCTTCCAGGCCAAACAGCTCCTTACTGGACAGGTAGGACGCTGCCCGTACCCTGCTGATCTTGGTGGGAGTCTTGAACAGTGTGTGCGCCACCTGACAGGCCACCATGTTGATCTCATCGCTATTGGTGACGGCAATGAGCATATCAGCATCGTCAGCGCCGGCCTGCTTCAACACATTGGGATACGAACCAGAACCTTTGACTGTGCGAATATCCAGCGTGTCCTGGAGTGTTCTGAGGCGGCTCTCGTCGAGATCGACTACGGTGATGTCGTTGGCTTCACTCGCCAGATTGTCCGCCAGACTTCCGCCGACCTGACCAGCACCGAGGATGATGATTTTCATGGGCTATAAGCGCCGTCTTGATTCATTAATGGATTGTTAACATACGAGACGGACAACTATATACGATGTATCACCGAATAGAAGAATCCATCGTGACCGTTTTCTGCCGCAAATAGCTGCAAGCCGTGGGCAGTCATCGCGCATGCCGACACTGTAGCGAAGTCGGCATGCGGGGCAAAGTCTGTGCCGAGGCGCGAGGGAGAAACGCTTGTGAGCTCAGTCTGTGTCGCGAGCAGGCGGGCAATCGCCTGCTCGTTCTCGGCCATCAGTATCGAACAGGTGGCGTAAACGAGAATACCGTCTGGAGCGAGACACGCTGTCAGCTGCTGCAGCAAGGCAGTCTGTTGATCGACCAGAATCGCGATATCGTCAGGGCGTCTGAGCTGCTTGATGTCGGGATGACGCCTGATAACACCAGTGCCTGAACAGGGCGCATCCACAAGAATGCCGTCAAACGCTTCGCTGCTTCGCCATACCGGAAGCTCTGCGGCATCGGCGGCCTGCACGCGGAGCTTGAGCCTGTCGGGTTCGGCCGCTGCAAGGCGAGCGAGTCCCAGCCTCTCGAAGGTGCGCTCTACCCGTTCCAGGCGTTGTCGACTGATGTCCAGTGCTATCATCTCAACGGCATAGCCCTCGCTCAGCAGGGCCTCTATGACAGCGCAGGTCTTGCCTCCGGGTGCCGAGCAGGCATCGAGCAGACGCAAAGGCTGGTTCTTTTTCGAGCGCTTCTGCATCAAGGCGGAGACAAACAGTCCGGCACACAATTGTGCCGCTTCGTCCTGCACACTGACCTGCCCCTCGTCGAAGCCAGGTAGCTTGTCCACAGCACAGGCCTGGGCCAATTGAATACCGTATTGAACAGAGGCCAGCCGTTTCGCCGGCATCTCTGCAACAGCGAGCCGGGCGATATAGTCTTCGACAGTGCCCTGGAGCGCGTTGACGCGGAGTGACATCGGTGCCTGAACATTCGAAGCAGAAGCGGCGAGCTGCCATTCGCCGGGCCAGTCCTGTCTGAGCTGACGCAGTAGCCAGTCCGGAAGCTCATAACGGGCCGTCGGTGGCAGATGCTGATGTACGGCCTGACCCGAAGACTTGCTGTCGGCTTCGTCGCGAAGCGCGCTGCGTAGTACGCCGTTTACCACTTTCACGGCCCAGTCCTTGCGCAGTGCGCGACACAGTTCTACGGTCTCATTCACACAGGCCCTGGCGGGCTTGTCGAGATGGATCAGTTGGAACAGGCCAAGTAGCAGCACGATTTCGACATCGCGATCCTTACTTCGGAAGGGCTTGCTCAGGTACTGGCTCAGACGGTATTGAAGGCTTTCGTAATGGCGTAGAGTGCCGTAGACCAGTGCCTTGACCAAAGCGGTATGGGTAGTGGGACCGTGTTCATCGGTGTTGCCTGCAGGCATGGCGGACGCCAGTGATTCCTGCCCGACGATCACTGCTTGAAGTATGCCCAGGGCCGCAAGCCGCGGGTTGGATGAGGCGGGCTTGCCAGTGGCCATCAGGCAGCGTCTGCAGCTGGCGTCTCGAGCACAGTACCTTCGCGCAAGAAGGGCTTCTGGGAGTTCATGAAGTCCTTTGCACTCACCGGCTTGGCGCCTGCCAGCTGAATTTTTGTCAGGCCGAGCAGGCTCTTCTCACGGCAGAGTACAATGATGGCGTGACCGTTAAAGCCAATGACGGTGCCTGGCTGGGCACCAGCCGGGATGGTCAGGGAACCGAGTCCACCCTCGCCAATGATTTCAGCGCCCAATACGCGAATGCGCTCATCACCATCACAACACCAGGCCATGGGTGAGGGATGGAGCGCACGTATCTTTCGTTCAATTACAGTGGCGCTTCTGGTCCAGTCGATTCTGGCTTCCTGCTTGGTCAACTTGTGCGCATAAGTCGCCTGGGCGTTTTCCTGCACGACCGGTCTGGCTTCGCCAGTCAATAGCATCGGCAGGTTCTCGACCAGCAGTTCGGCGCCCAAGGTGGCCAGACGGTCATGCAGACTGTCTGCAGTTTCAGTCTTGGCAAGATCGTATTGAATAGTCGCCAGCATCGGACCGGTATCCAGACCTGCTTCCATCTGCATGAGGGTGACTCCGGAGGTCCGGTCACCAGCTTCTATGGCACGCTGCAAGGGGGCCGCACCGCGCCAGCGAGGCAGCAGCGAGGCATGAATGTTGACACAGCCATGCTTAGGGATGTCGAGAACAAGCTGTGGCAGCAACAGGCCGTAGGCCGCGACGACCATAAGCGTGGGCTTGTAGGCGCGAAGGGTCTCGATACTCTCTGGACTGCGGAAATTCTCAGGCTGCTCCACCGGGATATCATGGGTCAGCGCGAGCTGTTTCACCGCACTGGCCTGCAGTTTCTGGCCGCGTCTGGCAGGACGGTCAGGTTGTGTGTAAACCGCCACGACATTGCAGCCGTTATCGATCAGGGCCTTGAGGCTGGCTGCTGCAAACTCGGGTGTACCGGCAAAGACGACGGGTGCTCGGGATGAAGTCAAGCTTGCAACTTATGCTGTTTTTCCAGCTTCTTGCGTATTCGGGAACGCTTTACGGTACTCAGATAGTCGACGAAGAGCTTGCCGTCGAGATGATCCAGCTCATGCTGGATGCAGACTGCGAGCAGGCCTCTGGCTTCGAGTTCATATGGCTTGCCGTATTCGTCGCAGGCCTTGAGCAGAACATGGTCTATGCGCGTCACACCCTCATAGAATCCAGGTACCGACAGACAGCCTTCCTGCATTTCTTCAGGCTCGCCCTCAAGCACCGTATACGACGGGTTGATCAGCACGAGGGGTTGCGAGTGATCTTCGGACACATCGATCACGACGACTCGCTGATGGACATTGACCTGGGTCGCAGCCAGCCCGATACCCGGCGCTTCGTACATGGTGTCGAACATGTCCGCGACGAGCTTTTGCAATTTTTCGTCGAATTCGATGACCGGTTTGGCGATGGTTCTCAGCCGCGGGTCAGGGAACTCCAAAATCTCTAACTGGCTCATTCTGAAAGTGTTCCGTAGCTCAATAGTTGAACAGTTAACAAATTCTGCTTTTCCACAGGGTGCAAACTAACATAATTACGAACGCCTGCTAGTATTAGCAAACGAGCTCTAAAAAGACTCCGTGCGCCCTGTGCAGGCAATAGCCTATTATCGCTCAGCGCCGCGGCATCTACAAATTACAGTCCCGGCAAGCTGCAGTTTGCCGGCTCTCACGGCAAAAGGTAGACCGATGATGCGATCCGTATGGCGACCTGGTAAGCAGATGTTCAAGCGCCTTCTCGTCAGTGCCATGGTAGTTGCACCACTGTTATGGCAGGCAGTGTCTGCCGAGCCACGGTTGCGCGATAACCATCCTGAACAGTACACCGTAGTCAAAGGTGACACGCTGTGGGGCATTTCCTCACGTTTCCTGCAGAATCCCTGGTACTGGCCCGAGATCTGGTACGTCAATCCTCAGATCAACGATCCTCACCTTATCTACCCTGGCGATGAACTGTCGCTGGTGTATGTGGAAGGTCAGCCGCGCGTAACCGTGGCACGTCGTGGAGAAGCTGGCAATACCCTGAAGCTGTCGCCAAAGATTCGTGCCACGCCTATGGCCAGTGCCATTCCAGCCATTCCGCTGGAAGCCATTGCGCCCTTCCTGAGTTCGAACAGAATTACCACCGAAGAAGAACTCGAAGCCGCACCCTATGTACTGCTTGGCAAGCGCGGCAATCTCATCGTTGGTTCTGGTGACAGTGTTTACGCACGAGGCGATACCGCACTCGACGAGAGCTATGGCGTGTTCAGGCGCGGCCAGGTCTACATTGATCCTGAAACGAAGGAAATGCTGGGCATAGAGGCGCGCTCGATCGCTGCTGGCCGTATCAGCGAAAAACAGGGCGATGTCTCGACCGTCAATATCCAGCGTTCGTCCGAGGAAATCCGACAGGGTGACCGTCTGTTGCAGGAAGATGCACGCGATATCACGGCAACCTATTATCCGAGCAATCCAGATGGCGGCGTCGACGGGACCATCGTAGCTGTACTCGATGGCGTTACGCAGATCGGCCAGTATGACGTAGTGGTCCTCAACCGTGGTGAGCGCGAGGGTATCAAGAACGGCAACGTACTGGCAGTGTATAAGCGTGGTGAGCAGGTTCGTGATCCGTACACCAAGGAAGTCATTCAGTTGCCACCTGCCAGAGCAGGTATGCTGATGGTATTCCGGGTATTCGACAAGATGAGTTACGGCCTGATACTGAGCGCCGAGCAGCCGTTGTCGACACTGGACAAGGTGCGTAATCCCGAGTAAGCGCCCTTGTCCGGCCGCGGGCCGGGCACTCCAGATCTCACCCGGCTAGGCTGGGGCAGCACATTGCTGTAAACTTGACCACTTCGATTGACGTTCAAGGATGAACGAAATGAATGACCTCTTCCGTATGTCTGCCGTCCAGGCAGACAGCACGGCGCCTTGTGCGCTGCATGATCAGAATAGAACCCAAGACCCCTCCGAATCGAGATCGCGTTTGAGCGACACCCATCGCCGCTGGCTGCTGCTCGTCAACTCGAGAGGCTTCGGCCCCGTCAAGCTCGCGCTGGCAGCCGAGATGATCCAGAAGGGCTTAGTGTTACCTGGAAACGCCTTTCAGAGCTGCGGGCAGGCGACCGCGCTTTCTCCCGCTGAGTGTGCCCGGGTGCGGCGCTGCATGACCGGGAGCGAAGTGGCGGATACGCTGACAGCTGAAACGATTGAGGTGGTGTCGAGCTGGCTTGATTCGGCCGCAGATCACAGCCTCATGACGCTTCTGGATCACGACTACCCGCCACTCCTGAAGCAGTTGAAAAATCCGCCGCCGGTTCTCTATCTCAAGGGTGAGCGGGATCTGCTCGCCTTTCCGCAAATCGCTATCGTCGGTTCACGCCGAGCCAGTCGGCAGGGCCTGCACGTCGCCAAGGCCTTTGCGAAGGAGTTGAGCGCGCATGGCTTTATCGTCACCAGCGGACTCGCCCTGGGCATTGATACAGCGGCGCATCAAGGGAGTGCCGACACACGCACCATTGCGGTGTTGGGGTGTGGCACCGATGTCTTCTATCCGCCGGCGAACAAACCGCTACAAATGGCCATTGCGCACAATGGGCTACTGGTCAGTGAATTTCTCCCAGGCACGCAACCGGCGCCACATCACTTCCCGAAGCGCAATCGCATCATTGCCGGACTCTGCCTGGGTACGCTGGTCGTGGAAGCGGGCGTTCGCAGCGGGTCGTTGCATACCGCCCTGGCTGCGCTCGATCTTGGGCGCGAGGTCATGGCCATTCCGGGGTCGATCTACAGTACCGAGTCGCGCGGGTGTCATTCGCTCATCAAACAGGGCGCGGCCCTGGTCGAGACGGCCAGGGACATCGTTCAGAGACTAGCAGGGGCATTCGAAACATATCGTGTATTGCACGGCCTTGAGCATCAGCCCGATTGGGTTGAAACGGCGTCAGCCGGTTCGAACAGTCTCACCCATGAGGGGATGGACCAACAGGTCCTCAATGCACTGTCTGCGCCAAAGGATCTCGACGAACTGGTGGCCGATACAGGGCTAGACGTCAGTGAGCTGATGCAGACACTGTTGTCGCTCGAGCTCGACGATGTCGTGATTCAGGACGGAGGGCGTTATCAACGGACCGAGTTTCAGCTAAAGTAGCCAATCCTGTTCCAGCGGCCCGAACTACCATGCGATTTGCGCTTCCTCTACTACTGAAAGCTGTCGACCACGTGAAAAAAGGCGGTATCGTCGCATATCCTACCGAAAGTGTGTGGGGCCTGGGTTGCGACCCGATGAATCAACAGGCACTGGAGAACTTGCTGGCGCTGAAGCAGCGGGACTGGCGCAAGGGCTTGATTCTCATATCCGGTCAGGCCGCTCATTTTGATGATCTGCTCAATGCCGAGCAGACGAAGGGTGGCGCCAGACTCACGGCTGAAGCCAGGACAAAAATTGCATCGACCTGGCCTGGCCCAACCACCTGGCTCATTCCCTTGCCAAAAACCACGGCCTATTCACCACTGGTGTATGGTCAGCATTCCGCCATCGCAGCCAGAGTCACGACACATCCGCTCGTGGTTGAACTCACACGGTACCTCGACAGTCCAATCATTTCGACATCTGCCAACAGGGCTGGGCAGCCCGCGTTGAAAGGGCGGCTGCAGGTTCTGAAATGTTTTGGTGATCAGGTATACTGCCTGCCTGGTGACACGCTTGGCTTCGACCGCCCATCCGCCATTTTTGATGCCCTGACCGGGCGTCAATTGCGCTGACCGCTCATCGGAAAATGGTAGCCATCTTTTGAAGGAGTGTTCGAAGCGGTGCAGAAAGATCAAGTAAAAGCCTATCTGCTGAGTCTGCAGGACACCATCAGCCGTGGCCTTGAAGCCATCGACGGGCGTGCCTGCTTCGAGGAAGATCAATGGAGCAGACCCGAGGGCGGTGGGGGACGCTCAAGAGTCATGACCGAGGGGGCAGTCTTCGAAAAAGGCGGCATCAATTTTTCTCATGTGACTGGTGCCCAGCTACCCCCTTCCGCGACCGCCAATCGTCCCGAGCTTGCAGGTCGAGGCTTTGAAGCCATGGGCGTCTCGCTGGTGATGCATCCGCGCAACCCTTACGTACCTACATCGCATGCCAATGTCAGGTTTTTCATTGCTGAGCGTGAGGGTGAAGCCCCGGTATGGTGGTTTGGAGGCGGCTATGACCTCACACCCTATTATGGTTTCGATGAAGACTGCCGTCACTGGCATGCCACGGCAAAGGCGGCCTGCGATCCTTTCGGGCCAGAGGTCTATTCCGGTTACAAGGCCTGGTGCGACCGCTATTTTCATATCCGGCATCGCAACGAACCAAGAGGTATTGGTGGCCTGTTTTACGACGACCAGAACGAATGGGGCTTCGAGCGTAGCTTCGAGTTCATGCAGAGCATTGGCTCGAGTTACCTCGATGCCTATGTGCCTATCGTCGAACGGCGGCGGTCAACTGATTTCGGGGAGAGAGAGCGGGACTTCCAGCTGTACCGTCGCGGACGCTATGTCGAATTCAATCTGGTCTACGACCGCGGCACCCTGTTCGGGCTTCAGAGTGGTGGCCGCACGGAGTCGATACTGATGTCGCTACCGCCATTAGTGCGCTGGGCCTACGACTGGGCGCCAGAGCCGGGTTCGCCGGAAGCGAAGCTCACCGATTACTATTTGACCGACAGAGACTGGTTAGCTGACTGAAGGATTATGATTCATGGACATGTACGCCGTCATCGGCCACCCGATCGCGCACAGTAAGTCGCCTAAGATACACGCCATGTTTGCGCAGCAGACTCGTCAGGATATGGAATATCTGGCGCTACAGGCACCGCTCGATGGCTTCAGGCAGACCGTCAGCGACTTTTTTGCCAAAGGTGGAAAGGGCGTAAACGTTACCGTGCCATTCAAGGAGCAGGCCCGCGCCTTCGCCACTGAATGCTCACTCGAAGCGGAATATTCCGGAGCAGTGAATACGCTCATGATCGGGCGGCCCGCCGGGTCTGCGAGTTTGCCAACGCCGGGTCGCTCGGCTGACGGACGTCGCGAGTCCGAGCCACGTTTCACCTACGGTCATAATACCGATGGTGAGGGGCTCGTGGCCGATCTGCAGACAAATATCGGTTTTCGCCTCGCCGGCCAGTCCGTACTGCTGGTGGGTGCCGGCGGCGCTGCGAAAGGTTGCCTGCATCCACTGCTGGAGGCGGGCGTTTCACGTCTCACTGTCACCAACAGGTCGCCGTCAAAAGCCTTTGCGCTGGTGTCGATGGCCGCCGAGAATCGCAAGAGCCGACGTGCGGATGACAGCGTACTGGATGCGTGTGCACTGGCGGACACGGCGCATTTGACGATGCGCCCCTACGACCTCATCATCAACGCCACTTCGGCGAGTCTGCAGGCAGACGTCCCTGATCTGCCGGTGGAACTCGTGCGCGCCGATCAATTGATCTACGATATGATGTATAGCCATGACGACACTGCCTTCATTACCTGGTGCAAGCGACACGGTGCGACTCACTGTGCAGATGGCATTGGCATGCTGGTCGAACAGGCAGCCGCTGCGTTTCGTCTATGGCGCGGGGTGGTGCCTGATACTGCGCCCGTTCTCGAAGCGCTTCGTAAAGGTCTGTAATAGTCAGGGCCGAATTGTCCTGTCTTCATTTTGATACAACTAAACAAAAAGGAGATCAACCGTGAGTGGACCTTCACAGCCAAAAGTCACTGACGAAGTCTGGGACGATGAGCGTGTCAGAAGCTTTCTGAATCTGAAGCCCTACGATGAAACCGATGAAGATTATCATGCACTTCAAAATGCGTATGAGTACATGAGAGCAGACGACTTCAGACGTTTTGTAAAATTCTTCCAGACAGCGGGTCGCAACCTGCATGCGAAGAATTTGAATGGCGAAACGCTGCTGCAGAGAATCGAGTCGCATGAAGCGGCCAGCGATTATCGCGACATCCTGCGTGAGGCGACGAATAGCGCCTGACAATCAGGGCAGAGAGAGGTTTTTCTGCGCCTGAAGCGAAGCGCCGGTTTTGTACTGGCGTTGCTGCTATCACTGCTGCTCGGTCTCATCTGGCTGAGCATTGCCCTCTGGTTCACCAGCCCTTACTGGGTGCCTGCGCTGGTCGAGCGAGTCGGCCACGCTAATGGTTTCTCACTCAAGCTGAAACAGGTATCGCGACCGACGCTTGATGGTCTTCGCGTCGGCCAGTTGATGCTGGTGAACGAGTCCCTTGTGCTGACAGTAGACGATCTCTCTGTCAGCTGGACTCATCCGAACAGTCCGAACAGTCGGCCCCCCTACACCTTGCTCCAGCGTATGCTGACGCTGCCGTCCATGGCACGGGACCCCGAAAGCGATCTGTTATTGATAGCGGTTCAGGCCACACGTGTCGATCTGCAGTCAGGGCGTCGTCTGCCTATGATGTTGGTACCGCAGGATTCCACACCAGCCAGCTCAGAAGACCGGCAGGCACCGGTGCCCGAGCGTTCAGGTCGCAAGCTGGCGAAGCTTTTTGAAGCTTTGGGGCCCGAGCATACCGTCTATGCGCAGCCTCCCGGGTTTATCCCTGAGATTGATCTCCCCTTCGGACTACAGATCGATGCCACAGTGAAATTCGATCATCTTCAGGTCTCGGCAAACACTGGTGAAGCGGCTCGCGACTCTGATGTGTCTGAGCAACTGGGCTTTGTCAGCAAAGCGTTCTCGGCTCATGTCGGAGGGCTGGGCCATCGCCCGATGTTTCTGGCGCTAGCTACCGCCGGTGTATTGTCTCTGCCGTCTGTATGGCGGGAGTATGGCAAGGGCCATGACACCGCCCAGGATGGCGCGCTCTCCTTCTCGCTGGACCCGCAGTTCCCCCTTCGTATGGAAGCATCTATAGACCAGGAAGCGATGCGCCTGGACATACATTCAAGTCCACTGCAGGCGGCGCTGTCTCTTGGGCCTGATGCTGCGGATAACGCTGCCTGGCGATTAAGGGGGAATCTGGCGCTGTCCACGGCAGGCCTGGCCCCAGAGTTTTTGCTACCCGCCATCGGCCCGGTTTTCATGCAGCCGCTGCCATTGCGAATTAACGAGGCGGCTATGGAGCTGGACGCCGACATGTGGCTTGATGATAGTCTACTGCCTCACCCCATACAGCCCGAACGCGCTCATCTCTCTGCCGACGTGACGCTGGATGTGAGTGGGCCGCCAGGCCGTCTGCGCTTTGCCCAGACACTTCAGCTTGACCGGGAAGCTGACGGGCTCAAGCTCGATACCAGCCCCGGCGTCTATCGTCTGGAACCAATAGCCGCCTGGTGGCAGAACAATGCCTGGTTCCAGTCGACCGGGCTTCAATCGACGGTGCTACAGCCCTGGCGAGTGGAACAAGGCGCAGTGAACTGTAGTGTCGAGCGCTGGCAATTGGCGGGCAGCAGTCTGCCAGACTGCAACTGGCCCCTTGGGCTCTCAGTCGAGGCTTCACAAAACAGCCTGGCGCTTCAACTGACACCAGGCGCTGGCCCGAAAGGCAACGCTTCGTCAGCCGACAGTTTCGCGCTGCCGTCCAGCCTGATACTCAGCCTGGCATCCTCAGGTCAGCAGCTTCATGAGCTACTTCCCAAGCGCTGGTCGCTGAACGGCGGCGTCGAGGTGCTGCGACCGCTGACGACGTCAGCAACTGATGTCTGGCAGATTGACCTGAACGACCTGGCGCTCAGCTTCAGCAATCTCGAGCGACCTGAGGGGAGCATCGACAGACTCAATCTGAAGATTCCACAACTGCATCTCAGGCTTCCGCAACAGCGAGCAGCGGACGGCACATTTGTCCTTAAAGCTGAATCAATAGCCGGTAGTGGCGTTGCGGAACTGGATATGCAGGTGCGCAGTGAGCACCTGCCAGTATCAGAGCCTGTGCCCATAACAGCGAGTTTTGCTCTCGAAACCCTCAAACCGACGCGGGCGGGTAGTCCGGACATTCTGCTGGATGTGAAAGCGCTGGAGCTCGCAGGGCTGAAGCTGACTGCCAGGTTGCGAGCCGTGCCTGAAGACCGCAGCGCGGAAGGCACGCTGCGTCTGAGTGGGCAGCCAGACCGCACATTGCTGAATGCAGCGCTGGTCGATGCGGTGGGCGAGCTTGTGCCTGGCCTGGACGTGACACCGGGCACGCTGCTCTTCAAAGGCGCGGTCGGACTTGATCTCTCCAGGCCCCAGCCACGCTGGTCTGCCGAGGGCTTGCTCGGTCTGCAGCAGTGGCAGGTTATCACTGAGAAGGCCGAAGCGAGGCGCCTCACTGTGAGCGCCAGCCTGGCGGCCAGCGAGCAGCGTGTACAGGTGTTCAGCGAGGGCGAGGCGTTGTCGACCGTCAGTGCCGATCTCACACTGCTCGGCCTGCCGTTTCCGGCAGCCTTCGTCAAGCTGACCACCGACCTGCTCTACGGTCCGGGACGCCCGCCGGGCAGCGACGCTGGCATTGTCGGCTCGGTCACCCTCACCAAGGCGAGGATCGGTGCTTTTCTTGGCGAAGCGAGCCTCGCTGATAGCGTGACCTTGCCCTTGCCACTGTCCCGGGTGAGTGAAGCCGACCCGCTGCACGTCCCCCTGCACTTGCGCGGTATCGACCTCGGTGCTCTGGTCGCACTCGAGAACGAGCATATCGACGCCTCGGGAACGATCAGCGGCCGGCTTGGCCTGGTCTATACTGGAAGCAGTGTTCAGATTCCGGCTTCGGCACCGGGCCAGCTCACCGCTGATGGCGGTGGCCGAATTCAGCTGAAAGAAGCGGGTCAGTGGCAGAGCATGGCCGGTGGCAATCCGCAGTTGCTGTTCGCAGTCGGTGCCCTCGGCAATTTCCAATACGATTCGTTGAAGACGAGTGTTATCTTCGACGACGACGAGTGGCTGAAGCTCGACCTGGAATTGCGGGGTCGGAATCCAGAGGTCATGGAAGCCAGGCCGATTCACTACAACCTGAACGTCGAGACCAATATTCTCTCGCTATTGCAGAGTCTCGAAATGACCAAAAATCTGAGTGAGACCCTGGAACAGCGTCTGCTCAAAGCCTACGAATAGCGTTTTAACAGGAGTGGTTTCATGTCAGCAGGCCAACGCTCAGTGTCTGTTTCGATCTTGATAGCGGGCCTTTGGCTGCTTGGGCTCAGTGCCTGCACGCCAAGGGTCGAGCTTGCAGCGTCCGAACCGATCACCATCAATCTGAACGTCAAGATTGAGCACGAAGTCAGGGTTCGCGTCGAAAAGGATCTGGAAAATCTGTTTGATGAAGAAGATGATATTTTCTGATTGTTGGGCGGCCATATGCCAGTCTTTCAGCCATTTTTGGAGAGTCTTATGATTGTCGCACGATTGCTTAACCGGTTCAGATCTCTTGCCGTCCTGCCGTTTATCGCCATGTTGAGTCTTCAGGCCTGGGCGCTTGATCTTGAATCTGCGAAGGCTCAGGGTCTGGTTGGGGAGCAGCCGAATGGTTATCTCGCTGCCGTGGTTACCAGCCCCGAGGCAGAAGCACTTGTGCAGGAGATCAACGCCAAACGTGAAGACGCTTACGTTCGCGTTGCAGAGAAAAACAAGATAGAGGTCAGCAAGGTGGGCGCGCTTGCAGGCAAGAAGTTGATCGAGAAATCAGAGCCTGGTCATTTCGTTCGCCTGCCAAACGGTCAATGGCAGAAACTCTGATAGTCAGCGCTGTTTGCTCACGCCAAAACCATTGTCGTAGACTGAAAAGGCGGTACCGGTTTCAACAAAGAATCGGCTGCCTTTCCTGACCACTACCAGTCTGAGCAATTCCTCCTCGCTCGGCATCGAAGCCAGTTCCAGTTGCCACAGCTTGCCGGATTCGGCGGTCTCTCCCTGTGCCGGGCGCATGATGGTGGGTGGTTCCTGGACTTCCGTCCCGATCTGAACAAAGGCTGCGTCGATCGCATGGCTCGAGGTCAGCGAAAGGGCGGGCCTTTCAGCGTCGAAACGAAGCGTAATGAGCAGATCGCCATTCTCCAGTTCACACAGACCACTTTCATATCGACAGTTGGAATGCGCCACGAGTGGGTAACTCTCGTCCACCTCAGGCAGCGCGGGTTTTTCGGAGACCATGGCATCAGTGCCCAGATACGCCAGTATGGCGAGTATGGGAGCCACGATCATGGCAATCACGACATGTTTATTGGTGAGTAAGCTGAAGGCTGCATTCATGGGCTGGTCTTGAATCGAATAGCGCGTGGATATTGCTGGAGGGCAGAGTGTATCGATCCGCGCGGCGGAAGGGAAACCGCACGGACCGGGGGTGGGGAGGGGCTAGTGGGCTACGGCCGCGGCAGCACCCTGGGGAACACGGATGTGTTCTACCAGTGCGACGACCTCAGCTGGAGGCTCAGCCGTGAACTTGCTCACAGTCACTGCGACGACCAGGTTCACGATGGCGCCAATACTGCCAAAGGCATTCGGTTCGATACCGAAGAACCAGTTCGGCTGCATGTCACCCAGATAGGACGTACTGGCTATGAACATGACGCCGGTATGCTGGAATACATAGAGCAGCGTGATACCGATACCAGCGATCATCCCTGCGATGGCACCTTCCTTGTTCATGCGCTTCATGAAGATACCCATCATGAGTGCCGGGAAGATCGAGGAGGCCGCCAGACCAAAGGCGAGGGCCACGGTCCCCGCCGCGAAGTCCGGTGGGTTCAAACCCAGATACCCCGCTACGAGTATGGCCCCGGCCATGGCCACCCGACTCGCCATCAATTCCGCCCGTTCCGATATATTGGGCATGAAGACACCCTTGAGCAGATCGTGCGATATCGAGGAGGAGATAGCCAGTAGCAGACCGGCTGCCGTCGACAGGGCTGCTGCGAGACCACCTGCTGCTATCAGCGCGATAACCCAGTTCGGCAAGCGTGCAATTTCAGGGTTGGCCAGCACCATGATGTCCGGGTCGATCGTCGTCATTTCGTTGACTTCCGGATCAGCGACGTACTGGATTCTGCCGTCGTTGTTCTTGTCCTCATGAGCGAGCAGGCCGGTGGCTTCCCACTTCTTGAACCAGTTCGGTCGTTCTGCATACTCCAGGTTTTCTGCCTGCTGCGGCTGGTCGATGGTATTGATGAGGTTCAGACGAGCCATCGCCGCTACGGCAGGAGCCGTGGTGTAGAGAATGGCGATGAAGACCAGTGCCCAGCCGGCGGTGCTGCGGGCATCGCTGACCTTCGGTACGGTGAAGAAACGGATGATGACGTGTGGCAGACCCGCGGTTCCGATCATCAGGGACATGGTGTAGAAGAACATGTTGGTCAGGCTCAGCCGTGCATCCGTTGAATATTCCGCGAAGCCAAGCTCGGTGACTACCTGATCGAGACGATCCAGCAGATAGATGTCGGTGCCCGTGATGGTCGAACCGAGACCCAGTTGTGGAATCGGGTTGCCGGTCAGGTTGAGCGATATGAACACTGCAGGAATGGTATAGGCGAGGATCAAGACCACGTACTGGGCAATCTGGGTGTAGGTGATGCCCTTCATCCCGCCCATGACGGCGTAGATGAACACGATGCCCATACCGATGTAGAGGCCTATGTCGTACCGTACTTCCAGGAAGCGCGAGAACGCCACACCAACGCCTTTCATCTGACCGATGACGTAAGTCACTGAGGCCAGAATGAGACAGATGACGGCCACGATTCGTGCAGTCCTGGAGTAGTAGCGCTCGCCGATGAACTCAGGCACCGTGAATTTGCCGAATTTCCTGAGATAGGGTGCAAGACACATCGCCAATAATACAAATCCGCCAGTCCAGCCCATGAGGAAAACGGCGCCGCCATAGCCGTAGAATGAAATCAGGCCGGCCATGGAGATGAATGAAGCGGCTGACATCCAGTCAGCGGCGGTCGCCATACCGTTGGCTACGGGATGAACACCACCACCGGCGATGTAGAAATCCGAGGTCGTCGAAGCCCGTGCCCAGAAGGCAATGCCGATATAGAGCGCAAATGTGGCGCCAACAACGAGGTAACTGAGTAACTGCAGCTCTGTCATGGTCTACTCCCCGTTCTCGTCGCGTTCATGAAGACCGGCTTCGCGGTCGATTTTCTTCATTCGATGAGCGTAATAGAAGATGAGAGCCACGAAGGTGTAGATTGACCCCTGCTGGGCAAACCAGAAGCCGAGTTTGTAACCGCCTATCTGAATCGTGTTGAGGGGCTCGACCAGAATGATGCCGCAGCCGAACGAGACCACGAACCAGACGATGAGTAGCTTGATGACGAGACTGGTATTCTTCTTCCAGTAAGCCATGCGGCTGTCGGGATGATTAGGATCCATAGAGTTTCTCCGAGATGCTTTTTTGCTATTGTTCTGCATCGGAAGATAACAGGCGCCGTGTAAAGCCGCTGCACGACTTTGGTCTAACTCCTGCGCTGGCGAAGCGCTCCTGAGGCACTGAACGATGTTTGCTGTTCTGCTCATGCTCATGGTCGCGGGCTATCTGTGGCTGCTCTTCAGCATTGCCCGACGTGGCGACGACACCCATTTCGACAACAGCACGGTCTTCAGTCACCCACTCGTGTTCAGCCTTGCGCTGGGCGTCTACTGCACGTCCTGGACTTTCTATGGCCTGGTGGGTACGGCGGCCACGGAAGGCTTCAGCTTCCTCCCCATTCTGCTGGGCCCAGTGCTGCTGTTCGTCTTCGGGTTTCGCCTGCTGAGACGGACACTGCGCATTACCAAGCGAGAAAACATTCGCTCGCTCGCAGACTTCCTCGCCTCCCGCTATGGCAAGCGCCAGGGTATCGCCATGCTGACGACGCTGATCCTGTTGCTGGCCACCGTGCCGTATATCGCTCTGCAGCTGAAGGCCGTGTCGGCGACACTGGCTTTCCTGTTGCCGGAACATTCATTGTTGCTGAAAAACGGCACTTTCCTGATCATGCTCAGCATGATGGCTTTTACCCTGATGTTCGGCACCAGACGTCTCGATGTTGCGAGCTATCACGGCGGGCTCATGGGCACGATCGCCTTCGAGTCGGTGGTTAAGCTGGTCGCACTTATGAGCGTGGCCATCTTCGCGGTGGCGCTGCTCAATGCCGAGCTGGCCGAGGTGGCGGCCGAAAGCCCTGCATTGCAGGCCAGCCTGTTTGCGATGCCTGGACGTGATGAAGGCATCAACTGGTTGAATTTTCTGACACAGACGCTGTTGTCGGCCTGCGCGGTCTTCTGCCTGCCGCGAATGTTTCACGTCACTTTCGTCGAGTGCCTTTCCGAGAACCATCTGCGTATCGCGCGGATCATCTTTCCCCTGTTCCTGCTGCTGATAGGGCTTGCGGTGCTGGTCATCGCGATGGCAGGCGACTGGCTGCTCCGTGATGTGAACGTGGGGGCAGACCTGTTCGTGATCGCGCTGCCCTTGCAATACGAGCGGCCGGGACTTGCGCTGTTCGTGTTTCTGGGCGGATTTTCTGCAGCTACAGCCATGATCATCGTGTCGACGATCACGCTGAGCCAGATGCTGAGCAACGACGTTATTCTGCCGCTATACCTGCGCGGCGTCGGCGACAGAAAGCGTCTCAGCCAGGGGTCGAAGGTCCTGTCGAGACTCGTGACCATGCGCCGGGCGACCATAGTCAGCGTATTGTTGCTGGCCTGGGCCTTCCACCTGAGCTTTCCTGACACGGCTGGTCTGACGAGTCTGGGCCTGCTGGCCTTTGCAGTGGTGGTACAACTGGCGCCGGCGATCATTGGCGGGCTACTGTGGCCAGGTGCGAATGCCTATGGAGTCTATGCCGGCCTGGCAGCGGGATTATGCATTCTTGGCTATACGCTGGCGCCACTGGCCATAGGTGCCGGTACCGGACCCTCAGGTGGCACGGCGGGAGAAGCCTTCAGCCTCAGTACGCTGCTGGCCCTGTCCGCCAATGTCACCGGTCTGATCGTAGGCTCTATGCTGTTCCGGCCGAACCTGACCGACAGGGTGCAAGCCAGGAGCTTCACTTCGTCCGATGCCGATGGCGGACGTGAACTGGCCCAGGCGGGGGCCTCTGATATACTCCACGGCGATCTCTCCGGGCTGCTTCGGCAGTTCCTCGACGCCGGTACTTTCAGGCGAATCTTTGCGGGTCAGACCGGCGGTGCCGAGGCGCGTCTGAGTTCCGATATCATCGATCACGCCAAGCATGCGCTGTCTGGCGTCGTCGGTGTCGCCTCTGCTCAGCGCCTGGTCGAAGATCTGCGTAGCGAGACGGCGATCGGTATCGAGGATGTGGTGTCCATCTTCGAGCAGACCAGCAAGGCGCTGCAGTTCAACCAGGAGATCCTGTCCGCATCCTTCGATAACATGTCTTCAGCCATCAGCGTGGTCAACGCTGAGCTGCAGGTCGTTGCCTGGAACCGGCGCTATGAGGAGATGTTTCCCTATCCAAAAGGCATGCTTCGGGTCGGCGTGCCCGTCGCGGAACTGTTCAGACATAACGCCGAACAGGATCTGCTGGGGGAAGGGCCTGTGGATCAGCTGGTTCACAAGCGTCTCAAGCTGCTGCAGGAAAACCGGCCCTACAAGTTTGTGCGGCATTACCCGCTGGGAACAGTGCTGGAAATCGAAGGGCGTCCGCTGCCGAATGGTGGGTATGTCACTTCGTATGACGACGTGACCGCCCTCGTACAGGTTCAGACCGCGCTCGAAAAGGCCAACGTCGAACTCGAGCGTCGTGTGGCCGAGCGTACGGCCACCATTCAGCATATCAACGATGAGCTCGTGAAGGCCAAGGGCGAGGCCGAGCTGGCCAACCGGAGCAAATCGAAATTTCTCGCCCTGGCGACGCACGACCTGCTGCAGCCCATCAACGCGGCCAGTCTTTATGCTGGCAGTCTGCTGGATACCAGTACGGGTGAAAATCGACGTGACCTGTCCGAAATCAGGAAGATTCACGGTGCGCTGCAAAGCGCTGAGGGCATCATCAATTCTTTGCTCGAGGTGGCTCGGCTCGATACTGGCTCGCTCAAGCCCGAGATTACCGATTTCGCCATCGATGATCTGCTCCACGCCATCGTCGATGAGTTTTCGGTACAGCTCAAGCCAGGCTGTACCCTGCGCTATCATCCTTGTCGGGCACTGGTGCGTTCGGACCCCATCTATCTTCGCAGGATCATCCAGAACCTGGTCTCCAATGCGGTAAAATATACCGCCGTGGGTCGAGTCATTCTCGGCTGCAGGCGTCGTGGCGAGGATCGACTGGAAGTTCAGGTCATCGACTCTGGCAGTGGTATCGGCCTGGCTGATCAGGCGAAAATCTTCGATGAATTTTATCGCCAACCCATGCATCGAAACCTGGAAGGCATTGGCCTTGGCCTGCCGGTGGCGACGCGCTTCAGTCAGCTGCTGAATCATCCACTACGACTGCGGTCGGAAACCGGCAGGGGCAGCCTCTTTGCTATCGAGCTGCCAAGGGTAGGGTCTACTGAAGTCACCGCTGCGGCTCAGGCGAGCCTCGTCGGCCCGGAGCTAGCCAATCAGGGCAGCCAGCGAACACTCGGCCTACGTGTGCTGTGTGTTGATGATGAGCAGCAGAATCTTGATGCGCTCAGCAGCCTGCTCAAGCGCTGGAACTGCGAAGTGACTATGGCAACCACGGCCAGCGAGGCACGAGCGATCGCGGCGCAGAGCCGACCGGACGTGCTGCTCATCGATTATCAACTGCAGGATTTTGATCAGCTGCCCGAACAGAACAACGGTCTTGTTCTGGCCGAATCCTTGCTATCGCTGTGGCATGACGGCCCGGGCAGCGATGCGCCGGTCATGGTCTGTCTCATCACTGGAGCGGCAGACGACAACCTGGCTAAAATGGCGTCCGTCCGTGGCTTCGATTTTCTCAAGAAACCGGTGAAGCCGGCGCGCCTTCGGTCCCTACTGGATCAATATCACCGACGTGCGGAGCGAGTGCAGCGCTGAACATACGCTGGCTCGGAACAGCAAACAGCCCGCTGTCTTCGAAAGGACAGCGGGCCGTTACAAGAGGCAAGCCTCTTGATGGGGCGCCTTACTCTCCGTTAGTGATCACGGTATCGATCACGTGAATGACGCCATTGGTGGTATAGATATCCGTCGTGGTGAGTGTAGCGCCACCAACACTCAGCGTGTCAGTCTCCGGGTCGATGTCGACAGCTACCGTCTTGCCGCTTTCGGTGTCTACGCGTTGACCGTTCAGGCTGAAGGCCTGGACTGAATTGACTTCGGCATCGCCAATGACATGTTGTAGCAGTACATCCATCAGCGCAGCGCTGTCTGCCAGCAGGGCGTTGATTGCATCGGTGCCAAGCTTGGCGAAGGCTGCATCGCTTGGTGCGAACACGGTAAATGTTCGATTCGGATCTGCCAGTACGCTATCCAGACCGGCGGCCTGCAATGCAGTCACCAGTGTGCCAAAGTCGCCTGCTGCCACCGCAGTCTCGACAATATTGGCCGTAGGCGTGCCTTTGACGGCAGGTGGCATCAGCACGGCATCGATAGCGTGAATAATACCGTTGTCAGCCTGGACATCCGTGATGGTCACTGTCGCTGCATTGACCAGTAGCGTCTCCCCATCCAGCGACAGCGCGACCTTGTCACCGTTCACGACATCCACAGTCGTGCCGGCTGCCGCAATAGCTGCTGCTGAGTCTACCCGGCCGCTGACCACGTGATACTGCAGTATCTCGGATAACATTTCAGTGTCTGCCAGCAGGGCATTGATCGTGCTCTCGCCGAGTTTATCGAACGCGGCGTCACTAGGGGCGAATACGGTGAACGACGCGTCGGGGTCATCGAGCGTTGCATCAAGCCCAGTAGCTTCGAGCGTGGCGACCAGTGTGGTGAAATTTCCGTTGGCAACCGCGACGTCCACGATCGAGCCCAGCGGTACCCTGTCATCGTCATCATCATCGCTACAGGCGGCGAGCAGCATGGCGCTGGTGAGCACGACCACAAGCTTCAATGGTCTCATCAAATGTTTCATGTCCTATCTCCTGCTGTACAGTTCTGGTTGGAGATATGGAGGCTACTGGAGCGGCCGTGAAGTGCTCGTGAAGCGCTTGTGAAGCAGATGTGAAGAGGCCTGCCATTCCGACCTTGAGGAGGGGGTCAGGCTACGCCTGCATCAAGATGGTCGAGTGACATTTTCGACAGCATGACGACCGCCTGGGTGCGGTTATTCACCTGCAGCTTGCGGAATATCGATGTGATATGAGCTTTTACTGTGGCTTCGGTAACACCGAGTTGATACGCAATCTGCTTATTGAGACCGCCCTCACGCAGCAGGCAGAGCACACGATATTGCTGCGGTGTAAGGTTGGCTATCCTGGCAGCCAGCGACGCTTCTTCACTGTTCAATGGCTTCAGGCGGTTTCGGGCGAAAGCCGGTATCCAGGATTCGCCATTGGTGATGGTCTGAATCGCTTCGAGTATGACTGCAGGGCTGGCTGACTTTGGAATATACCCGGCCGCACCATGTCCAATGGCACGGCTGATGGTATCGATGTCCTCCCGGGCGGAGACGATCGCGACCGGCGTGGTGGCGAATCGTTCGCGCACCGTCACCAGTCCAAACAGATCCTGACTGCCCGGCATGGTGAGGTCGAGCAGCAGCAGGTCGATATCATCGCTGCCGTTCAGGGCTGTAAGCGTGGACTCCAGGTCGACCGATTCTGTGATGACCGCTTCCGGGAAATGCTGCTCGACGATACTGACCAGTGCGTTGCGGAACAGCGGATGGTCGTCTGCGAGGTGGAAGTGGTACATCAGGCTCTTCAGCGGTTCAGACGGTTGTCGATGAGCTCGTCAACCACCTGCGGATCGGCCAGTGTCGAGGTATCGCCCAGGGTCTCGTGCTCATTCGCAGCGATCTTGCGCAGTATGCGCCGCATGATCTTGCCACTGCGGGTTTTTGGTAGCCCGTGTGTCCACTGAATCATGTCCGGGGAGGCTACCGGGCCGAGTCCCTTGCGCACCCAGTCTCTCAACTCCTTGGTGAGCTGCTCGTCGGGCACCACGCCGTCGTTGGGAATAACGTAAACATAGATGGCCTCACCCTTGAGCTCGTGCGGGAAGCCAACCACAGCAGCTTCGGCTACCTTCGGATGGGAAACCACGGCACTTTCGACCTCAGCCGTTCCGAGACGATGACCAGACACATTGAGTACATCATCGACGCGCCCTGTGATCCAGAAATGCCCGTCTTCGTCGCGCTTCGCGCCATCGCCAGTAAAGTACATGCCGTCGTGGGTGCTGAAATAGGTGTCGATAAAACGCTCGTGATTGTTCCAGATGGTTCGCGCCTGACCAGGCCACGAATCCAGAATGACCAGATGACCATCAGCCTTGCCTTCGAGGATATCGCTACGCTTGTCGACCAGCTGTGGCTGAA
Source organism: Allohahella marinimesophila (assembly GCF_039538005.1). Lineage (NCBI taxonomy): Bacteria > Pseudomonadati > Pseudomonadota > Gammaproteobacteria > Oceanospirillales > Hahellaceae > Allohahella > Allohahella marinimesophila. Next base: position 435,339 of record NZ_BAABBO010000009.1, read on the forward strand.
TGCCAAAAAAAGGCGTCATCGCTGCGCCCGGCTTGGGCTCTACCACATAGGGCAACGGCGTCATCATGATGCCGCCGGTTTCAGTCTGCCACCAGGTATCGACCACCTGACACTGTCCCTTGCCGAACTCGTCGTGAAACCACTGCCACACGCCGGGGTTGATGGGCTCCCCCACCGAGCCAAGAATTCTGAGCGAATCCCGCTGGCTGCTGCCAATAGCCCTTTTCTGATCGGTCATCAGGGTTCTGATGGCAGTTGGCGCAATATAGAAGATATTGACCTTATGCTTGTCGATCACCTCACCGCAGCGGCCGAGATTCGGATAAGTCGGCACGCCCTCATACATCAGCGTGGTCGCGCCATTCGCGAGCGGACCGTACACGATATAGCTGTGACCTGTGACCCAGCCTACGTCCGCCGCGCACCAGAATACTTCGCCGGGCTGATAGTTGAAGGTGTAGCTGAAGGTGGTGGCGGTGTAGACGAGGTATCCGCCGGAGCTGTGCTGCAGACCCTTCGGCTTGCCAGTGGATCCAGAAGTGTAAAGGATGAAGAGCGGATCTTCGGCATTGACCGGGACCGCCTCATGCACGGCCTCGTGGGTCGGCACGAATTCGTCGTACCAGAGATCATGATCCAGCCAATCGACGCTATCACCGCTGACTTTTGATACCAGTACCGTCCGGACCTGATGCCCCTCGGGCTGCTGCTCAGCAATCTTCAGTGCTTCATCCACGTTAGGCTTGAGCGGGATGGTCTTGCCGCCACGATGGGAGCCATCGGCCGTGATCACCATTCGCGCCTGGCAGTCGACAATTCTATCGGCAAGGGCGTTGGCCGAGAAACCACCGAATACCACACTATGAACGGCACCGATACGGGCGCAGGCCAGCATGGCGAAGGCAGCCTGAGGCACCATTGGCATGTAGAGGATGACGCGGTCGCCCTTGGTGATGCCACGAGCCTCCATCGCGTTCGCCAAGCGGCAGACTTCCTCATACAGCTCACTGTAACTGATGGTGCGCTGCTGGTCCGGGTTGTCGCCTTCCCAGATGATGGCGGCCTGACCGGATCGGGTTTTCAGGTGACGGTCGACGCAGTTGACGCAGACGTTGAGCTCACCGTCTTCGTACCAGCGGATATGCAGATCCTTGCGGGCGAACGAGACATCCTTCACCGTCGTGAAAGGCTTTATCCAGTCGATTCTGTCAGCCTGTTCGCCCCAGAATCCTTCATTATCCGAGACCGAGGCCTTGTACAGCTTCTGATAGGCTGCGGCATCGAGTCGCTTGTTCACCTTTCGGCCATCGACCGCTGTACTGTTCCCTGCTTGTTCTCTTGAATCGGACATGATCGGCTCCTTTGTATGGCACTCTATTTTCCACTGTAGCATGGCGTCAACAATTAGACCTTGGTCGACTCACAGCACTTGCTTTCGTGGCTGTAAATGATAATAATTCTCACCTCTATTATTATCCACAGCCGGTCAGGGAGAATGCAGATGTACTTCAGTCGCTCACAGCAGAGGCAGGGACGCAGCAAACACGCGCTACTTGCCATCGTCATTGGTATCAGTATGGCGGCTTGCCAGAGCCAGCCTGAAGAGACGCTGGTTGTGCCAGGCGAAGCCTCGGAGACCTTCGAGCAGTCGTCCTCGTCGGGCACTGCCGAATCAAAGGCGGCTACCAGCGCAGATTCAGCGACTCGTGAAGTGACTGCAGACACCGTTGCGGCACACTATCCCGATCTCGCGCTGGCCATTTATGCGGATTCACTGACAAAAGCCGAAGCCTTGCTGTCCGCGAACCAGGCTCTGATTGCCGATCCGAGTGAGAATACCCTGAAAGCGGCTCGTGAAGCCTGGCTGGCCGCCCGTGTGCCCTACCAGCAAAGCGAAGTCTTCCGCTTTGGCAATCCGCAGGTCGATGAGTGGGAAGGTCGAGTGAACGCCTGGCCGCTGGACGAAGGCCTGATCGACTATGTCGCCAGCAGCTATGGCACCGCCTCGGAAGACAACCCTTTCTATACTGCCAATGTGATCGCGAATGAGTCACTGCAAATTGGTACTGGAAAGGTCGATGCGTCGAGCATTACGCCCAATCTGCTTCAGAACGAGCTTCAGGAAATAGCAGGTAACGAGGCTAACGTAGCTACTGGCTACCACGCTGTTGAGTTTCTTCTCTGGGGGCAGGATCTCAACGGCACTGGGCCTGGCGCAGGCGATCGAAGCTACACAGACTTCTCCACCAGCGAGTGCACCAACGGCAACTGCGACCGTCGGGGTGAATACCTGATTGCTGCCAGCGAACTGCTGATCAGCGACTTGCGGGAGATGGTATCCGGCTGGGACGAGAATGGAGACATTCGTCAGGCGCTCGAGGCTCAGGGTACCAAGGCCACTCTGTCGGCAATGCTGACTGGCATGGGTTCGCTGTCTTATGGTGAACTGGCTGGGGAGCGTATGCAGCTTGGTCTGATGCTGCATGATCCTGAAGAAGAGCATGACTGCTTCTCTGATAACACGCACTTCTCCCATTACTACGACGCAGCAGGCATTCAGAATATCTTCGAAGGCCGCTATCGCCGGATCGATGGCTCCGTGGTCTCGGGTCCTTCACTTGAGGCCTTGTTGAAGAAAGACGCGCCCAAGGTGGCGCTCGGTCTGGACAACGCGATTAGCCAGACCATGGATGCCATGAGTCAGTTGGTGCAGCGCGCTGAGAAGACCGAAGCCTATGATCAGATGATCGGAGCTGGTAATGCTGAAGGCAACGCCGTGGTGCAGAAGGCTGTGGATACGCTCGTCAATCAGACGAAATATATCGAACAGGCTGTTGCAGCGCTCGATCTTGGTACGCTGACCTTCGAAGGGTCGGACAGCCTGGATCAGCCTGAGGCAGTGTTTGAATAAGAGCATTTCCGCAGCGAATATTCGAGTCAGCATGCTGACCCGAACTACGCTGGTTGCTACTTGGCTGGTGGCCGCTGTCCTGATGGCTAGCGGCTATGCGGCCGCTGGACAAGCAACAAAGGCGCCTGCTAGCCATGAGGCGCCTTTGTTATGGCGGGATGATCTCAGTCCCGGCGACCGCGAGCGTGTCGCGAAAATTCTGAAGAGCGATCCCGCCGCGGTGGAGCCCTTTGAAAATATGCCTGCCGGCAAGGCCACCTTTACCGGCACCCTCGATACCAATGCTTTCTCTCACTTTCCACCCTCACTGTCATTCGAAGATGAGCAGCGTTTCAAGATAGGCAACGGCCTGTTCAGAAAAATCTGGGTATCCTCGCCGGCCTCGACGCAGGCCTCGGATGGTCTTGGACCCCTTTTTAATGCCAGAGCCTGCCAGCAGTGTCACGTCAAGGATGGTCGTGGTCGGCCACCGCTGGCCGATGAGCCGATGTTGTCGATGCTGATGAAGGCCGTGATCAGCGATGGCGCCGGTGTGCGGCCAGACCCTGATCTTGGTGAACAGATTCAGAATTTTTCTGTCGCTGGTGTTCCTGCAGAGGCAGAGACCGACATCAGGTATACCAGTACCTTCGTCACCGTCAACGCCGGGAGCGGCAAGACCAAACAGGTCGAGCTGCTGAAGCCGAGCTACCAGCTTCGGGCCCTGCATGAGAACGATGAGGCGGCCGGACTGGAGAATCCTGATCGCATACTTGGCCCCCGCGTAGCGCCGCAGATGATCGGTCTTGGCTTGTTGCAGGCCATTCATGTCGGCGATCTGGAAGTGCTGGCCGATGAAGAGGACGCCGACGGTGATGGCATCTCGGGGCGGATTCACCATCTGCCACAGCCGACGGTCGAAAACCAGCAAGCGCCGGGGCCCCTGGTGGGACGCTTCGGCTGGAAGGCTACTACCGCCAATATCCGCCAGCAATCCGCTGACGCCTTTTTCAATGACATGGGGCTGTCGACCAGTCTTCGGCCCGGGCCCTGGGGCGATTGTACGGTCGGCCAGGTGATCTGCCGGAGTGCACCTCATGGCGTCGGTTCGTATGGCGATATTCAGGAGCTGCATGAGGTATCGGACGAAGCACTTGACCTCGTCGAGTTTTATTCGGCCAATTTGGCAGTGCCTCAGCGGCGTGATGTGGACGAGCCGGTGGTGCTGGAAGGCAAGCAGCTGTTTCACGCGGCTGGCTGTGCCAGCTGCCATACGCCGAAATTCGTCACCAGCCGCCATGCCAGTCAGGGCGACTATCAGTTTCAGCTGATCTGGCCTTATACCGACCTGCTACTTCATGACATGGGTCCCGAGTTGGCGGACAACATACCCGTGGGGGCGGCTTCTGGCAGCGAATGGCGTACGGCACCACTCTGGGGGATCGGCTTGACCGAAATGGTCAATGGCCACACCCGCTACCTGCACGATGGACGTGCGCGTAATCTGCTCGAGGCCATCCTCTGGCACGGCGGAGAAGCGGCTGCAGCGAGGGACAGGGTCGCAGCCATGGAGCCGGCGCAGCGCAGTGCCCTGGTCAGATTCGTAGAGAGCCTGTAAGGGCGCTCTTTTCATCGCTCATTCATAGGTCGCTTTACATGACTTCATCTCATCATTCGGCTTTCAGGCGCCGTCAGGTCCGCTTGGCCAGCTTGATCCTGCTATGTCCACTCTCGCTGAAGGTGGCTGCAGCGCAGGTTGCTACCCAGCAGGCTACGCCTGAGTCTATTCAGCGCTATCTCAACGAGGCCTATGGCCAAGTGCAAGAGTCGGCCAGAGCGCTCGAGCAGAGCACCGCGAAGCACTGTTCAGCCGCATCTGGCACGGGCCAGGCTGCCACTGCAGCGCAGCAGACCTTGCAGCGTTCATTCGAAAGCCTGGCCATGAACTGGTCGCGGGTGTCTTTCATCCGGATAGGTCCCTATCGCGAAGACCATGTCGGGCAACGAATTCAGTTCTGGCCTGACAAGCGAGGAAGTGGCGAACGGCAGATCCAACAGGCCCTCATGAGCCAGCCCGAAACGCTCCTGCAAGCCGACTCCTTGCAGCAGCAGAGCGTGGCCCTGCAGGGCTTGCCGGCTTTCGAGGCGGTTCTGGAGCAGTTGAATCGCCCCGCTGCGATGTCCCCCGATGCTGGCAAAGCCGCCTTCTACTGCAACTACCTCGGCTCACTGGCCGATGGCATGGTGGCCACGACCGCCCAGCTCTCGGAGCACATGTCTGAGGGCAGCGAGGCCTTGAAGGCATTGACCTTCTCGCAATGGATGGAAGTCATTCGCGGCGGTTTGCAGATTTCCGGGGAGATGAAGCTCGGGGCTATCGAACAGTCGATGCGTACACAGCTCGAGCAGTTGGGCGGCTCGACGACGCCTGAGCGGCTTGAGCTCACACGCAAGGTGCCCTTCAGCCGGGCACATCTGGCGCTCGCGAGTGTGGGTGCTGAAATCCACGGTATCGACACACTGTTGGAGAGTGCACCAATCAAGGGCTTGCTGCAGGACAACGAAGCCGGTTATGTTGCGTCCATACGCTTCCAGCTGACTCAGGCCGAGCAGGCCGTCAAGACACTGGCAGGTCTCGAGGGACGTGCTGTGACGGCAGGGGAGCTGGAAGAGGCCATCGACACCGTCGACTATGCCAGTGGCATGCTGGCCCAGGCTAGTCGCGATCTCATGACGCAACTCTATCCAGCCCTCGGGCTGGCCCGCGGCTTCAATTCAATGGATGGAGACTGATATGACTATTCCTGCAAGGCACTCCCGTCGCCGCTTCCTTGGCAGTGTCGCGGCCTCTTCTGTCGCCAGCGCCTGTATTCCCGCCTTCCTGCTGCATCGTAGTGCGGTCGCCGCGCCTGTTGACGTAGAGCGGTCGGCGACCGAGTCGTCCGCTGATCTCGCATCCGCATTCATGGAAGCAGATAGCAATCCGCCGCGCTACCGTCTAACCCTGGGGGGGCGTCCCAGCGAAGCCTTACCCGGGCGTGCGCACGGGATCGCCATCAATGCCGACCGGTCCATGATAGTGAGCTTTGCCCGCAGACCAGAGCGCTGGATGCAGGTTTATCGCAGAAATCACGCCGGCGACTACGTCCTGAGCCATGAACTGAACACGCCTGAAGACCGTCATGGCATGGGGCATGGCGTGTTCTCGGCTGACGGCGCTCGCCTTTATACGACCGAGAATGATTTCGGCCAGTCCAGAGGCGTCATTGGTGTTTATGACAGTGTGAGCTTCCGTAGAGTGGGTGAAATCGACAGCGGTGGTGTCGGTCCACACGAAATTGTGCTGCTGCCAGCATCGGCGTCGACAAGGCCCGCGAACAGCGACATCGTTTGCGTGGCCAATGGGGGGCTCGAGACCGATCCCGACTTCCCCCGAATGATTCTGAATGAGGGGCAAGTCGAGAGTTCGCTGGCTTTCATCGAAATCACCGGCCGGAATGGGTATACAAGCGCAAGCCTCGACAGTCGGGTGCTCGGACGACACCGCCTGCCGGAGTCAGGTAGCAGTCTGTCCATTCGGCATCTCGCTGCCGTCGATAGCGCCACAGTATGTTTCGGATGTCAGGATCAGGATCAATCATCGACCAGCGAGTTTTCCGATCGTCTGGTGGGGGTGGCGACCTTCAGACCGGATCAGGCCGCTGCCATGCAAATGCTTGCCCCGGTACCAGACGCGTCGGGCTATATCGGCTCGGTCGCTTATGATGTGCAGTCGAAAACCGTATTGACGTCTGCACCTCGAGGCAACACGGTTGCCATGTGGCGCATCGACAAGCCCCACGAAGCGCCCATACTACACAGCATCAACGATGCTTGCGGCGCCTGTGTCCCCGCAGCCCAGCCAGGACACTTTCTCGTGAGCACTGGCTTTGGCGAACTCTGGCTTCTGCCCGCCAATGGTTCTCGCCCCGAGTTGATCGTAAGCGCCGCCAGACGGCATTACGACAACCATATGACCATGATCTGATCGACAACAAAAACCCGGTGTCTGGCTTCCAGAGCACCGGGTTTGAGTGAGCCTGATTCAGCCAGTCCGCGACACGCGAACCGGCGTCAATTGATCAGTGATCCCGAACAGGCTGCCCCCCGGCTGTCAGATCATCCCTGTCACCGTTGCCTATCACCAGCGTCTCTTCAACCACCTCGGTGGGCTCGAGCTTCTTGGCCAGCAAGATATAGAATGCTGGCAGAATGAAGATCGTGAAGAAGGTGCCAATACCCAGACCCGTTGCAATCGTCAGACCGATGGCGAAGCGCGATGCCGCACCCGGACCGGCAGCGATCAACAGCGGGACCATGGCGAAGATCAGCGCCAGTGAAGTCATGATGATCGGTCGCAGACGAATCGCTGCGGCTTCGATAACCGCCTCACGCTTGTCCATACCCCGCTTTTGCAGCGTATTGGCAAACTCCACGATAAGGATACCGTTTTTCGCCACTACGCCGATGAGCGTGATCAGCCCCACCTGGGTGTAGATATTCATTGATGCAAAGCCCAGCATGATGAAGGCCATCGCCCCGGCGATCGACATCGGTACCGACACCAGGATGATCAGCGGATCACGCCAGCTTTCGAACTGCGCAGCCAGTACCAGGTAGATGACCAGCAAGGACAGGAAGAAGGTCACCATCAGGGCGCTGCCAGAACTTTCGAACTGTCTGGACTCGCCCTTGAAGTCATAGCTGAAGCCTTGCGGGAAAATCTCGGCAGCCTTCGTCTTCATGAAGTTTACAGCGTCACCCATGGGTACCGGTGGCGCGGGTATACCCTCGATGGTGATCGAATTCAGCTGGTTGAACTGTGTGCGGGCCGAAGGTTCGACACCATGCTCGAAGCTGACCACAGCACCGAGCGGCACGAGCTCGCCGGAGTCAGCGCGAATGTAGAACTCGTTCAGCGCCTCTTCCGTCATGCGCGCGTAGCGCTCCACCTGCGGAATCACCTCGTAGGAGCGGCCTTCCATATTGAAGCGGTTGATATAACCGCCGCCAAGCATGCTGCCCATGGCCTGACCGATGTCCTGCATGGACAGGCCGAGATCCGCTACCCGGTCCCGATCGACCTTCACCTTGACGACCGGCTTGTCGATGTTGATCGACTTTTGTACGAACATGAAGTTGCCGCTCTGCATGGCCGCACCCACCATCTCGTCAGCTACCTGGTCGAGCTGCTGGAAATCACTGCCAGTCGTGATCACGAACTGGAATGGCAGGCCGCCACTGGCACCGGGCAATGATGGAATCGGGAAGACGGCTGAACTCAGGCCGGTAATCTGCGCCACAGAGGCTTGAAGCTCAGGCATGATTTCGAACTGTGAGACGTCCCGCTCGCTCCAGGGTTTCATCTTGAAACCACCGAAAACGGCGTCTGGGCTGGTCACACCCACGAGCATGAAAGTCTCGTCGTAGCCAGGGACCTGCTCGAAGGCGGTCTGCATTTCTGCGCCGTACTTCTGCAGGTACTCGAGTGTGGCCGTTTGCGGACCCTTGCCCTGAAACAGGACGATGCCACGGTCTTCGGCGGGCGCCAGCTCGTTCTGGCTGAACATCACCATGAAGTAGATGGAGACCAGGATCACCACGGCGAACATGATCACAGGCGATAGCACCTTGACCACCGCCGATAGTGAACGCTTGTAGCCGGCAGCCAGTTTCTCGAAGGCATGTTCCACTGCATTCTCGAACCGGGAGGACTCGCCATGAGGCTTGAGCACCTTGCTGGCGAGCATTGGAGACAGCGTGAGGGCGATAATACCGGATATGACGACAGCACCTGCCAGGGTGAAGGCGAATTCTGTAAACAATGAGCCGACCAGCCCACCGAGGAAGCCGATCGGCGCATAAACGGCGACCAGCGTAATGGTCATGGCAATGACCGGATTGGCCATTTCACGCGCACCGGCCAGGGCAGCCTCCTTCCGTGACTTGCCTTCGACGATGTGGCGATGCACGTTTTCGACAATGATGATGGCGTCATCCACGACCAGTCCGATGGCCAGCACCAGTGAAAGCAGTGTCAACAGATTCAGCGAGAAGCCGAGCACCAGCATGATGAAGGCGCCACCGATCAATGACAGCGGTACTGCGACGGAAGGCACGATCGCCGCACGCAGCGATCCGAGACAGAGGAAAACGATGACCAGTACGATGCCCACGGCTTCGAGCAGGGTCTTGATGACCTCATTGATGGAATCGTCGATAAAGGCGGAAGCATCGTAGGGCAATTCCACCAGCAGGCCCTGGGGCAGCTGCGATTCGATATCGGGTAGCAGGTCCTTGACCAGTGCGGCTACGTCCAGCGGGTTGGCGCCTGGCGCCAGGTTTATGGCGACATAAGTCGAAGGCTTGCCCTTGTACAGGGCGATGTTTTCGTAGGTCTGGGAGCCGAGCTCGACTCTGGCAATGTCCTTGAGACGAACGATGGCATCGTCGGTACTCTTGATCACCAGGTTTTCGAACTGCGAGGTGTCGGCCACATCCGTGTTGCTGGTCAGGTTGACCTTGATGAACTCGGCCTTCGTCTGGCCAACGGCTGATACGTAGTTGTTTCGAAGTAGTGCCTGCGAGACTTCGGTCGATGTGAGATCGACAGCTGCCAGCTTCTGCGGATCGAGCCACACACGCAAGGCGAAGCGACGCCCCAGCAGCTCGGCCTTGCCCACGCCGGCGAGTGCCTGCAGGCGCGGTTGTACCTCACGGGCCAGGTAGTCCGTAATCTGCGGCACTTCCATCACGTCGCTGAAGAAAGCGATGTACATCAGGGCATTGCCGTCACCGGTCGTGGAGCTGATGACTGGATCCTGCGCCTCGGCAGGCAACACGTTGCGCTGACTGGCCACCTTCGACTGGATCTCGGCCAGGGCGGCATTGGCGTCGTAGTTCAGCTCCATCTGCGCTTCGATGGTCGACATACCCTGGGTGCTCGAAGAACTCAGGAAATCGATGCCCTTGGCTTCGGCAATGGCCTGTTGCAAGGGCTGGGTGATGAAGCCCTGTATCAGTTCACTACTCGCCCCGGGGTAAGCCGTGGTCACAGTGACCTTGGTACTTTCGAGCTCAGGATACTCCCGGATCTCCATTTCCATCATGGCGCGGGCGCCAATGAGGAGAATCAGCAGGCTGACGACCGTCGACAGAACCGGCCGGTGTATGAAAATGTCGGTAAAGCGCATGATTATTGTGCTCCAGCGCTGGCTGGCGCCGCTTCAGCCTGGGCCTGCTTGATCTGCACGGGCTGGCCGGCACGCAAGCGCAGCAGGCCTGTAGAGACAATGCGTTCGCCGACCTCGAGCCCCTTGGTCACTTCAGTCATGCCGTCACGCATGCTGCCGGTTTCGATGGTGCGGCGCTCGGTGACAAGCTGCCCCTCATCATTTTCGATGAGCACGTAGGCGAAGTTGCCATAGGTGTTGAAGGCGATGGCCGTGTTGGGGATGGCGACGATAGATCGCTCGTCTTCAGCCAGCGTCTCGATCGTCGCGAACATGCCCGGCTTCAGACGCTGGTCAGCATTGGCGAGCTCGGCGCGCAGCTGGACAGTGCGACTCTCTGCCGTGACTGAACTGTTGATCGCGCTGACTTTGCCTTTGAAGCTTTCGTTTGGCAGCGCAGCGACACTTACTTCCACCGTATCGCCAATTTCGACATTGCTCAGCTCGCGCTCAGACAGCGTGTACTGTACGAGAATGGGGTCCAGCATGTTGATCTCGACGATCGGTGTTCCAGCCGGAAGATATTCGCCGAGGTCGACGAGCCGAAGGCCAAGGACACCATCGAACGGCGCCTTGAGCACCTTCTTGCCGAGCTGGGCTTCGGCTTCCTGAACTCGAGCCTTGGCGGTTTCCATGGCGGCCTGGGTTTCGTCGACAGCAGACTGTGACACGGCGCGCCTGGAAATCAGATCCGCATTTCGTTGGTATTCCTTGCTGGCCAGCATGGCCTCGGCTCGACGGGTGGTCAGCGCGGCTTCATCGATGGCGCTGTCCAGTCGCACCAGCTCGTCTCCAGCCTCGACCCGCTGACCAGATTCGAACATGAGTTTTTCAACGACACCGGGCAGTTCGTTGGCGACCTCTATTCCGTTGATGGCCCGGGTACTGCCGACCGACTTGATGGACGGCTGCCAGGTCACGGTACCAACTTCGACCGCGTCCACGACAGTGGCAGGTTGCGGCTGCGAAAACTGCGCCTGCATCTGCCCGATCTGGTAGAACTTGTATCCGAAAATGCCACCGAGAATGACGACCAGCAGCACCAGCGCCACAACAAACCGAGAAAAAGTACCCATGCTGCAGACGTCCTTCTAAGTAATCAGAATTGAATTGGGGCGAGAGTGTACAGCGTATAGTGCCGCTGTCGCCAGCGTTTGCAGGCACATTTCACAAAAGTTTACCGGCCGCAGATCGGCCGGAAACTGAAACGCCTCAGCGAGCGCTCCGAATCTCGTAAAGCCGGTCTGAGCCATCAATGCTCTCATAGACCAGTCGAGACTCGGGCCAGGCACTCACCACCGCATCTACCAGGTCCTTTCGCCCATTGGAATTTTCGCCGGTGACGAACCAGACCCGCGTTCCACTCTCCACCAGCGCCTCGACCTCTTCATAGCGTGACAGCATCGGAATGCCGGTCCAGAGATGCTCGGTACCACGGCAGCTGATCGTTTCGAGGTAACGAATGTCGTCCCTGGTGTGGAAGATATAGCTGATGTTCGGTATGTAGAAATCGGCAGCCGGTGAACTGGAGATCACGACATCCTCGGGTGCTGCCAACTCGGCCACTTTCTGGCCGACAGTCTCGAAGTCGTCCCGCTGATAGTAGTGAAATTCCGTAAACAGCGGGTAGGCCGAACGAAGGCTGTACTCGGCATGGTCTACGAATACGAGGTGGCGCCAGCCGTAATGCTCAGAGCTGAGGACGTAGCCGCCAAGCCCGGTCAACAACGCAAAGGCGTAGATCGTGCCGGTTCGATCGCTGGCCAACTTCCCAATCTGAAGGGCAAGCCAGTGGATCGATATCACGATGAACAGCAGCATGAGGGGATATAGATGAAAACTGTAGCGGGTGAAGGTGAAGCGCGTGTTGAGCAGACAGAAAACAGTCAGACAACCCAGAAATACGAATAGCAGTATTTTCAGCGCTTGCCCTTTGTGACTGTCGGCTTCAGCTGAGTGCCTCATTGGCATGCTCAGTTGGTGGATGAGCCCGATCAGCGACACTATGCCGATACCCGCGACGATCCAGATTGTCTCGATCGGAATGGCCGTAAGATAAGTATTCACGAAGCCCCAGAAGAACGAAGGATAGTTCACGAGCGGGACCGGGCTTTGCAGTATCAGTAGCCAGCCGACAGCCATTGCGGCCACACCGGCGACGTAGGCTATAAATGAAGCCCGCCTGATGGCGGTGAAATAACCGAGCAGCATGAAGAGAAATACGGTAACTGTCGCCAGCATGAACAGGTGCAGCAGGCACAGCAGGATCGCCGCTGATATCACGGCCGCGGCCCGCCAGTCGATCAGCCGTTCACGGTAGTCCCTGATCAGCCTCCAAATCAGCCAGGCGCCTCCTGCTGCGACCAATGCCAGCCCCAGCAGGGCGAGTGGTGAATCAAGATTATTCATCAATGTGCCAGTCTGCAGGTCTGGCAGGTCGATTCGACTATCGGAAGGTGGGCGCTTGAAATCTTCAGGCGTGCGGGAGGGGGCGCCGAAACTGCGCATATCCACCAGCTGGAAGGCGAGCGTGACGACCGTCGCCAGGCCAACAAATGGCCAGTACCATCGGGGTGTGCGCGGCAGCGTTCGCGCTTCCAGCGGAGCCAGGATCAAGGGAATGAAGCACAGCATCAGCACGAATACCGCGCCTTCATGCACCAGCACAGCGACAAGGGCCGTCAGCGGCAGGCGCCAGAATGCTTCCGGGCGACCCGCTCGCCACTGCAGCAGCCACAGCACCTGTAGCGCGAAAATCAGCTGGAAGAAGGCGTACATGCGGGCAAAGCGCGCAAACTCGATTTCCCAGAGTGAAATCAGGAAGAGCGCGGTAGTCAGCAGCGCGACCGGCTTCGAGACCACATGGCGTGCAATGAAGTAGATAACCGGCGCCGTAAGCAGGTTGGCGACGGCCGTGGGTAGGCGACCTGCCAGTTCAGGATCTCCGGTCAGATACAGCAGGGGCGCCGTAATGTACTGCTGCAGCAAACCGCGTACATAATAGCCGCCACAGGGAAACTCGGGGATACCCTTGTCGAGGATGAACTGCACCGAGCTCATGAAGTAGTATTCATCCAGGCTCAGGTTCCAGACGCCGAGACCGACGAAACGGCTCCAGATACCTGCCAGTAGGGCGAAGCCAAGAATCAGCCAGGCGAGCGGGATTAGCCAGGCAGGCGTGGCAGGAGACTGCTGTGAATGTGAATCAACCAAAGCTGGGTGTCTCCGCAAGATACTGGTCTTTCAGGCGCACGTAGTTGGCCGCTGTGTACTTGAAGTATTCGGTTTCGCTTGCCGAGAGCGCTCGCACGCGCTGCGCAGGCGAGCCAACGTACAGGCTGTCGCTGTCCAGCTCCTTGCCAGGTGGTACCAGTGAGTTGGCTCCGATGACGACGCGTGACGGGACCACGGCACCATCCATGATGATGGCGCCCATGCCGACCAGTATCTCGTCGCCCAGCGTGCAGCCATGCAGCACTGCCCGATGACCTACTGTGACATCGTTGCCAATGATCAGTGGATGCCCGTCCCGGGTAAAGGGGCCGGCATGGGTGATGTGCAGCACGCTGCCGTCCTGGATACTGCAGCGGTCACCAATGCGGATACGGTGCATGTCCCCACGTATGATCGTGCCGGGCCATACTGAGCAATCCCGGCCCAGTTCAACGTCACCAATGACGACAGCGCTGGGATCGATGAAGGTCTCAGCCCCGATTTGTGGGTGCTTGCCCTGAAATTCACGTAGATTCATACTGACCGTCCAATATCCGTCTGGAGAAATAATGACAGCCTATCAGCCAATTCTTGATCTACCAAGCTTCTCGAAAGTGGACGCCAGCACCCTCGTCGAGGAGCTCAGAGCGCTGCTGGACGAGTGCCGGGCTGAAATTGCGCGCGTTATCGACTCCGGTCGCAGCAGCTGGGATGACATCGTCCAGCCGATGGACGAGTTGGCCAACAGGCTGAACCAGTTCTGGGCGCCCGTCAGCCATCTCAACGCCGTGCGTAACAGTGAGAGTCTGCGCGAGGCCTACAATGCTGCGGTGGAACTGTTAAGCGAGTATTACACCGAGCTCGGTCAGAACAAGGGGCTATACCAGGCCTACCAGGCGCTGGAGGACTCTGCGGAATTCGAAAAGCTGCCACAGGCCAAGCGCAAGGCCCTCGAGGACGCCCTGCGGAGCTTCAGACTGAGTGGCGTGTCGCTCGAAGCCGATGCGCAGAAGCGCTACGGTGACATTTCAAGGCGACTCGCCCAGTTGACATCGAAGTTCAGCGACAACGTGCTCGATGCGACACAGGCCTGGAAGAAGCCTGTGAACGACAAGGCCGTACTGGCCGGCCTGCCCGATTCTGCGCTCGACATGCTCCGGTCCGCTGCCAGCAAGGCCGACGACTGTGAAGCAGAATATCTGCTGTCACTCGAGTTCCCCTGCTATCACGCGATCATGACCTATTGCGATACACGTGAATTGCGCGAGGAAATGTATATCGCGTTCAGTACACGCGCATCTGACCAGGGCCCGCATGCCGGGCAGTTCGACAACACCGAAACCATGCACGAGATACTGGGTCTCAGGCAGGAAATGGCCCGACTGCTCGGTTTCGATACCTACGCCGAATACAGTCTCGCCACGAAGATGGCGGAAGACCCCCGGGCTGTTACCAGCTTTCTCGAAGAGCTTGCGGAAAAAGGCAGGCCCTTCGCCCGCCGCGAATTTGACGAGCTGCAGGCATTTGCCCGTGAGAGCGATGGCGAGCGAATTACCCAGGCGCAGGGTCTGCAGGCCTGGGACGTCGGCTACTATTCCGAGAAACTGCGAAAGTCACGCTATGATCTGAGCCAGGAGGCCCTGCGCCCCTACTTTCCAGCCGAGCGCGTCATCAAGGGCATGTTCAGCGTGGTGAGCAAGCTGTTCGGCGTACAGTTCGAGCAGGCCGAAGCCGGGGATTGCTATCACGAGGATGTGACCTTCTACCAGGTGAAGCGCGACGGCGAAGTCATTGCCGCTGTCTACATGGATCTGTTCGCGCGCCAGCAGAAGCGGGGCGGTGCCTGGATGGCCGATTATGCTGTCCGCTACGAGCGCCACGACCAGGATGGGGTGCGGCTGCAGCTTCCAGTGGCCTTCATGACCAGTAACTTCACGCCAGCCACTGACAACCAACCTTCGCTGCTCACCCACGATGAAGTCACTACACTCTTTCACGAGTTCGGTCATGCCCTGCACCACATGCTCACGCAGATCGACTGCTACGATGTGTCAGGGATCAATGGCGTTGCCTGGGATGCAGTGGAGTTGCCGAGCCAGTTCATGGAGAACTGGTGCTGGGAGCCAGAAGCGCTGGAACTGATTTCCGGGCACTACGAAACCGGTGAGCCGCTACCGGTAGACCTGCTGGACAAGATGCTGGCCGCCAAGCACTTCAACAGCGGCATGATGATGGTGAGGCAGATCGAGTTCTCGTTGTTCGATTTCCGTTTGCATCAGGAGTACGAAACGGGCTTTGATGTCCAGAAACTGCTCGACGAGGTACGGTCGAAGGTCGCGGTGGTGAAAGTGCCTGATTACAACCGCTTCCAGCACAGCTTTTCGCACGTGTTCGCCGGCGGCTATGCAGCAGGCTATTACAGCTACAAGTGGGCCGAGGTTCTGGCCGCAGACGCCTTCGACCTGTTCAGCGAGAAAGGCATTTTCGATGCGGAGACAGGGCAGCGCTTCCTCGAAAACATTCTGTCGAAAGGCGGTAGTGAAGAAGCCCTCATCCTCTTCAAGCGTTTCCGTGGCCGTGAGCCAAGTGTGGAAGCGCTCTTGAAGCAGTCGGGGCTGCAGTAGCACATGGTCAAGCGATTCATTGCCGGAGCCGTCTGCCCGCGTTGTGCGGCGATGGACAAGATCCGCGCCTGGACCAACGAGCAGGGCAAGCAGGTTCGGGATTGTGTTGCCTGCGGCTTCAATGAGGCCTTGAACGATCCACCGGCACCGGAGTTGCCAGCCAATCGCATGGAGGTCCGCAAGCAGCAGGATCAGGCAGCGAAGGCTGCAGTGAAAGAACAGCCGATCAAATTCTACAAGTTGCCGAAGCGGGATCCGAAGCCCGACTCATAACCCAGGCTGAGGGCAATCTTGTGTGCGGTGAGCAGGTTCACCAGATCGTTTTCCCTCAGGCGAAAGCAGCCTCCGGCATGGCGGCGTTTGCACAGGCAGTCGCAGTCATCACCGGACCCTTTCCGCGATGCGCCCGCCGCGATTGCGAGAGACTGTGCAAAGGCCCGACTGTCGAAGCCACTGGGCCCACTCACCTGGTTGATCAACTGATCGAGATCGTTCTCGCAAGCCATATCGACTTCATTGGCGAAGGGTTCTCCGACCAGCTGATGAACCAGCAGATTGGCTTCGTCATTGACGAAATGGAAGGCTTCGCTACGACCGAGGTCAGGATAGGTGTCGCGGAACTCCTCGACCAGGCGGTGGCAGCGGTACGCCTTGATCAGCAGACCACTCACACCGGATTGTCCGGTGACGGCTTCGGGAAGTTCGGTGAAGTATCGAACGCACTGCGCGCAAATGGCGCTGAGGAGTCCGTCTGGTTCAGCGTCGCGAGCAAGGCACTGGAGTAGCGCAGGCACCACTGAAATATACAGGCGCACGAATGCGCCAAGCGCAGCGCCCGCATCCTTGTCGGCGATGGAGATCCTGCCTGGCAACTGGCCCAGTCTTCGACCGATCCAGAGCTGCAGGCCGCTGGCTTCGAAATCTCTCCGTACACCGGAATTGATGATCTCGTCTACAACATCGAGCGTCATCCCGTGTTCCTTACCTCATGGTGAGCCATGACAGGGTCCGAACAGGATTTGAACTGTTTCTGAGACTCAAGCATGTGCACTCCTGAGTGTAGACTCAAGCCCGATAAAAAGGTAATTGCTGCCTGCTTCAGAATATGCTTATACTGGCCGCAAATAACCCCGTAGCTAATTGGTCAGTGCCAGTAGTTGTATTGATGCCCCCTAACTGATTGTCTTGCAAAGAGACGTCGATAGAGGGCAGCCTTGCGAAAGTTGTCGCTGTCGATACTCTCGGCTATGCGGAGTTGGAAGAACAATAACAGATCGCGCAGCGATGTCTGCTCCCGTGATTCTCGCCATCAAACTGGCGCAGGCTCGCGAGGACGGTGCATGCCCTTCATTTTTGTTCTCTCATCCGCAGTCGATCATCGATGCCAGCTAGTTGCGCCCGGGTTTCCAGGATTCAGCTATAGACTGTGGAGCTTGCATGACTGTCCTCTCACACCTCCGACGGCCCCGTCGGCTCTCGCTTGCCATCGCTGCGGCAGTGCTGGGTATGGTTCCCCTGGTTGCCAGCGCCGAATGGACGCTTAATATGCGGGAGGGTGTCACTGAGATCAGCCATAAGGTCTTCGACCTTCACATGCTTATTCTCTGGGTTTGTATAGCCATCGGTGTCGTCGTCTTCGGCGTCATGTTCTGGTCAATGTTCGCCTACCGCAAGAGCAGGGGCGCCAAGGCCAGCAAGTTCCACGAAAGCACCACCGTAGAAATTATCTGGACAGCCATTCCCTTCGTTATCCTCATCGGCATGGCCATACCAGCCACCGGTACCCTCATCGAAATGTACGATACAAATGATTCCGAGATCGATATCAAGATCACCGGCTATCAGTGGAAATGGCGTTACGATTACCTGAAGGAAGATTTCGGCTACTTCAGTGTGATGGAGACGCATCAGGACGAACTCTATAATCGCGCCGAGAAAGGCGAGCACTATCTTCTGGATGTCGATGAGCCAGTCGTCGTTCCCGTCGGAAAGAAAATTCGCTTCCTCGTGACCGCAGCGGACGTCATCCACTCCTGGTGGGTGCCTGATATCGCCGTCAAGCGTGACGCCATCCCAGGCTATATCAACGAATCCTGGACCCGTATCGATACACCCGGCACCTACCGTGGCCAGTGCACTGAATTATGTGGCAAGGACCATGGCTTCATGCCGGTGGTCGTCAAAGCTGTCGAGCAGGCAGAATATGACGAGTGGGTGCTGGCCAAGCAGGAAAAAGCCAAGGAAGAATTCGAATTGCAGAGCAAGGAGTGGACACTCGCTGAACTGACCGAGCGTGGCGAAGCGGTGTATGCGAAAAATTGTGCAGGCTGTCATCAGGCCAATGGTCAGGGCTTGCCGCCGACCTTCCCGTCGCTTGTTGGCCAGGGCCTGGCAGTAGGCGCCATCGAAGCGCATGCCGAAATCGTGATCAAGGGTAGCCCGGGTACATCCATGCCTGCCTTCGGTGGCCAGCTCAGCGATGTAGACATTGCCGCAGTAGTCACCTACGAACGGAATGCCTGGGGCAATGACCTCGGCGACATGCTCGAACCAAAAGACGTCAGCGGACTTAAATAAGCGGCCGGTTGGTCTGCAACAGGCTCAGGAGACAGGACATGAGTGCGGTAATAGATTCCCATCACCACGATGATCATCATCACGGCCCTGCCAAGGGGTTCACGCGCTGGCTGTATACGACCAACCACAAGGATATCGGTTCGATGTACCTGTGGTTCAGCTTCACCATGTTCCTGCTTGGCGGGTGTATGGCGCTGGTTATCAGGGCGGAGCTTTTCGAGCCTGGTCTGCAGATCGTAGCACCGAATTTCTTTAACCAGATGACGACCATGCATGGTCTCATCATGGTGTTTGGTGCGGTCATGCCAGCCTTCGTCGGTTTGGCCAACTGGCTGATTCCGATGATGGTAGGTGCGCCTGACATGGCGCTGCCACGAATGAACAACTGGAGCTTCTGGATCCTGCCGTTCGCTTTCAGTCTGATGGTCTCGACCCTGTTCATGGAAGGCGGTGGCCCCAACTTCGGCTGGACCTTCTACGCACCGTTGTCGACCACCTACGCGCCGCCGAGCGTGACTTTCTTCATCTTTGCCGTGCACATGATGGGTATCTCTTCGATCATGGGTGCCATCAACGTTATCGCAACCATCCTGAACATGCGTGCGCCTGGCATGACGATGATGAAGATGCCGATGTTCGTCTGGTCATGGTTGATCACCGCATTCCTGCTGATTGCGGTCATGCCGGTTCTGGCTGGTGTCGTCACCATGATGTTGACCGATATCCACTTCGGTACCAGTTTCTTCAAGCCTGAGGGTGGTGGTGATCCGGTGCTGTTCCAGCACGTGTTCTGGTTCTTCGGTCATCCTGAAGTGTACATCATGATTCTGCCTGCCTTCGGTATCGTCTCGCAGATCATCCCGACCTTCAGCCGCAAGCCCTTGTTCGGCTACGCCTCGATGGTGTATGCGACAGCATCCATCGCGGTACTGAGCTTCCTGGTCTGGGCTCACCACATGTTCACTGTCGGCATGCCGCTGGCAGGCGAGCTGTTCTTCATGTACGCAACGATGCTGATTGCCGTGCCGACTGGTGTGAAGGTCTTCAATTGGGTCAGCACCATGTTCAAGGGTTCACTGACTTTCGAGACGCCGATGCTGTTCTCGGTCGCCTTCGTGATCCTGTTTACCATCGGTGGCTTTTCGGGGCTGATGCTCGCTATGGCGCCGGCTGACTTCCAGTATCACGATACCTACTTCGTGGTGGCTCACTTCCATTACGTGCTGGTGCCAGGTGCGATCTTCAGTATATTTGCGGCGGCCTATTACTGGCTGCCCAAGTGGACTGGCTACATGTACGACGAAACGCTGGGCAAGCTGCACTTCTGGCTATCCTTTATCGGCGTCAACCTGACCTTCTTCCCCATGCACTTCGTGGGACTGGCGGGAATGCCACGTCGTATTCCGGATTACGCGCTGCAGTTTGCAGACTTCAATATGGTCGCCAGTATCGGTGCCTTCCTGTTTGGTACCACGCAGCTGCTGTTCCTCTTTATCGTGCTGAAGTGCGTCAAGGGTGGCAAGCGTGCTACGGCGTCCGTCTGGGAGGGCGCAGAAGGTCTGGAGTGGACAATTCCGTCACCAGCGCCTTATCACACATTTGCAACGCCACCGAAGGTCAACTGAGGTCAAGAACGTGAGCGAGAATAACGAACAGCCAGGCAACAGCACCCCACCGCGCTCCCACGCAGGCACGGTGCGCAAATTGCTGTTCGTCGTCGTCGCCATGTTCGGTTTTGGTTTCGCGCTGGTGCCACTCTACGATCTGTTCTGCGATATCACCGGTATCAATGGCAAAACCAACGGCCGTTATGAGGGTGAAATTTCCACTGCGGTGCCGGGCGAAGGTGAGTCACGCCGCGTGGTCAGGGTGCAGTTCACGACGAGTAACAACGCCAACATGCCATGGATCTTCAATCCGCCGGAAAACAAGCAGATGGACGTGGTCGTCGGCGAGCCGGTGCAGGTGGATTTCTTCGCCCGCAACCCTACTGATCGCTTTATAGTCGCTCAGGCCATTCCGAGTGTGGCGCCTTCCAAAGGTGCCGACTATTTTCACAAGACAGAGTGCTTCTGTTTCCAGCGACAGGAACTCGAAGCCGGCGCCGACACCCTGATGGGTCTGCGTTTCTTCATTGACAGGGACCTGCCTGAAGACATCAAGACCCTGACGCTGTCATACACAATGTTTGAGGTCCAGGATCATGCGGGCCTCTAGGTGAACACCGGAAGCGAAACAGTGGACGCAATAATAATCACAGCAATCGTCTGTCAACGAGATCAGGGAGTTACTCACGCATGAGCGCCAATTACGAATCCTATTATGTACCGGAGCAGAGCAAGTGGCCGATCATCGCCACTGTCGGTTTGTTTCTGCTGATGTACGGTCTTGGCTCTGTGCTCGTTGATCAAACCGGCGGCGCTGACACGCAAACCTCGTGGATCGTTTTCAGTGTCGGTGCCGCGATCATGGTTTTCATGTTCTTCGGCTGGTTCGGAGCCGTGGCAAAAGAGAGCATGTCAGGCATGTATAGTTCTCAGATGGATCGTAGCTTCCGTTGGGGCATGGCCTGGTTCATCTTTAGCGAAGTCATGTTCTTTTCCGCTTTCTTCGGAGCCTTGTTTTACGCACGCTTTCTGGCAGTGCCGTGGCTGGGCGGTGCAGGCGATGGTGCTATGAATACGTTGCTCTGGCCGGAGTTCCAGGCTGCCTGGCCGCTCATGACCAACCCGAATCCGGAACTGTTTCCCGGTCCGACCAAGACGGTCGACCCCTGGCATATCCCCTTGCTCAACACTGTTCTGCTGCTGGCCTCGAGTGTCACACTGACAATCGCCCACCATGCCATCAAGAAGGACAAGCGCGCACAGGTTATTATCTGGACGGCGCTGACCGTGCTGCTCGGCGCAGTCTTTATTGGCTATCAGGTCTACGAATATTATCTTGCCTATACCGAGCTGAATCTGACCATGGATTCCGGCATTTATGGCACTACCTTCTACCTGCTTACCGGGTTCCATGGTGTGCACGTTACGCTGGGCGCGATCATTCTGCTGGTCATTCTGATTCGCTACATGTTTGGCCACTTTTCGGCGAAGAGCCACTTCGGATTTGAAGCGGCATCATGGTACTGGCACTTCGTCGACGTTGTGTGGCTGGCCTTGTTCGTCTTCGTCTACGTCATCTGAGGCCATGCTCACCCGTCGCCCGCATCCGGGCGACAGACGTTTCAGGGCTGTGGGTTCAGAGTCAGGTGACCTGTGTACACCAGCACAACGATAAGCACCAATACCGCAATTGAAAAGCCAAGGCGATACCACAGCGCCTTGATAAGACGATCGCCCTCGCCAGCATCCTTGATGAGGAAGACCAGTCCACTGAACAGACTGACGATCGCCGCGATCACTAACGCACCTAGTATGAATTTCATGTATCAGACCACCTTTTTTTCGGCCAGTGTGGTCGAATTGCAGCGCCGTCTCCACACTTTTATGTTTTCGACATCTGCACAGGCATCGTCGGATCGGATCGAGCGGGCTCATCCGCCATGTCGCCGTTGATCGGCATTCTGCGTCAGCACTGGAAGATACTGCTATTCGCCGGATTCTTTACGCCCTTGTTCATCTATCTCGGCTTGTGGCAATTGTCGCGGAGCGATGAGAAGGCTGACCTGATGTCGCGATTGGAGGCGGGTAGTGAAGCTGAGCCACGCCTGTTCGACTGGCAGTCTTCAGACCGTCCCGAAGGCTTCACCAGATTGCGCATCAAAGGCGAATTTCTGCCCGATCGGCAAGTGCTCTACGATAACCAGATCTTCCAGGGCGCATTCGGATACCGGGTCTTCACCCCCTTTTGCGACCCTGAAACGCAGAGTTGCCTTTTAGTGGAGCGAGGATGGGTGCCTGGCGATGCCCGTCGTTCAACATTGCCCTCGGCTGAAGCTCTGTCGGTACCTGAGGGTCTTGTCGAGATCGTGGGGCAGGCGGATACTTTGCAGGCGGCGCCCCTGATCATGGAAAATACTGAAGCGAATGCGCGCAAGGCCCAATGGCCGAGGCGTGTGCAGATGATGGTCGATCCTCCAGCGCTGCTCGAGGGCTTCGCTGACAGCGCGTTCCTGGCAGATCGGCCAGCGTCACCATCAGTACTGCCCTGGGTGCTGCGTATGGCCCCGGAGTCCCCAGGCGGTCTGCAGCCATTCTGGACGCCGAATGTGATGTCCGCCGCCAAGCATACCGGTTATGCCCTGCAGTGGTTCGCCATGGCCATCGCACTGATGGCGCTGACTGTCTGGCAGTTGGCCCGCCGTGGGGACGACGACACTTACCCTCAGAACCTGGAACAGAAACATGACCGATAGTCACACCCCCTCAGTGGATCCCGCCGAAAACCAGCACAGCGCCCCACCGAACCGACGTCTGGGTCAGCTCAAGCTGCTGGCCTTGTTCAGTATCGCGCTGGCGCCCGTCTTTCTGGCGGCCTTCATGTATTTTGGCCAGGTCGGCGTGCCAGAGACCTCCACCAATAATGGCACCCTTGTGCTGCCACCTTTGCAGGCGGACACGGTGCCGGCGCTGTCCGAAATCTGGCAACGCGATTCGATGAAGCAGCCTGATGACAAGCCCAAATGGCTGCTCAGTGTCATTGGTGATTCGGCCGCGGGACCAGCAGAGGCACTGGAGCGTGATCAGCCTGCCCTCTACATCGCCCGTCAGGTCACTGTCGCCGTAGGCAAGGATCAGGATCGTATAGGGTATGGCTGGCTGCAACAGGGTATGACCGAAGCCAGCCGCGGTGAGGCGCTGGCCGAGTACTCGAAAATTCAGCTCGTGAGCATGGGAGCCGAGGCGGAAATTGCCATTGAGACCTGGCTCGGCGGCGCCGGGATCGACCCGCAGCCTGGGGACTTCGTGCTTGCCGACCCGAATGGCAATTTCATCATGTACTATCCACAGGCGACTGATGGCAAGGCCATTCTTGAAGATCTCAAGCGCTTGCTCAAAGTCTCGAAAATCGGCTAAAGCCGTTCCTGTCATCATTCAACACGAGTAGTCCAATGACATCGCCCCGACACTCCAGAGTCCTTCGCTATCTCAGTGTGTTCGCACTGTGTTTCGCCATGCTGGTGATCATGAAAGGTGCTTATACGCGGCTTGTGGATGCTGGCCTTGGCTGCCCTGACTGGCCGGGGTGCTATGGCATGCTAGGCGTGCCCCAAGCCACAGAGGACGTTGAGCGTGCCGAAGCGCTGTATCCTGACTCGCCAGTAGAGGCAGACAAAGGCTGGCCGGAAATGATCCACCGCTACATTGCCGCCACGCTGGGCCTGTTCATTCTGATCATGGCCGGGCTTTCGCTGAAGCAGCAGCGACCGGGTATGAAGGGGGGCGTGCCAAATATCTCGCTTCATGCGTCAGCGCTGCTGGCCATGGTGATACTGCAAGGGCTCTTCGGGATGTGGACAGTGACGCTGAAGCTCTGGCCGCAGGTGGTCACGGCACACCTGCTCGGAGGATTTGCGACCTTGAGTCTGCTGGCATTGATGTCATGGCGTATATGGGTGCCGACCATCACTGCTGCCCACAATCAGTTGGCTGCAGCTCGTCGACTGCGACCGCTGATCGTACTGGCCATCGTCGTGCTCGTCGTTCAGATCGCTCTTGGAGGGTGGATGAGCGCGAACTATGCTGCTCTGGCCTGTGTGGACCTGCCGACCTGTCACGGCAGCTATTGGCCCGCCATGAACTTCAGTCGTGGCTTCGATTTTACCCAGCATGTGGGTCCAAACTATTTGGGTGGCATGCTGGATAGCGAGGCTCGAGTGGCCATCCATTTCACTCATCGGGTCGGCGCGATTGTGACGACGCTTGTGTTGTTGTGGCTGATTGTCGGTGTTTATCGAAATGGTCAGCCGATACTCCAGCGGCTGGCGCTCGTTGCCGGGGTGCTTCTGACCATTCAAGTGGCCTTGGGCATCACCAATGTGCTCGCGTTCGTTCCACTTTGGAGTGCGGTGCTTCATAATGCCGTGGCAGCGCTGCTGCTGGTCTGCCTGTTTTCGATTCTTTATGTTCAGACGGTACTCCAGCCTTCAGCGTCGCTGGACCATAACAAAGACAATATGCCAAACCAAAGCGGGACATATTCTTCATGACAGTGCACGCCAGTTCAGAACTCATAGACGACACGCTACAGCGACCTGAAGGGGTTGGCGCGGCGCCTGCGCGTGCGGTCTGGAAAGATTATCTCGAGCTCTGCAAACCTCGCGTCGTAGCACTCATGTTGCTGACATCCGTCGTGGGTGTCCTTCTCGCTCCCTTTGAGGCATTCCCATGGACCGCCATGATCCTGGGTAATCTGGGAATCGCGCTGATGGCGGGAGGTGCGGCGGTCATCAACCACGTCGTCGACCACCGAATCGACTCGATCATGGCGCGAACGCGCATGAGACCTGTGGCCCAGGGCAAGATTCCGGTCAATCGAGCAGTGACTTTTGCGGTCCTCATCAGTGGCGCTGGCTTCGCCATCCTCATGGGCTTCGTGAACAGTATCACTGCCTGGTTGACCTTCGCTTCGCTCATTGGCTATGCCGTGGTCTACACCATGTTCCTGAAGCGGGCGACGCCACAGAATATCGTGCTGGGCGGCCTCGCAGGCGCCGCGCCACCCCTGCTGGGCTGGACCGCAGTTACAGGTGAGGTGTCCGGCCATGCACTGCTGCTGGTGCTGATCATATTCGCCTGGACGCCACCGCACTTCTGGGCGCTGGCTGTGCACCGCAAGGCTGAGTACGCCCAGGCTGAAATTCCCATGCTGCCGGTTACTCATGGCGATGCCTACACCAGACTGCATATTCTGCTGTACACCTTCATCCTGCTGGCCATTTCCATGCTGCCTTTCATCACCGGCATGAGCGGCTGGTTCTACTGGGTATGCGCCCTGGTGCTGGGTGGGCGTTTCATACAATGGGCTGTCTGGCTGCTGAGAGACAGCAAGCCGCGCGCTGCCATACTCACATTCAGATTTTCAATCACTTACCTGATGCTGCTTTTCGTGGCACTCCTCATGGACCGCTATATATTCGATGCCTTCTTATACTGATCCTCTGCAGCTTTACTCCAGCGTCAGCCAGGGCCTGGCCCGCAGCTCCAACGGCTTCCTGAGAAGGCAGCTCAATTTACTGGAAGCTCCGGCGAATGCGGCTGGGCTTGCAAATATCACCGACATTGACCCGAACGAGGTTGATCCCGAGACGCTTGGCATTAGCCGGGACGGCGTTGAGAGCATCTGGGAGGCCACTACAGCGCTGTACCAGAGTGGTACCCAGCCGGCCGTCACCCTCTGCATCCGCAAGCAGGGCAAGCTGTTGATGCATCGGGCCATCGGTCACGCAGCATTGCCGGAATCAGGCGATGCCGAGTCCGCGGCGACCGCGGGCAGTCGAATCCGCCTCGACACGCCGGTGTGCATCTTCTCGGCCAGCAAGGCCGTCACCGGGGCGCTCATCCACAAACTGGTGGAAGACGGAGAGATAAGCCTCAGTGATCCAGTGAGTTTCTATCGTCCTGAATTCGCTGAACGCGGCAAGGGTGATATCACCATTCATCAAATTCTGTCGCATCGTGGCGGCATACCTGGCCTCCCGGCCCACGAGCCGGTCGAGACGCTGTATGATGATGAGCGGGTATGGCGCCTGCTCTGTGAGGCGAAACCAATTGCTGTCGACGGTGGCAAGCTGGCCTACCATGCCATCACCGGCGGATTCGTGCTGGCCAAGGTTCTCGAAAAGGTGACCGGTAATTCGATACAGAACTACCTCGACACACATCTTCGCAAGCCCTTGGGCATGAAGTATTTTCAGTACGGACTGGCTGAAGAGTTCAGGGACAAGGGCGCCGTCAACGTGGCCGCGGGACCATCGACGCCCTTTCCATTATCCCTCGTGGTCAAGCGAGCACTTGGCGCAAGTTTCAAGGAAGCTGCCAGAATCTCCAATGGCGAGCCCTGGCATAACGCGGTCGTGCCCGCAGGAAATATCTACTCGACAGCAGAGGAGACTTCACGCTTCTTCCAGATGCTGCTTCAGGGTGGGCGTTGGAATGGACAGCAGGTGTTGTCAGAACGCTCTGTACAGCGGCTGACTGAGGAGGTGGGTACCTGCAGTATCGATCGCACCATGCTCATTCCGATGCGCTACAGCGCAGGCCTCATGCTTGGCGCTGACCCTGTTGGGCTCTTTGGTCCGTTTTCGAAGCAGGCCTTCGGACACATCGGCCTGATCAACAAGTTCTGTTGGGCCGATCCCCAGCGCAATATCTCAGTATCACTGCTGACGACCGGCCTCAGTCTGGTGAGTCACCATCTTCTGCCACTGGGTCTTATTCTCAAACGCATCAACTCGGTGTGCGAGCGAAACGACCAGCGCTGATGTTCACGGTGCCATGTCGATGGCACGAGACGTTACTGGCCCCAGCTACCGCTCTGTTGATCCACGATCGCGATGGCATTGCGGAGTGTTCTGTTCAGCCGCACTTGCGTGTGCGTCCGCTCCACAAGCTTGTTCACATTAGCGAGCAGTCGATGTAGCTTTGGGCTGACCTGACGAATGACATCGGTGATCATCTCGTAAGGATAGTGATGATCCTGAATGCTCAGCTTGTTCAGCTCATTCAGCTCGCGGTGAAAAACGGTGAGGATATCGTAGATGATGTCTTTGCTCTCGAGTGTCGAGGCCTCCCAGTAAGCATCGTCGAGCACATCGATCAGGGACTGAAACTCGAGACTCGCATCAGTGATTCGGGCAGGTGACGCAGACATACAGACCTCTGGGTGATCGTGACTGGAACAGGCTGTTTAAAGCATAGCAAAGTTTACGATCCGCGAGGCCGTCTGGCCTCAGTCGATGGCTGGCAAAGCGCCAATCCTGTCGCCGGTCAAGGTCCCAAGATATAGCGTACCGTCATCAGCTTCCTCGACAGAAGTGATTTCCCAGACATGTTCACCGCTCGGATCCTGCAGGCTGGCAATGATGTCCCCCTCCTCATTCAGGCCGAGCACCGCGCCATGGCGAGCGGCCTCGGGCTGCAGACTCTCGGGTAGCGCAGCCATCAGTTCCTTGAGGACAGGATAAGGGTGAGCATTGTCCAGCGCGCTGTTTCGGGGCGCGAACAGCGCTACCCAGTAGCGACCGTCACTCCCACGGGATATGCCATCGGGGAAACCCGGCAAGCGGTCGGCGAAGACCTCTGATTCGCCTTTTTTCGGGCCATCGAGCCAGTATCGGGTTACCCGGTAACGGAATGTTTCGTTGACCAGGACCGACTGCTGATCCGCTGTCACGGCTACGCCGTTCGCAAAGTACAGCTTATCCAGCAATAGCGAAAGTCGCTCACCCTCGGCGGCAGCGGGATCATAAGCGAACAGCCGTCCGCGAGGACGGGCCTCGAGTATTTCCAGTTGTAGCTCGTCCATGTCACGGCCTGAGGAGGCATCCGAGAAGTAGATGACGCCATTGGCCGCAATATCGACATCGTCGACGAAATTGAGCTGCATCGGTCCGCCTCTCGGCGCGAGGGTTTCAAGTGCCAGCGTGTCGAGATCCAGTCTCAAAAGCCCACGTTCAGCGTCGGCGATGACGAGTCGATCCTCCGTGTCCAGCGCCAGGCCGAGTGGATGGCCACCGGTATCGGCCAGGACTTCAATGCGTTCGTCCTTGGCAATTCTTATGATTTCGCCATTGGCCATGCCGGTATACACCAGCCATTGTTCACGATCGGCCTCACGCACAGGATGCACATCCTCAGCACCAGCCAACTTACCGCTGGCCAGAACTGGAATCTGTTGCAGGCTCTCGGTCTGAGGCGCCTGTTGTGGTGACTCAGGGTGCCAAGCCAAGGCATTGATGGGCGCGTTCAGCCACAGGGTTGTCAGGAACACCAGCGCACACAGCACGATGGCGAGCACGAATAAAGCAACAGAACGCATGACACTACTTTCCTTCAATGGCAGGATGAATCGCGGAATGGTAAACATTGTTCAAGCAAAGAGGTAGCGTCCATGGAACTTCCACCAGACTTTCTGAATAAACTGGATGACGAGGCGAAAGCCAGCTTCCTTCAGGACATGGTGCTCAGAACCAGTGAGGCTGACGCCTATGGGGGCGATCTGGACAAGGACTGTGCCCGACTGGAGCGGGACATTCGCGCCGGCCATACCATCGTCAGCTTCGATGCCGAATCAGAGACCTTTGCCTTGCTGGCAAGGGCCTGAGATTCGGAAGATGTCTCGGCTTCAGTTGTTTTTCGCGCTATCGTCCAGCAGGTCCACGAGTGGCTCGTACTGAAAGCGCTGAAGCATCACGATGTTATTACTGGACGGGCCCTGAGGCGGTGTATTCGCCGGGATTTGCTCCAGATACGCCGTGACCGGCCGCTGACTCTCATACTCGAGGTGCCAGCACCAGGACGCTGTCAGCCGGCTCTCGTCAGTATTGATCGGGCAGCCGAGGTTTGGCCGGCAGACCGAGGTCAATCGATCGCCACTATAGTTGAAACTTGCCAGCTCAACCGGGGCCACGGCCTCAGCGCCAGCGGGCAACAAGCTGCAGGCTTCCTCGGTGTCACTGAAGATGATGCCGATAGGATTGAAGCCGAACAGATCGCTGAACTGCGGTGCCAGCTGGTTGAGGCCTGCTTGCACGCTTTCGGCGTCGAGGGTTGGTGTCTCGACGATACGTTGAAAGCGTTCGGCGGCACCGGCTGGCTCCTCCTCCGGAATGGCCGCTTCCACCTTGCGGGCTGAAACAGTGAGGTCTTCGAGCTTTTCAAGTGGCGCATCGCTGGTGGCTGGGCCGCCCAAGAGCTCGCTGCGCACCGAAGGGTTCGCCAGCGATACACTGCGATCTGCCTGCATGCTGATACTCAGCAGCTTCAGTGAGGTCGGCTCATCGCCATCGACAGCTTCGTAAGCGCGCGTGACCCGATACACCCTGAACGGTGACAGCTGAATAACGCTTTCGTTAATGATTCGGCCAGCGACGTCGAAGCTGAATCGCCATAGATAGTCGAGGCAGCCCGTCGTAGCTCCAGATGGATTGCGACTCGTCTCCTCGGCTTCGACATAGTAAGTGCTGTAGGCGGCGCAGGTCTCGCCCTCACTCCCGAGGCGCACCTCCCAGGTGTTGGGGTCGTCAGGGCGCTGGCCAAGGTCGGAATATCCTTCAAACAGGCGATTTGCGAAGTCTCTCGTGTTGACTGACACCCGCGCGCCGGACACAGCCGATTCCACGGCCGGTTTCGGTTCCAGGTAGCTGACGGCTACTTCAGGGTCCGGTGCCGGGCGAGCTACCTCAGTAGATTCTGGTCGGAAGGTTGTATGCGGCTGAAAGCCGAATATGGGGTGAGGCAGAAACTGCAACTCGATGGCACCGAAGACATTCTGCTGAAGCACCCGTCCAAATACACCATAGGTGAAATCGGTTTCGGCAAAGCGCTCGCAGGCCAGGTTGGCAGTATCCTCACAGGTCTCGATCATATTAACGCCGCCTGCAGAAATTGAAGACAGGCTCACTGTGTTGCTTTCCAGGTCGTTGCGACTCGAGCTAGCGGCCAAATTGCCGGCAAACCACTGGATTTTGCTGATGGCGAGGGGAGTGTCGACGCCAAGCACCATGCGCATGTGTCGTTCGATACGTCGAAGCGGCATGCCCAGCAGATTGCCTGGCGTTCGAACTTCTTCGGCATAGCGATTGGCTACAGGGAGCCAGAGGGCAACATCCGCCAGCAGCGCCAGATGACTGTCGCGGACTATTTCCGGCGGTATCCTGTCGATGACGTCCCGACTGCCTTTTGTGGGACTGCCGGCTGCCTCGACCAGCTTTTCGGTCTCTGCCTGAAGCGCCTTTGTTATGGCTTTCGAGTAACCATGCAGGCGCCACTCCGATTCCGCTACGTAGTCCCGCAAGAGGTTGGTATTGAGCTCGAGCAGGGCGCTGACAGCTGTGCCTGCCGTCCGAAAATCAAGTGGCACATAGGCGGGGTCTGCGGCATTGGCCTCCGCCTGCTGGTTGATATACGCAGCCGTCAGCGTGCTGAAAGGCGTGATGAAGCGCACGCCCGGCGGCGCCTTCAAGGTGTAGGAGCGCAGCACAAGACCCGGTGCCTCCTCTTCCGGCGTCGCAGCATTGAAAGCGATAAGATCTTCATCGACGACCTTGCCAGATTCGACGAAGGCCAGCAGCGGATACGCCGCTGGATTTTCGATGCCCGCCAGCTGCGCCTCGGTGAAGGAAAACAGACCGAACTTGCCGGTCTCGGCCGAGGGTTCGTTCACCTCGTAATCATTATTCCCGTTCAGGTCCATCCAGACGAAGGCATTTCGAAGATAGCCATCGATGACACGACCGTCGAAGATGTTGCCTTCTGGCAGTTCATCTTCTGGGTCAAGTGTCGCTGAGCCGCCCTTCTTGCTGTCATCGCTGCAGCCCGCAAGGACTGTGGTGACAGCAAGTGCCAGCAGGATAAGTCGCACCGGACGACTATAAGACAGGGCTGAGCGGAACATCGGCTGTTCGGTGATTGTCATGAACTGAGGCTCTGGAATGGTGCAGTAAAATGGAGTCATGGGATAAGCCAGCTGCCCTGGCCGGGCCAGCAGAATAAACGCAGTCGGCTATGCTGAATCAGAGGATAGTCAGCCGCATCAGTCGCTGGTTTCGTAAAATCTGTATAGCTGTCAACGCTATCAACAGAGCATGACGCCTGTCTATGATCGGGTTAACGTATTGATCATCTATTCAGCCAAACACTCGTTTATTCCACGATTCGGAGTTCAACATGCAGACTGAAACCATTCCTCTCTGGTCTCCGGCACCGGGTACGCGCCGGGAACTGCAGGTTTACCGCTTTGGTGAAATCGGTTCGAAGGGCCCAGTGGTCTATCTTCAGGCCGGTCTGCACGCTGACGAATGGCCAGGTCTGCTCGTGCTACAGCATCTTATCCCATTGCTCGCATCGGCAGAGGCCGATGGACGGCTCAAGGGGCGGGTGATCCTGGTGCCCTTTGCCAATCCTGTCGGCATGGCGCAGAACATTTTCGGTTACGTCACAGGGCGCTTCGACCTGACCGGACGGGGTAACTTCAATCGGAATTTCCCCACCTTCAATGTCGGTGAGTTTGAGATTGATACCTTGCCTGATGACCTGGGGCCAGGCTTCCGGAATTTCCTGCAACAGTCGCTGCGTGCACGATCCCCTGACAATGAGACTGATTATCTGAAACAGCTCCTGCTGGGCCTGGCCCTCGAAGCTGACTACGTGTTCGATCTTCATTGCGACGACTACACAGCCGCCCATGCGTATTGCGCCGATTTTCAGCAGACTCAGGCTGCCGAGGTGGCTGGCATGCTTGGCTTCACCCATCTGTTCACTGAGCCGCTCGAGGGCGTCATCGCTTTCGACGGCAGTGCCCTCAAGCCCTGGTACGATCTGCTGTCGGCCACTGGTAACACACAGCTCGAAGCTGAAATGCCCCTGACGATGACGCTGGAGTATCGTGGTCAGATCGATGTCGATGATGTGCTGGCAGAGGATGATGCCGAGCGACTCATGAGCGTGCTTGGCCATTTTGGGGTAGTGGACGAGGCTCCCGCTGACTCGAGAACCTGCGACGTCGAGATTTCGCCGCTGCAGGCAGTCGACACGGTGTATGCCCCTGAAACCGGCTTGCTCGTGTTCAGAAGACAGCTCGGTGAACGGCTGAAGACTGGTGAACACTATGCGGATATCGTGAGAATTGATCAGCTACCGCCAGATAACCGGCTGCAGTTGCGCGCGCGCACGGATGGCATCCTGATGGGCCTGAGCCATCGTCGCCTGGTCAGGCCCGGGGACCAGATTGCCAAGGTGGCGGGCTCCGCTGCACTGGCTCATCGCCGACCCGGATCGCTGCTACAGATCTGATAGGGCCTGGTCTACGGCGCTGGTGAAACTGGCGGCGTCCGGGCTGGTTTTGCTCGGAAAAGTAGCCACCACGCGTCCGTCTCGTGCGATGACGTATTTGTGGAAATTCCAGCGCGGCGCCTCGCCAGTCGTCTCGATGAGCCAGCGATGCAGCGGGTTCGCCTTCGGGCCGGTGACATGCGCGGGTTCCGTCATCATGAAACTCACGCCATAATTTTTGAAGCAGATCGTAGCCGTCTCGGCCTGGTCGGCCGACTCCTGATTGAAGTCGTCGGAAGGAATACCGATAATCTCGAGCCCCTCTCCCTTGCGGGCCTCGTACAGCGCCTCCAGCGCTTTGAATTGCGGGGTGAACCCACAGAAGCTCGCGGTATTCACCACCACGAGCGCCTTGCCGGCTGCGCGCTCACACAGATCAATGATCTGGTCGCTATGGAGTTGCTGGAAGGTTTGCTGCAGATGAGGCTTGCATTCGACGACTGGCGGGCTGTCCAGGTCTGTCTGTGCGTGCACAAGTGACTGAAAAAGCAGAAATCCTGTCGAGAGGGCTGACAGCATTGTGATCGCACGCATCGTATACTCCCAGAAACTAGCCATCATCGCCGCGCTGTAATACAGTTCGGCCTCGTCACTCATGAATGAGTTGCTTCGGAGCCAGTATGAACCCCCAGACTTTTGATGTCGCCTCTTCCGTTTTGGCTTCGACTGCCAGACTCTGGCGCGGCACCATGGCTTCCCCCAGGCCGCGAGGTGAAAAGCCGGAGCTGCATCTGTTCGACCGTGAAGGCTGTATCGAATGCCGGCTGGTCCGTGAGGCGCTTTCGGAGCTGAATCTCGATGCGCAGATCTTCCCCTTTCCAGAGCGCGGACAACGCTATCTTGAGGCGCTCAAGGCGCACTCGGGTAGTACTCGCGTGCCGTTCCTGTTCAACCCCCAGACAGACAAGGGTTACGCCGGCGCGAGCGAGATTGTGAATTTTCTCTTCGATACCTATTCGCGTCGCAATGTGCCACTGCCGCTCAGGGAGGGGCTGATCAGCCGCTGGATGTCTCACGCTGCTACAGTCATTCGGGGTAATCGCGGGGTCAAGGCCACGCCTTCGCGACCGGCCGAAAAGCCGCTCACCCTGTACAGCTTCGAGTCCAGCCCATATTCGCGCCTGGTTCGTGAGCGCCTGACAGAGCTGGAGCTGGGCTACACCTTGATCAACCTGAGCAAGCAACAGATTGCTGATCTCGGTCCTGCTACCCAGCGCTTGCACCTTGGTAAATATGAACCGCTGCCTGGCAGCAAGCGAGAAGCTTTTCTGCGCAAGCATGGTCGGGTGCAGGTGCCTTATCTTGAAGACCCGAACACGGGGGTGTCACTGTTCGAGTCAACGAAAATCCTGCAATACCTGAACGACCAGTATGGTCGTGCCTAGCCAGGCAGAGAGACAGTGTGATGACGGAGAATGCATTGAAGCTCGATGACAGCACGCTGGCGGCGGGTGACGCCCACCAGGTGGACGAAGCGATGTTGCAACAGATGGATCATCGCTACCGGGTTGCCATGATCAATTCGATCAGTGGCTACAAGAGTGCGAACCTGATCGGCACGGTAGACGCTGATGGTCAGACCAATGTTTCGATCGTCAGCTCCTGTGTGCACCTGGGCGCCGACCCGGCATTGATCGGCCTGGTGATCAGGCCGCATTCGGTCGATCGGCATTCACTGGAAAACCTTCTGAGCACTGGCTATTACACCATTAACCATGTTCACGTCGAGATGATCGAGGCCGCTCATCAGACTTCAGCACGCTACGATAAGACTGTGTCTGAGTTTGCAGCGACTGGTCTGACCGAGGAATGGGTCGAAGGCTTCACCGCGCCCTTCGTCGCCGAATCACGAATCAAGTTCGGCGTCAGGTTCAGGCAGCACATCCCGCTTGAAATCAACGGTACCGAGTTCATCATCGGACAGATCTGCCACATCGTCGTGCCTCGCGGCGTGGTCAACCCGGATGGCTTTCTGGATATTGAAGCCGCTGGCACAGCTGCGGTGACGGGGCTGGACAGCTATCATCGGGGCGAACGGCTGCAGCGCTATAGTTACGCCAAAACGGACCGCCCGCTGTCCACCGTTGATGTTCCCACCAGCGCCTCAAAAGACTGAGACAAGGCGCCAAGCTGTTCAATATCGACCGCATCCGTAAACAACAGCACCGTGGCAATGACGGCCAGCGTCAACATGATGATGGCGATGAAGAGCGCTGGTGAGCGCTTCTTCTCGGGCGCCAGGTCCGCAATGGGTTCACGATCACTGACCACAGCATCGAAATTGATGTCGTGTGGCCGCTCGGCGGCCGGCGGTACAGGATGTGCAGACGCATTCGACGGCTGTTGACCAGCTTCCTCACGTGGCGTCGAGGCAGAAGCACTCCTCGACTTTTCCTTCGACAGATTGCTCACTACCGCCGGTATCGGGCGAATCACGGTCTTGCCATGATCGTCATCAGGCCCTTCGACTACAAAGGTCACTACATCGAATTTGAGCTTGTCGCCTGGGCGTGCCCGACCCTGTGTTATGCGCTCGCCGTTCAGGAACGTGCCATTGGTCGAACCGAGATCCTTGACCAGTAGAAACTGACCGGCGACCTGAAGCTGGGCATGCTGGCGTGAAAGATGAGATACCGGTACGGCGATATCAGCGGCCTCATCCCGGCCGACGATCGCAACACCGTGAATCGGGTAGAGTGGCTGCTTGGCCCAACTCGCATTCGTGCGCAGGCCCCATAGGGCCTGACCCTGTCTGACCGACTGCCCGCTCTGCTTTTGCAGATTGGGCGAGGTGGCTTCGGCGCTGCTAAATGGTTTGGCATCACTGCCGGCATCGGCTGCGCGAAGCAGTTTGATCTTGACTGTCCCGATCACGATGACGTCATCAGGTTTGACGATGACGGCCTTGCGCACTTTCTTGCCATTCAGACCGGTCCGGTATTCAGGATGTTTATTGATGAGGTAGACGTTGCCGTCTTTCAGTCTCATCTCAGCATGAAAAGGCTGCACGCTCTCCTGGCGCAGGCGAATCGAATTCTGCTCATCCGAGCCGATCGTCATGTGAGCATTCACCAGCCACACCGGGGGTCTGCTTCCATCAGTAAAGTGCAGTTTCAACATGCCTTGGTCCTGTGTCATGTCGTCAAAATTGGACGCCTAGTCAAGAGTATAGAATCAGCTGCCAGTTTTGCAGCGCTGCTGACATGATTGGCTATACTGATTCGTCTCAGTCATAGATACGGAACAAACGTGCTCGTAGCATTTGTCAGTGATCAGGGCGACCGAAGAGCCAACCAGGACAACGCTGTCGTGGATATGAGGCAAGGACTCTATGCGGTGCTGGATGGCGTTGGTGGTGGCGACAGCGGTGAGCTGGCAAGCGCCCTGGCCGCAGGCATATTTCGCTACGAAGTCTGCCGTCGCGGCGCCGATCTCGAGCAGGCCGTGCAGACGGCTCATGAGGCCCTGGTCGACTTCGGTACCGAGAGTGGGGTCGAAAGCTACTGTGCGACCACGATCGCAGCGCTGCACGACACCAGCCATGGCATCCTGAGTATCTGGGCAGGCGACAGCCGAATCTATCGGCTTTCGAACGGCCACTTCGAACAGGTCTCCGCCGATCACGCCGATGCCGATGGCGCACTGACCCAGGCGCTGGGCCACCCATCGCTGGCCTCTATCTCTTCCGATACCGCACACCATGCTTCGTCGCCCGGCACACGCTGGCTCATCTGTAGTGACGGCTTGTTCAGAGGGCTTGGACCCGCAGACCTGGCGGCATTACTGGGGGCGGACCTCGACGTAGGGCAAATTACTGAATCGCTGCTGCGCGCCGCGCTGGATGCCGACCCTGGGGATAACATAACGCTGATTGTGCTGGAAGAGGAGGACTCGCCTCCAGTCCTCGGTACTGAAGATGAAGAGGCGCCATTGCATGCACACCGTGACAGCGAGCCCGCGCGCCCCAGATCTCCACTGGATTGGCTGTGGAGCCTCGGCATGGGTCGGAGCGAATGATGCAGGGCTATAAACGACTCAGCAAGCTGGGCGAAGGTGGTATGGCTACGGTTTACCGTGGCGTACAGGAGTCTCTCCAGCGTCCCGTTGCCATCAAGGTGCTCGCGGCGAATCTGGCTGACGAGCCGGA
Organism: Allohahella marinimesophila; assembly: GCF_039538005.1. Taxonomy (NCBI): domain Bacteria; kingdom Pseudomonadati; phylum Pseudomonadota; class Gammaproteobacteria; order Oceanospirillales; family Hahellaceae; genus Allohahella; species Allohahella marinimesophila. The sequence goes on from NZ_BAABBO010000009.1 coordinate 472,058, forward strand.
GGTGCTCCAGCGTTTCGAAGCCGAGTCGATGATCATTGCCCAGCTGAATCATCCGCATATCATTCATGTGATCGACAAGGGGCTGACACCTGAAGGGCGGCCCTTCTTCGTCATGGAGTTTGTCGAGGGCATGACGCTTGAAGATGCCATCAACCGGGACAAGCTTGACAGCGCCAAGAAGCTCGAAGTGCTGGTTCAGGTGTGCAAGGCGCTCAGCTACGCACACAAGAATGGCGTGATCCATCGGGATATCAAGCCTGCAAATGTGCTGCTGGACAAGGACTGGGAAGTACGCATCGCTGATTTCGGTATTGCCCATTTCTTCACTGACACGCTGGCCCAGACCCGGCCCGGTGCCAGCAGTCGCTCATCTTCAGCCGACACTTCACTCACCATGGGTACCTCAGCTTACATGGCGCCTGAGCTGATGATGGCGGGCCAGGCCAGCGAGCGCAGCGATTTGTATGCCCTCGGCGTAATGATGTATGAACTCTTCACCGGGATTGTACCTGCGCCAGACGCCCCGGCAGCCCATGACGTCATGCCCGCTATCGAGCTTGGTCTCTCGGAACTGATCGCCAGTTGCATGGCTGAGGAGATCGAAGATCGCCCGATGTCAGCAGATGATGTGCATAGAGATCTGCTCTATCTGTCGCAGGGGCAGCACTTGAGCCCCCGGCAGCGGGTCGATGCCGATCGCAATATCAGGGCGCTGACCGATACTTACCCCGACAGTCATTTCTCGGTGCTTGATGTATTGAAGGATGAGCCTGCCACAGCCGTCTTCCTCTACGAAGATCAGACGCGGGAAGTCATGTACATCGTCAAGCGTCTGAGCCTGCAGTCCGCCGGGCTCAGAGAGCACAAGATTCTTGCCCGGCACTCGCATCCGAACATCGTCACCATCCATGGCGTGAGCCATCACGGCGACAAGGCCAGTATCATCATGGCCTATATGGCAAGCGGAACACTGGCCGATCATATCGGCAGCAAGGTCGTCCCTGCCAAAGCCTTTGAATGGGGGGCAGCCATAGCTCAGGGGCTGAAATTCGCACACCAGCACAAAGTCTTCCACGGTAACCTGCGAGCAAAATCGATTTTCATGGATGACGAAACCGTACTGAAGCTCAGCGGTTTCGGCATACCCGGGCCGGAAGCGGCGATAGCCTCAGATCAGTCGCGCGGCCGCTCGGATGCTGTGGCTGCCCAGACCGACCTGAAGGCGGTGGGGACAATACTCTGGCAGGCGCTCGCAGGCGCACCCTTACAAGCCGAGACCTCGATGAAAGGTGCTCCTCCAGCAGGAAAGACCAGTCAGACCGTGCGCACGCTCACGACTGCCAGAGGGCGGGCGCCTGCCCTGCCTGAGGGTATCGCCAGCTTGCCCGAATCATTGAAGCGTGTATTGGACCGTCTGCTGTCCGACGATCCCAGGGAAGCCTATCCTTCGATCGAGGCCGCCGCGATTGATCTGACGACCGCAAACAAGGAAGCCCGCCTGCTGGAGAAGCAGGTGAAGGTAGACGCGATCAAGCGTGAAGCGGCGAAAGTCGCCAGAAAAACCGAGCGCTTGGGTCGGGTACGAAGCCGGCAGAAATTCATTCTGCCGGCGCTTGTGCTGTGCCTGGTCGGTGCCGCTGCCTTGCTGGAGATGGACCGTGGCTATTTCAGCCAGGAGGCGCTCCCAGTGGCCGAGCACTACCTTGAGGAATTACAGTCCAGCGAGGTCTGGCGCCAGTACATTGCCCCCTTGCTCTAGCGCGTAGCGCCATAGCGCTTTTAGTCGGCCGAGTCGCCGGAAGTCCCTGCGTCTGTGGCCTCTGCTGGCGAAGACTTCGCCTCAACGGCTGTGGACTCATCTGTCTTGGCCACTTTGGCCGAAGCCTGCTCCTGCGGCGTATCTGCCGCTACGTCTTCGGCAAGATCGAACAGGACGCGGCCGCTCTCCTTATCCAGACCTTTCACTATAATGTCCACCGACTGGTCCAGCATGAAGCTGATCTGCTGGCCAACCTGGCGGAAGTAAGTGCTATCAAGGCGGAATTTTGCCTGGGGCAAGGCGCCGAGATCGACGAAGCCTTCGACACCATTGTCTTCGATCCTGGCGATGAAACCGGAACCATTCACCTGAACGATCGTCGCAGTAAAACGCTGCCCGGACAGCCCTGCAGCAAAGTGTTGCTGAAGCTTTTGCTCCGCCAATGCAACGGCACGACGACCGTTGAGCAAGCTGGCGCTCAGCGCGTCGATATCCACCTTCGCTGCAGAAACCCTGCCTTCGCCTGATAGCGCGCACAACACCCGCTGGGTGCAGAGGTCGGCATATTTTCGCAGCGGTGAGGTGACCGTGAGGTACTGCGAGAGCCCCATCGAATGATGTGGTGCAGGCGTGGTGGTCAAACGGCTGCGCGTCTGCAGTCGGCTGAGGATGGCGAAGACAGGCAGCTCTGACTCAAGCGCCTGCGCTGCCTTCATGATGGTGGTGTAGCCTTCGAGCGTAGATGGGTCTGGCGCAGGGTCGGCGGCAGCCAGCTCAGGTAGCTGTTCTCGAATGATATGTCTGACCTGCTTCAGCCGCTCTGGCTTGAAGCCTGCATGCTCGGAAAAAATAGCGGCTGGTGCTTCGGCTGCGAGCAGTCGGGCTGTTTCGAGATTCGTTCGTACCATGCACTCCTCGACCAGCCGTTCTGCTGGGCCAGGTATTTCCTTGCGCACAGAGAGAATCTTGCCGTCATCATTGAGCGTGGTCCTGTAGTCAGGTCGATGATCCATCAACAAGGCATGATCACGACGCCATTGGCGCAAAACGTCGCCCAGCGCGAGCGCGTCCTGGAACTGCGCTGTAACGGTGTCAGGAAGGCCTGCAGGGAAGCTCTCTGGCGCTTGTTGCCATTCATTGAGCTGGTTGTAGCTGACCTTGGCCTGACTGCGAATGATGGCCTGTTCGAAGCTGAGGCTGGTGCCTTCCACTAGTTCGCCATCGCTGCCGATGGACATGGAAGCGACCATGGCCAGGCGCGCCTGGCCATGCTGCAGTGAACACCACTGGTGTGACAGCGTGCCGGGAAGCATGGGGACGGTCTTGTGCGGGAAATACCAGCTGCTGGCCAGCTCTGCTGATTCTTTGTCGAGGTCCGAACCAGGATCGATCCAGGCTGCCACATCCGTGATGGCCACTTTCAGCACCCAGTGGCCATCCTCGGTCTTGGTGATGAACAGCGCGTCGTCCATGTCCTGTGTGCTTTCCCCATCAATGGTGAAGAAAGGCTCGGCGGTGAGGTCGACTCGACCGGCTGATTTCTGCTCGAAGCGGGCTTCACAGGTCGCTGCCTCGGGCCGTGTCTTGCCCGGGCGGATGTTGAACACTTCCTGTGCCAGTTTGGTCTCTATGCCAGCGGTCTGATCGTTGCCCAGTATTCTCAGGACTTCAGTTTGCGCACGGCCGTCCGGGAAGGGATGCTTGAGCAAGCGTGCGACGATGTAGTCACCAGGTTTGGCAGTCTTGCGCTTCTTCGGGGTAATGAACAGCCGGCGCTCGGTGCCTTCTATCTGGGTCTCGACGAAGTGGCCCTTGCCTTTCTGCACATACCGGCCAGTGAAATAACGGGCAGAGGACTGCAGTACAGAAATGACCGTAGCGACATCTCGACCCTTCGAATCCTGACTGATCTCTGCGAGCACGGTGTCTCCCGGCAGAATCTTCAGCATTTCTGCGGGACTCAGGAAGGCTTCCTTGGGTCGCTTGCTCGTGGATTTCTCACCCTTGGCAGTCGGCTCTGCAGTATCCTGGCCGGGCTTGATGGTCAGAAAGCCGAAGCTCCCGTTGCTGCCACGAACGACGCCTTCGAACTGGTTGTTCGACTGTCGAATGGTGCTCTTGAGTTCACGTAACTGACTGAGGGCTGAGATATCGAGCATGAAATCTGTACTGTGATTGATGAATGAAAACGCCAGCGATGGTACCCCTTTCAGGCAGGCAAGGCTATGAAAAGCGCCGTTGCAGGCGCCCGTTGCAGGCGCGACCCCTAAATCAGCAGGCCAACGCCCGGTTTTGTCGACTCGGTTACAAGTTTTTACAAACTGGTCCTATACACTATGGGTCCGGATAGACCGGTCGACCAGAATCGGTTATCTCAATCAGGAAACAGGAAGAATCCTTATGCAACTATCAACTGGCGTGCGGGCCGCAGCCGCTGCCTGTGTACTCGTGAGCGCGAGCTTGCTGACAACTGCAGTCAGCGCCGCAGAAAAACGGTCCCTGTGTATCTTCGATCCACTCGGTGCAACCGGTCCGATCTTCACCCTGACCAAGGCGACCAAGGTCAAGGCACTGGGCTTGGGCTATGATCTCGAACTTCGCGCCTATACCGACGAAAAGATCGCCTCTGACGATTTCCTGGCTGGACAGTGTGATGCTGCCCTCCTGACCGACGTCCGAGCCCGTGAATTCAACAGATTCACCGGAACACTCGTAGCCGTTGGTGCCATTCCAGGATACGACGAGCTGTCTACATTGCTGCAGACACTCAGCTCGCCCAAGGCGGCGCCGCTGATGAAGTCGGAAAACTATGAAATCGCAGGTATTGCACCTGCAGGCGCCATCTATGTGCTGCTGCGTGATCGTGCCATCGACAGCGTCGAGAAGATTCAGGGCAAGAAAATCGCCACGCTCGATTACGATCCTGCGGCTGTAGCCATGGTTCGTCACGTCGGTGGCAGCGTCGTCAGCGCGACGACTTCGAGCTTTGCGGGCAAGTTCAACAATGGCAGTGTCGATGTGGCCTACGCGCCTGCGGTCGCCTATCAACCAATGGAGCTGTACAAGGGTGTCGAGCCGGACGGTTCAGTATTCAACTACAACTTCGCCCAGATGACTTTCCAGTTGGTTGTGACCTCGGACAAGTTCTCCGACAGCTTCAAGCAGAATATGCGTGAGTACTATCAGAGCCGGTTTGGCGAGTTCATGGATATCGTCAAGAAAGCCGAAGCTGAAATTCCTGCGAACGTCTGGGTTCAGCCGACCAATGATCAGGCTGCTGGCTTCGACAGCATGCTCAAGGACGTCCGTATCTCCTTGCGCGATGAAGGCGTCTATCATCCTAAGATGCTGAAGCTGATGCAGAAGGTTCGCTGCCAGTCTGAAGCCACCAAAGCCGAGTGTGTAGACGGGCGCGAATAAGCGCTCAGTGTTGAGGAGGCTGAAGCCGGCGTACGGAACCGAAATCCGGACTCAGGCTGAAGGCCTCCCGCCTTGGAAGACCTTGCACGTGGGCATGCAGGCAGCGGATCACCCCGCTGTGTGTCACCACGATATCGACTGAAGGCAGATCATCACCTTCCTTCGCCAGGGTCAGATCTTCATGGAAGGCCCGTGCTCTCTCGTACAGTTGGGGAAAGCCTTCGCCGTTCGGTGTGGCCTGGGTCTCCCAGCGTTCTCCCCATAGTTTTCCACCGATCTCACTAATGGCCGTCCAGGTCTTTTTCTCCCAGTCTCCAAAGTTCATTTCTCTCAGTCGCGTGTCGACAGTGATCGGACGCCGTATTGTCAGCATGTGGCGATGTGACGGCCCCAGCCCTGCTTCAATATGCCGAGCGAGCCTCATACATCGCGACAGCGGGCTACTATGAATACGCACCTGCAGACCACTGTCGCTGCAAGCCTGTTCGTTCAGCAAAGTCCCCAGTCTCTGTAAAACCTCTTCTGCTTCGCTATCGAAACTGTCGGCCAGTGCGACGTCGCTATGGCCGTAGATTGTGCCCGGCGGCACCGCCACGCGGGTATGGCGAACGAGAACGATCAAAGGCCCGCCACCAGTATCAGCAGGATCGCGAGTTCGGACAGCTGCTGCAGTCCCCCAAGGCAATCGCCGGTGTAACCGCCCAGACGGCTGCTCAGCGCCTGACGGAAATACATCAGCAGCACGGCCAATGCGAAAACGGTGAGCAGAACCATGAGGACCAGAGGTCCCAGAAAGGCAGGCAGCAACAGGCTGGCGAGGCCAAGGGTGAGAAGATAATTCCTGTTCAGCGGGCTGAGGCTGTGGGCCACAGGGCGGACTTTCGAGCTGGCGTCTTCGCGGGCATAAGGCAGAATGCCGATCAGCAGGGCTGCATTACTGCGGCTGGCGACCGCTGCGGCGACGAGGATAGCCAGCGCCAGACCGGCTGATTGCGTGGCCAGAGCGCTGACGAGGCTAATCCGCAGGAGCGTGGCCAGCAACAGTGCCAATGCGCCATAGGTTCCGATGCGGCTGTCTTTCATGATAGTCAGGCGCTGCTGGACAGTCTGTCCGCCGCCCAGGCCGTCTGCCATGTCCGCCAGTCCGTCCTCATGAAAGGCGCCAGTCAGCAAGGCGGAGCAGGCGACAGCCAGCACTGCAGCGGCGAAAGCCTGCTGAGAACCGAGCGCAGCGCATATCAGCAGAAATACCAGCCCACTGGTCAGCCCCACGCCTGCACCCACTACAGGAAAATACCGGGTGCAGGCGTTGAGGTCGGTGTGATCAAAAGCCAGTGGAAGTCGAACAGGCACGCGTGAATAGAACTGGAAGGCCACTGCACAAAGGTGCAGTTCGTAGCGCAATCCCTGCCGCTGCGAAGACGGGGGTGAATTCACGCCGGTCCAGAGACGCTGGCGGTATCGAAGCTGGCCATCTGATTCATGATGGCACAGGCGCTTTGCAGCAGTGGAATGGCAAGTGCGCAGCCGGTGCCTTCACCAAGTCGGAGGTCCAGGCTCAACAGCGGTCGAACATTCAGCCAGTCAAGCACTGGCTGATGACCCTGTTCATTCGAGCTGTGGCAGAAAACGGCATACCCACGCAGTGCCGGCGCGAGCTGCTGCGCGACCAGAAAAGCCGCTGTCGCAATGAAGCCATCGACCAGAATCACCGCGCCATGGCGGGCCGTCATGAGCATGGCGCCGACCATGGCGGCTATTTCGAAACCACCGAAATATCGGAGCAGATGCAAGGCCGTTGCAGGGTCACTGTTTGCGTCCAATGGGTGAGAGCCTTCGTGGTGCTCGAGACTCGCTTTCAGCACTGAGTGCTTGTGCGCGAGCATGATATCGCTAAGCCCAGTGCCGCGTCCGGTGCAGCGTTCCAGGTCGAGCCCCGTAAACAGGTGGCTCAGTATGCTCGCAGAGGATGTGTTGCCTATCCCCATTTCACCGAAGCCCAGCACATTGGCGCCGGCCTGCAGATGAACTTCGCTCTCCGCCATGCCAAGGCCGATGGCCGCCAGGCACTGCTCCGTTGTCATGGCCGGGTGCTGCGAAAAGTCGGCAGTGCCTCGCCCCATCTTCCGGTCGAGCAGGGGAAAGCGGCGGCGCCGTTTGGCATCGAAATCGTGATCGACGCCGGCATCGACCACGGTCAGCTCAAGGTCATGCTGAACACAGAGCACCGAGATGGCCGCACCCCCACTGCAAATGTTTTCAACCATCTGCCAGGTCACGTCCTTTGGATAGGCGCTGACGCCAGCGGCGGTAATCCCGTGGTCGCCTGCGAACAAGAGCATGGCAGGCTTGAGCAGGTAGGGTGAGAGGGTCTTCTGGATGAGTCCCAGCTGCAAGGCCAGAGTTTCGAGCTGGCCAAGTGCGCCCAGCGGTTTCGTCAGGTGGTCCAGCTTGCGTTGCAGCGCCGCTTCGAAGGCCGCGTCGGCTGTATCATGAATGTTGGCTATGATCGCTTCGAGCGTCGCGAATGCGAGTGGCTCCGAAGTCCCGGTATACTGCATGTCACCTCTTCTTCTTCAACAGGGCCATACCGAGCGTATGGCCGGTTCGATTGTAGCGACTGAAGGTGGATACTGTCAGCAACTCGTCAGACCCCCTCCATGGCGGGTCGGACCAATCCACAGCCACCAGGGGACTGCCGCGCTGCGCTGTTCGTACTACACGCTGCATGGCCGACATGTGAAGCCGGGCCCGAGCGCCCGAATCAATACCATCTGAAGGATGCAGAATGAACAACCACAGATCACGCTTTTCCCGTCACTGCCCTCTGAGCTGGGTGCTGTCTAGCCTGCTGATGTCCGCAGCCACAGCAATGGCCCAGGAGAATCCGGCTCAGCCAGAACAGAGTGGCCCGAGCGAAACCACTACTCAGGCCATCCTCGAGGGCGACCGCGCCACCCCGGTGAAGGCGGACGGCGGCATGGTCGTCACCAGTCACTATCTTGCCAGCGAAGAGGCTGCCAGAGTGCTCGAAAGTGGCGGCAATGCCGTGGATGCAGCCGTGACTGCGGCCTTCACGCTCGCGGTGACCCAGCCTCGCTCTGGCAACATCGGGGGCGGTGGTTTCATGCTGATCTCATCTGAGGAGAGCGGTGAGGTCACCAGTATCGATTATCGTGAGACAGCGCCAGCCGCAGCCAGCAAGGACATGTTCCTGAGCGAAGCCGGCGAAGTCGATGCCGAGCTCAGCCGCTTCAGTCATCGCTCATCAGGCGTGCCGGGCACTGTGGCAGGCTTGCTGATGGCGCTGGAAAAATACGGCACCATCAGTCGTGAGAAAGCGCTCGGTCCTGCCATCCGCCTGGCTGAACAGGGCTTCGTAGTGACTGATCGTTTTGTCGAAGGTGTGGCCAGCGCCGAAGCGCGTCTGCGCAAGAATCCCGGTGCCAATGCCATGTTCTTCAAGGAGACCGGTGGCTATTACGAGGTTGGCGACCGGTTTCGCCAGCCTGATCTGGCAGAAACACTCAGGCGGATTTCGATCTCAGGCAAGGATGGCTTCTATAAGGGGCGAACCGCGCAGTTGCTGGTCGCGGAAATGAACCGTGGTGATGGTCTGATTACCAATACTGATCTAGAGAGTTACGAGGCCGTGGAGCGCAAGCCGGTCCACGGTAGCTATCGGGGCTACGATGTTTACTCCATGGGGCCGCCGAGCAGCGGCGGCGTGCACATCATCCAGATACTGAACATGCTCGAACCACTGGACATCGGTGCGATGGGGCTCAACGGCGCGCAGAGCATTCATCATATGGTAGAGGCCATGAAACGGGCCTATGCCGACAGGGCAGCCTATCTGGGTGACGTCGATTTCGTCGATGTTCCGCTTGAAGGTCTGCTGAGCAAGGATTACGCGAAGACACTAATGAAGGATGTTCAGCCTACCAAGGCCACGCCGTCCAGTACGGTTCGCGAAGGCAAACCGGCTGTGTACGAGAGCAACGAGACGACTCATTTTTCAGTGGCGGATCGCTACGGCAATGTGGTCTCCAACACCTACACGATCAACTTCAGCTATGGCTCCCACATTGCGGTGGAAGGCGCAGGCTTCCTGTTGAATAACGAAATGGACGACTTCAGCGCGAAGCCCGGCGTACCGAATGCCTACGGCCTCGTAGGTGGCGATGCGAACCGGATCGAGCCCGGCAAGCGCATGCTGAGCTCGATGTCCCCTACCATTGTGAAAAAAGGTGGCAAGAACTTCCTGGTGACCGGCTCGCCTGGTGGCTCGCGGATTATCACCACCACCCTGGGTGTCATCATGAATGTTATCGACCATCATCTGAATATCCAGTCGGCAGTCAATGCGCCGCGCGTGCATCATCAATGGCTGCCGGATGAGATTCGGGTCGAAGAAGGCATCAGCCCGGATACCAAGGCATTGCTCGAGTCATACGGCCATACCGTCAGTGAGCAGGAAGCCATGGGGGCCAGCCAGAGCATTCTGCTGCTTGATGGGGTGTACTATGGTGGTGAGGATCCCCGTCGTTCGACTTCGAAAGCGCTCGGCGTCATGAATGTTCCAGTGCTCATGCCCTAGCTCAGGTAGATGCCCTGGCCTCGGCAGCATGACGGGCTCGAATGAATTCGCCATGATGCACGTAGAGCAGTTCCGCCGAACGGCGGATCACCTGCTCTTCATACTTGTCGATTTCTCCATCTGCCAGCGCAACCAGCCACATGTTCTCGATGATGCGGAAACGATCTGTAGCCTCCAGCGCTGCGTTGAGCTCGCTGGTGAGTTCAAAGAGTGAGGTGGCGTTATCGGCGAGCGAAGCGGCCTCATCCATGCACTGTTCGAGTTCACCGGCACCCAGTGAGAAAGTGTTGTCCACGAAGCTGCGAATGCGGGCAAGTTCTGCGGCATCAATGTCCATATCGACTCTGGCCACCTGATAGAGCATTGCAGCCGTCAACACCTCAAGCGAATGTTTCTGCTCGGTCGTATCGGCGTGATTGGCACCGCGCAATGCATCAAGAAATTTTGTTAACATAGCGATCAGTCCCGCTAGTTGGGTGAATGAATGCTGACGGAAATAACCCGCAACCTCTATTCCGAGGAAACGCGCGCCACGCTTTACCACTATACGTCGTTCACTGGCTTCCTGGGCATTGTGGACGCCAGGGCAATGTGGGCAAGCGACGTTCGTTACATGAATGACTCCGCCGAACTCCGCCACACTGCCGATCTGCTCCGGAAGGATATTGGCGAGCGCATCGCCAATGGTTGTTCGCATCCTTACGTGCTCAATGAGTTTCTCGATTGGGTCGTCCACCGTATTACCAATGGCCACATGCTGTTTGCGACGTCTTTCAGAGCCCATGGCAATCTGCTGAGTCAGTGGCGCGGCTATAGCCTCCACGGCAAGGGCGTAAGTGTTGGGCTTTCAGCTGACCACGTGTGGCGCTGCGCCGAGCAGCAGAACTTTCAGGTGGGGCGCTGTATTTATGATCCGGTGCGTCAGAGCGAGCTGATACATGACATTGTGGAAGCTGTCATCGAACAGACTGCAGGCGCCTCGGGTCCCAGTAATACCGAAGGCCGCCAGGCCATATTCGAGGAACTTGAAACTGACCTGCTGCGAATAGCCGCCGTATTGAAGCATCCGTCCTTCCAGGAGGAGGACGAATGGCGGGTAGTCTCCCATGGTATGCGCAAGCCGACTGACGGCTTGGTTCGTTTCCGGGAGGGGACGTCGATGCTGGTGCCTTACGTCTTCCTCGACCTCCGTGACGAACAGGGGCGGCTACCCTTCGAACATATATTCGTTGGCCCTACCCCCAACCACGAGCTGTCTCTGAACAGCCTTCAACTCTATCTGAGTCAGCGCAACTGCGTGCCTGCCGACGGCATAGACTATTGTCAGATCCCTTTCCGCCAACGTTAGAGTAGTCGGATAAGCTCGTTGGCGGTCTGGGCAAATTCGAAGGGCGAGTCCTCCTGCACGAAATGGCCGCCAGTCAGCGTACGATGAGGCATGTTCTGACAGCCCGGTACACGTTCCTGAAAATAACGATCACCACCGCGCATGATGGGGTCGCCATTCGTAAAGGCGGTGATGAAGGGCTTATGCCACTGTTCGAGCTGACTCCACACCCGCGCATTTTCCTGCGCGTCCGGCAGGTCCGGCTCGGTTGGCACCAGTCTCGGAAAGGCTCGGGTGCCCGCCTTGTAGCGGCCGCTCGGAAACGGCGCATCATAGGCAAGTCGCTCGCCAGCACTGAGCTTCTTGAAAGTACCCGCTTCGACGATCCTGGAGATCGGGAACCAAGGGCTGAACCTGGCGAAAGTTCGCCAGGCCTTGAATGCCAGCGGGATGCTTTGCTGACCGGTGGGCAGAAAACCGTTAGACAGCACGATGCCGGAAAAGCGATCGTCGAGCGCCACCGCCAGGCGCAGTCCTAGCAGCGAGCCCCAATCCTGGCAAACCAGCACGATATTCCTGAGGTCGAGCTCCAGCACAAAAGCGCGTAGCCACTCGAAATGGCCGCCGTAGCTATAGTCGTCGATATCAGCAGGCTTGTCAGACTTGCCGAAGCCAACCAGGTCAGGCGCAATGACCCGATGGCCAGCAGCGGCACAAATCGGAATCATGAAGCGGTAAAGATAGGACCAGGTGGGTTCTCCGTGCAGCATCAACACGGTATGCGTGCTGCTGGTGTCTCCCTCGTCGACGTAGTGCATGCGCAGTCCGCTGCCGACTTCAAGATAGTTGGGCTTGAAGGGGTAATTCGGCAGACGTCTGAAACGGTCCTCCGGCGTTCTTACAATATCCATTGGCAGAATTTCCTGATCAGTGCAGTCGCTTTATCGCTACGCGGCGTGCTGATGATGGCCTGCTCAGGTTGCTCTGCGCTTGACCCAGCCCCGCAGTTGTCCAAGGATGCCATTCTGCCTGCCACTGCTCGATTCTGCCACGTTTTCCTTGGCAAGCGATTCCGCCTCGAAGGCTTCGTAGCGCTCCCGGTATATTGGTAGACTGGCAGAGAGCTTTTTGGCCACCGGACTCTTGGTGTCGATTCCCCGAACTTCGCAGAGTCGGTCTATCGAGCGTTTGAAGGCTTCTTCAAAACCATATTTGTCGACTGAGACTGAGCTGTAGACGGGTGGACTACCTTCCGGTTTGACACGCAACTTGAATTCGATGGCGTCTTTGCGACCTTCCCGCTCCCGTTTCTGGAGCTGCAGGCCAAGTACATGTCCGCGATCGTGGATAAAGCTTTCTCCCGTCGCCTCCTTTTCCGCCTTACGGTCGGCCTGCCAGCGGGCAAGCTCGGCATCGAGCGCTTCCGCTTCGGCCATGGCTTCGCGCATGGCTTTCTTGGTAGTGCCGTTGACCCTTACATAATGCTGCTGCTCTTCACCATCTACCGCGCGGGTAATTCTGAGATAACTGCGGCTGCTGTCAGCCTTGTCTTTGAATACGGTGATGCCCATCGGGCCCTCCTGATGCAGACTGAAAATGTGTTGCCCCGGCCTTACTAAACCATGCTGCTCCCTGGGGCGGGTGCGACATCCCTATCAGCGGCTCAAAGGCTGCAGAAAAGCGACGTACACGAGATAGCATGTATACAAAACCCAGAAGCCCACAAGGGCTCCACCTTTTGTCCTTCCAATTCGACCGGCGGTGCCATGACTGGCCGGCTTCATCGAAATGCTCATCAGGAAAAGCACGACTGTAAAGCCGATCATCACTGGCAGGTCACGCACGATCACTTCACCCGCCACCTGCATGGGCTTTATGGCTCCGGCAATGCCGACCACCAAGAGGGTGTTGAACATGTTCGAGCCGACAACATTACCAAGGGCCAGATCGTGTTCATTTTTCCTGACCGCAGCTATGGCCGCTGCCAGCTCCGGCAATGACGTGCCAATTGCGACGACGGTCAGACCGACGATGACGTCACTCACACCGAAGGCCGTTGCCAGGGTAACGGCGCCGTAGACTAGTACCCTCGAGCTGGCTGTCAGCAACACGAGACCAAGAACCAGCCACCAGAGCGCGGCTCTTCTGGAGAGCTTGATCGCCTTGCCATCGACGACGACCATATCATCCTGCGCAACAGCCGAGCTGTGTGTAATGCTGTCTTCCCGACTTTTTTTCATCGCAGAAACGACTGAGTAAGTCATGGTCGCTGCAAACACAGCAATCATTATCCAGGCATCCATACTGGATACGTCGCCGTCCACGATAAGGGCCGTAAAAACGACCGTTATTCCCAGCAAAAGCGGCATTTCGTTCCGCAGCACTGAGCGCTGCACCAAAATAGGACTCAAAAGTGCCGTTATGCCGAGTATCAGGCCGATATTAGCAATGTTCGAGCCAAGCGCGTTCCCGAGTGCCAGAGCAGGGTTGCCCTGATAGGCGGCTATGGCAGAAACGAGCATTTCGGGGGCGGAGGTGCCGAAGCCAATCACGACCATACCGATCAGGAGAGGTGGCATTCCGGCATATGCCGCTGTGGCGACAGCGCCATCAATGAAGCGGTCGGCACTCCAGACAAGTACAGCGAGACCGGCAATGAGCGCGATAATGGCTAACAACATGCAAAGGTTCCTTTCGATTCAATAGATTGCGGCAGACAAAAGCGGTCAGAATACCGGACTTTCGGCGTGCTGGCGGATGAATTCGAAAAGATTGTCTTCTGAAAGCGGCTTGCTCATCAAGTAACCCTGAACCAGATCGCAGCGTAAGAGCTTGAGGAATTTCAGCTGAGCGTTGGTCTCGACCCCCTCGGCAACGACTTCGATATCGAGTTCTTTGGCCAATGCCAACATGGCCTTGATGATACTGTGCTCGCGGCCGCCGCCCAGAATATGGTCAATGAAGGCCTTGTCGATCTTGAGCTGATCGATGGGCATATCCCGCAAGGCTGCGAGTGATGAGTAACCGGTACCAAAGTCGTCCATGGAGACGTTGACATTGAGGGCTTTCATGGATTGCAGCGTCTCGAGGGCCACCTGACCGCTTTGCATGATCGCCGACTCGGTAATTTCCAGATCGAGACAGGCCCCATCAAGACCGGTTTCCTGCAAGGCATCGCGCACAGCTTCAAGAAAACCGTGATCCGCGGCAAACTGGACCGGGGAGACGTTCACAGCAATACGAATCTCGGCGCCCATCTCCTTGTGCAGCCGCGCCAGCATCCGGCACGCTTCCATCAGTATCCAGCGGCCAAGTTTGACGATGATGCCTGAGCTTTCGGCCAGCGGGATGAAGTCGTTGGGTGGTATGAAGCCTTTCGTCGGATGCTGCCATCGCACCAGCGCTTCTAGACTGACCAGCTCACCCGTCAGCGTGGAAAACTGTGGCTGGTACTGAAGATAGAACTCTTCGTTCTCGACGGCGTTCTGCAGATCAGCAATCAGCTGATGCATCTCCAGTGCCACCACTTCCATGGTTTCATTGTAGAAATTGAATGTGTTTCGGCCGCTGTTCTTGCTGTGATACATCGCAATATCAGCGCATTTCAGCAGGTCCTCATTGGTATCGCCGTCTTCGGGATAGAGTGAAACGCCGATCGAAGCGCCAAGCGTGAACTGCTGGCCTTCAACCGTGAATCGCTCTTTCATAGCGGCCAGCAGGCGCTCGCAGATGAGTACCGCGTGATGGACTTCATCCAGCTGTTTTATCACCACGGCAAATTCATCACCACCGATACGTGAAATTCGAGGCCCACCGTGATGGCTGCTCCCTTCAGGCCGCTCATCTACCAGCATAGGGTCGTGATGCACCGACATGTCGGCAATATAATCTTCGGCGCGAAGTACGGTGTTCAGCCGTTCGGCGATCTGTTTCAGAATCTGGTCGCCCGCCCCGTGCCCTAGCGTGTCGTTTACGTCCTTGAAACCGTCGATGTCGATATATAACAAGGCGGCCGAGTGGTGATGGCGACGCGCGCTTTCAAGGCATTTTTGCAGAAACAGCGTGAAGGTATGACGATTGGCCAGGCCGGTGAGGCTATCGTAATAGGCGATATTGGCCAATTTACGTTTGGTCTCGACGAGCTGCCGCTCCATGTTCAGGGTGGCATTGGCGAGACTGCCAACTTCGTCGTCCCGCTTGAGCAGCTGTGTGATGGTACGTCTGTGTTTTACCCCGACTCGAATGCCATCATCACTGGCTATCGCATTGATCCAGGCCTGGACGGCCACCACAGGACGAAAGACCTGTTGATACATCAGTGCGAAGAGCAGTCCGGCACTGGTGGAGACCAGCACCAGCACGATGCTGACCCAGACCCAGGGCTCGCCGAGTGTCTCCAGCAGCGCCGGCGGCGCGTAGGTCATCAGAAGATAGCCCGCCAAAACAAAAGGTAGCAGTATCAGCGCTACGAGCGATATGCCCAGGCGAAGCTGGAGATTATGCGACATGCAGATCCTGGTTGGCGCCGAAGCTGACGACTGAAGGATATTAAACCAGTCGATAGTATAGTCAGGGTTCGCCGAAACTGGGCTGTAAAATGCAATGCCGTCATTATTGACCGAGCAGGTCATCCTTCAGGTCCTCGTCAAAAGGGTCGTCGCCGAGCCAGATCGAAAAGTACAGTCGAGCCAGAGGCCCATCTTCGAGTACTGCAAGCTGTTTCTGGTTCAGCATCAGCGATAGACCAAGGTCCTGCTGGTAGCTGATCTGATACAGATCACCCTCATCCACAGCCTCATAGGCAGCGTGAAATGCTTCGAGGCGCGAGGGCATCTGCGCTTTGAGCTGCGAGTCATGGATATTGCGTGCGAGCATTTCCTCGGCCGCTTCAGGGAAGGCATGGGCCGGTATTTCGCGGGCGTAACGAAATAATATCGTAGCCGCTTCTTTTGCGGGCAGGGCCCAGGGCTGATCGCAAGCCTGCCTGTACAGCGCGGCATGGCCGACGGTAAAGAAACGATAGGCGACCAATTCCCCTGTCCCACACTGTTCCAGCCTTGTTTCGCCCAGACTGAGCGTTCGATCGAAGCGCTCAGCTGTGAGGCCTGGCATGGCGACGATCATGGCCGTTACGCCCACGAGCAGCCCACGGTATACAGCGCCTGGACGGGTAACCTTGCGAGCGCGACTCATGGCTAGTCTACCTCGCCGAGCTGCGAGCGAATTCGTTTGATCTGACCACCGATCACGGGCAGATGGGCATAAAAACCTTCAGCGCCGTCCCAGAAATCCTGATGCAATACGATCCGACCTTCTTCGTTCAGCCGAAGATGAGTCAGGCCAACCGAAGTCACATCGATGTCTCGCCAGAGCGCCTTGAATTGCATGCGCATTTTCCAGCGAACGTAAAAATCGTTGCCGGCATTCGTCGCATCGAGGAAGGTCACCTCCGTCTTGCCCTTGCCAGCCAGCTCAGTGAAATAGTTGAT
Source organism: Allohahella marinimesophila (assembly GCF_039538005.1). Lineage (NCBI taxonomy): Bacteria > Pseudomonadati > Pseudomonadota > Gammaproteobacteria > Oceanospirillales > Hahellaceae > Allohahella > Allohahella marinimesophila. Next base: position 488,653 of record NZ_BAABBO010000009.1, read on the forward strand.
CAGGGCCTGACGTTCTTTCAGCGTATGGAAGGTGTCGTTGAAGTAGAAGGTCTCTGCATAGGCAGCCGTGATGTTGTCAGCCATCTCGCCGGCAGAAAATTCACGCATCATGGTGACGAAGGGTTCGAGCCGCGGCAGCTCGTCAACGGGCGTAAAGGCTGACTGGCTTCCACTGCTTGCTTCAATATAGTGCGCGTAAGGTTTCTCCTGCACTTTCGTGGTGCATGCGGACATAATCGTGGTGAGCATGAGAATGACTCCGAGTCTATGGAGTGAGTGGCGATACAGCATGACGGTCGGTCCTGGAAGATGTTGACTCAGGCTAACGCAGTGCCTGTGAATGCAGCGTGAAGATGGCTGGAGTTTGTCTTCACATCGCGTTCACGCCGTCTCGGATAGACTCATTCGACGATGAAACCGATGACAGCATCAGCTTCACACACCTTTGAGAAAGCCGTTTGCCATGAATAGAGCACTGACTTCGTTCTGCAATTATTTCGACAATGAGCACAAGTTGCTGTCGGTCGATCAGAGCGACCATTCCGTCGACTGGCATCGCATACTGCCCTTTATATTTCTGCACCTGGCCTGCTTCGGCGTGATTCTGGTTGGCTGGTCTCCAGTGGCCGTCGGCGTGGCCATTGGCAGCTATCTGATTCGGATGTTCGCTATCACTGCCTTCTTCCATCGTTATTTCTCGCACAAGTCTTTCAGCACGTCCCGACCGGTTCAGTTCATCTTTGCCTTCCTCGGCACTGCAGCTACCCAGCGTGGTCCGCTCTGGTGGGCGGCGCATCATCGTGCCCACCATCGCACTGCTGATACCGATGCCGACGCGCACTCACCGCTCAAGGGTTTCTGGTACAGCCACTGCGGCTGGTTTCTCAGTGGCGCTCATTTCGCCACGCGCGAAGAGCTCATCAAGGATTTCGCCCGCTACCCCGAACTGAGATGGCTGGATCGTTACGACATGGCCGTGGCCGCCATATTCGGCACCAGCTTATGGTTGCTCGGAGAAGGTTTGGCCTGGCTGGTGCCGGAACTCGGCACCAGCGGCTGGCAACTGCTCATCTGGGGCTATTTCATCTCCACGGTTGCGCTCATACACGCCACACTGAGCATCAATTCGCTGGCGCACTGGTGGGGTCGTCGCCGTTATGACACGCGGGATGACTCCCGTAACAATCTCCTGCTGGCGCTGATTACGCTTGGCGAAGGCTGGCACAACAACCATCACCATTATGCAGGCAGCGCACGGCAGGGTTTTTTCTGGTGGGAGCTGGATATCAGTTACCTGATTCTCAAGATGCTGTCCTGGACGGGGCTGGTGTGGAATCTCAAGCCCGTTCCGGACCGCAAGAAGTTTGCTCATAAACAGGTCGCCGGAGTGAAGAACAGATGAGATCGATCTACACAGGCCCAATGGCCCGCCAATCAGTATCTGGTCAGAAAATTGCCATTGTTGGTGCAGGCGTGTCCGGCCTCACCTGCGCCTTCTATCTGGCAGAACAGAATGAAGTCACGGTTTACGAAGCCAATGCCTATCTGGGCGGTCATACGGACACCCATGAGCTTCTTGACGATGGCCGTGCAGTCACCGTCGACTCAGGCTTCATCGTGTTCAACGAGTATAACTACACCGGTTTTACGCGGCTGCTGAACGCCTTGGGTGTCGAAAGCGAGCCCAGTGATATGAGCTTCAGTGTCGTCAATGAGGGCAGCGGCCTTGAATACGGTGCGGCTGGCCTGGCGAGATTATTTGCACAGAAGCGGAATCTGCTCAGTCCGCGCTTTTACCGAATGCTGAGGGATATCGTGCGCTTCTATCGCGAAGCCCCAAGACTCCTTGACGACGCGGTAATACCTGAGAAGGCCGAGCTGTCGCTGGGTGACTACCTGGAGCGGGAACGTTATAGCCAGGACTTTATCGAGAACCATATCCTGCCAATGGCCAGCGCCCTGTGGTCAGCGAGCTCACAGTCGATTCTGGCTTTCCCTGCCCGATACTTCGTCGCGTTCATGAACAACCATCAGATGCTCAACCTGACCACCCGTCCCGAGTGGCGCGTGGTGAAAGGTGGGTCTTCCGCTTACGTCAAGGCGCTACGTGCGCAGTGCAGGGCGACATTTCACTGCAACAGCAAGGTCGCCAGTGTTTCGCGCCAGGATGATGAAACACTTCGGGTTCGCCGTGCAGACGGTAGTGTCGAGATTTTCGATCAGGTCATCTTTGCCTGCCACAGTGATCAGGCGCTTGATTGTCTTGAAGCGCCAAGCCAGGCAGAGCGCGAAGTCCTCGGAGCCATTCGATATCAGCCGAATCAGGCTATGGTGCATACCGACGTTTCAGTGCTGCCGGCCAGACGAAGTGCCTGGTCGAGCTGGAATGTCCGCATCGACAAGAGTAGTGAGCATGACTGTCGGGTCAGCTACTGGATGAACCTGTTGCAGAACATTCGTAGCGATACACAGTTCATCGTCAGCCTCAATATGGCCGATCGAATCGATCCTTCGAAGATCCTTGCCGAACGCCATTACAGCCACCCCATATATGACGCGGGCACTATAGCGGCCCAGCGTCGCCGAGGCGACATCAATGGTAGCGACGGCATCTGGTACGCAGGCGCCTACTGGGGCTGGGGCTTCCACGAAGACGGTGTACGTAGCGCACTCGATGTTATCGATGGCCTCGCCCATCAGCAGTCCAGCCGACCGGAGTCGCGGAAAGTCGAGTTTGGTATCCATGCAGCCTGATACCTCGCCAGGCCATGCCGGCATGATGGCCAGCGGGCGCATGATGCACCGGCGCTTCAAACCACGGACGCATAGCTTCAGCTACCGTCTGTGCCTCTGCTGGCTCGATCTCGACCACACCGAGCGGCTCAATCATCTACCGTTCTGGTCGGCGGACGGGCAAACCCTTTGGCAGCGGCTTGCGCTGATGCAGTTCCGACAGACTGATTATTTCTGGCCAGAGAACGAGGTCAGTCAGCCTGCCGACAGGTCCACGCCGCTCAAGCAGCGCCTGCTCGCGTGGATAGCCGCACATCCCGACGGTGTTGATCTCGACATTGCCCGGGTGGTCCTCTGCGGACAACTCCGGCAGTGGGGGTATTGCTTCAATCCAGTCGTGTTCTTCATGTGTTATGACGCCGATGGCCAGATCATCGCCATCGTGTCCGAAATTACCAATACGCCGTGGAACGAACGACACGCCTATCTGCACAGGGTCGATGGCCAGCATCCGATGCGGCTGAGGTTCAGCTTCAGCAAGGCTTTCCATGTCTCGCCATTCATGCCGATGAACCAGCGATACGAGTGGCGCTTCGCAGTGAGCGAGAGTCTTTTCGCCGTACACATGAATCTGTGGGAAGACGACACCAACCAGCAAGGAGACGTCGAGCGCAGCGAGCGGGTTTTCGATGCCTCCATGCAGCTCGCACTCGAACCGCTCACTGCAGCTCGCGCCATCCGACAACCGCTGGTGTATCCACTTCAAACCGCAGGCCTTGTGTTTGCGATTTACTGGCAGGCCTTGCGTCTGTATCTCAAGCGAATTCCCTTCTTCTCCAATCCGCACACCCGCAAGTCTGCCGTTGAGAATGAAGGTATACAGGCCGTGCATCAGGGAGTACCACATGATTGATTCCATCGTTACCACACAGGCCGCTGTGCCATCGAGCCTGGCCCGTTATTTCTTCTTCAAGCTGCTCGAACGGGTCAGCTTCGGTGAACTTCGCGTTGTTGAGCGGCTGGCTGACGGTGAGGAACAGCTGACCGTGGTGGGTGCCTCTACGGACCAATCGACTGAGGCCGTCACGCTCACCATTCTTGACGACCGCTGCTACGGCATGATCATGCTCGGCGGGGTCAACGGCGCGGCCGAAGCCTTCATGAGCGGGTTTTGGACCACAGACGATCTTGTCGCCCTCATGCAGCTGATGCTGCGTAACCGAACTGCCATGGACAGTATGGATTCTCTGTTCTCGAAGTTCAGTCGCAAGTCTGCAGAGATCTGGCATGCCATGCGCAAGAACACGCTCTCGGGTTCGCGCAAGAACATCAGCGCGCACTACGACCTTGGGAACGACTTTTTCAGGTTATTTCTCGACGAACGCCTGATGTATTCCTCGGCCTTTTTCGCACAGCCGGCTCTGAGTCATGCCGAAGCGAGCGCGAAGCTGTCGGAAGCCAGCACTGCCAAGCTTGATAAGATCTGCCGCGCGCTCGACCTCAAGCCCAACGACCATCTGGTCGAAATTGGCACCGGCTGGGGCAGCATGGCGGTCTACGCCGCGAAACATTTTGGATGCCGCGTGACCACGACCACCATATCCAATGAGCAGTTTCTGGCAGCAAAAGCCCTGGTGGCCGAAGCGGGACTCGAAGATCGCGTGGTCGTCTTGTGTGAAGACTACCGTGATCTCACTGGCAGCTATAACAAGCTGGTGTCGGTAGAAATGGTAGAGGCCGTGGGTCATCAGTTTATCGATGGCTACTTTGCCTGCATCGAAAAGTTGCTCAAGCCCGGCGGTACGGCGGTGTTGCAGGCCATCACGATAGAAGACTGGCGTTACGAAGCGGCCGTCCACTCGGTCGACTTCATCAAGCGGTACATATTCCCTGGCAGCTTCATTCCCTGTCCGAGTGTGCTGATCAACAGTGCTGCCGCCGCCGGTTTGCGCCTGCAACGTTTCGACGATTTTGGGCTCAGCTACGCCGCTACGATACAGGCCTGGACCTATCGCTTCCGTAACGCACTGGACGATGTGCGAAGCCAGGGTTTCGACGAGCGCTTCATACGCATGTGGTTCTTCTACCTGGCCTACTGTGAGGGCGGATTCAGGGAGCGCAGTATTTCAGTAGCGCACCTGACCTGGGAGAAGCCCGCGTCATGAGCATTGTCGAAGATTACACCGCGCTTTGGGTGATCCCCCTGCTGATGCTGCCCATCTTTCTCATTGGCTGGCTGGTGCAACTGAAAAAGAAGAACGCCAGCTGGGTCGATGTTATCTGGGCCCTGGGCGTTGCCGTCTGCGGCGGGCTGGCCGCTGTGCTCGGTGGCGGCGATCCTGCGCTGAGAATGCTGATTGGGGCCATCTATCTGGTCTGGTTTGGCCGCCTGGGTTGGCATCTGCTGACTCGGGTAGCCGGTGACGAGCATGAGGATGGCCGATATGCGCATATGCGCGATTGGGCCGGAGCCAAGGCGCCGTGGCTCTTTCTGCTGTTTTACATCATGCAAGCCAGCTGGGTGAGCATCTTCACACTGCCTGCAGTAGTGGTGGCTAATGGCGCGTTACCACCCTTCTGGGCGCTCATCGTCGGCCTGCTGATCATTGTGATCGCCTGGGTCGGTGAATCGTTGGCCGACCGGCAGCTGGCTGCCTTCAAACGCGAGTCCGGCAACAGCGGCAAGACCTGTCGAAAGGGCCTCTGGCGTTACTCACGGCATCCGAACTATTTCTTTGAGTGGCTGCAGTGGTTCGGCTACCCGCTACTGGGTCTGCAGGCAGCTTATGGCGACCTGCTCTGGCTCGCGCCCCTCATCGTCTTCGTTTTTCTGTATTACGTCACCGGTATTCCCTTCACCGAGAGGCAGGCTATTCGCAGCCGTGGTGACGACTATCGGCAGTACCAACGCACTACCTCGATGTTCTTTCCATGGAGACCCAAAACATGAACGTGATCAAACTTGCAGAAGATGGCTGGTTGCCCGACTTGATGATCCGCTTCGGCATTCGACGTCTGTGCGTCGATCGGCTCAAGACTGAAAAACGCCTGTTGAAAAACAGCAATAATCATTTTCAACAGCGATTGCAGAGCCTGCGTGAAAGTCCCATCGCCATTGAAACCGAAGCGGCCAACGCTCAGCACTACGAGGTGCCAGCCAGCTTTTATGAGCATGTGCTAGGCAAACACCTGAAATACAGTGCCTGCCTGTTCAACTCGCCGCAGGATTCGCTCGACGACGCAGAACAGGCAATGCTGGCGCTGTATTGTGACAGGGCGGCGCTCGAAAACGGTCAGCGGATTCTCGATCTCGGTTGTGGCTGGGGCTCGTTGAGTCTGTTCATGGCCGCGCGTTTCCCCGAGTCGAACATTACGGGCGTGTCGAATTCCGCTTCGCAGCGTGACCACATCATGGAGCAGGCTCGTCTCCGGGGTCTGCGTAACCTTGACATCATCACCTGCGACGTCAATCAACTTGATCTCGATGAGGGCATGTTCGATCGCGTGGTGTCGGTCGAAATGCTTGAGCACGTGAGGAATTATCAGAATCTGTTCGAGAATATCAGCAAGTGGTTGACCCATGATGGTCTGTTTTTCGCACATATCTTCTGTCATCAGGAACTGATGTATCCCTTCGAAGCCGAAGGCAGCAGCAACTGGATGGGTCGCCATTTCTTTACCGGTGGACTGATGCCCGCCGTGGATACTTTCAGTCACTTCAACGACCATCTGCTGATCGAACAGCAGTGGCTGGTCAATGGCACGAATTACGCCCTGACCGCTGAGCGCTGGCTGGAGAATCTCGATCGCAACCGGACGCAGATAGAGTCGGCATTTCGCGCCACACTGGGCGAGAAAGAGGCTACAGTATGGATACAGCGCTGGCGAATGTTCTTCATGGCCTGTGCCGAACTATTTGGATATAACGATGGCAATGAATGGCTGGTTGGTCATTACCTGTTCTGTAAGCGAAGCTGAGTCAGGCCTGTGCAGTCCCTCCGTGTGGCCAGGGTCGTTTCTGCTGTGAGACGGCCGGCCCGTCTGACTGCAAAGTCGGCCCAGGAGGGGATACAGCGTCGTCTCATCAGAGTGTTTGCCCTGCAGGCTGCACTGGTGAGTGCGGCCACGATGCTGGGTGTCTATACCGCCTACATCGTCGCCGAGCAGGTGCTCGTCAGGCAGGCGCTCGAAGGCGAAGCCGCTCACTTTCGCGAGATGCGGCAGGCGAACCCGGAGTTCCAGCTGCCCCATACCAAGAATATGCGCGTCTATCTACACACGCTGACGCCAGAACCATCCTTCGGCGAACTGGCGGCCTTGCCATCAGGCCAGTCTCTGGAGGCCAAGGTGCCAGCCGAGTTACTGAAGCTCCAGCCTGGCTATGGACGTGTCGAGCTGCACGGGCGTGAACCGCTGGTACTCGTCACCGATGACGGCAATCAGAGGCTCTATCTGGTGTTCAGGGAGGACCAGATTTCGAAGCTCGCCTTCTTTTTCGGCGTTGCGCCGCTCACCCTTGTGCTCATCCTGATTTATACCGCTTCATGGTTCACGTTCAGGCAATCACAGCGGGTCATTTCACCAGTCAGCAATCTGGCACGGCTAGTAGAGGATTCCACCCGCGACGATGCTGGATCGCTAGGCGATGTCATCCAGGCCTGTCGTGGAGAAAATGCCGATATCGATAGTCTCGTCGAGGCCCTGACCCACTATTCCGAACGCATCGCCGGTTTCATTGCCCGAGAGCGGAACTTCACCCGGGACGCTTCGCATGAATTGCGCACGCCGCTGAGCGTGATCAAGGCCTGTGTCGATGTATTGCAACAACCGGGGGCTAGCCCTGAACGTCAACCTGAGCTGATTCAGCGGATTCGTGATACCACCCTGCAAATGGAGGAGATCATCGAAACCCTGCTGCGGCTCGCGCGCGAGTCGGATGCGATTCGCGGAGACGGTATCAAGGGTGAGCAATCCCTGGTTGATGTCAGTGCCCTCGTCCGCTCAGTGCTGCAGCAGACACAGAAGGCGCTCAAGGCTGAGCACATCGAAGTCTGTGTGGAAGGGCAGGCGCCATTGACTCTGATGGCCGAAGAAACAGCGCTGCGCATCATTTTTGGCAATCTACTGAAAAACGCGCTGACGTATTCTACTGCCACGCCTTCAGGTAGTTGTGAAGTAAAGGTGACCATTCTGCATGATCGGGTCATCATCGAAGACAATGGCGTCGGAATGAGCGAGGCCCAGATGAAGCGGGCTTTCGAGCCATATTATCGCGCCAACGATCAGCGCTCATCGGAAGGGCTGGCGACAGGCTACGGGCTTGGTTTGTCGATTGTCTCAGGACTTTGTGCGCGCTTCGGCTATCGGGTTGAGGCCCAGAGTGCCGAAGGCGAGGGCACCACGATGACGATTCACTTCAGCTGATTACCCGGTCTGCCCGAGCAGGCGTATCCCGAAGCCCTGACGACTTTCGATCATCGCTGTTGCGAAGGGTTTGTCCACGACCTGGCGAAGCTGATAGAGATGGCTGCGCAGCGTATCGCTATCGGGGAGGGCATCTCCCCATATTTCCTGCTCGAGATTTTCCTTGGCAATATAGCCCGGGCTCTGGCGCGCCAGAGCCAGCAGGATGCGATAGCCAGTAGGCGTCAGCTTCAGTCCGGTGCCGGCACGGGTCACGCTTTGAGCTCGCACATCGATACGCAGGTCACCAACTTCAAGCGGCTTCTGTTCCAGCGCTCCTGACTGGCGTCTGGTCATGGCCAGGAGTCGGGCCTGTAGCTCAGGCAGGTCAAAAGGCTTGACCAGATAATCGTCTGCCCCAGCTTCGAAACCTTTCAGCTTGTCTTCCAGCGCATCCCTGGCTGTGAGCATCAGTATCGGCACCGTCACACCAACATCCCTGCGGAGACGCTCACACACATCGAGGCCACTCAGGCCAGGCAGCATGACGTCCAGGATGATCACGTCATAGCGGTTAGTGTTGGCCAGATGAAGACCGGTAGCGCCTTCAGACGCGTAGTCGACAATGAATCCCGCATTTTCCAGAAACAGACAGACTGTCTGGGCGAGCGCAAGGTGATCTTCCACCAGCAGTACGCTTGGCGCGCTTCGTGATCCTGGTCCAATAGACGGCATGGCGAGCGGTCACCTGTACTTGGGCTGCGCCAGGGGGGCGCGCTTCGGGGGCGTAACTGCAAAAAGACCCAGGCGTAGGCAAGGTCTTCAGCTATGCGGCATACTTGACAGAAGATATACCAGATCGAGCTGGTGACGCAATTTCCTCCACGGCGACATGTGGATGCCCCGACACTGACCTATCAAGGATCCAGACATGCAGAATTCTCCCGCCCTGCCCTGCGATATCGTGCTTTTCGGCGGACTAGGGGATCTGGCGCAGCGCAAGCTGATTCCCGCGCTGTTTCAGCTCGATCAGTTCGGCCTCCTTCACAGCAGCGCACGGATACTGGTGATGGCACGCAAGACCATGACCACCGAGGCTTACAAGGCGCATACGCTGAAGCGCTGGCAAGGCATGGCCACATCGCTCACCGATGAGCAGCGCAACGATCACGACGCACTGGAGGTCTTCTTCAGCAAGGTGCAATACAGTTCGCTGGATTTCCAGACGCCAGCCGGTTACGAGGCTATCGTCGATTGGCTTCAGGCCAGGCCAGCTTCGACGAATGGTGAGGTCGGTGATAAACCAGTGCCACAGGTCTATTACCTGGCGACTCCGCCATCAGTGTATGGAGACATCTGCTGCCAGCTCGACAGGGCTGGCTGTATCTCTGAACGCAGCAGAATTGTGGTGGAAAAACCGATAGGTCACGATCTCGAGAGCTCCTGCGAAATTAATGAACAGCTGGCGACATTTTTTGACGAACGCCAGATCTTTCGCATCGACCATTACCTCGGCAAGGAGACCGTGCAGAATCTTATCGCCCTGCGCTTCGCCAACAATCTCTTCGCCAGTCAATGGAACCATGAGCAGATCAGCCACGTTGAAATCACGGTGGCTGAAAAGGTCGGTATCGAAGGCCGCTGGGGTTACTTCGACAAGGCTGGCCAGCTCAAGGACATGGTTCAGAACCACCTGCTTCAGGTGCTCTGTCTCATTGCCATGGACCCGCCAGCGGAACTCAGTGCTGATTGCATTCGCGATGAAAAGCTCAAAGTACTGAAGGCGCTGAGACCGATTACGCCAAATCAGATTGGCACCCATATCGTGACCGGCCAGTATACTGCAGGCACGGTCGACGGCGCACACGTTCCGGGTTATCTCGAAGAGGACGACGCCAACACCCACAGCAATACTGAAACCTTCATTGCACTGAAAGTCGAGATCGATAACTGGCGCTGGGCAGGTGTGCCATTCTACATGCGCACTGGCAAGCGAATGCCTTTGAAGTCTTCGGAGATCGTCATCCACTTCAAGCCAGCCCCGCATTACATTTTCGATCCTGATCAGAAGCACATGCTCGGCAACAAACTCATCATCCGGCTGCAGCCGGATGAAGGCATTTCCTTACGAATGCTCACAAAGGATCAGGGCCTCGACAAGGGCATGCGCCTGCATGAAGGCGTGCTGGAGCTGACCTTCTCTGAAGTATTTCAGTCACAGCGTACGCAAAGCGCTTATGAACGATTGCTGTGGGAAATCATCAAGGGGGAGCAGTACCTCTTCGTTCGTCGAGATGAGGTGGCCAACGCCTGGCGCTGGGTCGACAGCCTGGTGGAAACCCTCGCACACGCCAATGTGAAACCCAAGCGCTACAGCGCAGGCAGCTGGGGGCCGGTGGCCTCGATTGCCATGATCGCAATGGATGGACTGACCTGGTACGAGGACGCATAGCCATGACCCAACGCATCGAAACACTCGCCAACGGTAAAATCGAAGTACCTGAAACCACGAATTTCAGGGAGTTCCCCGACGCTCAGGGGCTGGCTGCTGCCCTCGCGGCAAAAGTGGCGAAGGTACTGAATGCGGCCATACAGGCCAATGGTTCGGCCACGCTGGCGGTCTCAGGCGGGTCTACACCGATTCCATTCTTCGAAGCCCTCAGTCAGACGCCGCTGCAGTGGGACAAGGTTCAGGTCCTTCTCGTCGACGAGCGCTTTGTAGCGACGTCTGACGACGCATCGAATACCCGTCTGGTGAAGCGAAGTTTGCTGAAGAATCTTGCCAGGCAGGCCAAGCTGATCGAAGTCGCGGTGGACGCGCCAGATGCAGAGGCCGCAGCCGAGGCGACAAACAGTCGCTACGCAACACTACACTGGCCACTGGATTGCTGTGTGCTGGGAATGGGGAATGACGGCCATACAGCCTCGCTGTTTCCTGGCTCGCCGCAACTGGCTTCGGCTTGCAGTGACACGACTACACGCTACTGCTGCATGGCCGAACCCACTGGCGCACCACATGCCCGGATCACCCTGACATTACCACGAATTCGCGCTGCGACCGCCCTGATTCTGCATATTGCAGGCGATGCCAAGCTTGATACCCTGCGCAAGGCCCTGGAAGACATGGCACAGCCAGAATTGATGCCGGTGCGCTATGTGCTCAACAGGCCCTTGAGTATATTCTGGAACCCGTGAGCAGGGGAGGTCCTCCTCACGGCATCGGGTCAGACCGAACGGTATTCCACCCGGTTATCGTGCATCACGATGCGAGCGCGGCCAGACAGCCAGTCGCGATCCTGTGGTGAAATGACGTACAAGGCCGCGATCAGCGCAAAATAAACGCCGAAGAGATAGCTGTAGCTGAAGGTGGCTATGGCAACGAAAATCAGTCCCAGTACCGTCAGGAAAAAACGCAGGCTCGCGGTTTCAAGCGGTGCGACATCGGCCAGTTTCTGCATTGACACCATCAGTTTGGCACAGCAGTAGACACTGAGAGTGAACACCAGCAGCAGCAGAACGCTGGCCCCGGAGAAGCCCTGGAAGATGCAGTTGATGATGGCGAAAATGACGGCAATCAGCGTCAGTCTGCCTGGAAATTTATCGGTCGTTTGCATGGATAAGTCCTGTCAGCGGTAGTGGTCTCAGGAGAGGGGTGGGCGCCGGGCCCAGCGTTTCAAAAGTATATCAGCTGGGTTTGCAAGGTGCCGAGCGCAGCATATTAAAATCAATTCAGACATTGTAGAATCCGCCAACCCTGAACGCAGCCAAGCGGTTTCAGGTCTGCACCCGGCTTCGCCAGAGGTATGGTTTGAATAGAATATCGCTTCTCCAGACTCAAAAATGGTTCCTGGTTCTCAAAGCCCTCGTACTGGGTGCCGCAGTGGCCATGATGAGCGCCTGCTCTGCGCTCGACGAAGTGAATGAGTTGCCGGTCTACCAGCCCCTCGAAGGACAGGATCCCACGGGATACTTCTCCGCTCGCACCGGCAAGGACCTGTTTGAAGTCGGCTTCCAGTCCGACCGTAGGCTTTCATTCGAACAGGTAGAAGCTTATGCCCTGGAACGGGCGGGGGAGCTCGCCGTGGCCAAGGGCGCAAGCAACCTCGATGTGCTCGCTCGGGAATGCGGCGAATTGGAGGTTCAGCGCGACATGCCTGCGATGGAATCCAGTCTGTCACAGCTGCAACCGACTGCTGGTACCATGATGCCGCAGCACACCATGGTCATCATGCTCAGAAGCTGTCGGCTAGCCGTCAGACTGCTCGGTGCCGACGAATAAGCCGGCACCACCATCACCCCTCTCATCGATAACAAGAAATAGCAGGCTCAAGTGAATCACGATCATTCCTTCAACAGTACAGCTCGCGTGCTGACTGAAAAGCGCTGGGCGCTGGCAATTGCCAGCTTTCTGGTCATTTTGCTCGCCGCTCTAGGCCTGCCAAAGCTGCAGTTCGAAAGCAGCTACAAGATCTTTTTCAGCCCCGATAATCCTCAGCTGATTGCGCAGGAAATGCTAGAGCGCACCTATACGAAAGACGATAGTGTCATGTTCGTCTTCGAACTGCCCGACGCTGAAGTCTTTACTGCAGGCACTCTGTCGATGATCAGGGACTTCACCGACGAAGCCTGGCAGATGCCCTATTCGCTGCGGGTAGACTCACTGACGAATTATCAGTACTCACGCGGTGAAGCCGACGATCTCATCGTGGAAGACTTCATCACGGAAGAGGTGCTGGAACCGGGCGAAAACCGCGAAGCAGCGCTGGCAAGCAAACAGGCCCTGGCCCTGGCCGAGCCCCAGCTGGTGCATAACCTGGTGTCTGACAAGGCGCATACAACGGCCGTGCTTGTTACCCTGCAATTGCCCGACCTGCAGATTGAAGCCGACGACGCGACCGCTGAGGTCGTGGCGCACGCGCGCGAACTTGCCGTTAAATACGAGGCTGCCTACGATGGTCTCAAGGTACACATGATTGGCCAGACCATCGTCAACGCCACCTTTGTGGAAATGTCCTCCTACGACTCGATGGTACTGATTCCGATCATGCTGCTGGTCATCATAGGTTTTCTGGTGCTTCTGCTGAAATCCGTCATGGGGACCCTGGCGACACTGGTCGTCATCATCAGTAGTGTGGTCTTCACTCAAGGTGTCACCGGCTGGATCGGCTACTCACTGAACCAGGTCAACGTCGCCAGCCCGATCATCATTCTGACGCTCGCGGTGTGTGACTGCGTGCATATTCTCAATACCTATTTTCACCAGTTGGCTGAAGGTGATCGAAAGCTGGCTGCGATGAAGGAAAGTCTGCGAGTCAACCTGAAGCCGGTCATTCTCACCAGTGTGACTACGGCCGTAGGCTTTGCGAGCATGAATTTCAGTGATTCGCCACCCTTCCGCGAGCTCGGCAATATCGCGGCCATTGGCGTTATGGCAGCCTGTATTCTTAGCCTCACACTGTTTCCAGCCCTTATGGTCATGCTGCCGGTCGGCAAGGCGGCACGCACCGAGGGCCGCTTCAAGCTCTCGCGTTTCGTGCCCAATCTGCTGCGCTTCGAAAATCTGTATTTCTACGGCTCGCTCGCCGTTGCAGCCATACTCATCGCCTTTCTGTTCAAGAACGAACTCAATGACGACACTATTGCCTACTTTCATGAAGAGGTGCCTTTTCGCCAGGCTGCGGATTTCACACAGGCAAACCTCACCGGCTTCGACACCATCAGCTATTCACTCGATAGTGGTAGCGAGAGTGGTGTCAGTGATCCAGCGTTTCAGGCCAAGGTCGACGCCTTTGCCGACTGGTACCTGGCGCAGCCGGAAGTGGTGCATGTGAGTGTCTACACCGACATCATCAAGCGCCTGAACAAGAATCTGCACGCGGATGATGAGGCCTATTACCGACTCCCCGAATCGAAGGAACTGGCGTCGCAATATCTGCTGCTGTACGAGATGTCGCTGCCATACGGGCTTGATCTGAATAACCAGATCAACGTTGACAAGTCAGCCTTGAAAATGACCGTGCGGATAAAGGATCAGAAGGCCCAGGAGCTGATCAATATCGAAGAGCGGGCCCAGGCCTGGCTTAGTGAAAACGCGCCGGAGCTGCAGACGCCGGGCGCCTCTATCTCCATCATGTTTGCACACATCGGGCAACGAAATATCAACAGCATGCTCATCGGCTCACTGATGGCGCTCGTGCTGGTGACACTGACGCTGATGCTGGCCTTGAAGTCGATCAAATACGGTTTGATCAGTCTGCTACCGAACGCCTTTCCTGCAGCGATCGCCTTTGGTATCTGGGGCATTTTTGTCGGGGAGGTGAACCTGGCTGTAGCTGTCATCTTCGCCATCACCCTTGGCATCGTTGTCGATGATACCGTGCATTTCATAACCAAATATCTGCGGGGCATCCGCGAGCATCTTATGAATGCAGAGCAGGCGGTCGGCTACGCCTTCGATATCGTTGGCAAGGCACTGATCATTACGACGGTGGTGCTGGCGGCGGGCTTCTTCGTGCTGAGTCAATCGAGCTTTGCGGTCAACTCGTCCATGGGCCTCATGGTCGCGATGACCATCATCATCGCGCTGATCTGGGACTTCATCTTCCTGCCGATATTGCTGGTCAAACTAGACCGTAGTCAGCGCACCCCGGTGGCTGAGCAGGAGCGTCCTGAAAGCCTCGGCGTCAATCGGGCGACTGTATAGGTAACCCTGGTAGTTGTCGCAGCCGTTATCTCTGAGCAGATCAAGATGGGGCTGCGTTTCCACGCCCTCTGCGACGACCTCGAGTTTCAGGTGGCGTGCTAGCCTGATGATGGTCTGGAGAATGGCGGCATCGTTGCTGGTAGCGTCAATAGCGTCCTTGACGAAGCTGCGGTCAATCTTGAGTACGTCGACCGGTAGCAGTTTCAGGTAGCTCAGTGACGAGTATCCGGTGCCGAAGTCATCGAGTGCAAAGCGTACACCCATGCTGCGCAGCGCTTCGATCTTCTGCATCGTGCCACGAATGTCCTGCATGACCGTCGACTCGGTGATCTCCAGCTCGATACTGGTGGGTTGAACGTCATACACACGAAGCCGCTGAATGATCTTCTCGACGAAGTTTTCGTCGAAAAACTGTGACGGACTGATATTGACCGACAGTCTGGCATCCTGTGGCCAGACGCCTTCACGCTGCCAATGCTGCAACTGTCCGAAAGCCAGATCGATCACGGCATCACCGGCTTCCAGCATGAAACCACTCTGCTCGAGCGCAGTGATGAAGACATCCGGATATACCATGCCCTTGGTGGGATGATGCCAGCGCAGTAAACATTCAGCGCCAATGATGGTGTTGTCGGATACCCGCACCAGCGGCTGAAAGTGCAGACAGAATTCGCTGTCTTTCAGGGCTCGTCGCAGGTCCAGCTCGAGGTCGAGTTGCTGACGTACCGCCAGTTTCATCGACTCGGTAAACATCCTGAAGACAGAGCCGCCCTGCTGCTTGGCCTGAAAAAGCGCAGTATCGGCAGAGCGCAACACCGATTCAGCCGAGCTGTCCGCATCGGGATACAGCGCGATGCCGATGCTACTGTTGATGTGAAATTCTCCGGCCTGAAGCGAAAACGCCCGCTTGAGCTCACGCAGGACGCTCTGTGCGATAAATTCTGCCCCAGTGGCTGCGTCAGAAGGCTGCTTGCCGAGATCAGGTGCCAGTATGCCGAATTCGTCTCCGCCAATGCGTCCGATCGTGATCTCTTCATGCAGCACCTGTCGCAGATGCCGCGCGACCTGCACCAGCAGTTCGTCACCCGCTGAATGTCCGAAGGAGTCATTGATGGTTTTGAAGCTGTCGAGGTCAAGAATCATGAAAGCGCCAAAGGAGACGTTGTTTCGGCTCCGGGTAATGTCGAAGCCCAACCTGTCCAGAGTCAGGCGGCGGTTGGGCATGCCGGTCAGTAGATCCTCGAAAGCCAGCTGATCGATCTTGTCCTGAGCCTGTATGCGATCGGTGACATCGTGCGCGATCACGAGTGTACAGTCGTGGCCAAGCGATTCCATCGGCAGCTGCATCGACTCTATCCAGCGGCTATCCCCGATGGCATTCGATAACAGCATCTTTTCATACTGCCGCGGCAGCCGCTTGTTCTCGCTTCGGGCATCTTTCAGTTTCTGCCGATAATGATCGTAGCGGGCCGCGAGTTGTTCAGCCTCGGCCTCATTGATTGGTCTTTGCAACTCGCTATGGCGCTTGCCGATAAGGACATCCATGTTGCTGCCATAAAATTCAGCAAATGCTCGGTTGCACTGCAGAATCGTGTCGTCTGCAGCACGTGCGAAAATCATGTGCGGCACCGTATCCATGATGAGCTTGAGCTGGGATGAGCTGTCCTTGACGTTGCGCTCGGCGATAGCGTGGGATGCCAGCAGCTCCTTCGTGCGAATAGCGAAGGCATTGAATGTGTCGGCTAGCTCACCAAGCTCGTCATTGGCATGGCGCGAGTCGACCGTCACTGGCGCGTGACCGATGTTGTCCGGGTCGACCGCTCGGATGGTTCGCGTCATTCTGTGCAAGGGCGATGTCAGCAGCCGCCTCAATGCATAGACCAGAATCAAGCCGAGTACGAGGCCCTTGATCAGCCCCGAAATCAACATGCGCCCAGCCCGACTGAAAAAGGGCATGTAGGCCTGGTTCATGTCGAACACCAGTCTCAGCTCGCCAGAAACGTTTACATTGTCGAGGTTGGCTGCTGAGAGAGGCGCAGCGATGAGCCGCTGTGGCTCGTTCAGCAGGCGTGTGACCAAGGTCGCAGCGGACGCCGTGGCAGGTTTTTCCATACCAGCCAGGGGTTGACCGAACTCGTCTATCACATGGGCAGCAATAATCGACTCGTGCAGAATCAGGCCTTCGACGACCTCTTTGGCCAGCTGAGGGTCGAGCGTTTGCAGGGCGCGCCTCGCAGGAGGGACGGCTGTGCTGGCGATCCGTGCGAAGAGTTCGTCAAGTGCACTACTGTGCTGCCGATAATCCATCGCAATCTGCACGACACTCAACAGCATGCCGAGTACGATTGAAAGTATCAGTATGGTTTTCGTCAGTTTCCAGGCCAGTCGCTGCCGTGCGGGTCCGGATGAGGTCATGTTGTCTGCTGCTTGAAGTTGAACAAGTCGGCCACTCAGTTTTCGGAGGCCAGGCATTGTAGTAAAGTGCTGGCGCTCATGGCCGGCCTGGTCGGATCACGCTCCGCGGATCTGATGAGTGACACCAGCGTCTGATTGATGGGGGCGTCCATATTCATCTCCTGTGCCAAAGCGACGATCTTTCCATTAATATAGTCCACTTCAGTTGCTCTACCCATCTTCAGGTCATCCTGCATCGAAGAAGACGCAGTATCACGAATGTTCAGGCTACTTTTGGCGACCAGCCGAAACAGCGGCGTTGGCAATCGTAGTAGACAGGGCAGCGTGGGAGGGTAGACGAGGCCGATTCTTGCCAGCCGGACCTTTCGCTGCCTGACCACTCCCAGCGCTTCCTCGACGGCCATCGCGACAGCGCGGCGATAGTCGCGTTGTAGCAACATCGCTTTCAATGGACGTCCCGACAGGGCATTCACTGCGTTATTGAGGTTCATCAGCAGCTTACTCCACTGCACCCCCTCTATGTTGTTCGTCAGGGTGATGCGCCAGCGCTCCGTGTCATAGATGGCCTGCGAGCTTTTCAGCACTTGCGTCAGTGCATGAATCTGCCGTGGCGAGCAGGCTTGGCTTCGAGGATCTTCCACCACAATATTGCCTCCTGTTGTCTGCTGAAACAGAAGGCTCCCATCGGCTTGCTCGATCTGGGCCACATTGAAGGGCACCATTCCGCCTAGCACAGTTTGGCTGCACTGCGCTCGCAATATGGCAGCGTTATCCACGCCATTCTGGAGGCTTACGATCAACGCGTCTTCAGGACAGTGTTGGCGAATGAGTTCGCCGCTGGCCACAGTATCGCCAGATTTGACACAGACCAACACCAGGCTGGCCGTCTGCAAGGCCTCGTGGCTGGAAGTGAATCGAAGTGTATCCGATGCTGACAGCGGGCGGTCCGGCTGAGAGGCCGCATTGGCCTGGATGCTGAAGCCAGCGTCGACGAATCGCGACTGAAGCCGCTGCCGTCCTACGAAGACAATGTCATGGTCGCGGGAGGCTACGTGATCGGCCGGATACTGTTGTCCAGCGGCCTTCGCCAGGCTGAGGCCGGTGAAGCAGCCTATTGACCCAGCTCCGAGAATACAAATTGCCATAGTGACCTGTCGAGCTTGTGAGATAGCGCGAGCAAGTGTTTGATTTTGCGACCTCGGGAACTACTTAATCAAAATGGGGCGGGCGAATCAAGTTTAACGTGAAGGGATAGGGCAAATAATAGAATGTGGACAGTGATAAAATATTCCGACGCTGGCAGATAGTTGAATATCAAGAGACTTTTCTTGGGGGGGCGAATAGCCTGCGGACGCATTCTGTCCGGTCTCATGGCCGTCGAAGGCGATGTGTTAGATCACAATGCTCTGACGGACCTGCCTTCCTGTCACGAATGTAATATATAGAACTGGATTGTAGATTTGATGGTGTTCAGAGATCTGACACGTTAGATGACCCGCCAGACATTACCTGGCTGATTGCGTCCGCTTCTGCCATCAATACCAGCTCTCGCAAAGTAGAACCTTTGCTGCCTCGACGTTCAATCTGAGCAAGCTTGGCTTCGTACAATTTCTGTAACTTGTTGTACTGACAGTTCTTTTCCTGGTTCATCGCTGTATGCCCTCGGCTCACGATCATTTTTCCTGATTTCTGCGTCTGTGCGGAAGTCAAATATTTGGCGCTTTGCGGCGCTGACTTCCTCTTGCCGATATATCAAGCAACGAGCCTGCCAGAAGATCAGCCTTTTGTACTATGTAGGTACTATTGGCAGCGTTGCTGTGACAAAGTTGGCAAGACAATAGTAGTGGTCTGACCACGCAGCAAGTGTTCAGGCAAAAAAAAGCGCCCGAGGGCGCTTCTTCAGCTTGGCGTGACGAGTCGGACTATCAGTTGGGGAGCGTCCCTTTAAGGGAGCGGCCTAAATCGACCGACCTTGTAAGGCCATCTGACGTTTCGCGAGCCTTTGCCGAGAGCGTGCCGAGATCATCGGAGGCGCGATCCAGACTTTGCCTGAAACCATGGCAGTCCTTGCCGACAGCCTTCGTTGCCTCGGCTGTGCTGTGAGCAGACCCCATCAGATCATTGATCGTGCGTACAGTTTCACCAGCTATGGTGACGCTGCTGCTGATGACTTCAGAGACTTCCTGCTGCTTCTGAATCACCTGACCAGAAATGTCGGTGATTTTCTTGATTTCGCTCTGGATTTCTTCAGCCGATTCGTTCGCCGTGTTGGCCAGCTGTCGCACTTCGTCAGCCACCACCGCGAAGCCACGACCATGTTCACCGGCTCTGGCTGCCTCAATAGCGGCATTGAGTGCCAGCAGGTTGGTCTGATCGGCGATGGCCTTGATGGATTCCACGAGCTGATTAATGGTCTTGTTACTGTTCTCGAGCGAGAGCAGCAATTGTGTGAACTCGGAGATATAGCGCGATGAGACTTCAATATTGGAGGACAGCTGCTTGATGTCGGCGATACTCTGTCGCGCGGTGTCAACGGTCGCTGAAGCATTGGTGCTGGCATGTTCTGCACTGTCACTGAGATGACCAGCATGACTAACGGCCGCATTCAGATCGCCCTGAAGCGAATCGATGGCTGCAGCATTATCCGCTTGGAGCTTGCTGACAGGCTCGAGAAGCTGCAAAAGTTCGGACGCCGCTTTGCCAGGCTGTGTCGCCATAAGGCTATCGAACTGCTGCGCTTTCTTCTCGAGCAGGTTGAGTTGTGCCAGCTCGACAACCTTTTCGTGTGTACCTACCTTGACCTTGCCAAATCCAAACATGTCACATTGCTCCGCACGCAGCCGCAGCACCGCTGCGAAAAGAAAGTCCAGTACGCCTGTTTGAGCATAGTGTAGACAATCATTCCAATAGTCGTACTGCGTGCGAAGCTCTGGATTGTTTAAATTTGTTGAGCGGATTTGCCGCGACCGAAGAGACGTCTCATGCCCAGCGCAGCCATACCGATACTGAACAGCGCAAGTGTGCCGGACACTGGAACAGGATTCGGCTCTTCACCGGTGTCGGCCACTGTTACCTGTAGTCCATCAATCTTGAACTGGTCGTTTCCGGTGCTGAAGCCAGCGCTACCGAAAGCAGGGTTATAGGCACCGATCAACCAGGTTGAGGCCACGAAATTCTGTGCGTTGATAGCAGTATTCGAAACATTGGCGTATTGACCAACGAGTGACCAGCCTGACGCGCCGAGGTCGCTATAAGTGTCTGCACTGCTGAAGCCCGAGAACTGGCCACCATTGAAGCCCAGAACAGACATATCCGAATCCGTGCCGATCCAGCCCAAAGAAATACCGCTCAAGCTGACTTCACTGCTGAATGAGAGCAGAAGCATGTCATAGTCGGCCCAGCCTAAGAAGGAATCGGCCGAGTTGTCGATGCTATGCGCCGGGCTGTAGCAGGACGAGCCGACGACTTCATCCCGGTTACAGACGCCGAGACCATTCCAGGCGCCAATGCCCGCAGTACGGATTCTGTTGTCGAACAGGCCGCCAGTATCAGAAAAAGCTGTTACAGTCAGGTCAAGGCCAGAGACTTCATATGAAAGGCTGCTGTAGTACTTGCCGTAAGTAGTGCCTTGCAGCAAGTCGAAGCTGATGGCGGCGGCCTGAACGCTTGCGCAAGAAATGGCGGCAGCGATACCTGATGCGATGAGTATACCTTTCATTGAAACTTCCCCTTCATGACCTATATTTGAGACAGCAGAACCATTGAATGAACAACGATTCTCTTCATTGGCCCACTGGATACAGCGAACATGCCTCGAGATATGCATTAAAAGGGCCATATCTGAATTTATTATTGGAATCAATATGTTAAAATTTTTGTGTAAACTATATTGACGCATGTGTGTATAAAAAATAGACACGTTTCCAGGTGACTGTCGCGTCGGGAGGAGAGGTGAGCATGCTGTCAGATCGCGAGCGAAAATCGCAGCGGCGAAGAGAAAGAGTCGCGCTCTCCACCTCAGTGTCTTACATGCTGACCTGGCTCACCTTTGCCGTTGCCTGGGCGGTCGGGGTCTTTCCTGGCAAGCACCTGGCCATTTTGTTACTGATGACCGCGTTCGTGAGCATTGGCTTCTGGCTGGTGTTTCGCCTGAAGCTCAACCTGCGGTTCAGGGATAAAGACCTCACCGCCGAGCAAATGGCGCTATCGCTGATCCCGCCCCTGTACGCGCTGTTCTTTCTCGAGAATCCCCAGGCCCGAAGCAGCATTCTGCTCATCATCTTCATTCCGCTGGTGTATGGGATTCTGGGGCTGAGACGCCAGCAGTTCATACGAATCGGCATCCTGAATTTCCTCTTCTGTATCCTCCTGATCGGCAGTCTGTGGTGGCTCCGGCCAGCCTATGTCGATTTACGTATCGAAGCCGTTCAGCTCACGGCGCTCTTGGTCGTGATCGGGCAGTTGATCCTGATAGGCGGCTACATCAGTGAGCTTCGCAACAGGTTGAAAAAGAACAATATTCAGCTGGAGGAGGCGCTCGAAACCATTCAGGAAATGGCGAGTACTGATGAGCTGACGGGGCTGAGCAACAGACGTGCCCTGATGGAAAAGATTGAACAGGAGTTCAGTCGCTGTACGCGTGGTGGTCCTGGCTTCAGCGTCTGCCTCATTGATGTGGATTTTTTCAAGCGAATCAACGATACCTTCGGCCATCACGCCGGTGATCAAGTGCTCAGGGAACTGGCCCAGATGATGAAGGATTGTTTGCGCAAGATTGATTGTGTTGGCCGCTTTGGTGGCGAAGAATTCCTGCTGGTGCTGCCGCAAACCGCGCTTGAAGGCGCCGTAATGAAGGCAGAGCGTTTACGACAGGCCGTGGAAGGTATGCGTTTTGATTCGATCGAACAGGGTCTGACCATCACGATTTCGATTGGCGTTGCCCAGTACGACTGCAATGAAAACTTTGAGCAGACTATTGCCCGGGCGGACACTGCGCTATACGCTGCCAAGAACAGAGGCCGCAATCAGACCAGGACAGAGCTCGATATCGAGGCCTCCTCCGCACCCGCCTGACAGGAACATCTACAGCATGTCGGCTTTCGAACTCGTTTACTGGCACTGGCTGCTGCTGGGCATGATTCTCGTCATTGCCGAAGTCTTCATCGCCAGCTTCATATTCTTCTGGTTTGGCATTGCGGCCTTCGTCATGGCCGTTCTTCTGCTGTTTTCGCAGCCTACGCTTGAAATTCAGTTACTGATCTGGGGCGTTACTTCGCTCGGTCTGGTCGTGCTCTGGAATATCCTGTTGCGGCCGCGCTGGAAAGACCGCACGCGCTCTGGCATGGCCAGCGAGGCGCTCAAGGGGCAGGTTGGACAGGTCTATGAAGTTGAACTGGATCCCAGCCGTGGCAAACTCAGGTTCGCAGTGCCAATTCTTGGCGACGACGAGTGGCGTTTCCTGTCCCATACGACCTTTAGCGTCGGTGACCGCGCCCGTGTGGTCGATATTTCCGGCAATACGCTGGTGATCGAAAAGGTCGGCTGAAACGCCAGCTGACGGGTTGCTGTCCGTCATACATATTTTGCTTTTCGGTTAATCAGGAGATGAGATCATGGGTCAGGAATCGTTAATAGTCGTCGTCGTCTTTGTGGTGCTCGTCGGGGTCACCATTGCCATGGGTGTGCGTATCGTGCCGCAGGGCTACAAACACATCGTGCAGCGGCTGGGCAAGTATCAGCGCACATTGAACCCCGGTCTCAATCTCATCATTCCCTATGTCGACCAGGTGCCGTACAAGATCACCACCAAGGACATCGTGCTTGATATCCCGTCCCAGGAAGTCATCACGCAGGACAACGTCACCATCAAGGCAAACGCGGTCGCCTACATCAATATCGTTGCTCCTGAGAAGGCAGTCTATGGCGTCGAAGAATACGAGATGGCCATCAGAAACCTGGTGCAGACGGCGCTGCGCTCGATCATCGGTGAGCAGACGCTGGACGAAGCGTTGTCCTCACGGGACAAGATCAAGCTGCGGTTGAGAGAGTCGATTTCAGATGACATTGCTGACTGGGGCATCAACTTGAAAACTGTCGAGATCCAGGACATCAATCCTTCGACCACCATGCAGCTGGCCATGGAAGAACAGGCCGCAGCTGAGCGTCAACGACGGGCGACGGTCACCCGTGCCGAAGGGCAGAAGCAGGCCGCGATACTCGAAGCCGACGGTCGCCTCGAAGCGTCGCGACGCGATGGTGCTGCGCAGGTGGTGCTGGCCGAGGCCAGTGGTGAGGCGCTCGAACGTGTGGCCAAGGCAATAGGCAACCAGGATCTGCCCATCACCTATCTGTTGGGCGAAAAGTACATTGCGGCCCTGGCCGAGCTGTCCACTTCGGACAATGCCAAAACGGTCGTGCTGCCGGCTGATCTGCCTGCTGCGCTCAAGGGGTTCATCAATCGAAGCTGAGTTCACAGCGCGTAAGCCCGGAGCCTCTGGATGAGGGGCTATGGGCAACACGACGACAGTCCCGCCGGTGAGCTGAGCTTCAGGACACTGAAGTCGCTGCTGCCTTTCCTGGCCGACTTCCGTGGCCGAATAATCATCGCATTGCTTTGCCTCGTCGCGGCGAAACTGGCGACGGTGGCTCTGCCTTTCGTGCTGAAAGGCGTCGTCGATGATCTCGACCCCAGCCAGGTCGAAGACGCTGTGCTGATACTCCCGCTGGCGTTACTGATCGCCTACGGCGTTCTGCGCTTCGCAAATACCTTGTTCAGTGAGTTACGCGATACCCTGTTTGGGCGCGTGACCGAGCGAGCCATGCGTCATATCGGGCTACGGGTCTTCAGCCATCTTCATGCACTGGAACTGAATTACCACCTCAATCGCAATACCGGCGGAGTCGCCCGGGATATAGAGCGCGGAGTCAGTGGCGTCGGTTTCATACTCCGTTTCATGGTCTTCAACATCATTCCCACCATCCTGGAAGTGGCCCTGGTCATTGGTCTGCTGCTGATGCGCTACAACCCCTGGTTTGCGCTCATCATGCTGATTGCGGTGGTGGTGTACGTGACCTATTCAATCAAGGTGACCGAATGGCGCACCGAGTATATCCGCGAGGCCAATCGGGCAGACTCGCAGAGCAATACCAGAGCTATCGATAGTCTGATCAACTACGAAACGGTGAAATACTTCAATAATGAAGCCTTCGAAGCCCGTCACTACGACACCGATCTGGAGGCCTGGGAAAGTGCCCGTCGCAAGAACCGGCTGTCACTGTTTGCACTCAACGGTGGCCAGGCGCTGATCATCGGCTGTGCCATGACTGCCATGCTCATACTGGCGGCCAGCGAAGTTGTCGCCGGCAACATGACGCTGGGGGACTTCGTGCTGGTCAATGCCTTCACCGTGCAGCTGTTCATGCCCTTGAACTTTCTTGGCTTCGTGTATCGAGAGATGAAGGGGTCATTGGCGAGTATGGAGCAGATGTTTCGCCTGCTGGAGATCAAACCTGGCATCAGCGATGTCGAAGATGCCGAGGTGCTGAAACTGAGTGCTGGTCGCATTGAATTTAGGGATCTGGATTTCGGCTATCGCCCTGATCGGCCGATTTTGAAACAGTTGAATTTTACGGTGGAAGCGGGCACCAAGTTGGCAGTCGTGGGAGATAGTGGTGCGGGCAAGTCGACGCTGGTGAAACTACTGTACCGATTCTATGACCCGACGAGTGGACAGATTCTCATCGATGGTCAGGACATCCGCCAATGCACACAGGCTTCGGTCAGAGCGAACATCGGTATCGTTCCGCAGGACACGGTGCTGTTCAATACGACGCTTGGCGAGAATATTCGCTATGGACGCACTGATGCGACGGACGAGGAAATTGCTGAGGTCATCGCCATGGCGCATCTCGACATTTTCATCAAGGCGCTGCCTGAGGGGCTGGATACGCTGGTGGGCGAGCGCGGCCTCAAGCTCAGTGGTGGAGAAAAGCAGCGAGTCGCCATTGCGCGGACTCTGCTGAAGAATCCGGGCATCCTTGTGTTCGATGAAGCGACCTCGTCGCTTGACTCAAAGGTTGAGCGTTCCATCGTCGATGCGCTCAATGCCATGGCTACCGGTCGCACGACTATCGTGATTGCACACCGCCTGTCGACCATCGTCGATGCGGATGTCATCCTGGTGATGAGGAACGGACGCATCGTAGAGCGGGGCACCCATGCCACGCTATTGTCCACAGACGGGGTCTACAGTGAGCTCTGGCGCACGCAGGATGCTGCCAGAGCGCAGTAAGGCGTGGTAAACTGTTCGTTTTGCATGCACCGGATTTGCGGTCCGGCCTGCTGAACACCAAGTGAGATTGCCCATCATGTCCGATGAAAGTGTCCACGGTACGGTTCTGTCCAATGAACCTGCCGAAGCGCTGCCAATTACCGTAGCGGCGCTCTATCGTTTTATCGATCTGCCCGATTTTGAAAGCCTGCGTGAGCCCCTGCTGGAAGCCATGCGCGTTCACGAGGTCCGTGGGACGCTGCTGCTGGCTGCGGAAGGCATTAACGGCACCGTTGCCGCCGCCCATGCCAGCATGGATGCCTTTCTCAAGTGTCTTCAGGCTCAGGCGCCCTTCGCAGCAATGACGGTGAAGCGTTCCTATTGTGCCGAGCCGCCTTTCTATCGCTCCAAGGTCAAACTCAAGCGTGAAATCGTGACTATGGGCGTGGACACTGTCGATCCAAAGGAAGTAGTTGGCACCTACGTCAAACCGAAGGACTGGAACGATCTGATCAGCGATCCGGATGTGCTTCTGATCGATACGCGTAACACTTATGAAACCCGAGTGGGCAAATTCGAAGGCGCCGTCGATCCGGGCACCGATTCATTCCGCGCGTTTCCGGCGTATGTCGAAGCCAACCTGGATAAGCAGGTTCACCGGAAAGTTGCCATGTACTGCACTGGTGGCATTCGCTGCGAAAAGAGCACAGCCTATCTCAAGCAACAGGGTTTCGAAGAGGTCTATCACCTCGAAGGTGGCATCCTGCGCTATCTCGAGGAGGTGCCGGAAGCTGAAAGCCTGTGGCGCGGGGAGTGTTTTGTCTTCGACAATCGGGTAACGGTTGATCATCAGCTGAAACAGGGTTCCTACGACCAGTGTCATGCCTGCCGTATGCCGGTGACAGCGGAAGAACAGCAGGACGAGCGCTTCCAGCCAGGCATCAGCTGCCCACACTGTTTCGACAGCATAGCGCCAGAGCGTCGCAAGCGCTTCGAGGAACGAGAGAAGCAGATGCGACTCGCCAGCAGTCGTGGCGAAGCGCATATCGGGCTCGATGCTGCGGACACGCTGGCGAAGAAGCAGGCTGAAAAGCGCAGACAGGCCCGGGAGAAAGCCTTGCAGGTTGAGCAGGCCGATGCCGGTGACGGGAACCGCGCCGGGTGCTGAGCTATCAGCATGCCTACCATGCCGGCAACTTTGCGGATGTACACAAGCACCTTCTGCTGACGCGGGTGCTCGCTTATCTCAATCAGAAGCCGGCTGGCTGGACCTGCTACGAGACGCATGCCGGCGATGGCATGTATGACCTCTCGAGCGCGGAGGCGCTCAAGACAGGCGAGGCAGATGCCGGAATCAAGCGGCTGCTGAGCGAGCGCGTCAGTGCAGGCCCGTTGCCCGAGATGATGCAGACCTATCTCGACATCGTACGCGCCCAGCTCGAGCAGCAACGCTATCCCGGGTCCCCAGGCATCGCGCTGGGCATGGCCCGCGAGCAGGACGCCCAAGTGCTGTGTGAGCTGCATCCTGCTGCCTTCGAGGCGCTGCGAGGCTGGGCGGGGACAGCGCGCCGCCATCAGGGTGCTCGGATCGCCGTTCACCAGCGCGATGGTTTCGAAGGTGTCGCTGCCCTCAGCCCACCTGCAGGCGGGCGTGGCGTCGTGCTCATCGACCCAAGCTACGAAATCAAGTCTGACTACGACACCATCCCGCAGTGGACCGATACCTTGCTGCAGAAATGGCGCGGAGCCGTGGTCATGCAATGGTATCCCATGCTGGCCAAAGCGGGGCAGGCCGAGATCCTTGCCGGCATGAAAGCGGCGTTGCCTGCGGCATCGGGTATTCGCTTGACGGTCGAGTGGCTGACGACTGGCGCAGCCGGAATGCGCGGCGACAGGACGCCTGGTATGTCTGGCAGCGGCATGGTCATCACCAATGCGCCGTGGACCCTGGCGGACGAGCTGGCTGGTATAAAAGACTGGTTGAACGAGCATCTTTCGATCGTTCAGCATATCGAGGTTCTGAACTGAGGTTGTCACTGTGACGAATCTGGAACAAGCGGTCGTGGTGATCACCGGCGGCGCCCGTCGTGTTGGGCTGCACTGTACCCGCACACTTCAGCGCCTGGGTTGCCAGGTGCATATCACCTATCGCAGCGAGCATGCAGAAATAGATGTCCTGCGGGCCGAGGGCGTGGTCTGCCACAGGGTCGACTTCGAGGATGAAGACAATTTCGATGCCTGGCTGGAATATCTTCGAAAAGAGGCTCCGCCCTTGCGTGCGCTGGTGCATAATGCCTCGCTCTGGCTGCCCGACTCCGAGCCATCGACCGATTTCCAGACCACGATCCGTAGAATGAACCGGATTCACTGCGAGGCGCCCTATCTGATGAATATGGCTGCCGCAGAGCGTTTGCGACTTGGCGGCAACCCGCTCAGCGATATCGTGCATATCACCGATTATGTCATTGAGAAAGGCAGCGACCACCACATTGCCTACGCGGCCAGCAAGGCTGCGCTGGACGGCATGACCAGAAGTTTTGCCAAGCGCTTCGCACCGCACATCAAGGTCAACAGCATCGCGCCATCACTGCTTATGTTCCAGGCCGATGATGATCTGGAGTACCGGAGAAAGACGCTGGCCAAATCGGCGCTGGGCGTAGAGCCTGGGCCTCAGGTCGTAGTCGATGCCCTGCTTTTCTTGTTGAACAACGATTACATGACAGGCCGGGTGATCGCACTCGACGGCGGTCGAAACATACGCTGAGCCCGGCTTTCCGGCCGCGATGCATCATTAGTACACTACCCGCTGCATAGGCAGTGACCTGAACCAGGAGCCTAGAATGAGCGACACGCTTGCAGGACATTACAAGAGTATTCTCGAACTCATCGGTGAGGACACCTCACGTGAAGGCCTGCGCGACACGCCTGCAAGAGCAGCGAAGGCCATGCAGTACCTCTGCAAGGGTTACGGCGACAGCCTGGCTGAGATCGTCAACAACGCGATCTTCGAGTCGGATACCGAAGAAATGGTGGTAGTGAAGGACATCGAGCTGTATTCGCTGTGCGAGCACCATCTGCTGCCATTCATCGGACGCTGTCATATTGCCTACATTCCTAACGGCAAGGTGCTCGGCCTGTCGAAGTTCGCCAGGATAGTCGACATGTTCGCGCGACGGGCACAGATACAGGAAAATCTGACCAAGGAGATCGCTGAAGCGGTTGAGCAGGTCACAGGTGCGTACGGCGTAGGGGTCATTATCGAGGCAAAGCATCTGTGCATGATGGCTCGCGGTGTCGAGAAACAGAACAGTTCCATGATGTCGTCGGTCATGCTTGGCTCGATTCGAACCAATCCAGCCACGAGAACCGAATTTCTGACATTGGTAAAGATGAACAAATAGCAGGCGAAAAAAAGGGCGCTGAGCGCCCTAACACCTGTTTGACTGGTTTTGACCTGAACACTAGCGGTAATACATGCTTCCGAGGTAGTTCACCAACTCGGCAATGTTTTTCTGGTCATCCGGGCATTGTGGGACGCAGACTCCACCCTTCTGGTTGCCCTGGCGTTTGCTGCCACTGTCCATGCGCGCTTTACGCTTATCTGACGGCAGTGACGCCTGCTGTGTATGTGTACTAGCCATAAAGCACCTCCATTAATTGAGTCTCCATACTATGCGGTCTTTGCGGTATCGGCTTGACGAACGGTTGCTGTGTTTTGACAATTTGTTGCAAGATGCAGATTACGAGAACTAGGTGATGGCAGAACAGGAGCGTGACAGTAACAGGTGACAGATAAAGGGTCTCGACAGAAACCGGTCAGCTCAAAGCGCGCTGTACCCTCGGTAGCAGCGGCGTCTATCCAGAGCGTTTGCGTCTATCTGGAGTCGCAAAACTACAGTCTTGATGAGTGGCGAGCCAGTCATGGCCTCTCGCGTGAAGAAGTCATGGCGCCAGATGGCCGTTTTCAGCTCACTGTGCTGCATGATGTGCTCGATTACGCGGTGTCCGTGACGAAAAATCCCTGTGTCGGTTTGCTGATCGGTGCTGAGATCAGCACCTCGAGCATGGGGGTCATCGGCCATATTCTCTTCAACAACCGAACGCTCGGAGAGGCGCTTACTCAGTATGTTCGTCTCGCTGCACTGGTCAACGAGGGTCTGGCCATCGAGCTGGAAGTGGACGATGGCGAAGCCATAGTGTCCTTCGAATATATACAGCCGGCGCTGTATCACGCAGTCAATATCGACAGAATGCTGGTGCAGACAGTGGCCCGTGCCAAGAAATACGTCAGTGAGCAGGTCTTTATGACCAGGGTCGGCTTTCACCACGAGGAGCCAGCAAGCCGATTGCCCTACGATGAATATTTCGACTGTCCCCTGAATTTCTCTGAGCCGCGCTCGTACATAGCCTTTGATCACAAGTTTCTGGATTTTGAGCTGCCGCAGCGCAATCCCTACTTGCATCAGGCCCTGTCTCGCCAGGTAGAAAGTCTGTTGGGTCGTCTGCGTCAGCATCGCAGCCTGAGTGCCCGAGTGCGTCATCTCATCAGCGGTCGGCTAAGCCAGGGCGATTTCGATGCCGAGGCTATCGCCAGTGAACTCTGCATATCTCGCCACACTCTATATCGCCGCCTGAAGGCCGAGGGCAACTCCTTTCACGATATCATTGAGAGTGCCAGGCGTGACAAGGCCGTGGCCTACTTGCGAAAGAACAAATATGCGCTGAGTGAAATCGCCTTTCTTCTGGGATTCTCCGAGCTGAGCGCATTCAGCCGGGCGTTCAAGCGCTGGACAGGACAGAGCCCTGCCAGTTACCGGCGCAGCAATGGCTCAGGCCCCGCCAAGCACTGAAATTATCTGCTGATGAAGCGTCCGCCGATGAAGGTGGCAAGGAAGCAGAGGAAGGAGGCCAGTACGATAGATGGGCCTGAGGGTGCGTCGATCCACCAGGCCCCGAACAGGCCAGCAATCACCGATACGGCACCGATGATGCCCGCCAGGATAGCCATCATCCCCGGTGACCGGGACAGGGGCCGTGCGGCAGCTGCCGGTATGATCAGCATGGACGTCACCAACAGCAGCCCGACAACCTTCATAGCCATGGCGATGACGAAGGCGATGATGCTGATCAGCACGATCTGGGAGAGCATTGGATTGACGCCTTCCACTCTGGCGAGGTCCTCATGCAATGTAATCAGAATGAGGCGTCGCCAGTAGAAAATGAGTACAAGTAGCGACACCACGGTGAGCACGGCAATGAAACCGGTCTCAGACCAGCCTGTGGTGAGAATATCACCAAAGAGATAGCCCATCAGATCGACCGAGGGCGAGTCCAGCAGCGCGATGGCTATCAAGCCAACCGAGAGGGAGCTGTGGGCGAGAATGCCGAGCACGGTGTCGCTGGCGAAGTGCTGTTGCCGCTGCAGCACGAGCATGAGGAGACCAACGAGCAGGCAGGCAGCAATTACCGCAAAACCATTCGGAATATCGAGCAGAATGCCGAGGGCGATACCAAGCAGGGCAGCATGCGCCAGGGTATCGCCGAAATACGCCATTCTGCGCCAGACGATGAAACAGCCGAGCGGACCGGTGATCAGCGCAAGGGCTATACCGGCGAGCATCGGAGCAGCTAGGAGTTCGAGCAGTGGTCGCCCTCCGCGACAGTACCATCCGCATGATGATGATGGTCGTGGTGGTGATGGTAAATGGCCAGCGTATCAGCGGCCCGGCGGCCGAAGAGACTCACGAAAGCCGGGTCGTTGGAAATGCTTTCGGGATGGCCGGCGCAGCAGATATGACCGTTCAGACAGAGCACATTGTCGGTGTCGGCCATGACGAGGTGCAGATCGTGTGAGATGAGGAGGATCCCGCAGTGGCGGATGTCCCTGATACGGCTGATGAGCTTGTAGAGTAACTCCTGGCCATTGACGTCCACGCCCTGTGCCGGCTCGTCCAGCACGATGAGGTCCGCCTGCTGGGTGATGGCCCTGGCCAGCAGCACGCGTTGCGTTTCGCCGCCACTGAGTTGATGCAGATTCTTGTCGATGCAGTGCTCGACTTCGGTGAGCTCGAGGGCTTCTGCTATGCCAAGCAGCCGGCGCTTGCGCGCGAAGGGCAGTGAGACCGAGAGGAAATCCCTCACGGTCAGCGGCATCGATGAGTCGATATGAAAGCGCTGCGGTACATAGCTGATGCGCAGGCCGGGTGCCTTCTGGACGCGCCCGGACGTCGGCTGAAGAATGCCAAGCGCGACCTTGCACAGGGTGGTCTTGCCGGCGCCGTTGGGCCCGATCACGGTGGTAATCCGGTCGGCCTCCAGGGTCAGGCTGATGTTGCTCAGAATAGTCTGTCCGCCGATCCTGACGTTGACATCGTCCATCGAAAGCAGCATTTAAGTGGTCTTGACAGCCTCGAAGACGCGCTGCTCCATATAATCCAGATCGGGAATGATGACTTCTTCGCCGCTGAATGTGACGTACATGCTGATCACCGGATCGCCTGGCTTGTCTTCTCCTGCGCTGTCAGAAGGCGTGATCTCCTCGCTCTTCACCTTGACCAGACGCGGCAGTCCACGCGTCACGAAGGCGATGAAGGGCTGCGACTGATGATGTTCGCTGACACCGTTGGTGACCGCAATTCGGCCGCCCTCACGAATGAGGTTATTCTCGTTTCCATCCATGGCTTCTGCCTGAACCAGAGGTACCTGCTGCCCGCGCCACTGTATATGACCGGCTAGCCAGACTGGCGAGTCGGGGACTGGGTTCGGCTCGGTAAATTCGATGATTTCTGCAACGCTGGTATTCGGAAGCAGAAAATCAGTATGCTTCATCGGTAGCAGCAGGCAGGATATCTGTGCGCTCGAGCTGTCATGGCTGCGCATGGTTTTGCGTTCTCCGTTTGGTAATTTCCTCAAGCTCTATGGTCTGCAGTAGCTTCTTCGCCAGTGCCTCCGGCGAGCCCCTAAAGCTCACCACGCCACGTTCGGCAATGGCATCTGGCATGGCGCTACTGGCACAACCGGCTGAGTCCTGGGCCCAGACATGACTGCCATAAGCTTTCAAAATTGGTGCAGCCACTGCGCCGTCGCAGCCCATGCCGCTGAATACTATCACGTTGACAGCATCCTGAAATCTATTCGCCGTATTCATCATCACTCTATCGATGGACGGCCCATATGGTCCAGGCCAGGGTTTGCCAGACAAGGTGATGGCGCCATCATCGTCGAAGTCCAGTTCCTGATCCGGCGGGACAAAAATGACTTCGCCGTGCTGCAGTCGCGCACCCACTTGCGCGCGTTTCAGTGGCAGTCGAGCGTGTCGGCCCAATACCCGCAGGAGTACTTCTGCCGCCTCGGGATCGATGTGCTGGGCATACAGAAAGGCCACTGGCAAAGCAGCCGGCAACAGGTCCAGAAAGCGCTTGACCGCGTCAGGGCCCCCAAGGGAGGCCACCAGCAGATAAATCCTGGTGAGAGGGTCGCCTGGTGCAGCCGGCGGAACATGATGCGACAGCGGAATACTGCTGCTGTTAGCCGCCGGACGACCTTCTGTGCCAATAGTAAAGCGACTGCCCGCCAATGTGGCCACTTGCGATGGTGCTACTTCCGGAACGGTGGGCAGGGGGCCTACAGCATCATGAAGCTTTTGCAGCAGCCGTCTTTCCCAGCGGGGATATTCCTCATGCTGGCGGGATGGTGCAGCGTCCAGACCATACAGTACCGGCGCATCGAATGTATCCATCATCTGTTCGAGCAGCGGATCGCCTTGGGTCTCATCTTCGATGATGACCACCCAGGCTGCGACATGCTGGTAGTTCTTCAGCCGATCCTGCGACAGCTTGTTACTGTCAATATTGACGGCAATCGAGTAGCCCTTATTACGCAGGGCATGCTCGATGAGGTGACGTTGCAGCGGTGTGTCCGATACGACCCCGATGAGCGGCACCGATCCGTCGCTGGTCACAGGACGCGCTGCCATCAACCAAGCAGTCGTTCGATCGTTTCAAGCAGGATCGACTCTTGGAAAGGCTTGCCAAGGTATTCGTTGACGCCAATCGACAGGGCTCGATCCCGGTGTTTCTGACCGGTCCGGGAGGTAATCATGATGATCGGCACATCACGCAGGCGCTCGTCGTGGCGCACAAAGCTCGCGACTTCAAAGCCATCCATGCGAGGCATCTCGATGTCGAGCAGCATCACATCGGGCTTCTGATCCTGCAGGATGGCTATCGCATCCACACCATCCTTTGCGGTGATGACGCGCATGCCCTGCCGCTCGAGCAGACGACTGGTGACCTTTCGTACCGTGACCGAGTCGTCGACGACCATGATGGTAGCCGGCCCGCTATGCTTCGGCGCAACCTCTTTCTCCTCCATGCTCAGGTCGTGCGCCATGGCTCTGGCCAGGTCGCTACGCATGAGGGCAGGCAGGTCCAGAATGACAACGACGCTGCCGTCACCCAGTATCGTGCCACCCGAGACGCCACGAACGCCGGTGAACTGCGGGCCGAGACCCTTGACCACGATTTCCCGTGAGCCCAGCAGACTGTCTACCTGCAGCGCCAATGGATGATCGCCACCACGTACCAGGATGACCGGCAGCGGCAGCGGCTGACCCTGCAGCTTAGGTTGATGTTCACTGCGAAGCAGGTTGCCCAGGTACTGCAGCTGATACTTTTGGCCAGCGTATTCATACAGCGGCGCATCTGGTTGATAGTATTCTTCCAGCTCGAAGGTGCTGACCCGAACGATACCTTCGATGGTATTGAGCGGGATGGCATAGTAATCGTCGCCTGTAGACACCATCAAGGCGCGGTTCACCGACACTGTGAACGGCAGTCGGATCGTGAAGGTTGTTCCCTTGCCGCTTTCCGACTCGATGGTGACCCGGCCGCCCAGTTGCTTGATCTCACTGGAAACGACATCCATACCAACCCCTCGACCTGACAGCTGCGTTACCTTCTCGGCGGTACTGAAACCAGCGTGGAAGATGAACTGCAATATTTCGCTATCGGCGATGTCGGTTGATTTCGACAGCAGGCCCTGCTTGATCGCTTTCTTGCGCACGGCTTCGGTGTTGATACCGTTGCCATCGTCTTGCAGCGTCAGTACGACATCGCTGCCCTCACGCCCAACCGAGAGCGTAATCCGGCCAGTTTCAGGTTTGCCCGCTTTCGCCCTCACGTCGGGCATTTCAACACCGTGATCGAGGGCGTTACGCAGCATGTGTTCGAGTGGCGCCACCATACGGTCGAGTACGTTGCGGTCCAGCTCGCCTTCCGGATTGTATACCTCGAAATCTGCTTTCTTGCCGAGCTCGCCGGTGACCTGGCGAACGATTCGACGCAGCCTCGGTACGATGGAGGTGAACGGAATCATCCGCGTCTCCATCAGGCCTTCCTGCAGTTCGGTATTGATGCGCGACTGTTGCAGCAGCAGCGTCTCGGCATCCTTGGCCTTGTCCAGCAAGGTTTCGCGCAGGTCGGTCAGGTCACTGGCAGACTCATTGAGTGCTCGCGACAGCTGTTGAATGGAAGAGTAGCGGTCCATCTCGAGCGGGTCGAAATCTTCGTATACCGGTCCGCCGCCTTCCTTTTCCATGCGGAACAGGACCTGGGCCTCGGTTTCGATATCCATACGTCTGAGCTGTTCACGCAAGCGGTCAATGGTCGCCTGCATTTCTTCAAGCGTGTGCGAGAAGTCGGAGATCTGCGTCTCGAGACGGCCACGGGTAATACTCGTTTCGCCGGCCAGGTTGACCAGGTTGTCGAGCAGTTGCGCGCTGACACGGATGGTCTCTGCCGCCTGCTGTTGCTTGGCTGTTTCTGCCGCCTTGCGAGGCGCCGCTTTAGGTGCAGCGGCACCACCACTCTGCTGGCTGCGTTGCATTTGCACCAGCTGCTCTGCGCGGGAGTCTGCATCGCTCAACGAGCGCGGGCTGCGATCAGCCTGTACCCGGTTGCCAGCCGCGGCATCTGCAGCGCCCATCCGTCTGAACTGCTCACGTACGCCTTCGATGGCAGTACTCAGCCACTTGGCTTCGGTATCGATCTGCTGGATCAGCTGGTCGTCGAGCGAACTGTCGGCTCTGACGCAACGCCCAATCTTGTCTTCGATCGATTGCGCGAGATCGCCAACCGCGGCCAGTCCGGCAAGACGGGCGCCGCCCTTGAGGGTGTGCAGGGCATTCTGAATCTGTCGGGCATGATTCGCTTCGGCAGGCTCACGTTTCCAGTCGCTCAGGTACTGCTTGAAGTTGCGCTCCAGTTCGGCCGCTTCCTCTATGAAGATCTCGATGATTTCCGGATCCAGTCCTGCCAGCGCCGCCTTCTCTTTCGGCAGCGGACTGGTGGCACTATCGCCGCCACTCATGAGCCTGCGCTGCAGGGAACTCAGTTCCACTGAAACACCCTGCATGCTGTTCTGATCAAGCTCGATGGCCTGACCGGGATTTGCCTGGGTCTGGCTGACCACATGACGAATCTGTTCCGCCAGCATATGCAGTGCCCGATCGCTGAGCTCGATGACTTCGTCCTGCAAGGGGAAGCTATCTGCCGAGACGCGCTCGTTGATGGTTTCGAGCATGAGCGCATGGGTGTCTGCCAGGCTCTGAACAGGTGTCAGGCCCGCGAGACCGGCACCAGCCGCCAGCGCGCGCAGACGGCGGAAAATGTCCGGAAGGTGCTGGAAGGCTTCAGGATGCTGCTTCCAGGAGTCCATGGCATCCAGCGCGACCTGCAACATTTCGTCCGACTCGTCCACGAACACGGCGCGCAATTCATCCTGGGTGGCACCGGATTCGAGCAACTGGGCCTGTTCGAGGGCAATTGCACGCAGTGGATCGTCGCCAAGGCTGTGGTCGGCTGCGTACTGTCGCACGGCCTTGATCAGCTCCGGAGCCGAACGGAAGGTTTCACGTGCCGCCAGTGCATCAACCATTGAAGACAGACGGTCGTGGACGCTCAGCAGTAAGTCGTTCAGTGATGGATCGATATGCAGCGTATCTTCGACGATGCCTTCCACCAGTGTTTCGAACTCATGGGCGAGGTCGCCAATGGCGCTGACTTCAGCCAGGCGGGCACCACCCTTGAGCGTATGCATGGTTCGCTGCAGCGTATGCAGTTCGGTCATCAATGAATGATCATCGAGCCAACGACGCAGGTTCTCGCCGGTTTCATCCACGAGTTCGCGCGCTTCCTCGAGGAAGAGGTCAATGATTTCTTCGTCGAGATGGGTAAAGTCGACAGGCACACCCTGACGGAGTTCGGGAGATACGGTGCGAACCGCTGGCGTTGCAGTGTTCGGCGCCAGATCAAATGCTTCGCTCACCGCCTCGTCG
The DNA here is from genome assembly GCF_039538005.1 of Allohahella marinimesophila. Classification (NCBI taxonomy): domain Bacteria; kingdom Pseudomonadati; phylum Pseudomonadota; class Gammaproteobacteria; order Oceanospirillales; family Hahellaceae; genus Allohahella; species Allohahella marinimesophila. The sequence continues at coordinate 525,512 of NZ_BAABBO010000009.1, forward strand.
ACATGGTCTTCCTCAAGTCCGACCATATTGACGTCGACACCGTCAATATCTTCGGCAGTCGCCGTTTCGTCACCTGCGACGGCGTCTATGAAACGCTGCATGTCCCTGATCAGTTCTGGCGCTGGGCGAACAGGGCGCGACTCGGCCACTTCGTCGACCATCACAGACAATCGATCGTGGCAGGCTTCGACCAGTGAAATCAGCTTACGCTCGTCTTCAGGCGCCGGTCGATGACCGCGCTCTGCCATGGCTTCGAACAGGGTTTCAAGTTCGTGCGCAAGATCACCAATGGCCGGAATTTCGGCCATGCGTGCGCCGCCCTTCAGCGTATGCAGATCACGCTGCAGATGCGCGACGAGGGCATGTTCAGTTGGCGCAAGGCTCCAATGATGTATGGTGTCCGAGGTGCTGAGAATGATGTCCTGGGCTTCTTCAAGGAAGATCGCAGCCATTTCAGGGTCGAGCACACCAGCACCTTCCGCGTAGTCTGCTTCTACAGAGGCTGGGAGATCATCAGCCTGATGAGCATATTCGGCAGCCGCTTCGAGCGGTACCTGCGCTTCAAGTGTCTCTTCTTCGGAATGACCTTCACTGGCCAGCTCATGGGCTGCCTGCTCGAGCACTCTCGAGTCGTCACTTGAAGTCAGCGCGTCGTAAGGATCAGCCAGCGACTGCTCCTTGCTGTCGTCGATGGACGCGTCGCCCAGCTCAGGCTCGGCTTCCAGCACGGGTATACCGTCCAGAGGCTCGAAAGCCTCGGGCGTTTCTCCAGAGAGCAGGCTCACCAGTTGCTGTTGCAGTCGATCAGCTGGCTGTGGCACGCGGCCCTGTGCAGTGGCTTCAATCATACCTGCCAGTGCATCGTGCGCCGCGAGACTCAGCTGAATCGCCTGTGGAGTGACCGACATACGATTTTCAGCGATGCGCTCAAACAGATTTTCGAGTTCATGACACAGATCGCCAACAGCCGTCAGTTCCGCCATGCGCGCACCACCCTTCAGGGTGTGGGCGTCTCGCTGCAGGGACTGCACGAGGCTCTGGTTTGACGGGTCAATCTGCCAGTCCCGCAGGCTTTGTCCTGAACTTTCGAGAAGCTCGGTGGCTTCTTCGAGGAATATCTCGATCATCTCCGGATCGAGATGACTATCCTGGGCGGGATCTGCAGCACCAGACCCTTCGGGTATCTCTTCCATAAGCTCTTCATCCTGCGGAACATCGCCCAGAAGGGGCACCGCTTCGACATCCGCGTCGCTGGCGTCAAAGTTTTCGGCCAGAAGCCGCTCTCTTGCCCCACGGATGGCGACAAGTACCATTTCGTCAGCCTGTGGTGAAAGGCCTGCAGCGAGCTGATCCATCATGCCGATCAGGACATCATGACCACGCTTGGCCGCGTTGAAAAATTCTCGATCGAGCCCATCGAAGCCGGCTTCGACAGTTTCGTACAGCAACTCCAGCGAGGCGCACAGTTCATGCATCGCCGGCAGTCCAGCTGCCTTTGCACCAGTGGCCAGTGTGGTGAGCTCTTCCACCAGCGCTTCGAGTTCATCACGGTTGTCTGGGGCCGTGCTCCAGTCGTTGATGATGCGTTCGGCATCCAGCAGGATGTCGATGCTGTCGCGCAGGAATATATCCAGCACTTCACTGTGATTGACCGAGGCAGGATTGATATCCGGCATCGCCCGGTGTTCGATCACTTCTTCAACGACGGCTTCAAGCTCATCGGCAAAAGCCTGAATTTCGGCAGAGGTGACGGAAGCTGCTGGACTCAGGCCATCTTCAGGGCTGTCTTCGATAGCCAGTAGTTCGGCATTGATGAGATCGACAGCCTGACTCAGAGCGTCGGTGATCGGTCTTGTAGCCGGGATGGCGCGGACGTTGAGTTCCTTGTAGAAGCGCTCGAGCGGAATCACGATACTCGCGATCCGCTTGCTGCCAGCCGTGTTGGCACTGCCCTTCAGCGTATGCAGTGCACGCGAGATGTCATCTGACAGTGGCGATGGATCCGCCAGGCGATTCTGATGCTCGACGAAATCTTCGATCGTTTGCAAGTGCCCGCGGGTTTCGCTGAGGAAGATATCCAGCAAAACCGGGTCGATGCCTGAGGCACCTTCCTCCTGCCGGACAGACTTGTCAGGCTTTGGTTCAGCGGCGGGTATTGCTACAGGTGGTTTACCACCAAGCATGGCCGGCACGTCTTCCGGCGTTTTACCCGCGGCCAGCTCATGAGCGTAGGCTTGCAGAGCATCGACATTGAATGATGGTGGCCTGCGCTCGGTGAAATCACTGACCATCGTGGGTAGCAGCTCGACCACCTTGATGATGAGACGCTCGATCTCTGGCGACATGGCAATCGCGCCTTCGATGATGCGGTTCATGAGATTTTCGACCGACCATGCCAGCTCGCCGCTTCTCATGGCGCCGACCAGACGCCCACTGCCCTTGAGGGTGTGGAAGGCACGGCGAAGCTCTGTGCGCGCTTCGGTATTAGCGTAGTTCGCGGTAAATTTCGGCAGATAGGTATTGATCGTCTCGAGAACTTCTTCGGCTTCCTCGGCGAAGATTTCGATGATTTCATCGTCGATCATGTCGGCATCGCTGAGCTCGATGGCCTCGTCTGCCCCTGCAGGAGAGACGGCGTCAGCAGGCTCTGCTTCGACGAGATCGTCATCATCGGCGAGTTGGCTATCGCTGTCGGCTTCGTCGGTATCGTCTTCCGCAGACAGGGCTTCGGCAGCCGTGGCTTCCTCAGCCTGACGCTGCGCTTCGGCGTGTTCCTGTTCTTCCTGGGCGGTCGCGGCACGCGAAGCCCGGGCATCCAGTAGAATCTCATCAGCACGATGAATCAGGCCGGTGGTGGTATTCAGGATGTCCAGGCTGTTGTCGGTGGCGGCGGCGAAGGCGGCTGTCAGAGTGGGCAGCTGGTCTTCGACGTCTTTCAACAATTCAAATAGTGCTAATGATGGCGTGACCAGATTTTCGAGTGTGCGGTTCAGCAGGCCCTCGATGCTCCAGGCCAGTTCAGCCAGAGTCTTGGCACCAACCAGGCGGCCACTGCCCTTGAGTGTGTGATAGGCACGTCGCAGCTCAGAAAGCGCATGCTTGTCCTGAGGAGAGTCCTGGAAGACTGGCCGGTACTGACGAATGGTCTCAATCACGTCGGCGACTTCTTCGGCGAAAACCTCACGGATCTCGTCATCGATAATCTCGACATCTGCCACCTTGTCGGCGGCCATGACCGGCGCAGCGCCGGGCTGCTCCTCTACTGGCTGGTCGAGAACCGGAACATCGGAGCCAGGGCTTTCAATGGCTCTGTGCTCGGCAGATTCAAGTTGTGGAGCAGGTGTGCCATCGAGCTTCTCTAGGCTTTGAGCGGCGACGAGCAGGATTTTTTCGTACTGGCCCGAGCGCTCGGCAATGCGCTCAAGGTAGTAGTCGATGCTGGTGATCGCATCGGCCAGCGCTTCGAGCTTGGTCCAGTCTGGCTTGCTGTCGCTACTGAGTAGTTCGGATTCAATATAGCGGGCGCAGCGCTGCAGCAGGGCACTCGCTTCACTGAGCGGTATGATGCTCAGGCTGCCGGCGACTTCCCGCAGAAGACGAGGCGCATGATTCAGTTCGGTACGCTGCCAGTCACTGGTCACGTATTCTGAAATGGCTGTCTTGGCCGTTTCAAGTGAGTTTCTGGACTCGGTGATCAGCGCCTTGTGTGCGCTATCGACGTGCTCACGCGGCACGATACCGGTCACCGGCGCAGCCGTATCCGGTGCATTAGTGCCCTGGTCGACCATGCTGCCGAGGGAGGCTTCGACATACAGCAGGGCGCCAGCAATATCGAGCAGTTCGTCGTCATCCGGACGCTTGAGACCTTCTGCCATGGTTTCGATACGCTGAATCTGCTCATCGATAACCTTTCGGGGCAGGCCAAGGCCAAGCACCGCCATCGTATTGGAGACCTGATGCAGACCGGGCAGCAGATCGCCCAGCTCGCTGGCTGATTTGAACTCGCCCCGGACAAACAGGTCGAGCTGATCTTTCAGATTGCTCAGCTCTTCGCACAAGACAGCGGCTACCGAGCTCAGAGTGCTTCTGTTCGGGCCCTCGACCTGCTGGCGTTCACGGTCAAGCTCCTCATTGCCTGGCAGCGCCAGGTCCAGCGAGTAATCGACCTTGATTTGTTTGGTCAGCTTGGTGTCTGCAGTGGACTGAGCACAGTAGAAGAGCAGGTGCTTGAAGAGGTCTTCCGGCAGTTTTTCGTCAAGCGCCTGGGCAGGTTGCTCTACTAGCCGCTTGATTCGGCCATCGAGCAGGCGCAGCAGGGTCTTTACGGCTGAAGACAGCTCCAGACCACCGTACTGCATGGCTTCAACCAGGCCACAGCCCAGACGCCACAATTCGGCATGTGTCGTGCCGCGGCACATCTGCCGGAGCTTGGACAACACCTTGTGGAGATAGGCCAGATTGGCGTCGAGCTCGCTTTCGCGAACGATGCTGACCAGGGTGAACTGATACATCTGACGCAGTTTGCGCAGTTGTGCGGTGGAGCGGGGATCCTGCAGCTGTGCCACGACATTACTGTCGTTAGGCTTTTTCAGCATCGACAGATCCGGACTGAACAGCGCAGTATCACTCAACAGGCGCTCGCCTCTGGCCGCGCGCAAATCGTTGAGCAGGGGCATCAGCACGAGCGGCAGATCCCGCTTGCTGCGCTGCAGTCGCTCGAGATAATTTGGCAGCTGAAGAATGGCCTTCGAGAGCGCTTCTAGTGCATCGTCGCCCTGGCTGACCTTGCCTTCCTGCAGTGCTTCACCCAGTTTTTCCATTTCTTCGGCAAGCAGTGCTGCACCGTAGAACTCAACCATCTGCAGGGTGCCGTGCACCTGATGGATGTAGTTCACGCAGAAACGCAAGGATGTCGTATCTTCCGGATTCGCAACATAGTCCTCAAGCATTTGCTGAGCCTGTTGCAGGGTCGCTTCTATTTCGCCTTTAACCCAATCCAGTGCCACATAATCGTGGTTACCAGCCATACGATCTCCGCATACTCATCAGGCTCCGCTTTTCTTGCGGTAAGCCAAAGTGTGTTCTGTTGACAGCCGCTCCAGGTCCGGGTGCTGCCAATTGGTCAGCTCACCCAGCCCCAGTACCAGCAGGCCGCCCGGTGCAAGACGCTCAGTCAGATGCCTGAGTATTTCCCGTCTGCGCCACTTCTTGAAATAGATCAGTACATTCTGGCAGTAAATGATCTGCATCCTGAAATGCAGGGCATTCTGCAGTTCCGCCAGGTTCTCCCTGACAAAACACGCCTTCTTCATCAGTGCCCGATCAAACTGATATTGGCCCGGTCTGACCAGTTCGAAATAGCGCTGCTGTATCTCAGGCCTGACTTCGACCAGTCGTCGTTCCGGATAAATGCCAGTTCGCGCCTTGTTCAGCGCCGGTGTGCTGATATCAGTGCCGGTCACGCCGAACTTCGGCTTGAGCCCACGCTGGGTCAATGCTTCGTTGATGAGGATGCACAATGTGTACACCTCTTCGCCGGTGGCACAGCCAACGCTCCAGGCCTCTAGCGGCGTCTGACTCAACTGCTGTCGCGGCAGCTCCGCTATGTACTGTTCCACGGTCCTCAGCGCATCAATATCGCGGAAGAACCGGGTCTCCTGGACCGTAAGCCTGTCTACAAGAACGCTCCATTCGACCATCCAGTCAGGTGCTTCGGTAATACGCCTGTAATAGGCAGCGTAATCGCTCAGCCCCAGCTCGCGCATGCGCGAGGCCAGGTTGGTCTGCAGAAATGTTGTCCTGTTCGGCTCTACCACCATGCCTGTTCTGGCTTCGATAAGCTGCCGCCATTGCTGCAGCATCGTTTCCGAAACAGGGGGTAGTGAGGCCAGGCTCCAGCTCTCGACGATGCGTGGCGGCTGGTCTTTTTTCTTTTCAGTCACAGCTTGATAACCGCACATGCGTCAATCGGTTCCAGTGCTGCCCGCCGGAGCGGGCAGACCCTTGCCTATCAGGCAAACGAGCCGGTTTCGTCCATACGTTCGTCCGACTCGTCGTCGAGCTCGATATCGCTACCGGGCATGAGATCGCCACCACCAATCTGATCAGGCAGCTTGAAGCCCGCAACCGAATTCCGCAGCTGGTTGGCCAGTTCGGCCAGCTTGCCGATCGACTTGGCTGTTGCGTTGGTACCGGCAGATGTCTGCGAGGTGATCTCCTGGATAACGTTCATCGTGTTGGAGATGTGGCCTGCAGATGAAGACTGCTGACGGGCCGCGTTGGAGATGTTCTGGATGAGGTCGGAGAGCGACTTCGATACGTTCTCGATCTCTTCCAGTGCCACACCGGCGTCCTGTGCGAAGCGCGCGCCTCGTACCACTTCCGAAGTCGTGGTTTCCATCGAGATAACGGCTTCGTTGGTGTCGCTCTGGATTGTCTTTACCAGGGCTTCGATCTGCTTTGTTGCCGCAGATGAACGCTCGGCCAGTCGCTGTACTTCGTCCGCAACAACCGCGAAGCCTCGTCCTGCGTCACCGGCCATGGAGGCCTGGATGGCAGCGTTCAACGAGAGGATGTTGGTCTGGTCCGCGATGTCGTTGATCAGCGATACGATGTCACCGATTTCCTGTGATGATTCACCCAGGCGCTTGATACGCTTTGAAGTCTCCTGGATCTGCTCACGGATGTTATCCATGCCGCGGATCGTCGACTGTACGATTTCAGCACCCTTCTTGGCGATCGCAACCGACCGCTCCGCAACCGCAGCTGATTCAGCAGCGTTCGAAGATACCTGGTCGATGGACACCGCCATCTCGTTGATCGCAGCAGACGCACCGGCGATTTCCTGTGCCTGGTGCTCGGAAGCGTCGGCCAGGTGCATCGCAGTAGACTGTGTCTCTTCGGCAGCACCGGCAACCCGAACCGCTGTTTCGTTGATGGCCGCTACCAGCTGGCGCATCTGGTCGATCGCGAAGTTGATGGAGTCGGCGATCGCACCCGTGAAGTCCTCGGTTACCGTCGCCTCTGTGGTCAGGTCACCGTCAGCGAGGTCAGCCAGTTCGTCCAGCAGTCGCATGATCGCATTCTGGTTCTGTTCGTTCTGACGGAACTCTTTGTCATAGCGTCGTTTGTTCTCCTGGTTACCGATGTAGAAGATAACGAACATCGCACCGATGATGGCGAGCAGCAGGATGTAGCCGAGCTCGTCACTGATGAAGCGGGTATCAGCCTGGGTCTGGAACACCTGGTTCAGCTCAGATGTTTCGTTCAGCAATGCCTGTGAGTTCTGGAAGATGTTGTTGGCAGCTTCACGAACGCGGAACAATTCAGGTGAGGTTTCGAGGATGGTATCAACGTTCTCGTTGACGAACTCGAAGAGCTCGGCGATGGCTTCAAGACCGAAGATGGCATCTTCGTCTTCTACCGCCGTGATACCCATGATCGGGTTGCCTTCAACCATGCCGTTCAGTACACGACCGAAGAGGTTCACGTCGCGCCCGAAGCGGTCCGCAGCCGTGACAGCGTCGACACCACCTTCAAGTACTCGGTTGACGCTTCGCACGATACGCTCTGCCAGCAAGGACTGGCGCGTGGCCACGGCGATCTGCTCGGCAGGTGCATCAGTCTCGAGCAGGATCTGAACGACGTCGTCGTATTCAACCTGCAGCTGGGGGATAGTGTCGTTCAGCGTGAGTGCAACATTGTGCAGCAGCAGAACGACTTCTTCCGATGCCAGAATGACGTCGGCGTCGTTACGAACGCTGGTCCACAGCTGACCCACCTGATTCATCTGCTCATCATCAACCGGAGGCAGTTCAATTTCAGGATTGCCCTGGACCAGGTAGTCCCAGAGTTGCTGGAAATCGTCACGTGAGCGGCCGAGCAACTGGAAGGCTTCCGCCTTGCCGTCCGCTGCTTCAGAGGCGTTTTTCGCAATCTCCTGCGACAGTACCCGCAACTCCGACGCGTAGGCGATATAGGTCTTGTCGTTGACCGCGTTCTTGTTGAGCGTGATCAGAACGTATACCAGTGCGATAACGGCTGCGATGACCACGCCGTACATCAGCAAAAGCAATGGATTGGAGCCTTGCCCCGTTGTCTTTCCGGCGATTGCAATCATGTCAGTTCCCCAGCCGTGCCTGTTCAGTGTGTAATATCAGTGTGTGTAATCGATGTTCAAAACTGTCTGTAATCAAAGAGCGCTTCCGCATCTGTCTAGCCAGAAGCGATCTCGACGAAGGATGAGTCAGCGAGCAGAGCGGAAGTTTCGAAAACGTGCCAGTGCGTGTCGTCGCGGACATAGCTGCCCGAAACACAACGCTGCACGCTATCGGTGAGTCCGGATGTTGCAGTGGTATGGCTCGTCACCGGAAAGTACTGCATGCCGAGTACACCGTCGACGATCAGGCCACTGAAAAAGTCGTCCTGCTCGATGATCAGTACCCGCTTCTCCCGCATCGCCCGCGATTGAGCGGGTAGCTTGAAGAATTGTCCCAGGTCCATGACGGGCAGAAGACGTCCGCGAACGTTGGCCACACCATGCATCCAGCTTTTTACACCGGGAACCTGGGTCGCCTTGGGCAAATGAAGTATCTCGACCACTTCGCCCATGGCCACCACGAAACGCAGGCCTGCCAGCGAAAAGCCGACGCCGTTCCAGAGTTGAACGGCCTCGGCCTGTTCGGGTAGACCAATGGCGGTCTGCTTGCTGCGGGATTCGAGCTTCCGAAGCAGCTCGAATGGCGCAATGGTGTCCATGGTAGTCATCGCCAGCAATCGCTACTTGATCAACTGGTTGATGGTATTGATGAGGTCATCCTCATTCACCGGCTTGACGAGATAACCACGGGCGCCCTGTCTGGTGCCCCAGACGCGGTCTGTTTCCTGGTCTTTGGTCGTTACGATAACCACTGGAATATTCTTGGTTTCGTCACCTCGTGTCAGTTGCCGTGTTGCCTGGAAACCGTTGAGTCCGGGCATGACGACATCCATCAGTACCAGGTCTGGCTTTTCGGCCCGTGCAACTGCCACGCCTTCGGCGCCGTTGTCTGCTTTCAATACCTGATGATTATGACGCTCCAGAATGCTTGAAATCTTGCGGACTTCGGTTGGAGAATCATCTACGATCAGAATGCGAGCCATGCTTTCCCCCTTGTGAGGCAATCAATTCCAGCTGATGAGCTGAAGAAAAATAAAGTGTTCTATTCGGAGGGGTTGAACCATCCGATCAGGCCTTGACATATTCGCGAATGGTGCCGAGCAATTCGTCTTTACTGAATGGCTTTGTGAGGTACTGGTCGGAACCGACGATACGGCCCTTTGCTTTATCAAAGAGACCATCCTTGCTCGACAGCATGATGACAGGCGTCGACTTGAAAGCGCTGTTGTTCTTTATAAGCGCGCAGGTCTGGTACCCATCGAGGCGTGGCATCATGATGTCCACAAAAATGATGTCAGGCTTGGTGTCGGCAATCTTGGCCAGTGCATCGAATCCGTCGATGGCAGTAATGACTTCGCAGCCCACCTTCTTCAGCAGGGTTTCGGCTGTCCTGCGAATGGTCTTGCTGTCATCAATGACCATGATTTTAAGATTCTCGAAATTGTCTTCCATCTTAATCAGCCTGTGCTGTTAGCCGAACGAATTGCTGCGCCAAGCCGGGCCATCCGGATGCGCTGCCAAGCAGGCCCGGTATACGCCTACTTGAACCGATAATAGTGTTTTGTAACATGCGATTACAATGGTAACTCAAGGTAACGCCGTAAAACCCCGTCGCTACTAGTTATAGACCACGTTATCTGGCAAGACCAGATATAACACCCTAGCCTGTAAACCGATGCTGCCTTGTGAAGCCGATCACGTGTTTGCGGCGTCTCGACTGTCTCCTGCATCAGGAGGCAGCCGTCGTTTTCGCATGGCACCGGGGGCTGTTTGGTTGTACTCTGGCAGCCCTGACTCCGCAGCAGGATTCTGCCATCTTCCGGCAAAGTCCTCCGCTCTCCTGGAGCCTGTGCCTGAAAGCATAGTACAAAACCTGATAAGGCGTGGTGGCAATAGAAATGACAATTCGTCTAGGTGTTCTCATGGATCCCATCCAAGGGATCAAGCCGGCCAAGGATACGACCCTGGCCATGATGCTCGCTGCCCAGAAGCGCGGCCTGCAGGTTCACTATATTCGGCAGCAGGACCTGTCGGTCGACTCGGGCAAGCCTCTCATCAGCAGCCGGCCGGTCACAGTATACGATGACGCGCGGCACTGGTACGATCTGGGCGAAATCGAGTCTAACGAGGCTTCGCATTTCGACCTCATTCTCAACCGGATCGACCCCCCTGTAGACGTCGGCTACCTTACAGCAAGCCATCTCCTGAGTCTTGCAGAGCAGCAGGGTGTTCTTGTATCGAATCGGCAACAGAGTGTGCGCGATTGTAACGAGAAACTGTTTGCCGTCGAGTTTCCGGATCTCTGCCCGCCCACGCTGGTATCGAGTTCGGCTGAGCAGATCCGAAGCTTTCATGCCGAACATCACGACATTATCATCAAGCCGCTCGATGGCATGGGTGGGCGGTCGATTTTCCGGGTACGCAAGGATGGCGAGAACATCGGCGTGATACTGGAGCTCATGACGGCGCAGGGGCAGACGGCCGTCATGGCCCAGCGTTATCTTCCTGAGATCGCCCAGGGTGACAAGCGAATCCTGCTGATCAACGGCGAACCCGTCGCGCATGGACTGGCCAGAATTCCGGTAAAAGGTGAACATCGTGGCAATCTGGCTGCGGGCGGCTCGGGTGAAGTCAGGCCGCTCACCGAGCGTGATCTGGAGATCTGTCGTCGAGTAGGGCCAACGTTGAAGGAAAAGCAACTACACTTCGTGGGTATCGACGTCATCGGCGAGTCATTGACCGAAATAAACGTGACGAGCCCAACCTGTGTTCGAGAAATCGACCGGGCAACGGGTTCTGATATCGCAGGTGACTATATTGAATTTCTGCTGGGGTGCCTGCGAGGCACCGGCAGCTAGAGTAGCCTGCCACGCTGTAGTGGCCGGTTATGAGGAGCAGACAAGGCTTTGCGAAACGGAAATGTAAAACCGGCGGACAGACTGAGCTTCTGTCTGTTCATCGTCGTGATCCTGCATGCCGCTGTGGTTCTGCTGGTCTCCTTCGATGCACACAAGCGCCTGCCAATCCCGAAGACGGTTGAAGTCACGCTGGCTCAGTTCGACGACAGTGCCACGCCCCCGGAGGAAGCCGATTTTCTCGCACAGGCCAATCAGCAGGGGAGCGGAACGCTCGAGGAAAAGCGCGAACTGACCACGACCAGGCCACCAGAGGTTCGCGCCGAAGAGCTGCGTGAGGTCGATGTCGCGGCGCAGCCCCCCGCCGAAGAGACGCAGCCAGCAGTGGAGACTACACAGCTGGTCACCAGCACCCGGTCCGATACTCCGGCACCACCAGTGCCCGAAGAGCCAGAGCAAACTGAAGCTGAGCCTGAGCCGCGGCTGAATACGAGCGACCTGCTCCGGCGCAGCCGTGAAATAGCCAGTCTCGAAGCCAAGTTGGCAGAGCAGCAGAATGCCTATGCGAAGCGTCCGAGGGTCACCCGGATTACCTCTGCTTCCACGCGCCAGAGTCCGAGCGCCTTTTATATGGACGCCTGGCGGCGGAAGCTGGAGCGCCTCGGCAATCTGAACTATCCGGCCGAAGCGCGGCGTCGCAATCTCGAGGGCAGGGTGCGTGTACTGACATCGATACAGGCTGATGGCGAACTGCTCGCCGTGGAAATTCTCGAATCTTCAGGGCACAAGGTGCTGGACGATACAGTTCTGCGCATCGTGAAGATGGCGTCGCCCTTTGCGCCATTCAGTGAAGCCATGCGACAGGAAACTGACATCCTGGAAATCATCCGGACCTTCGACTTCCGGGAAGAGATCAGTTCGAGTTGAGCCAGCTCAGGGTAATCGGTTTTGATTTCGGTACCCGGCATATCGGCGTGGCAAGCGGCCAGAGCGTCACTGGCCAGGCGCAGGCTCTGCCTGAACTGGCGGCCCGTGATGGAATCCCCGACTGGAATCTTGTCACGAAGCTGATCGAAGAGTGGCAGCCTGATGTGATCGTAGTCGGCGACCCCCTGAATATGGATGGCAGCGTCAGCGAAATGTGCCTTCGCGCGCGTAAGTTCGCCCGGAGAATTCAGCACAGATTCAATCTCCCCGTGCACATGGTGGACGAGCGATTGTCCAGCTTCGATGTGCGTCAGTCTGCTGGTGCTGGCCGCAGTGAGCTCGTTGATTCTGCTGTTGCTGCTCTCCTGATCGAAAACTGGCTGGCAGCGCAGGTCGCGAGCCATTAATATGGCAGCCACTTCCACTAGAAGCGACTGCCATGAGCCAAAGGATTCCAGAGCCGGTCTTTATCGAGCCGGACCACGTTGCCAGCTACGATGTTGCGGACGGCATCAGCAGACTGGATGCTGGCGTACGCCAGCTGCTGGCTGACAGAAATATCGCACTGGCCGACACGCTGCTGGTCGGCATTCGCACCGGTGGCCTATGGGTGGCCGAAGCGCTGGGGGCTCAGGGGAGACTCAGTTCCGAACTGGCCGATGCCGCCATCGGCGCACTGAACATAGCCTTCTACCGCGACGATTTCACGCGCATTGGCCTGCACCCGAAGGTCTCGCCTTCCTCGCTGTCCTTTTCGATCGATGAGCGCCACATACTACTCGTCGACGACGTCATTCGCAGTGGCAGAACGATTCGCGCAGCGATGAACGAGCTGTTCGATTTCGGCAGACCGGCCAGTATAACGCTGGTATGCTTGTGCGACGCTGGTCAGCGGGAATTACCGGTGCAGCCGGATCTCGCCGCGATGCGTGTGCAGCTTCCAGACAGCCGTCGGGTCAAGCTGCGAAAAGACCCGAATCTGCGTCTCGAAATTGTCGGTCCACATTCCGACAGTGCTACAGAGACCGCCCCGTCCCGAAACAAATAGTCAGGAGACCGCCCTTGTTTGCAGAAGCCGAAGCTGCCCATTACGAGCGCCTGCAGCTGAATGATGCTGGCGAACTCAAGCATCTTCTGACGCTGGATGGTTTGAGCGGCGAACTGATCAGCCAGGTGCTCGATACTGCCGAAAGCTTTATAGAAGTGGGATCACGTTCGATCAAGAAAGTACCGCTTCTGCGCGGCAAGACAGTAGCCACCTTGTTCTTCGAGCCCAGCACCAGAACCCGAACGACGTTCGAACTCGCTGCCAAGCGGCTTTCGGCGGACGTGCTCAATATCAATATCAGCAGTTCAGCCACCAGTAAGGGTGAATCACTCAGCGACATGCTGCGCAATCTCGAAGCGATGGCTATCGATATGTTCGTGGTGCGGCATGCCAGCAGTGGCGCGGCCCATTTTATAGCGCGAGAAGTCACGCCCGAAGTCGCGATCGTCAATGCAGGCGATGGTCAGCATGCCCATCCAACACAGGCACTGCTCGACATGCTGACCATTCGTCAGTACAAACCGGATTTTCCTTCACTGTCTGTAGCGATCATCGGCGACATTCTTCACTCACGCGTGGCGCGCTCCGAGATAGCAGCGCTCAAGGCACTGGGTGTGAAAGATATTCGTGTGGTAGGGCCCGACACACTGCTGCCCATGGCGGTCGAATCGTTTGGCGTCAGACGCTGCAATAGAATGTCAGAAGGCCTCGACGGCGCCGATGTCATCATCACGCTTCGGCTTCAGAAAGAACGAATGTCTGGCTCTTTGCTGCCGAGCGAGCACGAATTCTATTCGCTGTATGGCCTCACGACGGACAAGCTGGAGACTGCGAAAGACGACGCGATCATCATGCATCCTGGCCCTATCAACCGTGGCGTCGAGATCGAGTCTGCCGTGGCGGACTCTAGCCGCTCGGTGATACTCGAGCAGGTGACCAACGGCATTGCCGTACGAATGGCGGTCCTGTCGATGGTCATGAGTGGGCAGATCAACGCGAGGAGAGTGGCATCCGGTGAATAAGGCAATTTTCAGAAAGCGTGGCAGCGATGCCGTAGTTCGTTCGGCCCCGGACAGCATCAGAGCAGCGAGCATCGAGACCGGGCTGCAGCTGCAGCGTGTCAGGGTCTGGCACGATGATCATCTGGCCGAAATCGCGTCACTGCATGTACCGGAACTGCTCGAAGCGCCTGCGTTCGGACTGACAGAAGACAGCCAGCATGAATACTGGCTACTGCCGGGCCTGATTGATCTCAGTTCTGCCTTTCGTGAGCCTGGTTTCGAGCACCAGGGGACGATTGACAGCGAAAGTCGAGCGGCGCTGGCAGGTGGCTTCACTACGGTGTGTTGTCCGCCGAGTACGGATCCGGTCAATGACAGCCCGGCCGTGACCAGGCTCATTCTCGAACAGGCAGGACTGGCGGGCCTCATCAAGGTGCTGCCGATAGCCGCCATGACTGCAGGGCTTGGCGGCGATGTGCTCGCTGACATGTGCGCACTCAAGCAGGCCGGCTGCGTGGCCGTGACGAATCTGCGGGCGCCGGTGAAGAACAGTCTGGTACTCCGCCGTTGTTTCGAATACGCCCGCTCTCACGACATCTGTGTGTTGGCCGTGCCGGAAGATGCAGCGCTGGGCGCCTATGGCGTGGCCAGCGAAAGCGATCTCAGTAGCAAGATCGGTTTGCCCGGTGTACCTGAAGTGGCAGAGACTCTCGCTGTCTCCAGCCTGCTCATTCTCGCCGAGGATACCGGTGTCCGCCTGCACCTGAGCCAGATTTCCTGTGGCCGTTCGGTCGAGATGATCGCCGCCGCGAAGCAGCGCGGATTGGCCGTCACCGCAGACGTGGCGCTGGCCAATCTTCTGCTCAACGACCGCTGTGTCGCCAGCTTCAACCCGGTGTTTCGCGTGCAGCCGCCGCTGCGGTCGGAAGCCGATCGTCTTGCTTTACTCAAGGGCCTGGAAGACGGTGTTATCGACGCGATCACTACGCATCACGAGCCAGTCGACGAGGCTTCCAAGCTGGCCCCCTTCGCCGAGGCCCAGCCTGGAATGTCACTGCTGGAGGTGGCCGTTCCGCTCCTGATGGGGCTGAGCGCTGCAGGCGAATTACGACCCGAGACGTGGATAGCAGCCCTCAGCAGTGGTCCCCGCCGTGTGCTCGGCGATGCGTCGACGAATGCCGCCGTTCCGCCTGACCTCGTATTGGTGGATACTGATGCAGAATGGAGACCGCAGGCTGGCGAACTATATTCGAAGGGAAAGAACTGCCCCTGGCTCGGCCAGGCCCTGTCTGGTCGGGTCATCGCCACCATCGTCGATGGCCGTATCCTGTATCAGCTTGACGGTGTCTGAACGCCTGTTACCAACGTGACCCGACAATACTGCCACCTTAATTCTGACATTTTTAATATCATTCACTCTTGGAGAAACAACCGTGGGATTTTTCAGCTTCATACTTCTGGCAATCATTACCTGGCTGCTCTGGAACATCTGCAGAAACACGACCGATGCACTGGACAAGCAGACGGCGCTGCAATATGAAATCGTGGCCATAGAAAAGCGCCTCGACGACCTGTCGTCACTGCTGCAGGCTGCACAGCCAGAGCGGGCCATTCCATCGAACGTAGCCGCCAGCCACGACTCGGTGATCAATCTCAATAGTTCCACAATAGAAGAGCTACGATCGCTGCCCAAGGTGGGCAAGGCTACAGCGCAGAAAATTCTGGAGATGCGCCCCTACGCGTCCACCTCGGAGCTGACAAGAGTGCCAGGCATCACTGGTGAACTTCTTGCCGAACTTGGGGGGCGCATCACAGTCTGAGTGCTTTTGTGCTCCTGATCTCAGCCTAGGGTAACTGTTTACTGCATACTGTGCGGCGGCATCGTCCGCGGGGCGTCGTCACGACGTCTCAAACAATAAGAATCGCCATAAAAAACATATGCAACGACCTTAGGGGGATCTACCGTGGGTACTTCACAATACCTGTGCTCAGCAGTTCGTATCGGCGTGCTCGCCATACTGGCTGTTTCAATGATTGGCTGCGGCGTCGTCCGTAATGCCATGTATAAAACCACTGGCGATGTCATGGTGAATTTCGCCGAAGAGCATCAGGTTCCGTTTATCCTCGGTACTGACGACGTTGGCATGAACTGCGCCTCATCCGAAGCGCTGGCGCCGCTACTGCTCTCTTTCGGTCGTGTGCGGGACGAGCCAAACAAGATGGCGGTCATGGTCTACGGTGCTGCCGGTGTTTGTGCCGAAGGCGCAGCGCTTGATCAGGAGCTTCGTTATATCCGGGCGATCAAGAACCAGAACGCCATGGAAGCCGAAGACGCCATGATCACCCAGAAGCGTCTGAATATCGTTGCCGCAAAGCGAAGCTATCTGGCTTACCAGTATCTGGTCAAAGAATACGGTGAGACCGGTGGGGAATGTCCTGATCTCGACAACGAGATCGACGAGATCGTTTACATGAATGGTCTGTTGGCAGGTCTGCTGTCGCTCAATAACGAGATCGCTTCTACCTCAGGTCTCGGTATTCCCAAGAATATTGCAGCCAAGGTCGGCCGCTCGGCCACCTGTCTGGACGATGACAAGTGGTTCGGCATTCCATCGGCACTGCAGGCAACTGTCTGGGCACTGCTGCCTGGCGCACAGCCGGAAGGCGAGGATGCGTTCAAGCGGCTTGAAATCGCGGTGAAGAAAGGTGAGAAAGGCGGCGTTCGCGTTGCACACGTTCTCCAGGCGACTGCGGCTTACGGCAAGGGCAAGGATGAGCTCGTGCGTGAAGTCATCAAGCAGCATGTGAAATCGAAAGAGCGTCGCGAGTCGAATGAACAGTATCTGTTCCTTGACGAACTCTCCACGACCATGCTGACAGCGCTGTCTGACAAGCTCTGGACTCAGGCGACGGGTCACCGCACACCGATTGGTGGACTGGGAACCTTCTGGGACGAGAAAGCCGAACCGGCCGGTGAAGTCATCAACCTCGATGACATTCTTTAGCTTTAGCAACGGATTGCAATCAAGATGAATGAGTCAAGCAGTACCCTGAGTGGTACCTCACCGCAGATCGCGCATCGCAGCCCCACTGAGTGGATCTCGTCACTGCCGGCCTGCCTGATGTTGTTGCTGGTCGTGATCTTCACGACCAGTAGTGACATTCATAATCAGATCCTTCGAATTGGTCAAAGTACCTGGGACGGTTACTACGAGTTGCGCTCGGATCCCGTAGCGCCAACCTGTAGTGTTGACCGGGATATCGATGCGGAAGTCGATCGTATTGTTGCCGAGCGGGCGATAGATGACGCGGACGATCTGGTGCTCTTCGAAGCCGAGCCTGTCGATCCGGAAGTTATCCGCGCCTCTGTCGTCAACTCGGTAGAGGCCTGTCAATTCAAGCATGAGCGCTACGAAGCGACCAAAGATCGCATCACCCCTGGTGTGAGAGCCTTCCGCTCTGTGGAGCTCTTCATTGGCGATCTCATTGCCTTTGGATTGACGTCCCAGCGCTTCATCCTCGCCTTTCTGGTGGTGATCTGTGCGGCTACAGCGACCTTCAGACGGCATCACATTTCGATGCGTCCCATGGAGTCGCGACTGGATCATCGGGTATCTTCGATACTCCAGTTTGCAGCCAACTGCATGCTGCTGTTGTCTGCCTGGTCTTTCCGCGATCTCGTCCATGGCAACAATGCGAACGTGGCGATGGCGAAGGAGATCATCCACCTCACGTGGATCATTGGTTTCGCCGTTCTGGTAGTCATCAGTGGTATTCAGATCTTCCGTATACCTGCAGATGCTGAGCCTGGCGGAAATTTTGGTCATGCCATGCTGTCGGTGCCGCTGTACACCACGATGTGTCTGATTTCGGGCACGTACTTCCTTCTGGGTGGTCATGCGGCTGGTGTCGGTATCTATCTCGACAAGATGATGGATCTGTCCGATATGTTCCTCAACGTCGGTCTGTACGTCTGGATCGGTATGATGCTGAAGGAAACCAAGCTGGCGGCACTGGTCTTCAACGTGTTTCATCCGTGGAAGATGCCTCCCGAGCTGCTGGCTGTCGTGGCCATCGGTGTTGCCGCGATCCCGACTGCCTATACCGGTGCGTCTGGTATCTTCGTCATCGCAGCCGGTTCGGTCATCTACCTGGAGTTGCGGAAAGCGGGTGCAAGACGGCAACTGGCGCTTGCAGCCACCGCCATGTCGGGCAGCCTCGGTGTGGTACTGAGGCCATGTCTGCTGGTGGTCATCATTGCCTACCTCAACCGTGAGGTGACGACTGACCAGTTGTTTGGCGAGGGCGTGAAAGTCTTCTTCCTCACGCTGGTGCTGTTTGCCCTGGCGTCACTGACACTCAATCGTCAAAGCAAACTGAGCATCGAGTCACCTCGCAAAGCCTTCCCTGCGATGATGCGTAATCTGAAGCCAATAATTCCTTACGCCTTGTTGGTCGTTGGTACGGTCTATTTCTACGCACTGGTACTGGATGTTCAGCTGGATGAGTTCTCGGCGCCAAGAATATTGCCGGTCATGATGTTGGCCATCCTGGTCTACGAGCACTTTACCGTGGCGAGACGCGAGCGACGTGAGATGGCAGCTGCACATCCTGCAGGTCTGTCCTCCTATGAGGAAAGGAACAAACCCGGGTTCGAACGTTCACTTCGCTGGGCAACCAACGAGACGACGGTGCACATTGGTGCCCTGCTGTTCCTGATGGGCCTGTCGGTGAGTATCGGTGGTGTGATCGAGCGGTCGCATCTGATGGACATGTTCCCGACTGATTTCGCCAGCCCATGGACAGTCATGCTTCTGCTGGTCGGTATACTGGTCATCATCGGCATGGTGATGGATCCGTACGGTGCTGTCATTCTCGTGAGTGTGACAATCTCCAATGTTGCCTACCAGAATGGCATCGACCCGATTCACTTCTGGATGGTGACGCTGGTGGCCTTCGAGCTCGGCTATCTGAGTCCGCCTGTGGCCTTGAACCACCTGTTGACGAGGCAGGTGGTCGGTGAGGCTGAGGTCCGCCTGGCGTCGCAGGAAGGCCATACCTTCTACCAGCGGCATGAGCGAATCCTCATGCCGCTGGTGGTGATGGGAACGGCGCTGATTATCGTAGCCTTCGGACCGTTGGTGTTCGACTACTACTAGCGCAGTCATCAGCCTGCCATTGAGACAGATGGCAGGCTGATGGCCACGGTTCAAGCTCTTCTGGTTCTACCAGCCAAAAAAAAGCCGATCATCAGATCTAATGCCAGTCAGTTAAGCCCA
>NZ_BAABBO010000010.1:0-224438 GCF_039538005.1 Allohahella marinimesophila
AGTGCTTATCTGATCGGCATTACCTTGAAGGTGCTTTTTATGCTTGTCGGATCACCAGATCCTAGAGGCCGTTGCCGCGTACTACTACATCAAGTCCATCGATGTTGAGCTTTAGCAACTCAGTACCACCAAGGCTGCTCAGCATGCCACCCTCAACAGTTCCCGACCCGCCAGGCACTGAGCTCAGATCGAAACCTTCGACAAAGAAGCCCATGTCACCAGTTTTGAAATTCAGTTCCGAACGAGCGAAGGTCAAGCCAATACCGCCATCCCCCTCGGCAACATTGCCGCCGTTCGCTACGACATTGTCCAGGTCAGCTGTGGCGTCGAGCGTGATGTCGAGACTTCCGGCTACGGCAATATCCTTGGATATCGCGCCGCCGATCCACTTTTCACCATTCCCGTACGAAGTGTTCGCACCGAGGTTGGTATCGCTATCCCAACCGCCTTCTATGTCTACCAGCCACTTCTGCGCTTCGATGGTGACACCAGCTTCGCTCCAGTCGACGCCGTAAAAATCCCCTACACTCGCGTCTACACCTGAGATAGAGCCGATGCCAATCTCGAGCACGATTCCGCTCTGCCCTGTAATATCAGCCAGCTGGGCTTCTTCGAGCTCCTGAATTTCAGCAAAGGCTGAAGGGCTGGTCGCTACGGCTATAAAGGCGGCTGTCAATAAAGTACGTCTTGTAAATGTCGCGGAGTCGCTTCCGCATCTGTTGTGGCTGCTCATCGGGTTCTTCCTATCGAATTTAATTATTAGTGAATTATGATTTTTATGGTTCGGTCTGCGCTTGCGTTGCTTTTTCTTTCCTGAATTCTATTGCGCCAATAAAAAAGCGCAGCTCCTTGCGGACTGCGCTTTCTGCATTCATTGATCACGGCTGCTATATCAGCAGCGCTGACTCACTGAAAATGCTTGACGGGCACAGGCGCCAGGGACGCGTCGTAGCCGGGAACGGTGAAAGCACCGTCACCGCCAGCTGGCGCGTTCAAAAATACAATACCTTGATTTGTAACAAAAACCTGATCATTGATCACTGTAGTGACATCTTCAGCCTTGATATCGATAGGCAAGGCACCCGTGCCCATTCCGATACTCGGCGCAAAACTGAAAATGGCCGCTCCACGATCCAGAATGCCGTCCTCGTCAATATCCACAGCGCCATAGCGCAGGGGCATGACGAAGGACATCACATCCATCAAGGTGCCAGTCGTCTGATTGGCAAACGTAATGCCCTTGATCGCACGATCGTATGGTTGAACAGCGCCGGTAGTAGAGCTTTCACCTTGACGAATTGTTTCCTTGTTGCCCTGGGCGTCGGTATAGACAATGGCCTCATAGGTAATCTGACCACTCATGTTGATGACAGGGGCCGCCTGACCAGTCACTTCACTCATGGCGGCGTCATCGATCGGCTTGAGATCAGCCTGAACCGACAGTGCACTCAGCAAAAGACCAAAACCCAGGGCTGCGCGCGCTGTTCCACCGAAGCGGACGCAAGTAAGGGGCAGACTGCTCTTCGCAGATGACCCAGAGCAGAGCTGGCTTTGATATTTTGCTGAATGAACCATATACACCTTTAAAAAGTTGCAGGAGGGAGAGACAGAAAGGGACGCCGAAGCGCCCCTTTCCTGAGCACGAAGCTCTAACTTACTATTCGCGTTAAGCGGACCTTACAGGCCGTTACCACGGATAACCAGCTGGAGGTTATCGATGTTCATACCGATCAGCTCGATACCACCGAAGCTTGACACTTGGCCAGCAGCAACAGTACCAGTCGCACCAACGTTGGCCAGGTCATACTCTTCTACGAATACGCCCATGTCCCCAACTTTGAAGTTGATGTTTGAGTTCGCGAAAGTGATACCGATACCGCCGTCGCCTTCAGCAACCGCACCACCGTTGGCAACAACGTTGGCAAGGTCAGCAGTCGCATCGATAGTCATGTCGACCGCACCAGCTACTGCGATGTCCTTAGCGATGAAGCCGCCGAGTGCTGGAACTGGGTTGCCAGAGTTCACGTTAACACCAGTGTTGGTGTCCTGATCCCAGCCGCCTTCGATGTCTACGATCCACTTGAATGCTTCGATAGTGATACCAGCATTTGACCAATCAACGCCGTAGAAGTCACCAGCAGAACCTTCCTGAGTAACTACAGTGCCGTCAGCAAGAGTTGTTTCAGCTGTGTAAGCGTTGGCAGCAGCAGCGTCAACACCAGCGATGGTGCCGAAGCCAGCTTCGATTACGATACCGCTCTGACCAGACACTTCGGCCATTGCTGCGTCGTCGATAGACTTGAGCTCAGCGTTTGCAGCAGAAGCAGCAACGATTGCAGAAACCAGTACTAATTTGTTCAGGCCTTTCATATTAAATCTCCAGAAGGATTATTTTTATACCTAGGCTTCCCGATGAAGCCAATTTCACAAAAGATTGTAAGTCTCCCACAGATCAGAGCGCCTGGTGGCTCTCTGGCCCGGTTACGACTCGGAGGTCTTACAACCCGTTTTGCAACCTAACGATGCCTACTTTACGGATACACCCGCTTACGTTCCGTGACACTACTCACATTTTCTTTATAATTCGTAATTAGCTGTTCACGAAGTGTGTCTGGCATCGCACTCACCAGGGTCGGCGGCCATACGACCTGCCTTGTCACCAACTAGCCCCTTCCGTCTGTTATTCTGAGGAAATCCGTTCAAATGAGAATAATATCATGCACTTAGATTTCGGCCAGGCATTAGCGCGTTGCGGATTCGTTGGCTGCCGCTTACGGTTTTGCTAGACAACAGCTCATTACACAGGAGTGCATCGCACCTGATGCAGATCATTACACTGGATTACACAGAAGATATGCTCGACCGGCTGCGACAGGGTTGCGAGCAGGCCAGCGGCTTCATATGGCTGGACAGCGCCAGCCCCTGGACCGGCGCTGCAGACCATCCCAATGAGCTTCTGCTGTTCAATCCGGATTGGCAATTCAAAGACGATGCAGTATTGCCCGCACTACTCAAGCGCTGTGATGCCTGGCTTGAAGTGAAGCAACAGCTGTATACGGCGGCCTTGAAAAAACATTTACCAGCCTTGCGCTTTCACGGTGGTTTGGCAGGCGCCTTGCCCTACCCCGCACTCGATCGCCTCAAGGCAAGCCCGTGCGCTGCCGCCGTCGGCGATTACAGGAACTTCGTAGAAATCCAGCACGACACCCGGCGCATTTTTGCGGTTGTGGTCGATCAGGCGAGTCATGACCTGATTGAGCGAATCGCAGGCAATGATCTTGCCCTGGACCCTCGTGCCCCGTTTTCGCTGACCAGCGAATGGCAATGGACCTGGGGGGCAGGCGACTATAAGACGGCCTTTGACCGCGTACAGTCTTATCTGGCCGCAGGCGACTGCTACCAGGTCAATCTTACGCAGCAATGCCGGGCAAGCTTTACTGGCCACCCTTTCGAGGCCTACCGAGTGATCAGGGAAAAGGCACGAGCACCATTCAGTGCCTATGTCAGGCTTGGCAGTGACCACGACAGCGATGCATTGCTCTGCTTTAGCCCAGAGCGCTTTCTGCGTATAGAACAAGGAAAGATGCTCACCAGCCCCATCAAGGGTACGCGTGCCAGGCTCGCCGACGAGGCCCTCGACAGGCAACAGCGGGAGTCGCTGGCGGACAGCGAGAAGGACCGTGCCGAGAACCTGATGATCGTCGACCTGCTTCGCAATGATCTGAGCCGCTTCGCGAAGAAAGGCAGTGTGAGCGTACCGGAACTGTTCGCGCTGCACTCGTTCAGCAACGTGCATCACCTCATCAGCCATGTCACCGCCGACATTGACCCGGATTTTCATCCACTCGAAGCGCTGTTTGGCTGTTTTCCGGGTGGATCGATTACTGGTGCGCCGAAGCAGCGCGCGAGGGAAATCATCGATGAACTTGAGGCGGTGCCAAGGGACTATTACTGCGGGACTATCTTCAGCTACAGCCGCAGCGGGCTGCTGGACAGCAATATTGCCATACGTTCGGTGCATTGCGCGGACAACAGCGCGAGCATCAGCGGCGGCGGCGGCATCACCACTGGCTCGATCTGTGAGTCGGAATACGACGAATCGGTCGACAAGATCCGTCATCTCATGGAGGGATTGTCCCGTTTATAGAGACAGCGTCTGTTAAGCCTTGACGGTTTGGCTGGCTTTCAGGAATTCCTGGCGCAGGTCGTCGTAGGTATGCACCGCAGGAAACTGTGGAAACTCCCTGATCACGTTATCTGGGGCATGGAAGAGAATGCCTGCGTCGGCTTCAGACAGCATGGTGGTGTCGTTGTAACTGTCGCCGGCCGCAATCACGTAGTAGTTCAGGCTGTGAAAGGCTTTGACTGACATGCGCTTGGGATCTTTCTGGCGCAGAGTGTAATCCACTACCCGGCCGGAATCGTCCGTGACCAGCTTGTGGCAGAACAGCGTGGGATCACCGAGCTTCTTCATGAGCGGGCGGGCAAATTCATAGAAGGTGTCCGACAAAATCACCAGCTGGAAGCGCTCGCGCAACCACTCGACGAATTCAACCGCACCTGGTAGCGGGTCGAGCGTCTCGATGACGGCCTGAATGTCGGCAAGACCGTAACCATGCTCGTCCAGCAGCTTCAGACGCTGCTTCATCAGCACATCGTAGTCGGGGATATCCCTTGTTGTCGCACGAAGTTCGGGGATGCCCGTCTTCTCGGCAAATGCTATCCAAATCTCCGGTATCAGAACGCCTTCCAGATCAAGACACGCCAGTTCCACTGTAATTTCCTCTCCTGCTGAATGCCGGGCGAGTGTAAATGGCCTGATTGGCAAATACCAGACTGGCATCGCGCCCCGGTTGACGGCAACATAGGCAACCCGACACAGAACGCAAGGTCAACCATGCTGAACGATCCCACTGCCGAGCTGGACGAGCTCACCACAGCCCTCGAGGGACAGTCTCCTCGGGAGCGACTGCGCATCGCCATAGAGCGCTTCGATTCCATCGCACTGAGCTTCAGTGGTGCTGAGGACGTGGTGCTGGTACACATGGCTACGAAGATCAAGCCGGACATCAATATCTTCACGCTGGATACTGGCCGTCTGCCCCGCGAGACCTATGAGTTCCTTGACCGGGTGCGGGAACATTACGGCATTACGCTCGAAGTGATGTATCCGCAGCCTGAGCCGCTGCAGGCGATGGTCAGCAAGAAGGGTCTGTTCAGTTTCTACAAGGACGGCCATGAAGAGTGCTGCGGTATTCGCAAGATCGAGCCAATGCGCCGCAAGCTGGCGACGGTCGATGCCTGGATCACCGGTCAGCGCAAGGATCAGAGCCCTACGCGTGGAAATGTTCCGCTGGTGCAGGTCGACACGGCGTTCGGTACGGCAGACAGGACGCTGTTCAAGTTCAATCCCCTGGCAGACTGGTCTTCAGAGGATGTGTGGAACTTCATTCGGATGATGGATGTGCCCTATAACGCCCTGCATGAAAAGGGCTATATCAGTCTCGGCTGCGAGCCCTGCACCCGGCCAGTGCTTCCGAACCAGCATGAGCGTGAAGGCCGATGGTGGTGGGAAGAGGCCACGCAGAAAGAATGTGGCCTGCACAAGGGGAATATCGAGCTACAGCCGGTCGACGACAGCGACTCAATGACATCTGTCGGCAGTACGCCGCTCAGCAGTAAGCCGCTCAATAGGTAGGCAGAACCACCGATTCGAACAGCGCGTCGACTTCCTGACGGCTATGACAGGCCAGCGCCGCATCGACCAGCTCCCTGGTGAGGTGCGGTGCGAAGCGCTGGATGAATTCGTACATGTAGCCCCTGAGAAAGGTGCCTCGGCGCATGCCAAGCTTGGTGGTGCTTGGCTTGAACAGGCGGCTGGCATCCAGGGCGACCAGCTCTGAATCCTTCGATTCGTCAAAGGCCATGCGTGCGACGATACCTACCCCTAGCCCCAGGCGGACATAGGTCTTGATCACGTCGGCATCCGCGGCAGTGAACACGATCTTTGGCTTGAGATTCTTTTCGACGAAGGCTTCGTCGAGGTTGGAGCGTCCGGTAAAACCGAAAACATATGTCACGATGGGCCAGGCAGCGAGCTCTTCGATGGTCAGGCGGCCCACGCTTGCCAGTGGATGGCCCTTCGGAACGACCACGCAGCGATTCCAGCGATAACACGGCATCATCACCACATCCTGAAAATATTCCATCGCTTCGGTCGCGATCGCAAAGTCCACAGTGCCCTCAGAGGCCATTTCGGCGATCTGCATCGGCGTCCCCTGCTGCATATGCAGAGAAACATCTGGATAGGCTTCAATGAAACTGCGGATGACCGATGGCAAGGCATAGCGAGCCTGGGTATGCGTCGTGCCAATCCTCAATTCCCCCTTTCGCTGATTGGAAAACTCCTGGGCGGCCTTCTTGATGCCGTCGACCTTGCGCAGAATTTCCCCCGCCTCCCTGATGATCGATTCGCCCGCGGGCGTGATTCTGGTGAGATGCTTGCCGCTGCGAGTGAAGACCTCTACGCCGAGTTCGTCTTCCAGCAGGCGGATCTGCTTGCTGATGCCCGGCTGTGAAGTGAACAGGCTTTGAGCTGTGGCGGAGACGTTGAGGTCGTGATGGGCGACTTCCCAGATATAACGGAGCTGCTGCAATTTCATGGGACAACCTGAGCAAGATGGGGCCGAATTGAGCCGTTGCTTATAAAAATATATCTAAATATTCTTTTTAGAAATAATCAAGCGTCTGTAGTGTGGCTGTAATTCCTCCTGAGTCTAGACCATTGACTGAAATCCTTCTTCTAGTTATTGCAGGTGGCTTTGTCGGCTTTCTGGTCGGCCTGACCGGCGTAGGCGGCGGCTCATTGATGACGCCGCTATTATTGCTGTTCGGCTTTCCGCCACATATCGCCATTGGCACGGATCTGCTATATGCCTCGATCACCAAGGCCAGCGGTGTGTATTCGCACAGCCGGCATGGCTCGATCAACTGGCGTCTGGTCGGCGTGATGGCCGCTGGCAGCCTGCCCGCGTCTATCCTCACCACCATCGTGCTGGCCATCTGGTTCAGTGATGCCTCGCAATATACGGGTGTGCTCGTCACCAGTTTGGGCGTCATGTTGATCCTGACTTCGATCGTGTTGCTATACCGTAATCGCCTGCTTGCATTTAGAGAAGGCGCCTCTTGGTTCAGCGGCATCATGCGTGAACGTACAACGGCGCTCACCTTCACCATGGGCGTGTTCCTTGGCATTTTCGTTACCCTCACTTCGGTCGGTGCAGGCGCTATCGGTACCGCAGTTCTCATGGTACTGTACCCTCATCTGACAGGAGTCAGGATCGTTGGTACAGATCTCGCGCACGCGGTACCGCTGACGCTCGTAGCCGGGCTTGGACACATGCAACTGGGGAATATCGATTACACCCTGCTCTTGTGTCTGCTGCTCGGGTCGCTGCCCGCGACCCATCTGGGTACGAAGCTTGGCAAACACATGCCATCTGAGGTGCTCAGACCGGTTCTGGCCACGATGCTCCTGCTTCTGGGTCTCAAATATGCGTTTTTCTGATGTTCATACTGCCAACGAAACTGTTGCCACCCCAGCTTCCCGCGCGTCTGGTCAGCCGACCGCGGCTGACGGCGCTGTTTGCGCAGCAGGCCCTGCCGAGGTTCACGGGCTTTTTTGCCCCGGCAGGCTATGGCAAGACCACCCTCGTCCAGCAGATCCTTGCTGAACATCTCGATACCGACTCCAAGGCCCAGCTAGCCTGGTACGCCGTTGACGCCACGGACAATTTTTTCAGTGGCTTCTGGAACTACATCTGGGCGACCACTTTTGGTCGCGAGACGAAGCTCGATGATAGTATTCCCGGCGAAGCCGCCTTCGAGGCCCCGTCGCCACAGTGGCTGGACGAATCGCAGCCGGAGCAGATTGCAGCGGCCTATATTCAGGCGGTGCATTCGTTACTCAACAAGCGACAGGCTGCTCAACAGGGTGGCCAGATCTTTCTGGTCCTCGATGACCTCCACCTGGTCCAGCGACCTGCCATTCTCCGGTCCATCGCCTATCTGATCGACTTCGCGCCACCCGGCCTGCATGTGCTGGCCACTTCCCGTTCAGAGCCCGATATGCCACTGGCTCGATGGAAAATAAAACAGTATGCCACCCTGATCCATGCGGCAGATCTCGTTTTTACCAGTGAAGAAATCGGCTATTGGTTTGGCGACAGTTTCGAACCCGACGAATTGGCGAACGCGACCGGAGGTTGGGCAGCGGCCCTCCGGCTGATTGACAGTGGAGAGGCGCGAATGCGCTCCCGCACTGGCTCGCAGCCGGACAGGAAAGCCCTGCCCAGCACGCTGAATCAGGACGAGGTGGATGTTTACGTGGCGCAGGAGGTGCTCGTCGAGCTCCCCGAAGACCTCTTGCAGTTTGTGCTCGACGTTGCTCATTTTCAGCAATTTACGCTTGACCTGTGCGACCTGGTACGGGATGAGGATAACACCCGCGAATGTCTGAACGAGCTTCTCCGCCGACGCCTGTTCATCATAGAGCTCGATGAGCAGGCGCAGTGGTACCGCTTTCATGATCTGTTCCGCAATGGCGCCCTCTACCTTCTCAGGAACGAATATCCCGCCCGCTACGAAAACCTGCTGCAGAAGACCGTAGCGGCGCTGATCGACAGCGACTGCTTTCTTGAAGCGGTGCAATATCTTTTCCTGCGCGAACGCTGGGCGCAGGCTGCCGACGAGCTCGAACGCGTGGGCAATCACATACTTCGCCAGGGCTACCATCAGCTCGTGCTCTCCTGGCTGCAGGATCTGCCGATGGAGATTGAAGCGACCCGGCCACGCCTCACGCTGATGCGGGCCTGGTGCCTGTTCTTCGATAACCGTTTCGCTGCCGTCACTGACATCCTGGATCAGATGGCTATTGCCTTCCCGGCACTCTTTGATGCGGATCAGACTGCCACTGGCGAGGACAGTCAGCTGCGGCCCGAACTGCACCTGCTGGCCGCCTATGTGGACCGCTTCAGTGGGGATTATGCCCAGGCCCGCCACAAGACCACTGCGGCACTGAAGGAGCTGCAACATATCGACGTGCCGATGAAGTCGCTGGCCTATTTCGGTCTCGCCAACGATAGTTATATTGCCAGTGATCTCGACAATGCCGCAGTGGAACTACGCAAGGCGACCCTCGAGGCAAAGGTTGAACAGCGTTATTCGACCTTCCTGTCGAGCATCGGCCTGCTGGTCTGGATCTACTCCATTCGTGGGGCTGGTGAAGATGCGCTGGCCCTGCGGAAGAGTGCGGTTGAATGGATTACCAGTTTTCATAGAAACGAGCGTGATCCGAATGTGGTCTCATGCTGGCTCAATAGCGGCCTGGTGCTGACGCACCTGGCGGCTGGCAATATTCTGCAGGCGAAGGCTGCCTTGTCGCCGATGCTGGAATTTGTGGCCGATGCTGAAGCTCAGCAACAGATTTTCACATGGTATGTGCAGGCACGGCTGCACCTGGTTGAGCGAAAGTACAGGGAAGCCACCGCACTGTTGCACCAGGCCTGTCGGGTTCTTGAGTCCGCAAGCGAAGACACCCAGGCTTTGGCGCCGCCGCTGACCGCCCTGCTGAATAAAGTTCACCTGTTTCGCATGCGCTATGAGCACGCTGAGTCAGCCTCGATGGGGTCGGCACTCATGGACCTGCCCGATAAGCAGTGGAGCGAAAACAACGCACACATCCTCACACAAGTGGAAACCAGGCTGGCCTATGCTGAATGGCAGCTGCTGCGATGCGAATACGACGGTGAGGCGCATTCGGAACAGGCGCTGGAGGCAGCAACGGCTTTGATAACGCTGGTCACGCCTACCGAGTTGCATTATCACCAGACCGCAGCCCATTTATTGATGGCGCTGACCGCTAAGCGTGCAGGCCGGGATCCATTGCTTGTCAGGGATCACGTCGTGGCGGCAATCCGGTTGGCGACCCGCTTCAAGCTGGTCAGCTGCGCGCTTCTGTTTGCAGACCAGGTCCGTCAGCTCTTGTCGGAGCTGTCGGACTCTGTCACCAGTGGACTCGACAGGGCTTTTATCAACCAGTGGATACAACATCTGGGCAGCTGGCTGGAACAAGCGCCCTCCGCCCTGGCTGACTCCGCAAGCACCGCTCCGACGGAAGCAAGGCAAACTACCCCGGTGTCCGCGCCCGAGTTGCAAAGCTCATCGGCTGCTGAGGACATGGGGGCTTCAAGCTTGCTCAGCCAGCGTGAGATTGAAGTACTGGAACTGATAAACAAGGGGCTACCGAACAAGCTGATCGCGAATGATCTCAATCTCGCACCGGCTACCATAAAGGCGCATATCCGCAATATTTACGGCAAGCTGGGTGCAGGACGACGTACCGAAGCGCTGGCCATCGCCAGATCAAGGGGCTTACTGAAGTCCTGAGTGTTGGGGCTTAGCGAACGAATAGTCCGTTTTTACGCCCTTCGGACGATTACCGCTAGACCCGGCGGCAGTAAGATAGCTGCATATGAATTGGTTAGCAGGCCTTGCAACTGATTCAGAAGGATGATTTCCCGCGGGATGATCCGATACTGGCAGCAACCTAACAACTGTCAGCCAGTATCGGGTCGGGACGCGAAACAAGTACAGCTATTCCACGAGTTCTTCCTAACGGGGTGTAAAAACCCCGGTTTGCGCTTGCGGCGATTACGGATTCGGCTCTGTAATCGTCGTCTTTTTATCGCAAGTCCCGAAAATACCAGATCTCTCCTGCCAACATAGTGACACTGCTCTCAGTTCCTTGCCGACCTTCGTATTTTTCTGTCAAATCGACTCAGCCTCAGCCTGCCGGTGGCTCGAAGCGCTGAATGCGGCATCGCGGCAAAGCCTCGATAAAACGTCGACCATATCGCTTCGTCAGTAGTCGAGAATCAAGCACTGTGACTCTGCCCTGATCTTTCTCCGTTCGGATGAGACGGCCGAAAGCCTGTCTGAAGCGGATGATGGCATCTGGTAGCGACACTTCGTCAAAAGGCTTGCCTCCCCTTGCCTGCAACCATTCGGAGTACGTTGATTCGACGGGATCATCGGGCACCGCGAAAGGTAGCTTGCAGATGATGAGATGGGTCAGCAGCTCGCCTGGCAGATCAAGGCCTTCAGCAAAGCTGGCCATACCCAGCAGCACACTACCTTGCCCGGCAGTCATGCGCTGTCGATGCGCTTCGATCAACTGTGCTGGCTGTGCCGAGAGCTGACTCAGCATCGACTCGAATCGTGTCTTCTCCAGAAGCTGCTCCAGACGGGCCATCACCGCCGTGAACTGCTTGCGTGAACTGAACAGCACCAGGGTGGCTTCGTCGAAGTTCAGCGCATCTGCGATCGCAGCGCTCAGCTCGGCAATATAGCTGGCTGAATCGCCCGGACGCTGTCGGGCATTCATGATGCGCAGAGTGCAGTGCTCACTGTAGTCAAAGGGACTTTCGTGCACTGCAAACACGCTGCCGGCAGGCAGCCCGGCGGTATCACTGAAGCGGCGGAAAGCAGAAGCGCTTTGATCATGACCGTCACTCATCGTGGCTGATGTGCAGATTGCGGCGAAGGCGTTCTGCCAGACCTGTTCAGCGAGATAGCTACCACCATGGGTGGGGCTGGCGTGCAGCACGAGGTCACCACTGTCCTGACTCATCTTGGTCCACCACACGGCAATGGGGGGCCGCTGCATGCGACTGGACTCATCAGGAATCTCGGAGATCTGGTGATAGAGTCTCTGCAAGGTGTCGACATAGGTCTGATCCCCGCTGAAGGCGAGGCTTTCACCCTGCAGTCGTTCGCTGTCGTCCGGATCTATATTGTCCTTGTCCAGCATCTGCGCGATACCGCCCAGGATATCGCCCAGCGCCGCCTGCAATTTGTCGGACTGCTGACTGAGCTTGCCTGCCAGTTCACGCAAAGTCTCTGGACAGGCGCCTGCTTCGTAGCGCTGAAGCAGCGGCTGTTGTTCGAAACGATCGGTCTTTTCCGGCCATTGTGCCTGTGTCTGCTGCCATTCCCACAGCTCCCGCAGCAGCTCACCGGCTTCGACGGCATGCTTGCTAATGTCTCCGAGGCGTTCGCCGAGCTTGTGATCGCTGAGCCGCAGGTGCTCAGCCGCATCTGCACGTGCTTTCATTTCGGCCAACTGCTGCTGGCTGGAGCCGAGGCCTGCGAAGGCGCTGAAATGATTGAGCGCTTTTTCGGGTAACTGATGCGCTTCGTCGATGATGAGGATGCTGTCTTTCAGAGCGGGCAACACGACCCCGCCACCGAGTCTGATGTCGGATAACAGCAGGTCCTGGTTGGCGATGACGATATCGGCAGATTCTATCTGCGCCCGCTGCCTGAAATAGGGGCACTGGCTAAAAAAGTCGCAGTCGCGGTTGAAGCAGCTGCGATTGTCTGTAATCACTGTTTGCCAGAGGCCATTCGGCAAGTCGTCGTCCAGACTGTCGATATCCCCCGTCCATTGGCGGGAGGTGAAGCGACTGAGCAAGCCTTCATAATGAGTGCGGGCGAACCCCTCGATGAGCTCGGAGTCAGCCGAATTTGTCGCGCCAGCGCCGGCACTGGTCGGTCCGGCAGGCAGTCCGGGGAACAAGCCTTCGCTGCCAGCCAAAAGCAGTTCAAGCCTGTTGAGACACAGAAAGCGCCCGCGCCCCTTCGCTAGCTCGACCTGCAATGGCCAGGCGGTAGCCGCCTGCAGCCTCGGCAACTCGCCCTTGAGTATCTGCTGCTGCTGCGTAACCGTGGCGGCAGCAATGATGATCTTCTTGCCGAGGGTGACTGCATAGGGAATGGTCGCCAGCAGATAGGCAAGCGTCTTGCCAGTACCCGTGCCGGCCTCGACGACGCATACGGCATCCTGGCTGGTCCGAAGACCATCGGCGTTGGTCTGGATCGCGCCCAGATAGCGCGCAATGTCCGCGATCATGCGCTTCTGGCCGCCGCGTCCGCTGACCCCGTGGTGCTTCAGGTAAGCGCGATAGCCTGACTGTATGGTCTCATTCGGCTGGTAATGATCAGGCGAGAGAATATCTGTAGCAGTGCTCACAGTGATCCAATGCTTTGAGCCATCAAGGTTTCCAGTCCCTGATCACCGAGACGTGAAAGGTATAAGGGTCCTTGAAGAGCACGACGCCTTCTGGCGTAATTTCGCGGATGCGCAGTGAGTCGAACTGCTGACCTTCACGAAGATACTGGTTGTTGATCATGATACGGCGACTAGAAGGATCGCTACTGTAAATATGACTGTTAAAGGTGAGCGCTGGCAGCTGTTGCCTGAAATCTGCAGGCAGGGTGTTGATGTCAGCAGCCGTTGGTGCGGTCGGCTGCTCGGAGACCGGCGCCGGCTCAGACTCGACAGGCGGTGGCGCGGGTCGAGATGGCGCCGCGGGCATGGGCAAGGCAGCAGTACCGGATGAGGAGGGCCTGATCACTTCCATCCCATCCTCATTCGCGTAAGACACTGTTGGCCGACTCGAAGTCGCCGTATTTTTCGGCGTCAATGGCAAGGGCTTTAGAGTGTCCCGTGGACGAAGGCGCTCGAGTCGCGCATCCAGCTTGTCGCTGAGGCGGTCTCCCGTGCCCGCGTCAGCCTGCGGAGCAAGGGTGTTCTCCTGAGTCATCTCCGGGGCAGTGACAAACCCTACATTCGGCAGAATCGACTCAGGCTCCTGATAGGGCTCGCCGTAGCCAGCATCATAGTCCGAGCCATAGTCGGTCAGTGACGAGGCTGGCATGACACGCTGAGGCAAAGGCCGGCCTTCCCTGCGCAGAAATTCTTCCGGTACGGCGTCTTCTACGCGAGACTCGGGTAATGCCGTGGCCTCCGGGGACATAGGCGGCACTGGCGCCGGGCTCGCCACAGGCTCACGATTGAAATACAGATACAGCGCACCGCCAATCAAGGCGCATACATTCAGCACCAGAATCGCCACCAGCAGCACTTTCAAGCCGGCAGGTTGCGGCGACTTGACCGGCATGACCAGACGGGTTCGCGCCTCCTGAGGCAGTTGGTCGCGGTGCCGTTCCTGCTCGGATTTTCTTAAGGCATCGAGGATATAGGACATGGGCGTAGTCTAATGTTGCTGAAGGGCGACTGGCTCAGGATCATACACCAGTCTGGGTGCATCTGAACCTGTCCAGTTATTCAGCATGATGAGTGTAATGGCGCCAGGCAGACCGTCGGCCAGTATGCCGGCCTGTCGCTGGAACCACACGACCTTGCCCTTGAGGTCCAGGGTGGCAAACTCGACACTGCTCATGGCCGGTTCAGGCGTATCCTGTCGATACCTTTCATAGGCAAGCTTCAGAGTGCGGTCGAGCCAGCTGGTTTCGTCTTCGTAGCCGGCCATGGCCGGTGTCATGCTCATATAAGGCGGCTGTTTCCATACGATGGAATATACCCCATCCCAATAGCGATCGATGGCTTCCTGACGCAGGTCGAAGACTTCGTTGTCGAGCACCACGCTGACACTATCGTTACTGGCGTCGTACCCCACAAGTGTGAGGAAAAACAGTTCTCCCTTGTCGTTGCGAAGACGCAGCACTGCGGGTCGATCGAGCCGCAGAAGGCTTCGCCAGTTGCCCTCCCGGTGCAGACAGGCCAGCCCGTAACGGCCAACGAAATCACACACCAGTTCACCACGCGGGGGCGTCTCATCTATACGCCAGGCGGCTAACAAGGCGCTATAGGCACGCAGCTTGTTGTCCTCGGCAGGCTCGTATTCACCGATAACGATAGGGGGCGCGAGTACCGGACGCAAGGGTTCCGGGGCCGGCTCCTCGAATGATTCGACTTCAGCTGCGGATGCCATGACCTCAGGATCTGTCGTGACAACACTGTCCTTGTTCGTGGACGCTGGCGTGCCACCAGCCTCCCCCATCCGCAACATATCGGGAATGGCGCCCGGTACCGCGACCGCTGGATCAGGAATTTTCTCCGGCGGTCCCTGAATCATGATCAGCGCCAGCACGAAAAAACCTGCCGCCAGACCGATAAGGCTACCCCGATACCACCATTGTTCACCGACCTGCCCCGTTCGTTGACGCTTGCGCTCAAACAGGCCGATCTCCTTGGCTGCGCTCTTGATGTACTCCGGCCCGACCTTTGGCTCATTCATGCTGTAGGCGCCGAGCAGCGCCCGGTCACAGATCAGATTCACCAGCCGGGGAATGCCCTTGGACAACTTGAAGAGCGTCTTGACGGCCTTATCGGTAAACATCGTCTCGCGCAGTCCCGCCACTGAGAGCCGATATCGCAGATAGCCGTGCAGATCATTGAGGTTCAGCGCTTCGAGGTGATAGCGGGCGGTGATGCGCTGCGAGAGCTGGCGCAATTCTTCGCGTTGCAGAATGTCGCGTAACTCTGGCTGACCGAGCAAAATGATCTGAATGAGCTTCTTGCTACTGGTCTCGAGATTTGTGAGCAGGCGCAGCTGTTCGAGCACGTCGATGCTGAGATTTTGCGCTTCGTCGATAATGATGACGGTATGGCGCCCGGTAGCATGGCGGTCAAGCAGATGATGATTGAGCTCGTCGACGAGAATCTTGATTGATGAACCAGATGGATAATGGATGCCCAGCTCATCACAGATGGTGGCCAGCAGCTCTCTCGCTGTGAGTCGCGGGTGTACGATAAAGGCGACGTCGGTGCGTTCGGGCACCTTCTCAAGGAAACTGCGGCAGATGGTCGTCTTGCCGGTGCCAACCTCACCCGTGAGGAGCACAAAGCCGCCCTCCTCGCGCTGGAGGCTGAACAGGAGATGGGCAAGCGCTTCGCGATGGCGCTGACTCATGTAGAGGTATCGCGGATCAGGCGCTATCGAAAATGGCGCTTCCTGCAAACCATAAAAGGTTTCATACATGGATCAGGACGCTTTCCCAACGGTAGGCTTGCCAACCACCGACAGCTCCGCACGTTGACCGCGCAGCCGCTCCTTCAGCTCGATGATACTTTTCTCCAGCGTTTGCGAAATCTTGGCGTGCGTAGCGATCATTGAAATTTTTGGCCAGGTGGCCCGCTCGCCTTCAAGGGTGAGACGGCGAACGACATCGGGGGCCGGGTTCTTGAACAACTGCGCGTAGTGCCACCAGGTATAGCGTGGGGAGATGGTGACATCGCCAAAATATTTCTGGGCAAGAATATTGTAGACCTGACCACTTGCCTGGCGGAGCACGCTCGAGCTCAGATTGCTTCTCAGATAATCGAACAGCCCTTTGCCATGAAACTCCATCTCGGCCCTGATCACACGCATCGGGATTGAAGACAAGCTGGTCTTGCCGCCATCAGGCAGGTCGTTATTGAGAAATGGCACGATATGGGGGTTGGTCTGACTCACTATGGAAAAATTGACATCGTACAGGTGCATGAGGCGCTCGACCGGCAGGTCGCTCACCACGGAGCCATCGACCCAGCGCAGCTTTGGCATGAAGGGAACCGCGTTTCCGAACTGGTCTTTCTTCATCAGTTTGACTGGTGGAAAGATAATGGGGACTGCCGATGAGGCCAGCGCAGCGCTCCAGACAAACAGATAGGGCGAGGTATAACCACAGAGCAGACGCTCCTTCTGATGTTGCGCCGTCGGCGACACCGATATATTGATGCTACGGTTGGTACGCTGGAATGCCTCGAGAAAACTGTACTCGCCGATGTTGGCCCGCAGGCAGCGCTCGAGCTCACGAACATCCATGAAGCCGCCTCCACGCAGGCCGTGCAGCAACCCCATGAATCGCCAGGCCTTCAGATTATGCCTGTGGGGCAGCAGCATCTCCGGTATTTCGTCATCGGTATGTGTGCCAAGCATCGCAGCAATGATGCTACCAACGCTGCTGCCAGCAATGACCTGTGGTAGCAAACCGCGCTCCCACAGCGCCTTGACCACACCGAGATGGAACAGGCCAAGCGTAGCGCCTCCGCTCAGCAGCAGCGCCGGACGCCCATAGCTGAGGGCCATATCCTTGAAGAAATCGTACTTCTCGCGCAAGGGTAGCTGCGGAATCTCAGTCTCGCGCAGGTGCTGCAGTACCAGGCAGACCTGGCCGATATACTCTTCAATGAGATGCTTGGTACCGACATGAGAGCGGGTATACAGCTGGGCGCTGCCCATATTGCCAAGGTCGTGGTGCTGCCCCTCGCGAAGATGGCGCAGGAGCGCGTCGTAATCGCGACGCTCGAAACTTGTCTTGAGCGCCGAAATACGCTCGTAGATCAATTCATAATTGTAGAGGTCGGAAGCGAACGACTCCTTCCACTCCATATTGCCTTCAATATAATCGAGCTCGAGGGCCGCTTCACGCCAGCTGTGATAATTCGTCGCGCTGGCCATGGCTTCACGATATTTGTTCTTTCGACTGCGAAATACGCTCATGCTCGATAATCCCTGCTGGGTGTCTTGCTATCCTCTGTCAAAGCTAGTTCAGGGCAGCTGACTTCGCTAGAAGTCGTCGTCGAGAAAGGGGTCACTATCCACCTGACCATCGTTGTTCAGGTAGTTTCGCTGCTGAAGGTAAGCATTTCGAATGAAAATATATTCATCACCTACGATGAGGTGCTCTCCAGGAATCACGTCTGCACGTTGATCGACCACATTGACCAGGTTTGCGAAATATACATCGGGCTCACCAAGCCAGTTCAATGGACTGATCAAGCCATCCGGCACTGCTCCTATCGCATCAGTGACCGTGGCCGGTCCGAGAATCGGAAGCATGAGATAATTACCTTCAGGCGCGCCCCAGTAGACCAGCGTCTGCCCAAAATCCTCCGGCCGTCTTGGCAAGCCCCAGCCTGTGGCGACGTCGAACAGACCAGCCACACCAAAAATAGTGTTAAACATCAATCTCGTTGTGGTTTCAGCCGCCCGACGGTGCTTGAGTTGCAACACCGAATTGGCGAGTGTGACAACATCACCAACATTGTGGAAAAAGTTCGTGATCGAACGGTCTACGACCTCAGGGGTTACTTTGCGATAGCCAACGGCTGTGGGTCGTAAGAGGTATGTGTCCAGAAAGTTGTTGAAGCGGTAGATCGGTCGATTGAACGACTCCCAGGGGTCCTGGGGATGTAGCCGTCGGCTGTAGTCCCGCTGATTTGAATCGGACTCGCTATCGACTGAGGCTTCACCCGCTATCGTAGCGGCTTCACCGGATTCCAGCGCCTGGGCTGGCATCGCGATCAGGAGGAGCAGAAGCCACGGCGTCAGCAGTGAACGGCCAGTCAAACTGAACAGACCTTCCATATCAGTGCGCACGGACGATGACACTGCCAGCAGAGTAGCCGGCTCCGAAGGAGCAAATGACGCCAACATCACCCTTCTCGAAGTCGGCATGATGTTTGTGGAAAGCAATGATGGAGCCCGCGGAACTCGTGTTGGCATAGGTATCCAGAATAGTCGGTGACTCCTGTTCGCTGGCATCCCGGCCCAGCACTTTGCGGCTGATGAGCAGGTTCATGTTGAGATTGGCCTGGTGCAGCCATAACCTGCTGATCTTCCCGACCTGGATATCATTGTCGTTGAGGTGCCTTATAATCAGGTCGGATACCAGAGGCACGACCTCCTTGAATACCTTTCGACCATTCTGTACGAAAAGTTTATCCGGCTTGCCTTCGCCGGACTCATCCAGACGGTTCAGGAAACCAAAATTATTCCGGATATTATTTGAATATTGTGTGACAAGGCGCGTGCCGACGATATCGAAGACCTTCTGCGCATTCGGTGAGGCTTCAGCTTCCACAACAACTGCGGTACAGGCGTCACCGAAAATGAAATGGCTGTCGCGGTCCTTGAAATTGAGGTGCGCGCTGCATATTTCCGGACTGACCACCAGCACGGCCTTGGCTTCACCGAGCCGGACTGCGTTAGCAGCGGCCTGTATGCCAAAGGTCGCAGACGAGCAGGCAACATTCATGTCGTAGGCAAAACCCTTCATGCCAATGGCAGCCTGTACTTCGATAGAGACTGCTGGATAGGGGCGCTGCAGGTTGGAGCAGGCGACAATCAGCCCGTCGATCTCCTCGATCTTTCGCCCTGCACGCTTCAGCGCTTCATTGATGGCAGCTACAGACATTTCGCACTGGATACCCGGCTCGTCATTGCTGCGCTCTGGCAGGAATGGCCGCATGCGTTTCGGATCGAGAATACCCTCTCTGGCCACCACGTTTCGGCTATGTATGCCGGAGGCCTTCACGATAAACTCAGTCGAGGATGGCTGCAGGGGCTCAACCTCACCACTGGCGATGGCCGCGGCATTGTTAGCGTTGAACATCAGTACATAGTCGTTGAACGCAGCCA
The DNA here is from genome assembly GCF_039538005.1 of Allohahella marinimesophila. NCBI lineage: Bacteria > Pseudomonadati > Pseudomonadota > Gammaproteobacteria > Oceanospirillales > Hahellaceae > Allohahella > Allohahella marinimesophila. The sequence continues at coordinate 19,329 of NZ_BAABBO010000010.1, forward strand.
CGAGCTCGTCGTTACTGATCGAGTACGGGGGTGTGTAAAGACCTGTTCCTGTAATAATTGCGTGTTTCACTTAATCTCTCTTGTATCAGTCGATACCAGCTGGAGCGCTCTGCATTGGGCGACAACTTCAGCGGCAAGGAGGTTCAGCCGGCTGCTTCACGTACCAGAGCGAACTGGCTGCGGATTTTCTTGTCCGAGACCTTCACTCGGGTACCCAGTGTCTGGGCAAAGTAGGAAACTCTGTATTCCTCAAACATCCAGCGTAGTTGATCAAGCGCCTCACTGCGACGACCCTCGAGTCTGAATTTTTCGCGAAGCTCCCTGAAAGCGGACCATTCCCGTGTCATGAAATCCTGAAACAGACGTTCGTTGGGAACATTGCGGGGCATCTTTTCCAGACGTACACCAGCGGCTGTCAGGTATCTGGGAAACTCCCGAAGCCATTCATAAGGAGTATTCAACAAAAAGCCGGGATACACAAGCTGCGCCAGATGGGCCTTGAGTTCGCTCTGATAGAGCGCAACTGCGAGGGTCGTCTTACCAGTCAGCTGCTTCTGAATGTCGTGATGAGTCTGCAGAATCTCCGCGAGCATTTCGGCCAGAACGCGGGCTTCGGCGTCAAAGCGCTTGCTCTGGGTTTTGAGCCGTTCGCCGAATGTGGCAGCATCGCGCGGAAAGCCACTCGACTGCTCGAGGCCAAAGCTGCGGATCGCTGTCAGCAACAGCAGATCATCCAGCAGATCACGTGCCTGACCGATCGTACTGTACAGCAGCGCTACCGAGCGCCAGGCCTTGAGACTGCTGACAGCATCGCTCACCCGACCTGGCATGCGCAGCAGGAAAAGGCGCGCAAGTCCAAGCCGGGTGATTGATTCAGCTTCGGCTTTGTCGAGATGGACATCCAGCGTCACACTATTCTTGGCATCCGCGAGAAAGGGATAGACTTCGATGACCAGCCCTGCCCGCTCGGTGTGCACCGAGGGCTGCAGCGACCCGAAATTCCACTCCGTTATCCCTTCAACTTTCTGAAAGGTATTATCCTGTTCAGCCCAGGCGCTGGCAGACAGCTTGTCTTCCAGGCGCTGGCGCAGCTCATGAACATCGTGGCCTTGAGCCAGCGAGCGGCCCTGCTCGTCCAGCGCTTCGATATGAATGCGCAGGTACTCTGGCAAGGCGGATTCGGGTGGCCATTGTTCGGCCGGGACGTCGATACCACTGAGCCGCTTCAGGTAGAGGCTCAGTGCCTCACGCAACGGCAGGTGACGTGTCGTCATCTCTGATGCGGCCCTGGCCGCCGTTTCAGGCACCGGCACAAAGTGACGCCGCCACTGCTTCGGCAGCCCCTTGAGCAGTAGCGCAATCTTTTCCTGCAACAGACCTGGAACCAGCCACTCCAGACGATTGGCTGGCAACTGAGTCAGCGCTGGCAGCGGAACGTTCAGGGTAATACCGTCCGTTGCCTCGCCAGGCTTGAACTCATAGCGGAGCCCGAGCTGCATCCCGTCCCAGTCGAAGCGATCAGGAAAGGCGCTGAGCAGGTCATCGCCAACCGCAGTGTGCATGACGTCGGCCTTCGTGAGTTCAAGTTGGTGCTGTGCGCCGGGATCAAGGCTTTTGTACCAGACCAGTAGATCGGCGACCCGCGTGACATGAGCTGGTATTCGGCTGTCGTAGAAACTGTACAGCTCATCTTCACTGACCAGGAGATCGCGCCGACGCAGGCGAGCTTCAAGGGCATCCACATCCTCGAGCATCTTCATGTTGGCGGCCACGAAGGGCAACTGCAGCAGTTTTGCCTGCATATTCTTGCGACTCCGCCGAGCTGATCCTTTCTTGGCCTTCGGCGTCTGGGTGAGCGCCTGCTGCGTGCTCAACTCTGGCGAGTACGCGGGCGCGATCAATCCCTCCCTCAACAGAAGTTCGCGGCTGAACACCGGGTCTATGCCGCTATAACCCACTGCCCGGGCTGATACCACGACGAGTCCATACAGGCTGCGCTGCAGCGAGGCCAGGGCTTCACCACGGCTGGTGGACCAGTAAGGCTCAAGATACTGATCCTTGAGTACATGATCTGCAGCCGCTTCAAGCCATTCCGGCTGGATGCGCGCGAGCATTCGCGCGAAGACCCGGCTGGTTTCAGTCAGCTCTGCTGCCATGACCCATTTCGGTTGCTTGCGGCGCAGGCGCGTCCCTGGCGCAATGAAAAAGACGCGATTGCGGGGCCCTTCGTAGGCGCCCTTCTGCTGGCGAAGCGGCGTACGCTGTTCGTTCGACGCGCTGTCGCGGCCTTTTCGCTCATTTGCTGTCGGCTTGATCTCGAGTAGCGATCCCGTCTGCATGAAGAGCCCTGACAGCAGCGACTGGTGCAGGTGTTCGTAGCTGAGCATCTGTCCGGTGGCCTGTTCCTGAGGCTGGGCGGCATCTCCTGCTGACTCGGCCGGCTGAGCAAGCGCCCGTTGCGTTCGCTTGAAGCCCAGACGATGACACTGCAAGCTCAATTGCCTGTGAATCTCACGCCACTCGCGCATACGCATGAACGAGAGAAAGCTTTGCTTGGCATAGCTCTTGAGCTGATTGCCTGAGAGCGCCTGCCTCTGAGCTTCGTAGTCGTCCCACAACTTCAGTATCGAGAGGAAATCGGACTGATCATCGGCAAAACGAGCATGCATCTCGTCGGCCTGCTGGCGTTTTTCAAGCGGCCGCTCGCGCGGATCCTGAATCGATAGCATCGAGGTAATGATGAGCATTTCAGGCAGAACGCCATTGTCGTTAGCCGCCAGCAGCATTCTGCCAAAGCGCGGATCAGTCGGAAATACCGCGAGCTGGCGGCCCACAGGCGTGATATGACGCTTGGCATCGACCGCATTGAGCTCGTGAAGCAGTTTGTAGCCGTCGTTGATGAGCTTGGACGCAGGTGCCTGCAGAAAAGGGAACTGCTCGATATCACCAAGCTTTAGATCCAGCATCTGCAGGATGACCGAAGCGAGATTGGTCCGCAGCAACTCCGGCTCGGTGAAGTCGGGCCTGGTGTCGAACTCCTCTTCGTCGTAAAGGCGGAAACAGATACCGGGCGCGACCCGTCCACAGCGGCCCTTACGTTGATTGGCACTGGCCTTGGACACGGGCTCAATCGGCAACTGCTGAATCTTGTTGCGGAAGGAATAGCGACTGATCCTGACCAGCCCAGGATCGATAACGTAGCGAATGCCAGGCACCGTTATCGACGTTTCCGCGACGTTCGTTGCCAGTATGATGCGACGCTTGCCACCCGACTTGACGTTGAAGATCCGGTTCTGCTCGCTACTGCTGAGCCGCGAATACAGCGGCAGAACGTCGAGTTCATCGGGATATCGCTTGCGTAGTGCGTTGGCGGTTTCGCGAATTTCCCGCTCACCGACCATGAAGACCAGAAAGTCGCCGGCACTGATACCAGTCTCACGCTCATGCTCACGCGTGAGTTCAAGGCATTCACCAATCGCATCCGGCAACTCGAGCTCCCCGGGCGGCCGGTAGACCACGTCGACCGGGTAAGTACGGCCACTCACCTCTATGACAGGCGCATCATTGAAATGTTTCGAGAAGCGGGTCACATCGATGGTGGCTGAGGTAATAATCAGCTTCAGCTCTGGGCGTTTAGCCAGCACACGCTTGAGATAACCCAACAGGAAATCGATGTTAAGGGAACGTTCATGGGCTTCGTCGATGATGATGGTGTCGTAGGCCCGCAGCCACTTGTCCCGACGCGTTTCCGCCAGCAGGATGCCATCTGTCATGACCTTGACTCGTGTATTCGGTCCTGACGTGTCTTCAAAGCGGATCTGATAACTGACCAGGCCTTCAGGTGCGCCAGACGCAGTCAGCTCGGCCGCTATTCTTGACGATAGGGCTCGCGCCGCCAGTCGTCTGGGCTGCGTATGCGCGATCTTACCTGCACTGCCGAGCCCAGCCTGCAGGCACATCTTCGGTAGCTGCGTGGTTTTCCCTGACCCGGTCTCGCCAGCCAGCACGAGCACCTGGTTCGATCGAATGGCTTCGATGATGGTGGCCGCATGTTCACTGATCGGAAGTTCGGGAGGATAAACGATGTCGAACTGGCTGCTGCCAGCAGCCTGCTGGTCTGTCATGGTATTTTCTACGTGCACTTTTGGCAGAACTCTTAACGAGCTATTGATTATAACAGAGGAAGGAAATAGCCTGCTGCATGAGTCGATATGTCAGGATTAGACATGAACAAAAACATGAATATGGATACAGAACAAATTTGCACTATCAAGGCCGATGACGCACATAAAATTCGTATTCGCTACTGGTCCGCTGTCACGGACACGCAGCCTACCGCAAGCAGCAGTCCGCGCGCCATCGTTGTCGTCAGTCATGGCATGGCTGAACACAGCCGCCGCTATGCGCCCCTCGGCGAGTTCCTTGGCCGACATGGCTTCATGACGGTCTGTCACGATCATCGTGGACACGGCCCCTTTGCCACCCATCTCGGTCACTATGCAGACAGGGACGGCTGGAAGAAAGTCTGGCAGGATCTGGCGCAGGTGATTGAAGCCGCGGCGTCGAGACATCCAGGTGTACCCATCGTCCTCCTGGGCCATAGTATGGGGAGCTTCATCGCCCAGGCAACGCTCATGAACCGGCGACTCCCTGTCAAGGCGGCTATTTTCTCTGGCAGCAACCTGAGTGACCAGGCCCGCCTGAGTCTTGGCAAGGTCGCAGCACGAGGCTCCCGCGTCATCTTCGGGCTACGCAAACCCAACCCTTTGCTGCACCACCTGTCATTTGGACATTTCAACAAGCATATCGAGCAGCCTGATACCGACCACGACTGGCTGTCGCGCGATCCCGAGACAGTATCCGATTACCTGAATGACCCCTTCTGTGGTCAGGTCGGTACGACGCAGCTCTGGCTTGATTTTCTGGGTGGCCTTCAGGCCATCTCGACGCCATCTAATGTCGCCCAGATGCCCGCGATCCCTTATCTACTGATTGCCGGAGATGATGATCCAGTGGGCCACCATGGCAAAGGTGTACTGGCGCTTGGCCGACTGCTTCGAAGCAGGACTTCTGATGATGTCTGCACCCGCCTGTATCGACAGGGTCGCCACGAAATGCTGAACGAAACCAACCGTCAGGAGGTGTTTGACGATCTGCTTCAATGGCTTGTAGCAAAACTGGACTACACTGATCAACAGGCTGCCTGACCGCGCTACGGACCTTCGAGGTCCGTTTTGATACTGTGCAGGCGCAGTTGCTCACAAGAACCTTACCAAGCGAGTTTCGACTTATGGATGCACTTGAGAATCTCACCTACGACGAACTCGAAGTCGGTGACACCGCCACCTATACCAAGTCGCTCACGGAAGATCAGATCATCCTATTCGCAGCAATGTCCGGCGACGTCAATCCGGTTCATCTTGATCAGGATTACGCGGAAAATACCATCTTCAAGGGTCGAGTGGCGCATGGCATGTGGTCCGGCGCGCTTATTTCTGCGGCCATTGCCACTGTCATGCCTGGCCCTGGCTCGATCTACCTCGAACAGACCATGAAGTTTCTTCGACCGGTCAAGATTCACGACACTTTGACAGTCAATCTTCGTGTAGAGGAAAAGCAGAGCAAGAACCGGGTACTGATCAGTTGCTCGGTCTGCAATCAGAACAAGGAGGTTGTGCTTGAGGGGAATGCAAGAATCATCGCCCCTACTGAAAAGATGAGTATGACCATGCCCAGTCTGCCACGGATCACCATCGGCGATCCTGACAACCAGGACTAATCCTGATCCCCGGCTAGCCGGGGATCAAATCGATCGGATAGGGCACGACGTACTGATCGATACCACTCTTCGCTTCGAACTGCATCAACTGCAGCATGCTGCAAATCTTCGCTTCGAGTGCTGGCGCACCGAGGCTACTCTTCACGATTCTGCATTTGGACACCGCGCCGTTCGGCTCGATGGTCAACTCAGGCACCAATGTGCCCTGTAAAGCCGGGTTCTGTCGAAGTTCCCGCTGATAGATTCGGAAGATCGTCGACTTGTTGGCGTCGAAGACCTGGCGAATCTCTTCTCGACTGCGACCCTGCTTCGCAGGGGCTCGGCCCTGGGCTACCTGTTCTCCGCCAGCCTGCTCCGCCACGGCAATTTGCTTGACGTTACGACGTCCCAGTTCAACCTGTTTGTCTGACGCGCTGACTGCCGCCGCATCTGCGCCGCCGCTTCGACCCGTCTCCAGTGCGAGTGACCGGGCAGAAGCCGCCTGACCGGCTGGCGCAGGCTCGGCAGTCTCTTGCGGAGACGTTGCAGCCGCCGCGCTGGAGATCTCGCGAAGATCGGACAGCTGATCCTTCAAAGCCAGCAGGCCTGAACTCTGGGCCTTCTCCCGCGCCTGTTCAATCGTTTGCACCGGGCGTGGCTGAGGCGTGGGTTCGGGCTCAGGCTCAGGTTCTGGCTCCGGTGTGGCCTCAGGCTCTGGTTCAGGTTCTGGCTCGGACTCAGCTTCGGGTTCAGGTTCCGGCTCAGGATCTGGCGCCACGATCTCAGGTGGCGGTTCCTTTTCGATGAGCAACTGAGCCAGCTGTGGCGGGATCGCCTCGAGTTCTTCTCGTGAGGGTTCTGGCAATGAAATCAACGGAATTGCAATCGACAGCAGCAACAGTACAACGAGCGTGGCGTAAAGTATGCGCCTGAAGCGACCGCGATCATCTGGCAAATCGCTCCAGGGGAGAGTGTTTTTCAGCAGCATATCAGCCAGACACTCCTGTTCCGGTGCCTGTCGTCGCGCCGTCATCAGGCTCGACCGTTTGCATCAGCTCACGCTGAGTGGCCAATGAAATACGGCTGTAACCCGCCTCGACACACGTCGCCATGACTCTTTTGAGCAGACTGTAATTCAGTGACTTGTCAGCCAACACGGTGATGGGCATGCCCTCACCTGCAGCAATCTCCTCGTCGGTTCGTGGCCGCCGTTCGGCCTGATAGCGAAGCTCCTTCCGCAGCGGCTCGATGATGAGCTCCGAGGATCCCTGAATGGCAGACACTTCAGCGATCATCCGGTTACCCACGGCGATCTGCTGAGGCGTCACGCTCAAGGTCAGGGTCTCGCCGAGCTCTCCTTCGGAAATGGACAAGGGCAGATCGACCTTGGCGGTGGTCTCCAGCACCTTGACGTCACTGCTATTCACCATGAGAAAGAACACGAGTATGGTGAAGATATCCATGAGCGAGACAAGATTGAGCCCGCCCACCTTCTTGTGGCGACGGTAATGTCGGTTATGGCGGCGTGCCTTGGCAGACTGCTTCATGGCTGCGCACCCCCCTCGGCGGCCGACGGCGTCTCAGCCCTGCCTGCCGCGGCTTCAGGTGCATCAGCTATGGAGATATCAGGAAACAGCTCGGCCTGAACGAGACTGCCAGCTACCATTGCCGGATAGGCCCGCACTCTGTCCATCACCGAGATAAGGGTCTGATAATCAGTCTGGGGTCGCGCCATGATGACGATATCGCGCTTGTCCGGCAGTCTGGCCTTGATCTGCTGCATGACCTGGGTCAGCTTGTCGAAATCGTAACTGACCTGGCGTTCCTCAGCGGATGGCTGGTCCGCTGCGATGCTAGCGATGACTCCACCGCGATCGTCGCTGACGATCAGCTGCTGTGGATAGATCATGACCTGCAACTGCAGTTTCTCATCGCTAGCCTGATTATCACTTGAGCCGAGCGGAAAATTAAGATCGAGCACACCGTTCGAGGCGAATACCATGTTGATGAGCAGTACTGGCACCAGCACGATCATCAGGTTCATGAACGCCGTGATATCGAGCTCAGCTTCCTGCTGTAAGCGGCGGTGTTTGCGTCTCATCATGATCAGGACTTGTTCGCTTCGTGCCCACTAATGACGTTCATCACCTTGATGCCGGCCATTTCGAAACTGTCGATGATTTCGTTGGTCTTCGTCTGCAGAACGGCATTCATCAACAGCAGTGGAATCGCAGCCATCAGTCCGAAAGCCGTGGTGTTCATGGCTACCGAAATACTCTGGGACAAGAGATTGGCTTTCTCGGCCGGATCCGCGTTGGCGACTGCCGTGAAAGCAGCGATCAGACCGATGATGGTGCCCAGCAGGCCGAGCAGGGTCGACACGTTAGCGAGGGTCGCCAGGTAGGGCGTGCGCTTTTCCAGTCTCGGTAGCGCCTCCATGAGCCCCTCTTCCATGGCGGTCTCTATTTCATCACGTGGCTGTCTGTTGAGCAGACGCGACAAACCAGCAGCCAGCATGTTCGCCATGGCCGTACCAGAACTGTTGGCCTGCTCGAGCGCGCTACGGTAATCACGCTTGCCGACCAGCGGCAAGAGCCTGTCGAAGTCATGGCGGTTCGACCGTTTGGCTTTCGAGAGATAAAAGTAGCGCTCGACGGCGATAGCCAGACCTATGGCAAGTACCAGTGCGATCGGGTACATGAAAACCCCACCTTCCTGAAAAAAGCGGATTATGGTCTCCAACATTTAGTTCTCTCCTGCTCAGAGCAATTTCAGCTCGATTACGTTCCATGATGCCTGCACACCGGTATGGGCCAGGCCGTAGTTGTCAATTTGGTTGGTTCAGCGAAGAATCAGTCTTCTTTCAGCTCTCCGAGCTCCAGATTCTTGCGGAAATACAGTTCTTCCCTGAACCGCTGCCGCTCAAGCGGCTTCAATACATCACCCAGATCGGTCCGTGGAGGTGGAACCGAGATATCCGGGCTGGGTGGCGGCTGCCACGGCAGCAGGAACAATACCTGAGGCTGCTCCTGATCGCCACGGATTGTAGCACCTTCCATTTCGGTTCGCTCTGCAGCCTGCGCTACAAGTGACAGCGCACACAGCAATGCCATCAGACCATGCGCAGCGGTGCGAAACAGGACATGACTGTTCACGAGCCGCTCTCCATTCTCGACTTGAGATCGACGATCCACAGGCTCACCTGTTCATCTTCGCCCACCAGGTCGAGATAGGTTTCGTACTGCTCGAGGGCGACGGCCGGCTTCCCAAGGTAAATATCGTAAAGGATGCCGATATTCCGATGGTAGAGCGGCTGGTCAGGCTGGATTTCGAGCGCGGCCTGATAATGACGCTCAGCCGTCTCGAAGTCTCCGCGCTTGCGCGCGAGCACTGCGAGCTGATGATGGGCCCGGTCTTCGCGCCGGTTGGCGCGCAGGGCTCGCTCGTACCACTGCTGGGCCTGCTGCTCTCTGGTCTCGCTGGTGTCAGTAGTCTCGATATTACCATTCTGCTCGACCAGCAGCCCAAGCGTCACGTAGGGTTCGCTCAGCTCTGGCACCTCACGCGTCAATGCAATCAGTTGGCTCTGCGCGCCCTCGATATCACCATCCTCCATAAGCGCCAGAGCAGCGGCATATTGCTGCTGCGCCGCCACGAGATCCATGGCGGCCAGTTTCTGCTCGTACTCGCCTTTCTCGCCGAGGTTGAAGGGCTCATATTTACCCATTGGTTGATCAGCACTGTTGGTAGGCGCAAGCACAGGCCTGGTCTGCTGGGCGCAGCCACTCAACAGCGCGAGCAACAGGCAGCATGCTGCGAGCGGCAAACGCAGGCTGAACTGCCTAGCGGATCGATGGGGCAACATCTATCAGTGTCTCCTTCTTGTTGTAACGCACTGGCAGCAACTGGCTCAGTGAGTCGATGCTCTGCTGTACGTACACATCATAGATACCCTGCTGCATTACCGAAACGTTGCCTTCAAGAATTCCAATTGCTTTTTCTTCAAACGGGTAGGCCTGGTCTTCGAGCAGGATGGTGTATTGCTCGCCTTCAAGCGGGTTCAAGCCCTCTGGTCGCTCGCTCTCCAGAATGTCTCTGCTCAGGGTGAGATAGGCGTCGCCCAAAGTATGGTTGGCTGCAGTGGTATATCGGGCAATGGCATAACTCTGGCTCTGCTCGATATCAGCGACCAGCGCTCTCAGCGCCGCTGTCTTCTTCTCGAGCGAAGCATTTAGAGGCAGGCTCAGTGCTATGGCTTCAAATTGGTCCCGACTGGCTTCGGTGCGCGCCCAGGCTGCCTCGGCTGCCAGTGCACGGCTCTGTCCGGTCCTGCTCGAACCACCAGAGCGTTCGAAACTGATCAGGTCATCCCGAAGGGTGGCGACCTGCTTTCGCACACTGGCCGGACTGGCCGGTGCGCTGGCCAATGTGTACAGCTCATAGCGAACATCGACGGCTGCGTCGAAAGGCTGTGGATAGTCGCGGGCGTAAGCCTGCAAGGTCTTCACGAGATCGCTGCTCCTGCCTGCTTCGCGATAGAAGCCTGCTACCTGCAACAGGGTCTGCCGCCGTTCATCTGCCGGCTGCTGTTCAAGGGACTCAGCCAAGGCATCGCCAGCCTGCCCGGGCTGATCCAGCGCATCGAAAGCAAAGGCCAGTTTTGCAGGTATGCCCTTGGCCAACTCGGTCGAAGGATGCTTCTTCCGGTATACCTTCATGAGATCTATGGCCAGCTCCCAGTCCTTGATATCCAGCGCTCGCATGGCGGCGTCATATCGGGCACTCTCGGCCAGCGGCGAAGTGGGCGCTACGGCGACGACACGCAGATACTCCTGCAAGGCGCCGTTCATATCGCCCTTCTCTTCCCAAGCCTCACCCTGCTTGTAGATACTGGCGACATAAGATGTCATGAGATCAGCCCGGCGAGTCCTTTCAGCGGCATTGAGCTCGTTCTGACGATCGTCAACAAGAATGATGGCCGCATCGAAACTTCGCTCGGCCTGGGCAAACTCGCCAAGCTCGAAGGCGCTGCTGCCGGCTATTTCGTGGGCATCGAGCTGATGCGTTGCATTCTGCGTGAGTTCGATCACCCGTTTCGCCTGCACTAGCGCCGCGTCGTAGCGCTTCGCCTGATAGAGATCGTTAGCGGCCAGCAGCACCACTTTGCCGGAGCGATCGTCCTGCGCGTATGTATCGCCAAAGCGAATCGCTGCTGAAATGCGCGCTTCCACCAGACTGTTTCGATCTTCCGAGTCATCAGTCGGTAGCTGTTCGATCATTCGCGTCCTGGTCGTAATGCCAGCGTAGGCCGCATCCGCAGCAGCAGGTGTGGGCTCATAGGCGTAGCCAGCCTGATCGTAGGCCTCGACCGCTTTGGCCAGTGCACCCAGCTGCAGCCAGGTATCGCCAAGCAGGAAGCTGATTTCAGCATTTCGTTGATCTTCAGGGCTCAGTTGCAGCATGGCAGTGAAGTGTTCGGCTGCAGAGTCAAAATGAGCCTGGCTATTTGTGATGGCACCTGCCTTCGCATCAGCCTGTGCGAGCGAATAGGCACGCCGTCCCAGTTCTTCGCGGAAACCAAACAGCCTCGGCCGAAGCGCATTCTGTTCCTCAGGGGTCAGCTGCTTCCAGTAATCGGAATACTGTCCGAGCTCATCGACGTAACGCTCACGCTCCTGCCAGACCAGCTGCGGCAATTTACCGGCTTCAAAGGCCTGAAGTTTCAGCTCGTGGAATGAGGGACGCTCAGGTGTTCGCGCAAATCGCTGAATGTAGCCTTCAGCCACATTGGCAGCATCCTGGAAGCGCTCCTGCCCAAGCTGATAGGTATAAAGACCCTTGTACAGAACCGCCGCCAGGTCCGTATTGCCCTGCCTCGCCATCGAGGCGTTGAGGAAGCTTTCTCCGCCGTTCTGCGTGGCGATAACGCTGATGATACGAGCCACGTCATCTTCGACGGCTTGATTGTTCGACTCATCCGGATAGGCATTCGACTGAATATCCACCAGCACATTCAGGAACTGGTCGATAGCGGCCTGATTGCGGTCGTTCTTGTACATCGACCAGGCCAGCATGTATTGCGCTTTGGGTATCAACGCGGCGTTGTTGCTTCTGCTTACTTCCCGATAGTTTTCCTCGGCAAGCTCGTACTCCCCCCTGGTATATTGGGCTTCGGCTATGCGGAACTGCGCTTCTGTCGCAAAGCCTGAAGACGGGAAGCGTTCGAGCAGCGTCTGCAATGCCGTGAGACTTTCCTGCTGTCGCCCTCTCATATCGAGCGCCTTCGCTAGCTGGTACTGCAACAGATCTCGACTGAAGGGCTCGCGCTGGCTCTCGGTCGCAGGCGGCAGTGCAATCACCTTGCGGTACACCTCTATAGCGGTATCCCATAAGGCATCCGTGAAAAATCCGTCCGGACGAAGGCTGCCATAGCGATCCTCGAGGCTTTCCATGCGCAGCAGTGCCAGCGCCTGGATACGCGGATCATCGGCCCGGTTTATGAGCTGAATGTAACGATCGATAACTTCGTCGATCGACACCCGCGGCGCTTCTCTGAAGGCAAAGTCGACATAGGCGGGCTTCAGCTCACCAATGGTCTTGTTGTCATCCACCTTGTCGATGACAACGAATGCGCTCCGGGTTTCAGCCACGACGACGGGTGACAGCGGGGCCAGCAGACAGGCTGTGGTCAGGAAAACGCCAAGCTTTCGCATCATTGCGCCTCAGCCTCTCTTTCCGTCCGCATCTTGTCGGCCTGCATTTTTTCAAGCTCATCGATGGCAAGATCGTCGTACAGGTTGACCAGCGACAGCTGACTGCGCAGATAAAAGTCTTCGATGTTGTCGTAATGCCGCTGCAGAAGCTCGTCGCCTCTCTTTGCGAGTAGCCCCTCATATTCTGCAATGACAGTGTCACTTCTCTGTAAAGCGGCGGAGTAACGATCCCGCAAGGTAGATATCCGTCCCTGAAGATCCGAGAAACCTGATTCGGCTGCCGCTATCTGCTTGCGCAGCGACACGAACTCCTGCCTGGCCTGCACCAGTATCCTGTCGACATACTCAAGCTCTGCTACAAGACTGATCGAGGCAGATTTCAGATCTGGAGCCAGTTCATTACGGCGTGCGATGACGGCATTGAGATTGCTCGTTTTCAACAGGGCCTTGCGATCGCTACGCGCTCGCTTCACATCGGCAGCCTTCTTGTTCAGAGCCTGCTCGTAGATATCGAGGCGTTCCAGTGCAGACCTGGAAAATGTGCGCATGTCATCGAGCTGCAGCAATGTTTTAGCCAGATCATAAAACTCGTCATCCGACATGAGGAAATTCACAAAGGCGACGGTGGGCGTGTTGGTGACCAGGTCCGTGGCCAGAAACCAGGCGGCCTCATTATGCTGCTTCCTGGCCTTGTCCAGTACAGCCAGCATGCCATCGGCCAACAGGGACTTCCGGATTTCAGACGTATGCCGCATTTCCTTGTCGTAGACTGAAACAGCCTCGAGATAGGCATCGATGGAAGTGGCCCTGAGTCCCTCCTGCTCATAGCCGTAGGCAATCGCCTGGAAGGCTTCAGCCACACCGGGCACCACGAGCGCAAACTTCTTGGCGCGATGCCAGGCCTGAATGGCCACCCGATAGCGCTTCAAACCAGCGAATGCCAGACCGTAGTCGTAGATGCCGGCTGCCGCACTGGCACCGTCGGCCCGAACATTCTGAAGAAAGGCCAGTGCTTTATCATGCTGTTCGGCCATCAGAGCAAGATGACCAGCCGATAGGTAGATGCGGTCTTTCAGCTCGAGGCCCTCTTCCGTATTCGGCGTCATGGCGGCGGCGACCCGGAAGGATATGAGCGCACGGTTGACGTCAGGATCGTTCTCGCCGTAGTACACAGCGAGGTTGTAGTAACCATAGGCCGCCCAGAAGGTACCTTCGGTGACCTTGCCGAGTGCTCTGCCGGCGTCAGAAGGCCGCTTCTGATGGATGTAGCAGCGGGCTATGAGATAGTAGGCTTCATCGAGACCGACCCGGTCGAGAGAGTCCAGAGACTCGTTGATCTTCTTGAGCGCTTCGGTATACCGTCCGGCTTCGTAGGCTACCCGCCCCTCGTAGAGTCTTGCGCGCTGTAGCACATCCTTTTCCCGGACCGTGAAAGCCAGGTGTTCGGCAATGTCTTTGTTGGCCACATGCATGCCGTAGCGCGAGCCGGCTTCTATAGCCAGAATGTGGTTGAGATTGTGGAAGCGGTTGGCGATATGGTTTGAGCCCATATGCTGGTTTTCCAGCAAGGTCAGGGTACCGAGATCATCGTTCGTGTAATGATGGAAAAGAGCCTCTCTGTACAACAGTCTGTCGCGAGCGGTGGCTCTGGCCTCCGCCTCATCACCAATCACGTCGTTGCCGGTATCCGCAACCGCAGGGTTGATCACCGCGAGGCCGAGCAACAATACGGCAATTGACAGGCGAGTCAGCTTCATATCAGGACAGGCAGCCAGCAGATTATCGAGCGATTGCTTGATCACGGACAGCATCCTGTTCGAGGCGGCAGGGAAGTGAGTAGTCAAAGCAGGCGGCTCAGCGAAGTTCTTCGATGCGGAAAGTCGGTTGTAGCGGCTGCCCCGGTCTCGGCTCTACCCGGAGCTCGAGGTACTTGGCACCGGACTGCTTGCTGAAACTGGCCTTCGCAGTCGAACGAAAGAACTTGTTGTCGGCACCACGGCCATTGAATACGGCCTGGACGCTATGCCCGCCAGTCGTCAGGTTACCGACGTGGAGACGCTGCACGCCGCCCCGTTTGAGCGCCTGTATTTCACGATCCGAATACAGATAACTGGTGGCGAATTTCTTGTCTACCAGCAGCTCCACCGATTCCAGAGTGAACGGCGCATTTTCGTCGACACCGAGAAAGACGACGAGCTGCGTATCCAGCGGATAGAGGACATCTTCTTCCAGCTTCAGCAGTTCGCGATTGAGGTCGACGATATCCTGCTTCAGCTGCTCGGTTTTCTTCGCGAGCTCAGCCGTTGGCACCTCGGCAAGACTCGATACACTCCAGAAACAGACGAACAAAGTCAGCACGACCAGTGCTGTTCGCAGTCTGCCGGTCATGCCAACCAGACGATCAAAAGCCACTCTCAAGATATGATCCTTATTCTCTGCAGCAACAGCAATTTTGTGGAGGGAGTCTATCACTCATCGCCTGAAGCGGGTGTGACGAATGCCAAATCTACAGGACACTGCGCCCACGTGCGCTCAGGTACTACTGACTCAGGTACTACTGACTCAGGTATTTCATGCCAGCTTCAAGACCTTCAATGGTCAATGGATACATCTTGTCTTCCACTAGCTGTCGGGTCATGCCGAGCGAACCACCCTGCCCCCAATAGGCCTCTGGCAACGGATTGAGCCAGATGACCTTATTGAACTTCTCACGGATTCTCTGCATCCAGACCGCGCCAGCTTCCTCGTTCCAGTGCTCGATACTGCCGCCGGGATGGGAAATCTCGTAAGGCGCCATACTGGCGTCTCCGACAAATATCACTTTGTAATCCGCACCATAGGTGTTGATCACATCCCACATCGAAGTGGTTTCCGTAGTCCGTCGAACGTTATTCTTCCATACCACTTCGTAAATGAAATTATGGAAATAGAAATTCTCCATGTGCTTGAACTCGGTACGGGTCGCCGAGAACAGCTCTTCACAGACACGAATATGCGGGTCCATCGATCCGCCGATATCGAAAAACAGCAGGACTTTAACGGTGTTATGCCGTTCTGGCACCATCTTGATATCGAGGTAACCAGCGTTACGGGCCGTACTCGAGATCGTGTCCGGTAAATCCAGCTCGTCGGCAGCACCCTGTCTGGCGAACTTTCGCAAGCGCCGCAGCGCCACCTTGATGTTGCGTATACCCAGGGTGATCGAGTCGTCGAGATCTCTGAATTCGCGTTTGTCCCACACCTTTACGGCGCGATTATGCCTGCTCTTTTCCTGCCCGATGCGGATGCCTTCAGGATTGTAACCGTTGGCGCCGAAGGGTGAAGTACCACCGGTACCAATGTGCTTGTTACCGCCCTGATGTCGCTCCTTCTGGTTCTCAAGGCGCTCCTTGAAGGCCTTGATCAGTTCTTCCAGACCACCGAGCGATTCGATCTTGGCCTTGTCTTCTTCAGAGAGCTGCCGCTCGAACTCGGCCCGCAACCAGTCTTCCGGAATCAGGGCTTCGAGAGCGAGGTCAATGCTCTCGATACCCTCGAAGAAGTGTCCAAAAGCCTTGTCGAATTTGTCGAAATGCTTCTCATCCTTCACCAGTATGGTCCGGGTCAGAAAATAGAAGTCATTCATGTCGGCAAAGGCCAGACGATGCTGTAAGGCGTTCATGAGATCCAGGAACTCACGCACGCTCACGGGCACCTTGTGCTGGCGCAGAATGTCGAAAAAGCCTAACAGCATGCGATCAGCCCCGGCGGCGCGCCATGAACGCCAGCTTCTGCAGTAAATGGACGTCCTGCTCGTTCTTGACCAAAGCGCCGTAAAGTGGCGGTATGGCCTGGGCAGAATCCTTCTGGTGCAGCACATCCTTGGGAATGTCGTCTGCCATCAGCAACTTGAGCCAGTCGATGAGCTCCGAGGTGGAGGGCTTCTTTTTCAGACCTGGTACCTTGCGGATATCGAAGAAGATATCCATGGCATCAGCGACCAGCTGCTTCTTGATGTCGGGATAATGCACATCGATGATGCGCTGCATGGTCTCGCGATCAGGGAAATTGATGTAATGGAAGAAGCAGCGACGCAGGAAGGCATCCGGCAGTTCCTTCTCATTGTTCGAGGTGATGATCACGATTGGCCGGTGAATCGCCTTGATCCGTTCCTGCGTTTCGTACACGTGGAACTCCATCTTGTCGAGTTCGAGCAGCAGGTCGTTGGGGAATTCGATATCGGCCTTGTCGACTTCATCGATCAGCAGCACGCACTGCTCTTCCGCCGCGAAGGCTTCCCAGAGCTTACCCTTCTTGATGTAGTTACCAATGTCGTGCACACGGTCGCTGCCCAGCTGGGAATCACGCAGACGCGATACGGCGTCATATTCGTACAGGCCCTGTTGAGCTTTCGTCGTGGACTTGATGTGCCACTGAACGAGCTTCATGTTCAGTGATTCGGCCAGCTGTTCTGCCAGCATGGTCTTGCCCGTGCCTGGCTCACCTTTTATGAGCAGCGGGCGCTGCAGAGCGATAGCGGCATTGACTGCCATCTGTAAATCTTCGGTGGCAACATACTCGCCGGTACCTGTGAACTTCATAGCGCGCAACGACCTCAATGTGAATTGGCGAGCCAGTATACATTTGTATGCCTGTGATGTGTAATGAACCCAATGGGAGAGATTCCCGAGCTACACCCAAGCGAAACAAGGACAAGAGAGGCGACCATGGGCAAGATCTATGAAGACAACTCCTACGCGATAGGCAATACACCGCTCGTACGTTTGAATCGGGTCACCAACAAGAATGTCTATGCCAAGATCGAGGGCCGCAATCCGGCGTTTTCGGTGAAGTGCCGTATCGGCGCCAACATGGTCTGGGCCGCAGAAAAAGCTGGCAAGCTGAAGCCTGGTATGACGCTGGTCGAGCCGACGAGTGGCAACACCGGAATCGCACTGGCCTTCGTCGCGGCGGCTCGCGGCTACAAGCTCAAGCTGACCATGCCTGCGTCCATGAGCCTCGAGCGTCGCAAGGTGGTCAAGGCCCTGGGCGCCGAGGTCGTGCTCACCGAGCCACCCAAGGGAATGAAGGGCGCGATTGCAGCGGCTGAGGCCCTCGTTGCTGAAAATCCTGATACTCATCTCATGCTGCAGCAGTTCGAAAACCCGGCCAATCCCGAAATCCATGAAAAGACCACTGGCCCTGAGATCTGGGATGATACTGACGGCAAGATCGATGTATTCGTTGCTGGCGTCGGCACTGGCGGGACGCTGACTGGTGTCTCGCGCTACATCAAGCAGCAGAAAAACAAACAGATCATTACTGTAGCGGTCGAGCCTGAAAGCTCACCGATTATCTCCCAAACCATGTCGGGCGATGAACTCAAACCATCTCCTCACAAAATCCAGGGCATTGGCGCGGGCTTCATCCCCGGAAACCTCGATATGTCGATGATCGACCGAGTGGAGCTGGTCAGCGATCAGGAAGCCATGGCCTTTGCTCACCGCTTAATGAAAGAGGAAGGTATCCTATGCGGCACCTCCTGTGGCGCGGCAGCAGCAGTGGCAGTTCGGCTGGCAGAGCTGCCTGAGTTCGCGGGCAAGCATTTCGTGGTCATTCTGCCGGATATGGCTGAACGCTACCTGTCCTCTGCCCTGTTCGAAGGACAGTTTGGAGATCAGGAAAACGTTCAGTAGATCGTGAAGTCTGCTGCCTGATAGGTAGCCCGGCCGTCGAAGCCGGCTGCCTATTTCTTCGCGGGGCCTGCCTTGCCGTCTGCATCAGGTCGTTGCCTGCTGCTTTCTTCAGTGTCTGGCAGATCATCCGTATCAGCGATATCAAAGTCTTCCAGGTTGAACTCTTCATCCTCGAGCTGGTCAGCATCTGCTGCGGCAGGCCTTTCTTCGTCCGCGGCCTTCTCTGAATCCTCGGCAAGCGCCGCCTCATCTTCCGCTTCAACGGCAGCCCGACCTTCATCCAGCAGGTCATCGATGTCATCAAAATCGGACATGTCGACTTCAGGCAAGTCAGCTTCATCATTGGGCGGCGGCGCCGTTTTTCTCGTCGCTACCGGCTCAGGCCCTTCTTCGTCAAGCTCCATCGCAAATTCGAGATCATCGTCTTCTTCTGGTGGCGTCGGCTCGGGTACAGCTTCTGCTTCCGGCTCTGGTGCTGGCTTCGGCTTGGCCACAGGGTCTGCCTGAGCACGAAGTTCATCAGCAAGCCCACGAAGGTCGTCTTCATCGTCGTCTACGGCCACTGGCTCAGGTTTTTTAGGCTCAGCTGCGGCGGGGGCGGGTTTTTCTGCGGCTGATACAGGCGCTTCAGGCTCACCCTCGGCAGCCTCGTCTCCGAAGAGATCGCTGTCAAGATCGTCACTGGCGTCCGAACTCGCCGTGACGGCGGCGATAGCGGCTAGTTCTTCGGCACTCACGTCTTCTTCCGGCTCGTCAGCCTCCTCGTCGTCAGTGTTCGCAGCACTGACCACCTTGCGTTTTTTCCACCACCAGAAGCCAAGACCGGCGATCAGCAGCAATGCACCACCACCGCCAAGGCTTAGCCACAACAACAGGTCATCATCGTCCGAGGCCGTCTCGGCTGGGGTGGCGGCTTCGCCAAGAGGCGCTTCGGGAATAGCCTCCTGATCAGCAGGCTTCGCTGCAGCTGCCTCGGGCGCAGGTTCGTCGGGCCTGGCGGCTTGATCGAGACGAGCTCGCTCATCGTCGGCGAGCTTTTCGTTGATCTGGTCGATCTGCTCGCCGTCGATGAGCGACTTGAATTCATTCGGACTGGCCTCCTGTCTGGGGAACTCTGCCTGCACGATCTCCGGCTGGAATTCGAATTCGGTCAAGGCCTGGGTACGACCTTTGACCTGAAGCGACACTTCGTAAATACCGTCACCTCGAACAGGCGCTATCGGAAAGCTCCAGCGACCTTCTTCCGTAATGTATGGGATCGAGGCGATGAGCGTGCCGCCATCAGGTGTTCTCGTCTTGGCCACGATGCTGGTAGCTTCGCGGTCGATGTTAGGACTCAGAGGCGTGACATGAATTCGCCATGCCGTAGCATCACCTGAGCCGGTTGCTTCGGCTTCTACAGCGACCGGTGGGCTCAGCTCCATGACTCGCCTGGTCTGGCGCTTGAAGGTCTTGCCATCCGCCTGGACCAGCACTGAATAGCGGCCGGTCTTCTGCAGATTGCGAATCGGTGTAGAAAAAACGCCATCAGTTGGAGGCGCCTCACCGTCACTGATGAGCTTGGTGCCAGACTTACCACCTTCCTCCTCGATAGTCACCGAAACATCTATCAGCTTCAGCAAGTCCTGACTAAGGACCGGTTCGCCATTTTCGAAGAACCCTATATTCAGCTGTAGCTCCTCCCCCGCGAAGAACTGCACAGGCAGATCCTTCATGATCATGCGCAGATTACTGACGACGGTGACCCGGCTCCCCGGAGCAAGCTGACCTTCGAGAAGCCAGGTGCCCTCGGAGGGCCGTTTTATGGTGATCAGATCGTAATGCTTCGTCGATACCCAGTTGATCGACGCGGGATGCGCCTTTTCTGTCGATCGCTCGCCAGCGGGATCGAGCACGGCCACAGGCTCACTGTCTGCAGCGCGAAAGACCAGTGCAGTAAATTCCTCGACAGAAGAGTCGATATCGAAGCGGTTGCCTTCCAGCGGCACCTCTTCAGCCTGTACTGCGTTGTCGAAGGCCTGTAAAAATACACGGCTTAGCTCTTCAGAGGTTTCTGCCAGCGAATAGACGCCTTTGGTCTGCGCACTGAGCTGTTTGAGCAACAGACTGTCAGCATTGCCTGAGAGGGCAACGGTGTGAATGGTGGCTCCAGCGTCCTTGAAGCTCTGAACGATTGAAGTGAGCACACGATTGCGCTCAGCCGCATTCACGCCGGGATCCTTACCAATATCGACAACGCCGTCTGTCAGCAGAATGATCTGGGCATTTGAGAGATCTTCTGGGGGAGCTGCGGCCTTGCTGCTCGCGGCATCTTCTGCGGACCGTTCGAGCGCCGCGCCGATATTGGTATACATGGCCACAGAATTGATAAGCTTCGATTTTTCCTTGGCATCCTGCCGCCAGGCATCATCGACTTCGCCGTAAGGCACCAGCATGTTGACGTACTGGCCGAAGGTCCAGACACCAGCCCGACTGCCTTCCGGCAGCAATTCGGTGATCAGATTGAGAGCAGGTTTACGAAGGTCTTCGGGATCATTCTTTTTCATGCTCCCGCTGATATCAATGAGGATGCGGACATCGGCATCAGGCGGGAGTTCAAGCGTAGCCGTCGCCGTCTTAGGGATCAGCAGGGCCATCGTGAGTAGTGCCAGACACAGCCAGATCCGATTTTCCCAAAGCATTCCAGCCTGATTACGCTTACCAGTATCGGCCGGAGCCCGGTCATACCTCATCACTGTTCCCTGCACTGCCCTTGAATAAAAACACTCAAAGTTATAGCAGCGATCAGCACAAAGCGCTAAGTTGCGGTTTTGTAACAGCCCTTAGACAGAAGCTGTGGGAGCAGGCCTTGCTTCGCGACTCTGACGAGCAGCAGCAGCCTGCCTCCGCTCCTGATCCTTCCGCACATCCTGGCGATGCGTCAGCCATGATTGAACGGCCGCAATCAGCAAAGCCACTACCAGGCCGACCAGGAGCGCCATCAGCGAAGTCTGAACAACTTCACCAGCCTTCTGCAGCACGCCATAGAGCGCAGTAAACCAGGCCGGAACGAGCAGGCGCATATCGGTCACCTGGACCAGCGCCGGAGTAAACAGGATCGCTACCGACAGGGCTCGGAAAATGAACTGCAGCCACATGGGCCTGACCGCTCGAAGCGGCCAGAGCAACAACACATAGGCCACGGTGGCAGCCAGTAGATAAGCCAGCCAGGCCAGCACGATATCGTGGCCCAGAACGAACGATAGCGCCGACTGTGTATTCATTCGGAAGTTCCTGAACCAGTGGATGCGGACCCCGACGAAGCGTCGAGTCGCGAGATTTCGATGATATCCGGCATCAGCAGATCACCCCGCCAGCCACTGGTCAGCGCGATGGCGTCGCCGTCTTCGGCTCTGACACCGGCAGGTATGTGGGCGCGATTCACCCAGAGAACGAGCTCCTCGATCTGTTTTCGCCCCGCCAGAATTTCCGGGGCAATTCCCTCACGCGCGGCGACTTCTGCAATATGCGCCTTCACCTGCTTGACCACCTGCTTGAAAGACTTTGGTAGCGGCGGCGTAATGAGCCTGAAGGCTTCGCCGGGTCCTTCGTCCATGGCTTTCGCCGTCAAAGCCACCAGCGTTGGACCATAGCGACGAAGACCGTTGAACTTCTGCCCCATCCGCCGAACACGATGCAGACCATCCGGCGCGTGAATCTGCTCCTTTGCCATAACCATGAGCAGGTCATCGTCACAGATCTTTTTCCGGGCAATATTCCGCTCTCTGGCCTCGACTTCCCGCCAGGCGGCCAGCTCCTGCAGAATACGTTGACTCGGCGGCGGGAGCGCGAAGGCCTTGCGCATACCAAGATAATAGTCTTTGAAATCCTTCATCTCGAACTCGGCATTGCGGCGCTTCTCCGGCACCGGATACCGCTGCTGAGCCTCTTCGAAACACAGTGCAAGACGCCGCTGCGACCCAGCGTCCTGGCTAAGGGTATCGAGCCGATGGGCCGCGAGAGCGAAGAGATAAATGACATCGGCTACCGCATAATTGAGCTGGGCGGCGCTGAGCGGTCGCTGCAGCCAGTCGGAGCGGGTTTCGCCCTTGTCTATATCGATCTGGAGATGGTATGACACCAGCGCCTGTAGCCCGGCACCCTGCGCTTCCGAGGGATCGAACAGTTCGGCAAGCTGCGTATCGAACAGCGGCGTCGGCGTCGGCAGCCCGACCATATGGAAAATTTCGATGTCTTCGGATGCGGCATGCATGGCCTTGACGCAATTTTCCGCAAGAAAGATGGATGTCAGGCTTGTGAGATCCAGCTCGGCAAGCGGATCTATGAGAAAGCACTGCCTGCCGTCGTAGATCTGGATGAGCGCCAGCGAAGGATAGAAGGTCCCCACCCTGATGAATTCGGTATCCAGCGCCAGCAGCTCAGCGGATTCGAGAATCGAGATGGCCGTGGCAAGATCATCGGCATTATCGATCCAGAACACTGCGGCATCGTGCTGCTGGGCCACTGGGATAATTTGATCGAAAAGACGGAGCTCAGGCATAAGGCTTCCTGCCACTGAGGGCATGACCGAGAGTGATGCTGTCGACTGCGCCGAGCTGACCACCCATGGGCACGCCCTGTGCCAGCGTCGTCAAGCGTATGCTACGCTGTTGCGCGAGCTCGGCAATGAAGTGCGCAGTAGCGGCGCCCTCCACGGTAGAGTCGGTAGCCAGAATTATTTCGTCCAGCCCCGGGCTATCAAGACGCTTTTCAAGATCAGCCAGACCGATATCATCCGGACCAATGCCGTCTATTGGCGACAGAAGACCCTGCAAAACGAAATAGAAGCCCCTGAAAATGCCGGTATGCTCTATGGTGATCAGATCCAGTGGAGAAGCCACTACACACAAAGCCGATATATCCCGGCTGTCATCCGCACAGATCTGGCAAACATCATCTTCGCAGAGGTTTCTGCATCGACTGCAGGGTCTGACGTTTTCCAGAGCACGACCGATGGCCAGTGCAATATCGGCAGCCTCCTGCTGGCGCTGACCAAGTAGCCTCAGGGCCATTCGCTGAGCGGATTTCTGCCCCACTCCGGGGAGCTTCTGCAAACTTCTGATGAGGTGCTCGATACTGGGACTGAGGCGAACCTGCATAGGCTAGAACGGCATCTTGAAGTTGGGCGGCAATCCCATGCCTGATGTGAGTTTGCCCATCATATCCTTATTCGAGGCTTCGACCTTGCGCACGGCGTCATTGACCGCAGCGGCGACGAGGTCTTCGAGCATGGCCTTGTCTTCAGACATCATTTCGTCATCGATACTGATCTTGCGCACATCATGGCGACCGGTCATCGTCACTTTCACCAGACCGCCGCCTGCTTCTCCGACGACTTCAGCCTTCGCTGCGTCTTCCTGGGCTTTCTGAAGATTTTCCTGTACCTGCTGTGCCTGCTTCATCAGGTCATTCAAGTTACCGACCATAGTGTTCTCCAATAATGCTGAGCGTACCGGACAGGTCCGCTACTATTCCTTGTTGATACGGCGAGAGCCGTCATCCATCTTTGTGAGATCGTAAACGACGCTATCTTCGATCAGCGATGCGCCAAAGGCCGACTTGAGCGAACCCAGGCCTGGCGCTGTCGCCAGTACCGATCTGGCCAGTTCAGTCCGGCTTTCATGCAGGTAGCGCTGATACGCCATGGGCGACAACGGACCGGCGCCTTCGATGAGCTGTTGCGAAGCGACCGGCTGAACATCGATATCTACCGTTTTCCCGGTCACCACGCCAAGCGCGTTTGCCAGCCCCTGTCGATGTTTGTCGCTAAACAATTCAGCTTCATTCTCGGCCATGGCGAAGCCAAAGTGAAGCCGATCATCCTGTTCGGTCAGCCCGGTGAGCATCAGGGAGGCTGCGAGACTATGGCCCATTCCGCGCAAACCATACTGACCTATACGTTGATACAGCTCTGGCCAGCTGGTCGATATCTGTTCTCCAGCCCTGTTCTCATCGGCGCTTTGAAACACTGACACCATCGGACCAAGATCAATAGCCTCACCGTTTTTTCGCGGTGCCGACGGTGCTGAAACAGCAGAGTCCTTCGTGGGGTCGACCTCTTGCGATGAGCGCGCAGCAGCCACCTCCTGGTGCTCAGAGACTTCGACAGGGGGGCTTGCAACAGCGGGCGGCGATGCGGGGGCAATATTCTGATTTTCCGCTGTCAGCTCGTCGTCGAACTGGCTATTGAAATCATCGTCGACCCAGGGTGGAACATCGTCTTCGGCAGACGAAGGCGGCTTCGTGCCGGCCGGCGGGGCCGCCTGCGGACTGGCTTCCGTGGTCGATTGCGCCCCATTTTGAGCTGCTGACAGACGCTCTGCCTCGGCGGCACTGACTTCTTCAGCACGAAGGCCCTGCCCGTTCGGGCTTTGGGTCTCTGCGACAGCTGGCGCAGGTGCAGGCGTCGCCGCTACGGATTCAGCTGTTTTTTTTTGAGCCTCGGCCTCGCCCCCAGCGTCTGCCCCTCTCGGCTCAGCCGGACCAAGGAAGGCGAGCATTCGCAGCATCAGCATGGAGATGGCGGTCTGCGCATCAGTCGCGATCTGCAGATCCCGATGCCCCAGCAGCGCAATCTGGTAGAGCACCTGCAAATCGGCACCGTTCAGCTGCGAGGCGAGTGATTGCTGCCATTGCGCCTGCTGCTGGCTCAGGCCCGCAAACAGCGCCGCCTCCTTGCCCTGCGAGCCAGCGACAGACAGCTGTTGCCTGAGGGCGATCTGGTAGAAGATCTCGCACAGCTGACTCAAGAGGCCGCCGTAGTCGGGGTTGGCCTCGGCCAGACTCTCTAACGCGGCGTTCAGCCTCACAGGCTGACGATCGACAACCGCCTGCAGCAGCGCATACACCGTGTTGCGGTCCACCGTACCAAGCATGGTCGTGACCTGTGCGCCGGACAGGCGACCGTCGCCATACGCTATCGCCTGATCGGTGAGGCTGAGCGCATCACGCATACTGCCAGCGGCCGCCCGGGCAATATCCCAGCAAGCCTCTTCATCGAACTCGACATGCTCCTGCTCCAGCACCCAGCTCAGATGCCTGGAAATGCGATCCATCGAGAGGTTCTTGAGGTTGAACTGCAGGCAGCGCGACAAGATAGTGACGGGCAGTTTCTGCGGATCGGTGGTGGCGAGCAGAAACTTGACGTGCGAGGGCGGCTCTTCGAGTGTTTTCAGCAGCGCATTGAAGCTGTGGTTCGACAGCATGTGCACTTCGTCGATGAGATAGATCTTGAAACGGTTTCGGCTGGGCGCGTACTGAACGTTGTCCAGCAGCTCTCGCATGTCCTCGACCTTGGTGCGTGAGGCCGCATCAATTTCGATAAGATCGACGCTGCGCGACTCGATGATTTCGAGGCAGCTGGCGCACTGGCCACAAGGGTCGGAGGTAATGCCTGTTTCGCAGTTCAGCGAGCGGGCAAAGATACGCGCCACGGTCGTCTTGCCGACGCCGCGAGTACCTGTAAAGAGATAGGCGTGGTGAACACGACCGGAATCAAGCGCGTTGGACAGCGCCTGCAGAACATGCTCCTGACCGACCATTTCCCCGAATTTTCGCGGCCGCCATTTTCGAGCCAGGGCGATATGCGACATTGGGTTAGCGTGAGTCCATGGGAGTGTCTGACCTTAAGACTGGAGGCAGGTCCAGCCAGCCACACCCCGGCACCCGAATCCACCGCTGTGGCTGCTCCCTTCCGGGCCTGACCAGGTTCACGGCTTATCGCTGCGAGGGGACCAACTGGACCCACCCTATTATTCGCCGAACGATATGCCTGTCCGGCGAGGTGGTGGACTATAGCAAAGAGCCCAGCGGCAGACAACGCCGACGAGTACAGATTCATGATCTCGGTCGCCGATACGCAATCGACGATACCAGCTGGTCTTTTGAATCCCCAGCGATTACACTGTGCGCCGTTTCACGGAGAGGTGTCCGAGTGGCTGAAGGAGCACGCCTGGAAAGCGTGTATACAGGAAACTGTATCGAGGGTTCGAATCCCTCTCTCTCCGCCAGTTTTTCCGCTGGCCCCAACTGCATCGCTTCACTCGGTTAATAGCTAACCCGACCTTTATACTGCCTTCTCCTCCCCAATATGTTGGCTGCCTCACAGATTCCCTGACAGTTACAAATATTCGCTAGCCTTTGCCTTACGCTCTTGTAGACTGCTTACACAAAGATACATTCCCACAACATATTTTTACATTGGAGCGTTGTATGACGGCTATCGGTAAGTTTTTGGCTTTCACTGCACTGTCAGTTGCAAGCTCAGTAGCCTTTAGCGCTTCTGTTCCAGCGCAGTACACGGCCTGCAACAACGGCGGCAATCATGCCTTCGGTCTGACATCAGCTACCAGTTGTCTGAACTTCGGCAGTGGTAACATTCAGGGCGACAACGCTAGCAAGGATGCGTTCCTTAACGGCGCAACCGGCGAAGGTTACTCCTACATCAATAAGTTCGAAGGAGCGACCGCCAACTGGACTCAGACCGACAACAACAGCGGATACAACACTTTCACGTTCTCTATTGAAGCTTCGCTCTGGAACTCATACGACGATATCGCAATCGGCGTCAAGGTCGGCAACAAGGTCAACTGGGCCGTCTGGGCAGTAGAAAACCTGGCGACTTCATTCGAGCTATTCGTAGCCCCCGAGCAGGGCGGCGGTCTTTCACATATCAACATCTACGGCAGCGGTGATGGCCCAGGTACTGGCGTAGACAACCCTACCCCAGTGCCACTTCCAGCTGCAGCGTGGCTGTTCCTGTCAGGCCTTGCTGGTCTGGTAGGCTTCCACAAGCGTAAAGCTGCTGCCAAGGCCTGAACCTCAGCAGATCCTCTGAAGTAGTCCAAGGGTTGGCTCTTCGGCTGTTTCGCAAAATCGGTGCGTTCCTCACAGGACACGCCGATTTTTGCGTTTCTACCCTGTCAAAAATAACAGCTGCCGAACACAGCCGCTCACTAACATGGCTTTGACCACCCATTTAAGGTAAGCTGCCCCGCCTCTGGCGTATAAACAGCCATTGCAATGTATCATTTCTGCCCATCCCGATACTTAGTGAATTCCCACCAAGAGAAATCTGCCTATGAGTTTTGCCTCACTCGGTCTGTCGACTGCCATTCTTGAAGCTGTTGCTGAAGAGGGCTATACAACGCCTTCACCTATACAGGCCCAGGCTATCCCTGCTGTGCTGAAAGGTCGCGACGTGATGGCTGCCGCACAAACCGGTACCGGTAAAACAGCTGGCTTCACCCTGCCGCTGCTTGAAATTCTCTCCAAGGGTGACAGAGCGCAGCCGAACCAGGTGCGTGCGCTCGTGCTGACACCTACGCGAGAACTCGCGGCCCAGGTTGCTGAGAGCGTGGCAACTTACGGCAAGAACCTGCCACTGCGATCAGCCGTGGTATTTGGTGGTGTGAAAATCAATCCGCAAATGATGCAGCTGCGCAAGGGCGTCGATATTCTTGTAGCGACGCCTGGACGCCTGATCGACCTGTACAACCAGAATGCTGTCAGGTTCAATCAGCTCGAGGTTCTTATTCTGGACGAAGCCGACCGCATGCTCGACATGGGCTTCATCCACGACATCAAGCGCATCCTGGCTGTGCTGCCAAAGCAGCGTCAAACACTGATGTTCTCAGCGACATTTTCGAACGAGATTCGCGCCCTGGCAAAAGGCCTGGTCAACGATCCG
This sequence comes from Allohahella marinimesophila, assembly GCF_039538005.1. Lineage (NCBI taxonomy): Bacteria > Pseudomonadati > Pseudomonadota > Gammaproteobacteria > Oceanospirillales > Hahellaceae > Allohahella > Allohahella marinimesophila. Next base: position 47,202 of record NZ_BAABBO010000010.1, read on the forward strand.
GTCGAAGTCTCTGTCAGTCCGCCGAATACTACTGTCGCCCTTGTGCGCCAATGGGTAAGCACCGTTGACAAGAAACAGAAAGCGCCACTGCTGTCCTATCTCATCAAACAGAACAACTGGGAACAGGTGCTGGTCTTCACCAAGACCAAGCATGGCGCCAACAAGCTGACCAAATACCTGGAAACTCAGGGCATCAAGGCAGCGGCCATCCATGGCAACAAGAGCCAGGGAGCGCGGACCAAGGCGCTGGCCGAGTTCAAGGCTGGTAGTACGCAGGTTCTGGTCGCGACTGATATTGCGGCGCGCGGACTGGATATCGATCAGTTACCGCAGGTGGTCAACTTCGACCTGCCGAACGTGCCAGAAGATTACGTGCATCGAATCGGTCGTACAGGTCGCGCCGGTGCCAGCGGCCAGGCAGTCTCTCTCGTGAGTGCCGACGAGTCACGAATGCTGGCCGACATCGAGCGTCTGATCAAGAAGAAGATTCCACGGGAAACCGTGGAAGGCTTTGAGCCGGTTCATGATGTGCCGGATGCGATGCTCGATACTCGTGGACCACGTCAGGCTCGTCCGAAGCGTCCGAGTTCAGGACATCGCGATGGTCAGCGAAGCGGAGAAAATGCCCAGGGCCACAAGCCAGCTTCGAAGAATCCACGGCACGCCACCGGCCAACGCTCAGGCCAGAGGGCTGCAGCGCCGGGTGGTGGCACGTCCAATGGCGGTCAACGGCCATCCACACAGCGCAGTGGCCCCCGTCCTGATGGACAGAGATCTGGTGCGGGTGGACGTAGTGATGGTGGTCGCCCAGGTGGTCAGCGGCCCCAGCGGTCGTCAGGCCGACCCGGTGGTGGCGCTGGCGGCGGCAATCGTGCACCTCAGGGCGCCGATGTGAACGGTAACCGCTAGAACGCCCGCCCTCAGGACAGCTGTTGCGCCACCAGAGCAGCAGCTGTCTCGATCGACAAGTGTTCACCTCTGAGTGAGCGCGACCCTACTGCAAGTGCCCCGCAGGCAGTCGCCAGCTTCAGACTATCCTCAGTCGTGTAGCCCAATAGATAGCCTTTCAGAAAACCACTGAAAAATGCATCGCCAGCGCCGTTGGTATCGACCACTGGGTCTACCGTACATGCCACCTGACTATGCCAGCCACCCGATTTGTCCAGGAGTGTCGCGCCAGCTTCGCCATGGGTGCATATCACCAGTTCAGCCCGTGTGATGAGTCTCTCCATCGTAGCGCGATAATCATCCAGATTGGTGTCGGAGAGAAAGATGACATCGGCAGCCTCAATAAAATCCTCGTAGTATTCAGCGCCATCGCGGTAGTCATGCAGGTCCGTCCAGACCGGTTTTCCCGTTGCACGTATTGCGGGGAGCGCGGCGCGAACATAATCCAGGATGTTGGCGACAACGATACTGGCATCCGCACATCTGACCGCAAAGTCGGTCCAGTCCGTGGCAGCCTGCGCGGCAGGTGGCTGAGTGTAGATTGACAGTCTGTGACCATCGGGGAGCATGAGATTCACATGTTGCTCTGTGGGGGTAGTGGATCCATCTAGCGCCTTCGCTGCGGCCACCTCCAGCACTATTCCAGCCTCCGCGAGGACAGCTTCCACTGTCCTACCCTCGGCATCGTTTGCAAGAATGGTGTGCAGACAGACATCGAGACCGAGTGCTTTCAGATTCAGCGCCTTACCGGCCCCGGTACCACCGACCGCCTGGTAGCTTTCACGCGCCATCACGGTCTGCGAAGCTCCAGTAGGCAGATCATCGAGGTGGATGATGGTGTCCATGGAGCAGCCACCAACCACCCATACCGGCCCCCTGGCATCGGCCGACATTTACAGCGAAAGCCGCCGTGCTCGCACGGAACGTCCCTTGAGCTTGTTGGCATTGAGTTGTCTCAACGCGTGCTCGGCGACCTGCTGACGCAGCGCCACATAGGCGAACTGATCGAAAATCTGGATCTTGCCAACCTGGTCGCCGGGAATACCGCCCTCGCCTGTAATGGCACCCAGAATATCGCCGGGTCTGACTTTCTGCTTCTTGCCCGCATCGATTTGCAGGGTCGTCATGGCTGCTGGAGGCAGGGTGCTGTGTTTGGGTGGTGGAGGCAACTCGCCCAGCAATTCGAAGGTTCTGTCGAGAAAGGCCTGCAGCTTGTCGATCTTGTGCTGCTCTCTAGCTTCGAAAAGCGTGATGGCGAGGCCGCTGCCGCCAGCACGACCAGTCCGGCCCACTCGATGAGTATGAACTTCGGCATCCCGGGCTATGTGGTAGTTGAGTACGAGATCGATCGAATCGATATCCAGACCGCGGGCGGCAACGTCGGTGGCGACCAGGATCGAGACACTTCTGTTGGAGAACTGCACAAGGGTCTGGTCACGGTCGCGCTGCTCGAGATCGCCATGCAGCGCCACTGCACTGTACCCGACTTCACGAAGTGTATCCGCCAGTGCCTGTGTTTCCACTTTCGTATTACAGAAGACGAGCATGGAATCCGGTCGGTAATGTTCAATCAGTGCGCGAACAGCCAGGGTTCTTGCAGTCTCACCTTCGCCACTGCGCTGTCCTACCGGCATGCCTGCTACGCGATAAAGCAGCTGCTTGATCGTCGCGTCGGTGTGTTCAGATTCGACCTGGATGAGAATGGGACTTTTCATGACGCGCTTTGCGATCGCCTGAATTTCAGGTGGGTAAGTGGCGCTGAATAACAGGTTCTGACGCGCCGACGGCAGCGTCTCCACAATGCCATCCAGCACTTCCTGAAAGCCCATGTCGAGCATGCGATCGGCTTCATCGAGCACCAGCATCGACACGTTCTCGACTTTCAGCGTACCTTTGCGCAGATGCTCATCGATCCGACCTGGCGTACCGACGACGATATGGGCACCGTGCTCCAGCGAGCCGATCTGCGGACCAAACGGCATGCCACCACAGAGGGTCAGGACCTTGATATTGTGGATGCCTCTGGCCAGTCGCCGGATTTCCCGTGCCACCTGGTCTGCCAGCTCTCGAGTAGGACACAGCACGAGCGCTTGCGTGTGGAACGTATCCACACTCAGGCGATTCAGCAGACCGAGCCCGAAGGCCGCCGTCTTGCCCGACCCCGTCTGGCCCTGGGCAATCACGTCCTTTCCCTGCAGGATCGGAGGCAGACTCTGGCTCTGAATCGGCGTCATGCTGGTAAAACCGAGATCGGCAAGGTTATCGGCAAGTTCCGGGCGTAATTGCAGTGCGGAAAACGCATCCTGCTTCATGGCAATTCCTTGGGATGAAGATGAGGTTCTGAGAGGGCTGGAGGCTTGTTTCGGGATAGCGCTCACGCTACGGGGTTTCGCAGTTTCAGGCAAGTCTTATGAGACGGCTATGCGGGTTCCTTCGCCCCGACTTCCCGCCATGTGGCTATTTGAAAGAAAATCCCTGCTATGATGACGCAAGCAGTCTACTGGAATCATAGCCATGTCCTGTGCCCTAAGGCGTTTTCTCACATTACTTCTACTGGTCTCCCTTGGCCACGGTCCCGCATCCGCAGATAGCACGGTGGCGAGCGCCGATGCGGCCGGTGCCGGGAGCGACGAACAGCGTCTGGTGATTGTATTTGCCTCGGCAAACGAGGGCGAACCAGTGTTTCGCATGGCGGAGAATCTATTGGCTGAACTTGGCAGACGCATGGCCGTGAAGATTGAGCTGATCAGCCTACCCGTCGAACGTGGCGCCCATTCGCTGGAAAACGGGCGTATCGATGCAGAGCTCTCCAGGATACTTGAATTTGGCAAGACCCGGCCTGAATTGATCCGGGTGGAAGAAACCATAGCACGCGTCGCCTATCATGCCTACGCGACCAAACCCTACACCGACCTGAATGGCTGGAACAGCCTGAAGCCGTATCGGATCGTACACCGAATGGGCCTGCAGTTCGTCAAGGAATACCTGGGCGAGATGAATGTTCAAGCGGTGAACTCAACTGAAGCTGGCCTGGCGTTTATGCTACGCGACCGGGCTGATGTGTACATCGAGACGCCGCCGCTCGTTGAGCCGCTACTGCAGACCCATCCCGAATTCAGTGAAATTCGCCGCATCGATCCGGCAATCGCCTGGTTCGATACCTACACCTACTTCGCCCCGGACCATACGGTGATGGCCGAGCGTTATCTGCAGGCCTTGAGAAGCATGAAGGTCGACGGGAGCTATCAGAAGCTGATGCAGCTTCCCCAGGAGCCTCAGCCCTAATCTCAGCGCTATTGGCCCGGACGAGTCCAGCCCTTCAGATCCCATGTCGTTCGCTCGCTGGATCAGGCTTTCCGGGCCTGAAATCGATGCCTTTGCTATGAATTCTGGCACTTGTGCGCTTGTACTAAGATCTGCCACACCCGCTGCGGGTTTGCTCACGCCAACGCACTGCAATGATCATCCGTTCGCCACAATGCACTTTTTACGGGCGTCCTGATTTCTCCTTCTCAAGCCGCGGCTAGCGCTCCCTTAGTCTGAACCCCTCAAATTTTGCAATACCAATCAATCGCTTAGGATTTTTCGGCGAGGCTTTGAGCATGAGCTGGCACGACAAATGCCCCATTAATAGCAGTGGTCATAACATATTAGTACAAGTCGAGCCACCACAGCTTACACACACGAGGGCGCAGTCATGATCAAGAACGTTTCGCTTCCAACAGCACTTGTCGTCATGTCTCTGACCGGGTGGCAAGCCCAGGCAGAGACCATAAGAATCGCGATAGGCCATCAGAGCATGTGCACTGATACCTACACCGCAGGCATCGTCGTCAAGGAGCTGAAGCTGCTCGAGAAGCACCTGCCGAAAAGCGGAAAATACGCTGATGCCGAGTACGACATCAGCTGGAGCGACTATTCATCAGGCGGCCCCATCACCAACCAGATGATGGCGAACAAGCTTAATTTCGGCGTCATGGGCGACTATCCGCTCATCGTCAATGGCGCAAAGTTTCAGGAAACTGATTCACTGCGAACCAAGTACATTGCCGGCACTGGCTACAACCTGAAAGGCAGTGGCAATGCCATCGTCGTGCCAGTCAGTTCGGACATCTACAGCATCGATCAACTCAAGGGCAAAGCTGTGTCAGTGCCAGTCGGCAGTGCGGCCTGGGGCATGCTGCTCAAGGCGATGCAGGACAACAAGATCGCTTCGAACGAATACCAGCTGAAAAACCAGAGCCCTGCCGTTGGTGCTGCGAACATTGCGGCGAAAAAGATCGATGCCCACTCGGATTTCTGTCCCTGGTCGGAGCTCATGGAGTTCAGGGGTACCGGCCGCAAGATCTATGACGGCAGCGAGACCGGGGTGCCGTATCTCCACGGCGTCGTCGTGCGTGAAGACTTCCTTCAGGACTATCCGGAAGTCGCCGTAGCGTTCGTGTCCGCAGTCTATGAAGCAGGCGAATGGATTCGCGAAGATCCTGTCAGAGCGGTCGATCTGATGGAGAAGTGGACAGGCGTCGAAAAGGAAGTGCTGTACATCTATTTCTCAAAGGGCGGCCACCTCACCCTGGATCCGACTATCAAGGACAAGTGGGTCGATGCGCTGCAGCTCGATCATGATGTCCTGGCGAAAGAACAGGCCATCCCTGCGCTCGACTTCAAGGAGTGGATCACCGAAGACTATGTCAAAGCCGCTTACAAGGCACTGGGTAAGGACTATGACAGTGAAAAGGCCACAATTGTGGATCCTGTCGAAGCAAACGCAGGCTTGCCGCTGGAAGTGTGGCATTCACGTGACGGTATTTCTTCATATCCCGACATGAAAGCTTTCCTGACAGCCATCGACCAGTTCCGCCAGACTGGCGCCAAGCTCAATGCCACCTATGTCTACGATACGACGACCGGGCTGAAGCTCTTTGGCAAAACGGCGTTCTTCGTGCAGAACAAGGATGGCTTCTCGACTTTCCTGAGAAAGCCTGACGCCGACAAGTTCGCTGCTGATACCGAGGGGCAGGTCATGGATCTCGAAGCCGCCTTGTCCACCGTGGCCGTCGAGGAAGTCTCTGCGCTGTAGGGCGCAGACCGACCTCTCCCACTTTCCTAAAAGGGCACAACGCGATGAACCTGGCATATGCAGACAAGAAAGCCGACGCACCAACCGATGATGCAACTGGAGTGGCGCAGTCTGAGGGCTCTACCACGAAGGCTGAAGTCAAGCCATTGAAGACTTCAGTGTCTGCAGTGGCAACAACACAGCAGGCGGCGGTGCCGAGCAGAACACTGCATATGCTCCGGTCGCTGCCATCGACGAAAATAACGGCCGTTCTCATAGGCGCATGCTCGGTCATGGCGGGCCTGTTACTCTGGCACTTTGCCACCGAAACCAAATTCAATTACTTCATCAATTTCGAGAACGTCCCGGCTCCACTGGTGGTGGGCAGCGCGTTTCTTGTTCACCTGGCTGACCCGGAGTTTCATACCCACATTGCCGTGAGCCTCCGTCGTATCGGCTTTGCCTACAGTTTTGCCGTTGTGCTTGGCGTGGTGCTCGGCCTGATCGTCGGGCGCTCGAGAACAGCTCGAGCTGCAATACTGCCTTACATCGAAATCATTCGCCCTATCCCGGCGGTAGCCTGGATTCCGCTCGCAATACTGATGTGGCCGACAGAGGAAAGCTCCATCATCTACATCACCTTCCTGGGCGCCCTCTTTCCGATCATTCTCAACACGGTGCACGGCGTCGAGCAGACGCCTGAAGTACTCGTGCGAGCTGCCAGGTCCCTTGGCGCGTCACGCATGGAAATATTCTGGCACGTGGTGCTGCCTTCTGCCCTGCCGAGTATCGGGGCAGGTCTTGCCATCGGAATGGGGATCAGCTGGTTCTCACTGCTGGCTGGCGAAATCATCTCAGGTCAATACGGTATCGGCTATTTCACCTGGAACGCCTACTCGCTCATCAACTATCCAGACATCGTCGTGGGCATGCTGGTGATCGGTGGCCTGGGATCACTGTCAACCTGGCTGATCCGTGCGGCCATGCGTCCAGCCCTGCGCTGGAACCTGAAGGCAAAGTGAGGCTTGACAGAGATGCGCCAACGCCTCGCCATCATTCAGTCAACGATTCGGTCGCAGTGGCGGCTGTGGGCGACGATCGCGATAGCCTGGGTCGTTCTGTACTACCTGATGCTGCTGCTGTGGCTGATGCTGCGCTTTCAGGCGCTGCCGAACTACCTGAGCGTGTTCGACTGGGTCACCAATGTGCAGGTCATCATAGCTTCGACGCCATCCTGGTCCGACACGCTGCGCATCATTCAGGACGAATGGGTGCTGGAGATCGGCTTCATGAATTACGACTACGGCCTGGGCATTTCGGAATGGAGCCTGTTCCTCGCACCGGCGAAGATGCTCGTCACACTGATGGTGGGTGCGCTGGTGGCAACGATTTTCCTGCTGCTGCGAAAGGCTCAGAAGCACTGCCAGGTCACGGATGGCGGTCGCTCGGTATATATCGCAGGCGGTCTGGGAGCAGGTCTCATGGCCTTTGCATCGATGACCCTGTCGTGGGTGGTCTGCTGCGCTTCACCGACCTGGGTGGTGGGGCTCGCCATGCTGGGACTTGGCGTCTCGACCTCTCTCTGGCTCGAGCCGCTCGGTCCCATCATGAATGTCGCTGGTCTCGCGCTGTTGATCATCGCCACGGTACGGGCTGCCGGCAGACTCATCGCACAGGACCCGAGACCCGCAGCCGCGACCTCGCACACGAACAGTAGCCAACTCCAATCAACCTTGTAGGGGAATCCGAATGAATTCTGCAGTCATAGAAAAAGAGCGGGCATTTCGGCCGGACAAACAGAAGCACTCCGTGGATAGGGGTCGAATCGAGATTGACAAGGTCAGCATCGTGTTTGGCAGCGGCCCCACAGCTAACGTCGCCGTTCAGGAAACCAGTCTGGAGATTTCGCCTGGTGAGTTCGTCTGCATACTTGGACCGTCGGGCTGCGGAAAGTCGACACTGCTGAATTCGGTGGCCGGTTACGTCAATCCCTCCAGCGGGCAGGTACGCGTGGATGAGAAGGTCATTCTGAAACCGGGCCCGGATCGGGGCATGGTATTTCAGCAATACTCCCTCTTCCCATGGAAGACCGTTCACGAAAACATCGCCTTCGGCCCGAGTATTGCCGGGCATAGCCGCAAGGAATGCACCTCGATAGCGAACACCTTTCTTACCATGATCGGCCTCGCCAAAATGGCGAACAAGCTACCCGGTGAACTCTCCGGCGGCATGCAGCAGCGTGTCGGCATAGCGAGAGCCCTGGCGAACTATCCCAGCGTGCTGCTCATGGATGAACCATTTGGTGCGCTCGACGCTCAGACCCGTCTGATGATGCAGGAAAGCCTGCTGAACATCTGGTCCGAGTTCGGCACGACAGTCCTGTTCGTCACGCACGACGTGGACGAAGCCATTTTCCTGGCTGACCGCATTCTGATCATGAGCGCAAGTCCCGGCTGCGTGATCGCTGATCTGTCGGTCAAACTGGAGCGCCCACGTAGTGGAGAGTTGGCGACCACGCCCGAATTCATAGACCTGAAACGGCAGTGCCTGGCCTATATCCGTGCAGAAAGCATGAAGGCTTTCGAGACCGAGGAAGCCCACTGATGCCTGCTTTCGGCTGGTCAGAATCCTTGAAGAGACTACTGCCAATAGCGGTATTCGCGATGTCTGCTGCCGCAGCGTCGGCAGAAGGTTATGAGCAACTCGACACGCCGAGGCCCCTGCCCGAGTTCACGCTCCAGGACCAACATGAGCAAGCCTTTGGACTCGCGGATCTGAAGGGCCAGTGGTCGATGATCTTTGTCGGCTTTACGTCCTGCCCTGACGTCTGCCCCTATACCCTTGCAGCCCTGGAAGCGGTGCGGGCGCAACTGGGCTTGCGGCTGCGGCCTGAGAATCTTCCAGACATCGTTTTGCTGGCTGTAGATCCTCAGCGGGACAAGGCTCATATCAAGCCCTATCTTGCCCACTTTCATCCCGACTATATCGGGATCACTGGTGAGGCCAAGGAAATTGACAAACTGATCGAAGGCATCGAGGGCTTTTACGAACTGAAAAGGACCTCTCCCATGGATACCGGTTATGACGTGGTGCATAGCGCGGCGGTGTCGATCATAGACCCGGCAGGGAATGTGGTCGCGAGAATACTACCGCCCTTCAATGCTTTCCGAGCCAGTGAATATCTGGCGGGCATCATTCGTGGAGTTCAGCTCGGTGCCCGCTAACGAACCTTTCGGCGGCATCATGCCCGTACTGACTCGCCATGTCATTCTTGCTGGCGCCATGAGCTGCATCTGTGTGCCTGTACTGGCCGACATGATTGACGAAAGCGGCATGGCGCCCTGGGAGGTCTGCGGCCTCTGTCATGGCCTCGACGGTGTCAGCGCGATGCCTAAGTTCCCGAAGCTGGCGGGGCAGAATGCGGCCTATATCAGTGAACAGATTCATAATTTCAGAACCGGCTTACGGGCAAATGATGGCGGACAGATGGAAGCGATCATCGGCGAGATCGACCCTGCCGATATCGATGCTATCGCCACTTATTTCGCCAATCTTCCATTACCCAAAGCCACTTCGCAGCAGAACGATAGTGGCGCTCGAAGTGATCCGCCAGCCGTCGGTGAACACCTCTTCGCTTATGGCAAAAGCGGTGTCCAGGCCTGTGCGGACTGCCATACGAATCCGTCTGGCAAAACGCCAATACTGTTCGCTCAACATGAAGCTTACCTGGTGAAACAGCTTGCAGACTTCGCCTCCGGCGAGAGAACCATCGATCCGTCCAGATTCAGCTCAGCATCAGGCGCTTGCTTCCGTGCCGCCAGCCGTCTGCAGCGCGCAGAAATAACGGCGCTAGCATCGTTTCTGGCGAACTCTACAGCGCCGCTGATCGGCCCGTCAGCAGGCGATCAATAATGCTCAGTTTATCAACAAGTTTCACTTGTCATAACATGTTATTACAAGTAGCCTGTGATTGTCCTCGGGGAGAAACCGAATGCCATCACTGAAGAAAGAAAACATGTCTCATCAACCGCTCTATCTGCAGATCAGGGACGCCCTGAAAAAGCAGATTCTCAATGGCGAGTACGCGCCGTACGAACGCTTGCCATCGGAAGCCAAGTTGATGGCCGCCTTCGAAGTCAGCCGCATTACCGTGCGCCAGGCATTGCGAGACCTGCATGCCGAAGGACTGGTCTTCAGCTCTCAGGGCAAAGGCACCTTTGCCAGCAAGCCCAAGGCGATGCAGGACGTGAAGCACCTCGAAGGCTTCGCTGAAGCCATGACCGCCAAAGGATATGAAGCCAGCGCCAGGCTCATCAGCATTCGCGAGACCAGGCCGAGCAAGGATGTCGAGACCCAGCTGGAGATCGGTCCCAAGGAAGACGTGGTCGAAGTGGTGCGGGTGCGCTATCTGAATCGTGAACCGGTTTCGGTGGATACCTCGTGGTTTCCGATGGCTGTGGGCAAGAAGCTGTTTTCCCGGAATCTCGCTGGCGACATTTTTCCACTGCTTGAAAACCTGCTGCAGGTTCGCCTCGGCCGCGCTGATGTCAGCCTCGAAGCTCGCCCGGCCGATGCCGACATAGCGAAGCTGCTCGAGATGGAGCCTGGCAGTCCCATCATGTGGGTCCAGCGCCTGACACGCGATGCCAATGACCGCCCGATCGATTACGAATACCTCGCCGTGCGCGGTGACTCCTACAAGTACAGATTTCAGATCCAACGGGCAACGATGCCCCAGCAAACCGATGCACAGGCTCACAAGCAAGAGGATGAACAATGACACATTTGGACGAAACGCTTATCGACGATGCCATTGTCGATGACATAAAAGTGACCGATGTCGATGTGCTCGTCATTGGTGGTGGCACTGCGGGTCCCATGGCTGCAGTAACCGCCAAGGAGAACAATCCTGACGCCGTCGTCATGCTGCTTGAGAAAGCCAACGTCAAACGCTCCGGCGCGATCAGTATGGGCATGGACGGACTGAACAATGCTGTAGTTCCGGGGCACTCGACTCCTGAAGCCTATGTGAAGGAAATCACTATCGCCAACGATGGCATTGTGCTTCAGAAAGGGGTCATGGCTTATGCCCAGGGCTCTTTCGACATGATCCAGAAACTCGATAGCTGGGGCGTCTATTTCCAGAAGGACGAAACCGGCGAATACGACATGAAGAAGGTGCATCATCTTGGCACCTATGTGTTGCCGATGCCCGAAGGCCACAACATCAAGAAGATTCTCTACCGTCGCCTGCGTCGTCACCGCGTGACGATCGAAAACCGCTATCAGGCGATCCGACTGCTCAAGGACAAGGATGGCGTAGCCTGTGGCTGCATCGCCCTGGGCACGCGTGATGCCGATGTCATCGTTATTCGTGCAAAGGCCGTGATAATGTGCACAGGTGCCGCCGGACGTATCGGCCTCCCCGCATCCGGCTATCTGTTTGGCACTTACGAAAACCCGTCCAACTGCGGTGACGGCCACTCCATGGCCTATCACATCGGGGCGGAACTCACCGGCCTCGAGTGCTATCAGATCAATCCGCTGCTGAAAGATTACAATGGTCCGGCTTGCGCCTATGTCACAGGCCCGCTCGGCGGATATACGGCCAACTCCAACGGCGATCGCTTCATCGAGTGCGATTACTGGAGTGGCCAGATGATGATGGAGTTCTATAACGAGCTTCAGGGCGGCAATGGGCCGGTCTTCCTCAAGCTCGATCACCTGGCGGAGGAAACCATTCAGGAAATCGAGCACGTTCTCCATACCAACGAACGGCCAAGCCGTGGCCGCTTCCATGATGGTCGTGGCACCGATTACCGCACCAAGATGGTGGAGATGCATATCTCCGAAATCGGCTTCTGCGCAGGTCACTCGGCCTCAGGCGTGTGGGTGAACGAGAAAGGCGAGACGACAGTGCCCGGTTTGTACGGCGCTGGCGATATGGCCTCCATCCCGCACAGCTACATGCTCGGTGCTTTCGTGTACGGCCAGATCTGTGGCGAGAATGCGACTGAATTCGCGCGGCATCGTGAATTACCCGAACTCGACATGGACTACATCCAGAAAGAGAAGGCACGCATTCTGGCGCCGCTTCATCGCACGGATGGCATTCCACCAAGTCAGTTCGAATACAAGGCTCGCCGCCTGGTAAATGATTACCTGCAGCCACCGAAGGTGACCAAGAAGATGGACATTGGCCTGCAGCGTCTCCAGGCGATGGAGCAGGACATCGAGCATCTGTATGCCCGCGATGCCCACGAACTGCTGCGCGCCAACGAAGCGCAACACATTCTCGACTGTGCACAGATGGCAGCAGTGGCATCAATGTACCGACAGGAAAGTCGCTGGGGACTGTATCACCACTATGTCGATCATCCCGAGACAAACAACGAGGACTGGTTCTGCCACGTTCAGCTTTACAAGAACGAAGCCGGACAGATGGCGTGTAAGACGCGACCTGTCGAGCCTTATGTGGTCGAACTCGATGAGACCGAAAAGCTGGCTTACCAGCAGATGCGAGTGGGCCAGGCTGGCTGAGGTCAGCGCTGCTCGAAGGCGATAGCCAGCGCGCTTGCCAGAAAGCGCGTCCTTACAGTTTCAATGGAGAAGTTCTCATGCCAATAGCCACCCAGATTTCAATGGTGCCAGTCGTCGTCGACGACGAGAAATGTATTGCCGACAAGGGTTGCAGAACCTGCATCGATGTCTGTCCGCTGGACGTGCTCTGGATCAACGAGGAGACCGGTAAAGCGCATATGAAGTACGACGAGTGCTGGTACTGCATGCCCTGTGAAGCTGACTGCCCTACGGACGCCGTCACCGTCAACATTCCCTACTTACTGCGCTGAGGTCCATCATGTCGAAATATAACGATCCCCTGCTGGATTCAATCGCTGAACGCCTGAAAGACGGCGATGCCGGAATCCGACGCGTCGCGGTCATGGAACTGGTCGATAGCCCTGAGGCCGAAGCCGTTGAGCTGCTGATCGCAGCCCTCAGCGATGAGGATGAATCGGTAAGACTCGAAGCCGCTCGCGTGATCGATGAATTCGATCCGCGGGAAATGATGGGCGCCCTCGTGGGTGCGCTCACAGCCGACGACGAGAACGTACGCAACGCCGCCGCCAGTGCCCTGGCCGATCTCAAGGACAGTAGCGCGGCCCCTGCCCTGATCGAAGCGCTGAAGGAGGACGATCCGTTCGTACTCGCTGCGATACTTCGCGCGCTCAAGCAGTTACGCATACCGCAGACACGTCCTCACGCCATTAGTTTCCTCTCACATGAAGACGCTGGTGTACGAAGAGAAGCTGTTGGTGTTCTGGGTTACTTGCAGGACGTGGACAACCTGCCGCAGCTCATTTCGGTGGCCGGCAAGGATGCCGATGCCGAAGTCCGTAGAACTGCCGTTGGTGCTTTGGTGTATGCACCGCCAGCCATGGTGGCCGCTTCGCTGGCAGCGGCGGTGACAGATGAAAACTGGATGGTGCGCATGGAAGGCATCAAAGGCCTCGGTCGGCTTCAGATTACCCAGGCGGTTGATACGCTCATCAAGGCCACCGACGACGAGCGCTGGCAGGTTCGCGAAAAGGCGGCTGAAGCCATCGGCAAGCTTGGTGCTGTCGATGGTATCTCCGCACTCGGCGCCTGCATTCAGGATCCGATCAGTAACCTGCGCAAGACGGCCATCGCTGCACTCGGTGAAATTGCCCATAGCGACGGCCTGCCTTTCGTCGAACAGGCGATGAACGATAACGATCCCGATGTTCGCAAGCTGGCCCGCTGGTCGCGCGACCGCATTGCTGCCGCAGAGTCTGCCAGCGGCACAGGACACTGAGCCATGACCTTCGTCGTCACCGAACAATGCATTCGCTGCAAATTCACTGACTGCGTGGAAGTCTGTCCCGTCGACTGCTTCCACGAAGGTCCGAACTTTCTGGTCATCGACCCTGAAGTCTGTATCGACTGCGCGCTGTGCGTACCCGAATGTCCGGTGGAAGCCATCTTCGACGAATCGGATCTGCCTCCTCAGTTTGTGGAGTACACGGCACTCAATGCAGAACTCGCACAACAATGGCCAGTGATCGATTCAGCACAAACGCCACTGGCAGACGCCGAAGAGTGGGCGGAAAAATCCGACAAACGAAAATTCCTCATTATCGATAGCGCAGCTGCCGCGGAGCAGGCCTAGTGACTGTGGCTACCGGTCTCAGGCCCTGCCAGATTCATCTGGACAGAGCGGACGCGGTAGTCACCATCACCTGGAATGATGGTACTTCGGCTCGGCTGTCCGGCCAGCAGCTCAGGCAATATTGCGCCTGTTCGGGATGCCGTGCTCGCGGTCTGGTCGGGACCGCCCTGATCAGCGACAGTAGCCGTATAGAAGCACTGAAACTGATCGGTACGGCTGGCCTGCAGGTCATATTCTCTGACGGCCATGAGCGCGGCATTTTTCCCTGGGATTATCTCAACGCTATTGCCTGCGGCAAGGCCATGGACAGCGTCCATGCCTGAGCCGCTCAGCAATAACGAACGTTTCGACGCTCGCCTGGCCATCTCGAAAGCTGTTTGCGGAAAATTTGCACCCGGCATCTGTTTCTGTCTGCTCGTGGTGATGGCCGCGAAATTTGTTTCGGAGCACTACGCCACACCACAAATACTCGCAGCGCTGCTGCTCGGCATGGCCTTCAGCAGCATCTCGAAATACGAAGAATTCACTTCGGGCATCGAACTCTGTGCGAAGACCGTTCTTAGACTCGGTGTGGCGCTGCTCGGGGTACGGATCACCTTTACCCAGATTGCAGATCTGGGTTATCGCCCCGTCCTCATTGCCATCATTGCTGTGATTGCCACCGTCGGCTTTAGCCTGCTGATTGGACGCGCGCTTGGCCTGGACCGCATTAAATCCGTGCTCGCAGGCACTGCTGTCGCCATTTGCGGGGCCTCAGCTGCACTCGCGGTGGCCGCAGTGCTCCCTGCCAGTAAGGCCAACGAGCGCTTTCTGCTCTGCACGATTGTCGGGGTGACTGGTCTCAGTACCATCGTCATGATCGTCTACCCCGGCATGGTCAGCAGTCTTGGTCTAGATCCGTACCAGATGGGTCTGTTTCTGGGTTCAAGCATTCACGACGTCGCCCAGGTTTTCGGCGCTGGCCACATGATTTCCAACGAAGTGGCAGAGCTGGCGACCTATACCAAGATGCTTCGGGTCACCATGCTCGTGCCGACCATCATGATTCTGGTCCTCGTGTTTCGCGTCGCCGCGCAGCGCAAGCCAACATCCGAACTCCAGGCCGATATCAAGGGAGATTCGGTGCTGTCGACCAACAGCAAGCGCGGGACACTCCTGCCACCCTTCCTGATCGCATTCATCATGCTGATGCTGGCAGCGAACACAGGGGCCATGCCAGCTGTTCTCATCGGCACCCTGGGGGAACTGTCACAGTTGTGTCTCTGGCTCGCCATGGCAGCGCTCGGCACCAAGACCAACCTCGTTGAAATGTGGCAGGTCGGGCACAAGCCCTTCCTGCTGTTGCTACTGAATACGCTGTTCATCGCAATCCTCGCGATGTTGATGATCATTTAAGCAAAGGGTGAGTATATGATGGCCATGCCTGAAACAAGCGCGAACGACGATCTGAACACCAGTCTCCATGGCTTGCCACCTGAGCTACAGACGGCGCTGGCTTCGCTTGTCGATCCTGTTCTGAACGAGAGCTACCTGTCGCTCGACGCCTTGCAGATCGACACCATAGAGCCTCTGGCGCTGACAGTCAGACCGGGCTATCCAATGAACTCGAAGCTCGCTGCGCTCAGTCTCGGCCTTCGGTCAAGAATGGACATCGCAGGCTTCCCCGGTACTGCGATCAGACTTGAGCCAGATGTCGTTCCCGCACCCTCTCCTGCGCAATCAGGTCACCTCGCCGGTGTACGCAATATTGTAATGGTCGCCTCAGGCAAGGGTGGCGTGGGCAAGTCCACCACGGCCGTCAATCTTGCGCTCGCACTGCAGGCTGAAGGCGCCAGTGTAGGCATGCTCGATGCCGATATCTATGGGCCCAGTCAGCGCACCATGCTTGGCGTAGCGGAGGATGTGCAGCCAGAACTGGTCGATGGTAAATTTCTGAAGCCCATAGTGCGCTTCGGTGTGCGCTCAATGTCGGTCGGCTACCTTTCCGCCGAGAAGACGCCAATGGTATGGCGCGGACCAATGGCGACACGTGCCCTGCAGCAACTCCTCGAACAGACCATCTGGGGTGACCTCGACTACCTGATCATCGATATGCCGCCCGGCACCGGTGATATCCAGATCTCGCTCGCCCAGCGGCTCAAGGTCTCGGGTGCGCTCATTGTGACCACGCCCCAGGAAGTGGCCCTGATCGATGCCCGCAAGGGTATCGAGATGTTCGCAAAAGTCGGCATTCCAGTGCTGGGACTGGTCGAGAATATGGCGACGCACATCTGCACGAACTGCGGCCACGAAGACGATATATTTGGCCAGGGTGGCGCCTCGAAGCTTGCAGCTGAATACGACCTGCCTGTGCTCGGCTCTCTTCCTCTGGACAAGTCGATTCGCGAAGGTGCAGACGCTGGCCTCCCCAGTGTGGTGGCAGACCCAATGGGTCCAATGGCTCAGGCCTATTTCAGACTGGCCCACGCCACTGGTGGGCAGCTGTGGAAGCAGAACCTGCGAAGCGGCGAGCCGGCTGAGATTCTGCTGACCGAGTCCTGAGCTGCACTGATAGCAGGCGGCGCACCACGAGGATGATTCATATCGGTGCGGACATCTTCATATAAACCACTCATATTATCGTTAGCCGTTGATTCTAAAAGAAATATTTTTATGGCATCAAGCTTGCTTTTATACCTGTCATAACAGGTCAACAAGCAGGTTCAGCATTCCATGGGTAAGATTTCTCCAATGCCGCTGCCGCTATTCCAGCAGATCAAGGCAGAACTCCGCGCACGAATTCTCGATGGCAGTTACTCGGTTCACGAACGTCTGCCGTCTGAAGCAGCCCTCACTGAAAGCTTCGGCGTCAGTCGCATTACTGTCCGTCAGGCGCTGTCGGAACTGCAGAAGGATGGGCTGGTCTTCAAGATCAACGGCAAAGGCACCTTCGTCTCCAAGCCAAGAGCTTCCCTCGACGTCAGCCGGCTCCGAGGCTTCGGTGAAGCCATGTCGAGTCTCGGCTACGAGACCTTTTCAAGGGTGCTCGATATTCGTGATATGGCCGACAAGGCCGATATACAGCAACAGCTGTCACTCCCCGGTAAGTCCCTCGTAAAACGCATTCGGCGCCTGCGCTATCTCAACCGCGCCCCCGTCTCGGTCGACGTCTCCTGGTTCGCACCCGGTGTGGGGGACCGGGTCGCCCAGGCCGACCTCGAAGGTCGAGACATTCTTTCCATACTCGAAAACGACTGTCACCTTCATCTCGGCAAGGCGCGGCTGAATATCGAAGCCCTGCTGTGCGACGACGAACTGGCACACCTGCTGAAAACCGAAGAAGGCAGTCCAGCGCTTCATATCGAACGCATCATCTGCGATACCGACGGCGCACCGGTCCTTTACGAAAATCTTTACTACCGCGGCGATGCCTTCCGCTACAGCCTCAATATCGAACGTCAATCGGACGAACACGACAAACACGAATCTACATGGAGCGAAAATCACGATGCCCGTTCATAAGACCTCGGCCACAGCTACTTCCGAACTGACGGCATTACAGCAGCAGATCGTCGACAGCATAGACGAGGCTGAGTGGGAGTCGTTGACAACGGAGCTCGTAGCCGCCGGCCAGCCAGACGCCGAAAACCCGCTTGACCCGGACATGCCAGCAGGTCGTGAAGAAGGCATCGCGAAGGTCGTTGCCGCCAAACTGCAAGCGCTTGGGCTTGATGTAAGCCTGCACAGCAAACTGCCTGGCAGGCCGAACGTCATTGGGCGATGGCAAGGCGGCGAAGGCCCGAAACTGATATTGAACGACCATCTGGACACCTATCCAGCCGGAGACCATAGCTTGTGGACGGCCTGTGACGGCAAGCCTTTCAACGCCACGCGCCAGGGCAACAAACTGATTGCCCGGGGCACCTCCGATACGCGTGGCAACCTGGCCTGCACGCTGCTCGCGGTGAAGGCACTCAGAGACGCCGGTGTACAGCTGCGCGGCGAACTGTTGTGTATCTATACCGTCGATGAAGAGAAGAACGGCACCAACGGCTCGGTATACGTGACCAAAGAGCTCGGTATCACTGCCGACTATGAAATAACGGCCGAACCAACCGGCTGGACGAAGAGTGAGAATGACTGGGGTATGAGCCTGGCGGTCGCTCACTCGGGGCACTGTCTCGTCGAGTTCGAAGTGATCGGCAGCCCGTCGCATATCTGGCGCCCCGATAGCGGCATCAACGCCAATTCGCAGATGATGAAGATCCTGGCTGCGCTGGAGACCATCGGCTTCACGCATGAGTCGCCCAATCGCTATGGTGCGACGAAGCCATCTGCGTGTGTGGTGCGCATCCACGGCGGCGAGCCGCGCGAGATGCAATTTACGCCTTACCGTTGCAAGGCCGTCGCTGCCATCGTCGGCATGGTGCCGGGGATGACAGCAGACACCGTGATGGCCGACATCGAAGGCCTGCTGGAGCAGTCGCGGGCTCAGGATAGCGATCTCACGGTGACCGCCAACTTTTACCCCCAGTCACTGTTCGTTTCTGCCACTGAAGAGCTTGACGATGATGCCCAGCCAGTAGCGGCAATCAGAGCCGCCTACCGCACATTGCTTGGCAGCGAGCCCGACCTGTATCGCAAGAACGCCTTCTGCGACACGATTCGCTTTTCTGAAGCCGGCATTCCCTCGGTGACCTTCGGCCCCGGCGAAGATGGCTGGCCGCCGATCAACGAATACATCAACGTCAACAAGGCTGTTGCAGCGGCGAAGATCTACGCGCTCACCATCCTTGATCTACTCGGCCACGAGTCGTGAAAGCCCTGACCCTGCCAGTCCAGGCGGTGGCGCCACCAACCGGCTTCGCCAGGCGCTGGTGGCGGAGCCCGGAACGCACGCTGCATCTGCTGTCGCTCGGCTCGGTTGCCGTATTGCTTCTCGTCTGGGTGTTCATCACTGAGACCGGCATCGCCAACGAGTTGTTCCTGCCAGGACCAGGTGCTGTCTACGACGCTTTTATCAAGGCTTCGGTCAGCGGCTATCAGGGCAGCACCCTTGATGAGCACCTGCTGACGAGCCTGGCGCGCATCATGAGTGGATTTGGCCTGGCCTGTATCGTGGGTATCCCACTTGGCGTGGTCATGGGTATATCAGCAAGAGCCAGAGCAACGCTCAACCCGATGATTGAATTCTACAGGCCACTGCCACCGCTCGGGCTTTATTCACTTTTGGTCATGTGGCTGGGTATCGGCGAAACCTCCAAGGTTGCCCTGCTCTTTCTGGCCGGCCTGCCAGGCATCGTTATCGCTACCAATATGGCCGTCGCAAATATCAGCCCCATCTATGTTCGCGCCGCACAGAGTCTCGGCGCCTCAGGCAAGGATCTTTTCCTGCAGGTCTACCTGCCGGCAGCTGGACCCACGATCCTGACCGGCATGCGAATCTCGCTCGGCTTCGTCTACACCGTTCTGGTTGCGGCGGAAATAGTCGCAGCGACAGCTGGCATAGGCTGGATGATCTGGGATGCCTCGAAATTTCTGCTCAGTGACATCGTCATCATGGGACTCATCGTCCTCGGCCTGACGGGCGTCACGCTCGACCTGATCATGCGACTGCTCGGCAATGCACTGATGCCATGGAGCAAGAAACTCTAACGCACACTGTCCTGAACTAAGTCATCAACTGAAGTAATGGAGAATGCCATGAAGCTGCTCGAGTCCACCTCACGTTCATCCGCCCTGCTCGCCTGTGCCCTGTCGGCACTCACGCTCGCTCAAGCCACCCATGCGGCAAAGCCTGAAGAGGTCACCATCGGCTACCTCAATCTGGTGAACGCCCAGCTGGTCACGAAGAACCTCGGCCTGCACCAGAAGGAAATGCCCGGGGTCGACATCAAGTACATCAAGGTTGGCGGTGGTGGCGACATGCTCAAGGCCATTGCGGGGGATCAGGTCGATTTCGGTGGGCTCGGTAATCCGCCTACTGCAATAGGCGTCACGCGCGGCCTTCCCATACAGGGCCTGTTCGTACTCAACATGCTCGGCTATGTCGAAGCCATGGTCGTTCGCAAGGATCAGAACATAGAGTCGCTCAGCGATCTGAAAGGCAAGACGATATCCGCGCCTTTTGGGTCGACTACACACTATCTCCTGCTATCGGCCTTGCGGGAAGAAGGCATTGATCCCGCCAGCATGAAGATTCTGGACCTGCCACCTTCTGATACCGTGGCGGCCTGGACTCGCAAGGACATCGATGCCGCCTATTTCTGGGAGCCCAACCTCAACAAGGCCGTTCAGGATGGTGGCGAGATCTTCCTTGACTCCGGCGTGATGGCCGAGCGTGGCTTTCCCACCTGGGACGTCGGGGTGGTGATGGACAGTTTTGCGAAGGAGTACCCGGACTACGTTACCAAATTCGTCAAGGCGGAGTGCGCCGGCATCGACTTCTGGCTGGAGAATCCTGACAAGACGGCCGAGATCATTGCAGAAGAACTCAGCCTGCCGCTGGATGATGCCACCCGAATGATGAAAGGCACGACGATGGTCCCCTGTGATGAGCAGCTCACCGCAGAGTATATCGGCACCAGCGATAACAAGGGCAAGTTCGCCGAGACCCTGGCATCGACGGCGAAGTTCCTTGTCGAGCAGGATCGTCTGCCCAAGGCGCTGTCTCGCGACGAGTTTGCTGATTTCCTCAAGCCGACCTACCTCGAAAAGGTAGTGAATGGCAAGGCGGAATGATCATGGACATCTCTCCGCAGCGTTTAAGGGCGGCTTATCGAAGCGGTGGGCGCAAGCCCTCCGAAGTCATCGAGCACCTGCTCTCTCGGTTTGTCGACGAGGACCAACAAGGCGTGTGGATCTCTACCGTTGCAGTAGATCGACTGCGTGCTTCCGCGAGAGAGATGGACACTCGCCTCAACGAACTCGATGAGTTCCCCCTGCTTGGTTTGCCGTTCAGCGTGAAGGATTGCATCGACGTTGCGGGTGAGGTCACGACCGCTGCCTGCCCTGAATTCAGCTACCTGGCCGAGCACTCGAGCCCGGTCGTGCAGCGGGCTATCGACTGCGGCGCAATCTATATCGGCAAGACCAATATGGACCAGTTCGCCACCGGACTGGTGGGCACACGGAGTCCGTACGGCACTGCTCGCAACCCTTACAATCCGCTCTACATTCCAGGCGGATCCAGTTCCGGCTCAGCAGTATCCGTCGCCACTGGCACCTCTTCGTTCTCGCTGGGCACCGATACGGGTGGCTCCGGGCGCGTACCAGCATCCTACTGTGGAGTGACTGGACTGAAACCTGCTCCTGGCGCCCTTAGCCGCCGAGGTATGGTGAGTGCTTGCCGGTCGTTCGACACGATCTCTCTCTACACCGCTTCAGCAGATGACGGCCTGGAGGTCTTCAGACATCTGCTCGCCTACGATCCGGCGGACTGCTGGTCGGATGATGCGTATGCACTGCAGGAAGTTGGGGCCGAAGCCACCAGCATGCGTATAGCCACACCTCGCAGCGAAGATCTCTGCTTTTTTGGCGATACAGAAACGCCTGATCTCTTCATGCGCGGACAAACGGTGGCCGAATCACACTTCGGACCGCTCGCGAAGATCGACTTCAGCGCATTCACCGAGGTCAACGACCTGATGTTCTTCGGCCCTTTTGTGGCGGAGCGCGACGTCTCAGTAGGTACCTTTCTGGATAGCAATCCGGGGGCTGGCATCGATGTTGTGCGCTCTCTCATCGTCGGCAGTCGCACTCACACGGCAGCGGATGCCTATAGGGCCTACTATCGGCTCAAGGAGGCCAGGCATGCACTGAAGGCATTCTGGCAGCAGTACGATGTGCTCATGGTGCCAACCGTAGGTTCGGTACTCTCGCTGGATGATGTCGCCAGCGAACCACTTCAGACCAGCTTCAACAATGGCTACTACACCAACTTCGCAAATCCCCTGCAGCTTGCGGCTGTCGCCGTGCCCAGCCAGGTGACCAGCAGTGGGGTGCCCTTCGGCGTTACTTTCCTGGGTCCGGCAGGGACCGAGGCGAAGCTGGCCAATGTCGCCTCTCAATTCGTTGCTGCCTGCACAATGGCTTCATCAACGGCTCAGAGACAATCAGCATAACTTCACCAGAAAGAGGTTCTCCAATGAAATGTATTAGCAGGTGTATTGTTAACGGCTTAGGCGTGCTGATGTTCGGTATCTGCACGAGCGTTAGTGTTCATGCAGCCGAGACCGTTCGGCTCGCGCAGAATCTCTCGCCCATCTCGGGTGTGACCATCGTGGCCAAGCACAAGGGCTTCTTCGAAGAGCAAGGGCTTGACGTGGAGGTGAGCAATTTCACCTCCGGCAAGCAGTGCCTGCAAACAGTTCAGGGTGGCGGCGCTGATATCGCCACCACTGCAGAGGCACCGACAACAGCTGCGGCGATGGCGAAGGAACCGATAGCCTTTCTCGCGAGAACCGAATATTCCGATCTGAAAACACTGACAGCAGAACATTCGAAGATCGGGTCGCTGCAGGATCTGAAAGGCAAGAAGATTGCGTTCAGCGCCGGTACGGGAAGCGAGGTCTATACCCAGGCTCTGCTCAAAAAAGCAGGCCTCACGACCGAGGACGTGCAGCTGGTCAACCTGAGACCCCAGGATATGGCACCAGCGCTCGCCTCCGGCTCAATAGATGCTTTTAACACCTGGGAACCCTACATTGCCAACACTAAACGGGTCATGGGAGACAAGGCCGCCCTTCTCGATACAAAAGGCATTTATGCAGAGACTTTCAATATCGTCGTCATGAAAGACTATCTCGAAAAAAACCAGGAGACCGTCCAAAACTTCCTCAAGGCCCTCATAAAGGCAGAACAATGGATGAAGGCCAATAGAAGCGAAGCCATCGAGGTCGTCGCCAACGCCGTCAACCTCAAGCCCGCGGATCTCGAGCCGATCTGGGACGACTACGTCTACGAAGTCGTGCTTGACCAGCGAGTGCTGGACGTACTTCACGCCCATGCCGAGTGGCGCCTGGAAACGGGAAATGCACCCACCAAGGCCAGCATGCCCGACTTCATGAGCATCATCGATACAGGACCGCTGAAATCCATCGCTCCTGAGCGTGTAAGGCTCTAGGACATGAAGACGACTGTCGTCCTCAACCGAAAAACCGGTGGCCGCTTCAGTGCCTGGCAGGTGCTCAGGCCTGTGCGCCTGCCTTCTGGCCATCGAATCGCGCAGGCGCTATCGATTCCGCTGTTCCTTGGATTCTGGCAATGGATCTCAGGGTCCGGCATGGTCAACGCCCTACTGTTCCCACCGCCCACCGAGGTGGCCCTGGCGCTCTACACCTGGGCAGCAGAAGGTACACTATGGCAGGACCTCGGCATGAGCGTGTCACGCGTGGTGATGGGCTTTTTGAGTGGCGCAGCCACTGGCGTCTTCGCAGGCATCCTCACCGGCCGCTTTCCCATTGCCGATGGCTTTCTGACACCCATCTTCAGCCTCCTCAGGCCGATACCACCAATCGCATTTGTACCCATCGTCATTCTCTGGTTCGGACTGTCAGAATGGGGGAAATATTTCCTCGTATTCTGGGGTATCTTTTTCACCTTGTGGCTGGCCACTCACCTTGGTGTCAGGAGGGTAGACAAGACGCTTATCCGCGCAGCTCAAAGTCTCGGTACACCCGAGCACAAGATGCTCAGGCATGTTCTGCTGCCTGGCGCGTTGCCCTATATCTTCGTTGGTCTCAGGACCTCGGTCAGTATTTCGTTTTATACGCTGGTCGCAGCAGAGCTGGCTGGCGCCTTCTACGGCGTCGCCTATCGCATCGATATATCACATCAGAACCTGCAGATTGGGCAGATGCTCGCGGGACTGGTGGTGCTAGGCCTCATGTCAGCAACGGCAGACCTGATATTCAGGCTTGTTTCTCGTCGAATCGCCTGGTGGGAATAGCCTTGGTAGTCTCAGCCCGTCATTGATTTGAGGGTGGCGAGGTCGACTGGCTTCAAGAAGCAGTCGTCTGCACCGGCGGCCCGCGCGGCGTCTGCTGAGACAGCTTCGCCCGACAGGATGCAGATGCGACACTCAGTAAAACCTGCTTCGCGGATCTGCCCCGCGAGATCGAAGCCATGGGTGTCTGGAAGGTTCAGGTCCAGCAGGATGAGTTCGGGACTGGCTTGCTGCAGCTGTTCGAAGGTCTCAGCCCCACTGCGCGCGATCGCCACTGTGCAGCCAAGATGGCGCAGCAGAAAGGCCATGGCATTTGCCGAGTCTTCGTCGTCCTCGACGAGCAGAACGTTCGCGATCTGATTCGCTGCAGGGGGCATGACCGGCATGGCTCGACGGAGAGCACTCGTGAGCACTCCCGGATTGAGCGGCTTACTCAGAAAGCTGTTACATCCGCTTTCAAGACATTTTTCGCGATCACCCTGTAAGGTCGCTGCAGTCAGAGCGATGATTGGTCCACCGAATCCGAGTGCTCTGATCTGACGGGTCGCCTCGTGACCATCCATCAACGGCATCTGGATATCCATGAGAATAACCGAAAACGATCGATGCTGCGCTTTCATGCTGGTTACTTTCTCGACCGCCGCCTCGCCATCCGCCGCAAACTCCACTTTCGCGCCGGTCTGACCGACCCATTGACCAATCAGGTGGCGAATATCCTCGACATCGTCAACCACCAGCACGGTACCTTCCAAAGGCTTTTGCACCGGCTTGATGTCTATACCTCTTCGGGCATCGAGTGTCAGCGGAGCACGAGCTGCCCCCGCAAGCTCACCAACGCCGATATCCAGGGTAAAACAAGCGCCCCCGCCCTCAGGTGCGCGATAGCGGATCGAGCCATCGAGACGCTCGGCCAGCTGTTGACTGATGGCCAGCCCGAGTCCGGTACCTTCCATTCTGGTCAGGCTGGTACCGGCCTGCGCGAAGGGCTTGAACAGGAGATGCTGCGCCTCAGGCGGAACACCAGGGCCGGTATCCCTGACTTCGAAACTGAGTTGATTCAGGGTTTCGCTACTTGATGTGGGACAACTGACAGTCAGCGTCACTGACCCTTTGTCAGTGAACTTGACCGCATTACCGATGAGATTGATGAGAATCTGACGTAAGCGAACGGCGTCCGTCATGATGGCTTCCGGAAGCATCTCACCCGTTTTGAACAGCAGCTCAATGCCCTTGTCTTCTGCTGCAACGCTGAAAATGGACCACACATCGGCCAGCACGTCGCCGAGCCTCACCTCAGCGACTTCCAGCTCGAGTTGTCCGGCCTCAATCTTGGAGAAATCAAGCACGTCGTTCAGCAGGCTACGAAGGTGCTGGCCGTTACGCTGGATAACCTGTAGGCCCTGTAGTACATCCTTATCCGGCTGCTTATTGATCATCAACTCGGT
The DNA here is from genome assembly GCF_039538005.1 of Allohahella marinimesophila. Classification (NCBI taxonomy): domain Bacteria; kingdom Pseudomonadati; phylum Pseudomonadota; class Gammaproteobacteria; order Oceanospirillales; family Hahellaceae; genus Allohahella; species Allohahella marinimesophila. Next base: position 72,770 of record NZ_BAABBO010000010.1, read on the forward strand.
AAAGCCGAGAATTGCTGTCAGCGGCGTTCTGATCTCATGACTGATGTGCGCCAGAAACTGGCTCTTCGAATCGTTTTCAGACTGCGCCCTCAAGCGCTTGAGCCGCTCTACTTCCGCTTCCCTGCGTGCGAGGGCATAGCGGACGGCGCGAGAGAGCTGATGGGCATCCAGATGGCTCTTGAGCAAGTAGTCCACAGCGCCCAGCCTCATGGCAAGCGCGTCTTTCTCGCTATCATCCTGACCGGTCAGCATGATGATAGGCGCTGTGAAGCCGAGAAATGGCGCCTGCTTCAGCAGTTCAGTGCCTTCTTCAGGTCCCAGTCTGTAATCCAGCAGACATATATCATGACGATTGAGCCGCAATTCGCGCCGGGCATCATCAGGTGTAGAGACCCAGTCGAGATCAAATTCGACGTTAGGAATATCACCCAGCAGATCATTCGTCAGCAGGTAATCATCTTCGTCGTCTTCGACCAGAAGCACGCTTACCCGCAGAGCTGCTTCCTTCGACATCTAGTGATCCGACCCGGGAAGCGTCACAAATTCAACCCAGTAATTCCCCAAGGCTCGCATCAGACCCACAAGCTCGGTAAAGGTCACCGGCTTCGTAATGTATGACGCTGCGCCCAGATCATAGCCACTCAACAGATCCTCTTCAGCCTTGGAAGTGGTGAGAATTACGACGGGGATTCTCCGAAGCGCCGGATCGGCCTTGATTTCCTTGAGGGCTTCACGCCCATCCATGCGCGGCATGTTGAGATCGAGCAGAATAAGGTCCGGTCGCAGATACTTTTCCTTGTCTGTGAAATCCCCGCGGTTATGCAGATAGTCAAGCAGCTCTATGCCATCGGTGACAAAGTCCACCGTATTGAGCACGCGACTTTCTTCTATGGCGTCCCGGCATAACTCACGATCATCTTCATCATCGTCCGCCATCAAAATACGAACAGCTTTGCGGGTGTTTGGCATCACAATGTCCTTGTCTCACGGCCAGCGCTTCTGGCACGGTCTGGTTGAAATCCGGTGAATATTTTCATTTTCGTATGAAACCGGGTATTTGTCAGCTTTTTGTAGGCTCAACCGAGTGGTCAGGCAGGTCGGCAACCGTCTCATGCTCATCGGGCTCGCCTTCGCTCAATTGATCGTCTGCCGGGACCGCAGGCAGCGTCACAATGAAGGTAGCCCCTTCTCCAGGACGGCTTTCGAGTTCGATACTGCCACCATGACGTTCAGCTATGCGACGGCAGATCGCCAGACCGATACCGGTGCCTTCATAAATACCTCGCTGGTGCAGGCGCTGGAAAGGGGCAAAGATCCGATCGATGAAGACTTCGTCGATACCAATCCCATTATCCTTGACACGCAACTCCACGGCCGGCGTTTCACCATCCTCCAGATAAGTGGTGGTAGCAGAAATAGATACATGAGGGCGAACATCAGTATCCACGAACTTGAGCGCATTACCGATCAGGTTCTGCATCAACTGGCGAAGCTGGACCGGCACACCATATACGGGCGGCAGATATTTGTAGTCGATCTGGGCATTGCGGTCGTTGATACGCACTTCAAGATCTTCCAGAACGTCGCTGACTACGGTTTCGAGTTCGACAGGCTCGAACTCCTGGATTGTGGTCGACACGCGGGAATATGTCAGCAAGGCGTCGATCAGGGCAGCCATCCGCTCGGCGGCAGCCTGCATCCGGCGAATATAGTCACTGCCGGTGCCTGCGAGCGCGTCACCGTACTTTACAGCGAGACGATCTCCGAATGCCCGAATCTTGCGCAGCGGCTCCTGCAGGTCATGTGAGGCGACATAGGCGAAATCCTGAAGCTCCCGGTTGCTCCGCTCCAGCTCTTTCGAGAAGCTGTTCAGTTCTGCGGTACGGGCGGCCACCTTGTCTTCGAGTTCATCGTTGGCCGCTTCGAGACGTAAGGCATGCTCCCGGCTCTCGGTGTGGAAGCGCCGAAGCAACCAGGCGAATGCCAGCACGAGTACGAGGCTGAACAGGAGCGACAAGGCCAGCGTCAACAGCGCCTTGGCATTGGTTTTGCCAAGCTCTTCATTCAGTCTGGAGAGTGTCTGCAGGCCACGCTCCTCAATTGCCCGAATCTGCTCCCTGATATCATTCATCAGCTGGTCTCCATTGCCTGCCCTGACCAGGACGAGCGCTTCGCTCATCTGCCCGGAACGTGCAAGGCTGATGGTCTGATCAATCTCGATGCGCTTGGCGAGTACGAGCTCGTGCAGCCTATCCAGGTGCTCTCGTCGCTCGTTGCCAACCGGAATGAGCTCATCGAGCACGCCAAGAGCTCTGTCCTGCAGACTGGTGGACGACTGATAGGGCTCGAGATAGGCCTCGTCCAGCGTCAACAGGAAGCCTCGCCTGCCGCTTTCGGCGTTTTGCACGGCAGCGAGCAGACTGAGTACGGCAGTATCCGTTTCCTGTGAAACAGTGCGGTTCTGGGCGACTTCGCCATAGCTACGAATCGCTTCGAAAGCGACAGCTGAATTAATCAGCAGGGCGGCGATGACGATGGCAATAATCGCTTGCCAGTTAATCGGCTTGACGTCCGGGCGCCCAGTGTCGAGACTTTTCTGCTCTCCGGCGGGCAAAGTCGATTCATCACCCGGGGCTATGGCTTGTTCAGGCACGCTGACCTCAATGCTGTGTTAAAGACGAGTGCCAAGAGTACCGTTTGTTGAAGTACCGAGTACAGATGCATTCGGCCGATCATAGACACACTGGCCATTGACCCAGGTAGCGGCTACGGCCCGATCATCGCCAAGCATCATCAACACGAACAGGCGCTCTTCCAGGCTTTGGCAACGCTGCACCCTGCGACGAATGAGATCCGTACAGTGATAATCGAGCATGATGAAATCTGCTTCGGTGCCCACTTCGAGCGTACCGACGCGTGCTTCGAGCCCAAGCATGCGTGCGTTGCCAAGCGTAGCCAGATAGAAGGCCTTGAGCGGCGACAGGGTCTGCCCCTGGAGTTGCGCCACCTTATAGGCTTCGTTGAGGGTTTGCAGCATCGAAAAGCTGGTCCCGCCACCAACGTCAGTGGCCATGCCGTAGGCCACGCCCGCCTCATCCAGCTTCGCAAGATCCAGCAGGCCGCTACCAAGAAAAAGGTTGGATGTCGGACAGAAGGCGATACCAGCACCGGCCTCATGCAAGCAGGCGTGCTCTCTGGCACTCAGATGAAGACCATGTGCGAATACACTGTGCCGACGTACCAGCCTGTGCTGGTCATACACGTCCAGGTAATCCTGACTGTGGGGGTGAAGCTGCCTTACGGCTTCTACTTCTCCAAGATTTTCAGACAGGTGCGTCTGCAGGTAGACACCTGGAAACTCATCAAGCAGCTCCCCTGCCCGTCCCAGCTGCTGCGGACTTGAAGTGATGGCGAAGCGTGGCGTCACGGCGTACAGCTGGCGGCCACAACCATGCCAGCGCTCGATGAGCGCCCGGCTTTCGTGATAGCTGGACTCTGCCGTGTCACACAAGGCATCAGGTGCATTGGTGTCCATCATCACGCGGCCGCAGATCATCCGGGTGCCCAGGGCTTCGGAGGCCCTGAAGAAAGCATCCACGGCGTGAGCATGTATGGTTGCAAATACCATGGCGGTAGTCGTGCCGGCTTGTATGAGCTGTTGTAGAAAGAAATCTGCAGTGGCCACGGCATGTCCATGGTCTGCAAACAGCTGTTCGGCAGGAAAGGTATAGCGCTCGAGCCAGTCGAGCAACTGGGTGCCATGCGAGGCGATCACGTCGACCTGCGGCAAATGGATATGGCTGTCGATAAAGCCGGGCAATATGAGGCTGTGGGGATAATTCTGAAGCGCTATGTCAGGCCCAAGCTGGGGCAGCACCTCGCTTGCAGGTCCAACAGCAACGATGCTCCCCTTGTCGATTAGCAGAATACCATCGTCATGGTGAACTACCGCGCCGTCGTTCGACGCTTTCGCGGAGCCCTCTTCAGGGTGACCGCGAAAGTACAGGATCTCGCCACGAACGGCCCGGATGCTCAAGAACGCAGCGCCTCAGGACGGAGTGACCCAGACACCCACTTCCATGCCCGTACTTGCCGGTCCACTGAAGGAGCCAGCTATAGGCGGTACTGCCTCTGGCAGGCGGGACACCGCCACAGGAATATGATCTATCGCAGTGACAACACCAGTAGTCGGGTCAAAACCCTTCCAGCCAGCTCCTGGTAAATAGACCTCAGCCCAGGCATGGGTTGATCCATAATTCGTCATTGAGGGCAAGGAGTGCAGATAGCCACTGACGAACCTGGCGGCGAAGCCAAGACACCGGGCCGCTTCCATGAACAGAGTCGCGTAATCCCTGCAGGAACCAGAACCAAATTCGAGGGTTTGAGCAGCGCTCTGCACGCCGGGTTCTTCACGAATCTGATAAGCAAGGCGCTGATTGACTGCAGTATTCAGACGCTGTAGCAAAGCGAAACTCTGTATCGCTTCACCTGGCTTCCAGATTGAAGTGATCCATTCGTCAAGCTTTGCCTTGATGGCAGGCTCAGGCAACATGCGGTACGGGGCCAGCGTGACACTGTCCTCATACGCATATTCAAAGGGGTAATTCATTGCACTGGCTTCAACCAGGAAATTGAACGGGTCCTGATTGAAGTGGATGATATGGGCCGTACTCTCTACAAAGAGCTGGTCACTCGGGGCATCGAAAATGGCCACGCCAACGGAATTCCCCTCCACATCCTGCTGCCAGCGAATAACGGGCTGAGGCATGATATGAACGGAAAAGTCGACGATCTGCAGTTCGAAGTTTTCTCGTGGCCGAAGTCTCAGGACATGCTGTCCGAGATTCACCTGGCCAGAAAAATTGTAGTAGGTCCGGTGCAAAATCCGGTAGCGTTGCACGGGGCGCTAGGCTAGGCTTTTCCCCCAAGTGTTATTTGCTTTGGGCCGGCGAGGCTCTGCTGGCCACTCACCCCCGAACGAATTTCGTCGATCTTTCCGCCAGCTTTCATGAAGGCTTCGGTCTGGGCTGCAATGGACTGGGACGTCTCATGAGCCTGTGGCTGCTTCTTCTTCGGGGCTGCAGTTTTAGGACGTGATGCTGCTTTGATTGCTGCTGCTGATTTCAGTGCCATGATAAGCCTTCCGTAAGCTGAGGGTTCAGGTTGTATCGGGATTATACACGAATTCATGATCAAATGTTGGACTGTCTCATCGTTAACCTGTCACTGATCAAGAACTTGCTGCCGCCTCTGATTCCAAAACGCCGTCATCTAGGGTATAAGGCGCTATGAAAATTCCCAAGCGCCTGCAACCACTCGTCGAAGATGGCCTCGTCGACGAAGTCATTCGCCCGCTCATGAGCGGCAAGGAAGCTGCTGTGTACGTCGTACGCTGCGGTAATGAGCTTCGCTGTGCGAAAGTCTATAAAGAGGCCAACAAACGCAGCTTCCGTCAGGCAGTACAGTATCAGGAGGGCCGCAAGGTCCGAAATACGCGTCGTGCACGTGCCATGGAAAAAGGCTCCAGGTTTGGACGAGGTCAGCAGGAAGAAGCCTGGCATAACGCCGAGGTAGACGCCCTGTATCGCCTTTCGGCAGCTGGCGTTCGTGTGCCTACACCCCACGGCTGTGTGGATGGCGTGCTTCTGATGGAGCTGGTCACCGATGAAGATGGGGACGTCGCACCACGTCTCAATGATGTCTCGATGTCGGCTGAACAGGCTGTTGAAGATCACGCCTTCATGATGCACTCCATCGTGAAGATGCTCTGCGCGGGCCTCGTGCATGGCGATCTGTCAGAGTTCAATGTATTGGTAGACTCTTACGGACCGGTCATCATCGATTTACCTCAGGCTGTCGATGCGACACAGAATAATCACGCCAGAGCGATGCTCGAGCGCGATATCGGAAATATGACAAGCTATTATGGTCAGTTCGCACCGGAGCTGAAAGCCACCCGTTACGCCAGAGAAATCTGGGCCCTGTTCGAAGATGGCGACCTACACCCGGATAGCGAACTGACCGGCTTGTTCGAAGACGACGAAGCCGATGCTGACGTGGATGGTGTGCTCGAGGAAATCAAGGCCGCTTTCGCAGAAGAGGCTGCTCGCCTCGAGCGCATCCGGGACGCTGATTCAGACTGAGACAGCTGAGTGCCGGCGAGCTTCGTTCTCGACGAAATGCGATCGCGCGGCACTTGAACCCACCTTGCCACCTATCAACGCGGCGATCAGTGAGAGCAGAGCCGCAATGAAGACGGCCCAGGTAACCGCCTGAGCATAAGTCGATGCAGTTTCAGCAACCTGCTCAGCCTCGGCCTTCAACTGCTCCAGTTCGCCGCTCATGCCCTGCGACACCCCTTCGACCACAGATTCCACTTCCGACTCTGACAGATTGGTGCTGGACGCCAGTGCACTTCTGGCCTGCTCTGTGTTGCCCATCACCAGATGTCTCGCCATGCGCGAAAAGGTGTCCTGATCTATCTCATTCATGGCCTGCCTTGCTTCAGCCTGCGTCAGCTCCTCGCCGGCCTCAGACTGCGCAATCGCCTCAGCCGCCCGAGTCTTGATCGTACCTTGTATATCCTGCATGACGTCAGAATCCTGGAGCTGATCCAAGGCACCACCAGCACCTGTTGCCGTGGCCTGGCCAACAGATATGGTGCCACCGACAAGAGACTTGCCCGCCGACATGACTCCGCCAATTCCCCAGCTGGCCAGGATCAGGGTGACGACCACGCCGGTACTCCACAAGGTAAGACCATGCAGAAGTCCATTTCCTTTCTCTATGCTTCGGGCCAGTCGCGCAGCAATATAACCGGCGATGAAATAGGTGACGATGCCCGACACCACCACCCAGATGATGGCGCCAATACCGAGCCCCTGACTGACAGCTTCCGCGTCAGACACGTCAGCGATACTGATACCAATGGCAGATCCGAACAGGATCAACAGCCAGTTTGCAGCGATTACAAAAGCCAATGCGGCAATGATTGCTCCCCAGCTCACGGCTGCGCGCGGCGCAACCACTGGGCTTGAAGTAGTTTCTTGCATGAGCATCTCCTCTTTATTTGCGTTCCTATTGATCGAATTATCAACATTTTAGACTGCAAACATGAGAAAATGCATGAATCACGCCATGATAGACTGGAGTCTCACATCTCCCTCAGGATGGGGTTGAGATAGCCACCTGCGAGCTTGTCTCGGTGGATGACGAGCCAAGCGTGTCCTGCAGGGACTTGTACACTTTTTTCAACCATGCCCTGACACGCTGCCGCTCACCGATCGAAAACATGTCACGATTGTTGGCAGCCGCCCAGAAGCTCATATTGTTGAAATCAATTTTTTGTGCCTGCGGCGCAGACAACCTCGGCAGCGTGACAAATCTGGCATATCGACCCTGCGCCTTGCGAAAGGCCTCTGAAGCTTCGAACTTGCCGAAATTACCGCCGCGCCCTTCGTTTTGCACAACTACGAGCTGGACACTGCCGAACACCTGCTGATCAAGCAGGGTTTCAAGCAGTCGAATCGAGTCAGCACCATCATCCATGACGTGCCAGAAAAACACCTCTTTACCAAGCTCCTCGAACGCCGCGAAGGCATCACTGTCATCGATCCAGCGCTCCAGGCTTCGGGACGTCTGGGCCGCCAGGTCAACGATGATATCGGAATCAGGGTGATCCTCTGCAGCTTGCAGGATCTGGTCGAGACTTTCGTATTCATCGATGGTGATCTGCGAGCTGAACTCATCGTAAAACCGCGCGAAGGTGCTGTGCGAGGCGTCGGCGTCGAAGCCTACGAAGGGCCGTCCAGCGTCAATCAGATACTGTGCCAGCACCCTCGCCGTCATGGACTTGCCTACACCACCCTTCTCACCACCTATGAAATGAACCCTGCTCATGTACGTCTCCTGTTCTCTGTTGATATCCGCTATTAATTACAGCCGTCTACGCATTTGCCTGTCTTGTCGAATGCCATGGTGCGTCCGCTCAGCGGCAGATGCACCAGCACCTCGCTCGCCTTCATGAAGGCCTCAGTCTTCGTGCCCTCCCGCACCTTGCCTCCATCGGTGGCTGCTTCATTGGCGTGAGAAGCAATGACGGCGCCAGGCTCTATGAGTTCATTGATGACGTAAGCAGCCTCTTTCGGGCCTGTCGTGTAAGTGTCACCAATATTCATGACAACGAGCTGGGCCTCGTAGTGATCCTGCACGGTCGTCTTCTGCTCTGCAATGATACCGGTATCTCCGGACAGGTAAGCCACCAGACCATTGCTGAAAGTGATGACGTAGCCAGTAGGTGGACCGACGTAAGCGGAAATCCCTGCAGCTTCCATGGTGTCACCCAGCGACCCACCGATCATACCAGGCGCCACGCCGTTGCTGTGCGTAGCGGGCACCGTGGTGAATTTCACGCCGCCGTGGGTCACTGAACCACCAAAACGCACGAGCACGGCATCTTCCGCACTGGCGCCGACAGACTTCAGCTTCGCCCCGAAAAACTTCGGCATCTCGGACCCGGTTATGATCTTCGCTTTTTTCGCGGCGGCTATCTTCACGCTAAGGGTTTCCGGGAGCGCCGCTTCGCTGATCTCGGGTTTTGCGCAGGAGCCAGCATTTTGGGTCTTCATATGCCGATCCCCGACATGATCGCCATGCATGTGGCTGACGAGGACAACATCGATTTTACCAAGCCGTTTGTCATTCACTCCGGTGACGGTCTGCCCGACATCATAGAGAATGCGGGTACCGTCAGGATCTTCAAAAATCAGCGCACGATCGCGGCCACAGAATTCACCTTCATGACTCCCCAGTGGCGTTACCTTTACGGTCTCCGCGGCTTGAGCCGTGGATATGGAGGCCATGGCAAGTGCACCCCCGAGGACTACGTTCATAACGGTTATCAACGTGGCATTCTGTCTGACAATGGAATTTTGCATGATAGGCCTCTGACGCTTGCTACAGAATCGCCAGGGAGAATACGTAGAGATCGACTGGAAAGCCCAAGGCAGAAAGTGTGATGCGCATCACATACCAAGACCTGGAAGCAGGCCTAAACCCCTGATCCTGCGCCGTGTCACCCGTATGGGCTGTTGTCCTTACCCCCTGGCCCAAACGATTCTGAAGTCTGGTCAGCACAGACTGACGCACCAAAAAATTATAAATACAATATTGGAGCTCTACCATGAAGAAGCTTGTTGCAGCTGCAGGCATAGCGGCCTGTACCGCACTGATATCCTCCCAGACCCTCGCCGCCGGTTGTTCAAAGTGGTGGGGATCTGGCGGCGGGTATACCGACACCAAGAACCCTATCCTCCTCGTCCACGGCCTCAGTGGCTTCAGCACCATCGGTGGTCTGATCGGTTACTTCCACACCATTCCAATGAATCTTTGCCGCTCTGGGGCGGACGTCAAGGTAGCGAGCATCGCAGCCTTCAACGACAGTGAGCAGCGTGGGCAGCAGCTGGCCAACGATATCAACAACAATCGCTACGGCGGCGGCAAGTTCAACATGATCGGCCATAGCCAGGGTGCGCCCACCGGACGTGTGGCCATCACTTTTGACGCAGCCAAGAATGGCTGGGGCAATGGTCGAGTGGTGTCGCTGACATCTGTTGGTGGCGTTAACAAGGGGTCGAAGACAGCTGACGCACTCAATGGTGCTATTCCTTCCAACGTCCAGGGCGGCGTGGCAGCGCTGGCCAACGCTTTTGGCGGCCTGATCAACGCGTTGTCTGGTAACAACAACTCGCAAGATGCCCTGGGCGCATTGCGCACCCTCAGCACAGCCGGCACCAACGATCTCAACAGACGTCATGGCTACGGCATCTCTTCAGGCTATTGCACCAACGACCGCGCATCTCAGGTCAATGTGAGAGGCAACAACATTCGCTTGTATTCATGGGCTGGCACGAAGGTATGGACGAACGTCTTCGATATCACTGATCCCTTCCTCGGCCTGACCTCACTGCCGTTCAAAGGCGAAGCCAACGATGGTCTGGTTTCGGAATGCTCACAGCGCATGGGGCAGTTCCTCGGGGCACGTGACGCCAACCATGTGGATGAAGTCAATCATCTGCTGGGCACCCGCTCACTGTGGCACGACCCTGTCGGCATGTACCGTCAGCAGGCGAACCGGCTGAAGAACGCCGGCCTCTGATACCGCGTCAACTTTATTAGCTGTCTCTGCAGGCGGCTAACGAACAGTACTCACAGGATAGTGCCGCCAGGCACTGTCCTGTTAATTTTGCCACCTCCTCATGACAACCCCCTGCAAAGTTCTGCATCGAGTTTTGTGATTACCGTCACACCTGCAAAATATTTCCCACTCAAGTGTCGATTCTAACGCTGAATAACTGCGGCAATCACCCGTATGGGTGCTTGTGAGATAACCGGAAAAAGCCCATTTCTAGCATCAGCTGGGACCACCTGACGCCTGTAAGCATCAGAATCCACGGCACGGTATCCAATAAAAATAATTCCGGAGATCTGTCATGAAAAAGCTCATCGCAATGGCGGCGATTGCCGCAAGCTGTTCTGTTCCAGCAAGCCAGGCGCTTGCTGCCTGTAGTGCGTGGTCTGGTACCGGAGGCGGCTACACCGACACCCAGAACCCGATTCTGCTCGTCCACGGGGTCAGTGGATTCAGCACGGTCGGTGGATTGATCGGCTACTTCCACACCATCCCGCTTAACCTTTGCCGTTCCGGTGCCGACGTCAAGGTCGCCAGCGTTTCGGCGTTCAATTACAGTGAGCAGCGCGGTCAGCAGCTCGCGAACGATATCAACAACAACCGTTACGGCTCTGGCAAGTTCAACATCATGGCGCACAGCCAGGGCGCCCCTACCAGTCGCGCTGCCATTACCTTCGATGCCTCCAGGAACGGCTGGGGCAACGGTCGTATCAAATCAGTGACATCGGTCCACGGTGTCAACAAGGGTTCGAAGACCGCCGACGCGCTCAACGGTTTGATCCCGACTGGTGTGCAGGGTGGAATTGCTGGTCTGGCCAACGCTGTGGGCGGGCTCATCAACCTGTTATCTGGTGCGAGCCATTCGCAGGACGCGCTGGCTGCATTGAAGACGCTCACGACCAATGGCACGAACGATCTCAACAGTCGTCATGGTTACGGCGTGTCGTCAGGCTATTGTACCAACGACCGGGCCAGTCAGGTGAGTGTCAGAGGTAACAATATCAAGCTCTATTCGTGGTCCGGTGACAGGGTGCTCACCAACGTACTCGACGTGACGGACCCCTTCCTGGGCATTACTTCACTACCCTTCGGTTGGGAACAGAGCGACGGTCTGGTGGCGGAGTGTTCCCAGCGAATGGGCTATCATATCGGCGCACGGGCAGCCAATCATGTGGACGCAGTGAACCATCTTTTCGGAGCTCGTGAACTCTGGCATGATCCCATCGCCATGTATCGTCAGCAGGCCAACCGGTTGAAGAACGCCGGTCTTTAGGACTGCTCGATCAGGCGCTGTGCCCGATGCACAGCGCCGCCCCTCAAACGCTGCCTTCGGCAACCCTGGTCTGATCGCGCCCGCCTGCCTTGGCCTGGTACAGGGCATCGTCCGCCTGCTGCAGCATTTCAGAGACGATTGATGTCTTGCCCTGTCTAAAGCAGCTGACCCCAAGGCTGATCGTAAGACTTTGCGGGCCCGCGTCAGTCTGAATGGAGAGTGCGCCGACAGTCTGTCTGATTTTCTCTGCCACGGTAGTGGCCCCCTCGCAGCTCGTTTCCGGCAGAATAATCAGGAACTCTTCTCCACCATAGCGGCAAATCTCGTCCGGCGGACGCCTCAGCAAGGGCATGATAGCGCTTGCCAGGGCCTGCAGGCATTGATCTCCGGCAAGGTGACCAGCGCTGTCATTGATCTGTTTGAAATGATCGATATCGAACATGATCAGCGAGAGTTCACTCTTATTTCTGCTCGCCCGCAGGAACTCGCGTTGCAGAACGTCATCCATGTGGCGCCGATTCTTGAGGCCTGTCAGGGTATCGGTAGTACTCAGTTCACGGAGTTCGACGTTGAGCGATTTCACCTGCTTCAGCGCCTGCTCGAGTGCCTCGGTCCGCTCCCGTACAGTCACCCCGAGTAGCATGGAATGCCGTTGTTGCTCTTCGAGCAGCGTCTCGTTCGCCGTTCGCGCCTTGAGTTCAGCCTGGTAGCTTTGCCGATGAGCGTCGTACAGACGTTCTGCCAACGCATAGGACAGGATGATGATCTCCAGAGCCGAGCCAAATTGCGCTGCGTACTCCGTGATGAAATTTCTGGGAAGAAGGCCGAACTTGTTCAGAGAAAGGCAAAGCACCCCGAACAGAAACATTGTCCATGCGAGCACAAATAGCGCTGCATAACGCCGTTTGCTCTGCAGCCAGACGTAATAACTGATCAACAGTATTGAAGCACAGGTGACAATGATGAGCGCTGTAGCAAACTTGATCATCAGGCCATATGGCGCAAAAAGTCCGAAAACCAGACAGACCGTGGCAAGCGACGCGATCACGTCCAGGTAGCGTTTGAGCAAGGGAAAGCCTTCACCGAGCTTGAGTGCACGCTGAACGAAGACGCAGGCAAACAGGACCACGGAGGACCCAACCACCACGACGGCGGCGCTGTTCCAGGCCACGGCACCCGGCCAGAGCAACTGATAGGCGAAACCGGAGAGCGTAAGCTGGACCACCGAGAAGCTTGAGATATACAGTACATAATAGAGGTATACACGATCTCTGATTCTGGCATACAGAAACAGGTTATAGAGCACCATCACGAATACGATGCCGTAGTACAGCCCGTGCCAGAAGATGTGATACTGATCGTCTTCATAGAACTCGATGACCTGCCAGAGCTGCAGCGGAAACTGCATGGCGCTGGTGCTTTCGATCTCCAGGTAGAATTGTTGACTGGCAGCGGCCGGTAGCGCCAGCGGAAACAGGAGATCGCGGTGATCCATTATTCGGTCGCGATAGGGAATGCCATCCCCGGCTTCCTGCACCAGCACCTCACCATCGCCCTGTGGTTGATACAGTTTCACCGTATCGAGTAGTGCGTAGCCGACCTCCAGAAGAAGCTGCTGCGGCTCAGATGTCGGATTGCTGATCGTGAAGCGGGCCCAGTAAGTATCACCCGTGAAACCAAACGAGGGCGTTTCGCTGAGCACTGGCGACCATCGTGACTCCGGCTGCTGCTGGACCTGACTAAAGTCCAGCGCCTTGCTCGAATCAACCAGCACCTCGGTACTGCTACTGAGGCTGTGCTGGGTCATCGCCGGCGAAAAGACAAAGTCGGCCGCCTGCGCATGGCCTGGTGCAGACCACAACACAAGCCCGAGCAGCACCGCGCAGCAAGCCGGGAAGACACCTAAGCCGAGGGCACGGGACTCTGAGACGGCAAGCTGAGCGACCGATCTATTCAGTTTGACCATATTTGACGTCGTCAGGTGTTACCATCACAAATAGAGCGACCTCGTTTAAGACACACTTATAACTGTTTATTGAGAATAGCAGCTAAATCGATTTATGATTCGGGACCGCGTGCTTCATACAAGACCTGCGTCAGACCGGAATTGGCGAGTTTACAAGGCAATAGCGGGCATTCAGTCGTCTTGCGCCAGTCTGTATTGCCACTCACCGTGGCAACCGGGAGGTAAGCAGGCTAAAAGGATACTGCAGCTCATGACACCTGCCCGCACCCTGTTCGACCACCTGCGCGAAAGCGCCGAGTACCGCCCCGGGAGGAGTGTGGCCGACTTTGGGTCTACGCTCGTGGTGGCACCACATCCGGACGATGAAAGCCTTGGCTGCGGAGGCACCATCGCCCTCCTACGTCGCTATGAGTGCCCGGTACATATTCTGTTCGTCAGTGATGGCTCGATGTCTCATCCGAACTCACTTCGCTTCAGGCGACAGGTCCGGCGGATGATCAGGGAAGAGGAGGCCCATGCAGCCGCCGCAGTACTCAACGTTACTCCGAAAAACCTGCATTTCCTCCGTCTGCCGGACACACGGGTGCCCTTGCCTGGAGACGACCCGAAGCAGCCGGCGGCCTTTCAATCCGCAGTCGCTGAGGTCTGCCGGATACTCTGTGAGGTACAACCTGCCACGGTGCTCCTGCCCTGGCAGCACGACGAGCACCGAGATCACGTAGCCAGCTGGCACATCGGCACAAGCGCCCTAGACCACTGCGAACTGCTGGCTCGTCGTCTGGAGTATCCAATGTGGGGTATGGAGCGCGATTTAGCCTCACATACTGGTCTGCTGGCGGAGCGCGACTGCCTGGCCATTGATATTCGCCACGTCGTGCCCGAAAAACAACGGGCAATCGCCGCGCATCAATCTCAGATCAGCGGCGTTTTCAACGACGATCCTGAGGGATTCATTCTCGATGAAGCCCTGCTCAGTCGTTTTCACAATTCCTTCGAATATTTTCTAGCCGACCGCCAGCCATAAGGCCACGACTATCATCATCGCACCAGCTATTCTGTTCAATAAACGCACTTTGCCTTGCTGTAGCAGCACTTGCCGCATCGTTCTGCCTCCGCTGGCGTAGATAAGCAGACAGGCGAATTCCAGTAACAGAATAAGCGATACCAGCGTCAGCAGCTGCGGCACGACCGGCGTTGCATAATCGATGAACGGCGGCAGCAGTGCTATAAAAAAGGCCCAGCCCTTCGGGTTTGCAATCGCCGTTACGAAGCCCTGGCTGGCCAGCGCGAAGCGGCTGGTTGACTGCAGCCGGTCATTCACTTCAGCAAAGGCGAGTTTGCCACGGCTGAGCCAAAGCTGAATGCCCAGATACAACAGGTAGGCCCCACCACCGTATTTCAATAGGATGAAGAGCTCGGGATGTTCGAGCATCAGAGTAGCCACGCCGACAGCAGACAGGGTGGCTACCAGTGCAACGCCCAGTAATTCACCAGCCATCATCCAGAGCGTCCGTCGAACCCCGATACTGATACCAAGGGACAGCGCGAGCGTCATGCACATGCCGGGAGTTATGCTCACCATAAAGAAGGTGGGTATGAAAACACTCAGTACTGTTGCAGATATGGCCACTATCCAGCCCTCGGAATTGGACCGGCATTCTGGCAGATGAGAGGGTCCATACGGAAGTGTGGCGTGTTAGTCGGCGGGTCGAATCAGACAGTTTCAGCGTTGAGACGTTCAAGCATGTCCTTGGTGACCGACTGCGACAATGCTTCGTACTTTGCCCAGGGATCAGCGTGTTTCAAGCGCTCGATGACGCTCGCCGGACTGAAAGTCGATGCCGTGTCAAGCTTGTCGAGCTCCTCCCAGGAGACAGGCGTGGCCACCGGTGCCCCCGCTCTCGCTCTCGTCGAATATGGCGCGATCGCAGTCGAGCCTCGGTCATTCCTGAAATAATCGAGGAAGAGTTTGCCGACTCGCTTTTTCTTCGACATTGTCGCGGTATAACGCTCCGGAAATTGAGCCACCAGATGCATGGCAAAAGCTTTTGCAAAGGCGTTGACCTGCGGCCATTCGGCGGTGCGGCGCAGGGGGACCACCACATGGATGCCCTTACCACCGGTCACCAGTGGCAGGCTCTCGAGCCCGAGCACCTGCAACCCGCCCCGAACCAGTGCTGCCGCATCCTTGACGGCCTCGAAATCCAGCCCTTCATCCGGATCGAGGTCAAAAACAAGCCGTGCCGGCTTCTCGAGGCGGTCACGCTTGGCCCCCCATATATGGTATTCCAGGGTTCCCATCTGTACTCCTGCCACCAGGCCAGCTGCATCCGAGAGGTAGAGATAATCCTTGTCCTTGCCACTGTTTTCAGTAATAGGCAGCGTGTGAAGCGCCTCGGGAAAGCCATCGGAAGCGTGTTTCTGGAAAAAGCAGCGCTTGCTGTTCGAGGAGCGCCCCGACGGGCAACGCACGAGGGAGAGCGGATAGTCGCTGATAAGCGGCAGCATGCGGTCGGCGACAGCCTCGTAATAGCTCGCCAGATCGAGCTTCGTCAGCCCCTGGTCAGGGAACAGCACCCTGTCCGGATTCGTCAGCGTAATGCCCTGTACGGTTTGCTTTTCATGGTTGTCGTTCGAACCCTGCTTCATCTTCGCATGCTCTGGCCGGACCTTCTTTTGCGGTACGCGCGCTTTCGGCTGTCGGGATGACTGCACCGCAGCCTCTGCCTGCTCGAAGTGAACATCTCTGGCAGGCTTGTCTTCCCGAACCCCCTGGAAGACGCCATGGCGAATATGGCCGCCATCTGTCAATTCGGCAAACTCTATCTCGACGACAAGCTTCGGCGTCAGCCATTGGGCTGTCTTGGCGATGGATGTCGGGACGGGATCTGACTCAGGACCGGGCCTGGATTCGAAGGGAGATGTCTTGCGCCTCAATGTCGTCATGCGTGCATACAGATCATCCATCAGCGTTGCGGAAAAGCCAGTACCAATGCGGCCGTGGTAGATCAGCTTCCCATGCAGGTAACTCCCCACAAGCAGCGAAGCAAAAGGCCGTCCTGGTTTATCAGAGGGTGAAAAACCCGCTATCACGAACTCCTGGCGCCTGGAGCACTTGATCTTGAGCCAGGACTTGCTTCTCGTACCGCGATAGCTGGCGGAGGCCTGTTTAGCGATGATGCCTTCCCGACCGTTGGCGCAAAGTGCCTTGAACACCTCCGGACCGGAGCCGAGTATATGTTCGCTGAACCGAATCGGGCTGTTGGCTGGTGTGGAGCGCAAGAGCTGACGCAGTCTTTCCTTACGTTCAATTTGTGGCTTGTTGCGCCAGTCTTCCCCATCGATCTCCAGCAGGTCGAATGCCATGAATTCAACCCCTTCAGCAGCTCCATTTTCCGCGGCAGACAGCGCGCCCTGCAACGCAGAAAAGTCTGATCCTTCGTTATCTCCCGCAGCGATCACCTCGCCATCGATGAGTGCCGAGCGGCAGTCAAGCTGGGACAGTGCATCAGCTATAGACGGGAATTTTGCTGTCCAGTCCTTACCCGACCGGGTAAAGCAGTGTGTGCTGCGCTTTGAACCGCGCGCGCCGATACTGCACAGCAGACGATACCCGTCGAATTTTGCTTCGTTGAGCCAGCCATCTCCTTCCGGAGCAGAAGCAGCGAGTGTGGCGAGTTGTGGCTTCGAGAAGTCGGGCGCAGCCAGCGATGGCGAGGCTTGCCTGCCGCCAGTTTTTCTGGCCGGCGCAGCGACATTGGCCGCAATGTCATCCATGCTTCTCTGAGTTGTAATGCTGACCTGAAAGCTCTCGGTCAGGCTATCAGCCTCATCGACCGCAAATTCGTCCCGACTCTTGATCAGCAGCCAGTTTTCGCGTGTCGTCTTTTCCTTCACCCGCATGCGCACAAGCACCCATCCGCCCTGCATGCGCTGGCCGGAGAGCCTGAATTCCAACTTGCCTTTCTTCAGACCTGCCTTTGGATCGCCGATGGGCTCCCAGGTACCCTGATCCCAGAGCATGACTGTGCCACCGCCGTACTCACCTTTGGGAATCGTGCCTTCGAAAGTAGCGTATGACAGTGGATGGTCTTCGGTGCGGACGGCCAGTCGCTTTTGCGAGGGGTCCGGACTCGGGCCTTTCGTGACCGCCCAGCTCAGCAGCACGCCGTTGAATTCAAGCCGAAAATCATAGTGCAGTCGTGTGGCAGCGTGTTTCTGCACCATGAACAGTAAGGTTTCGCCACTGGCCTTGGGGCGCCCGTAGGTGGCCAGGTCACCCGCGGGTTCGGCTGTACGGCTGAAGTCACGCTTCGCATTATAGGTATCAAGCCCATCAAGCGGGTTCGCTGACACTCTGGCTTTTTTGGATGTGGCCATCGATCAGGCCCGCTTTTTACGCGCCTTGGGGGCCGGCGTCTTGTCAGCCTGTTTCGACGAACTCTTCGCGCCACTGGATTTCGCACTGCTGGCTGTCTTGCTGGCGGGGCTCTTCCGAGCATTTGCGGATTTCGTGCCTCCCTTTCCTGCCCCTTCCAGACTTTTTTTCAATGCCGCCATGAGGTCGACGACGTTATCCTGCCTACCGCCGGCAGCAGGCGCTTCATTCTCTTCCAACACCCTTTTGCCCGACTTGCTCTTCATTTTTGCCGCAATCAGTGCCTTGAGTGCATCGCTGTAATGATCCTTGTAGACCGCGGCATCGAAGGGCGCAGTTTTCTTTTCGATAAGGGCTGTTGCGACATCGAGCAGGTCTTCCGACACGGCTTCATCCTTGATGGCGGAAAACAATGGGTCGGCATTGCGGATCTCGTCAGAATAGTGAAGCGTCTCCAGCAATAGCCCGTCTCCGCATGGCTTTACCGCAGCGAGATGCTCCTGCCCCCTGAGGGTGATCTGGCCGATACCTACCCGACTGGTCTGACGCAAGGCGTCGCGAACCACCCGGTATGCATCCTGCGCCAGATCATCAGCGGGCACGAGGTAGTATGGTTTGTCGAAATACAAGGGAGGAATCTCACAGGCTTCGACGAACTGAACCAGCTCGAAAGTCTTCTTCGACTCCAGCTTCACCTCTTCGATCTCCTCCGGCTTCAGGAGCACATAATTATTCTTTTCATACTCGTAGCCCTTGACGATGTCGTCCTTGTCTACCGGTCCAATACCTTCAGCAGTTTTCTCATATTTTATGCGCTTGCCACTGGGCTCGTGAATCTGGCGGAAGCTGACTCTGGACCCTGTTCGGGTGGCAGAATACAGCTCCACCGCAATTGAAACGAGTGAGAGTCTGAGCTGTCCTTTCCACAGTGATCGCATTGCCATGATGATGCCTTAAGGTCCGGATTGGTGAACATATCAGACAGACAACGAAGCAAGTACTGTGCCTCGCCGGTCAATGTCCAGATCATTCCGAGACAAGCGAATGGCCGATGGTCCCCTCGCTTCCTGGTGGCGATGACGAAACCACGCCGGGCGTGTAGTATTTACAGCAAACCCGCAGGTTCGCTGTAATAAATCACGCTTACTCGCCCCTCCATTGAACGTTATAAAGATCGTGCCGACGGTCGTGCAGGTTCTTCACCGTGCCACTGTTTCGGGCTGTGAGCAGCACATCACTGCGCAAATCAGCGAAGGCCACCGTCTCCACGTTAGGCGTCGTGTCGGCAGCGATACCATCCCGAGCGAAAGGGAAATCGCAAGGTGTGAGAATACAGCTCTGACCATACTGCAGCTCCATATTGGGAACGTTTGGCAGGTTTCCAACATTGCCGGACAGGACCACATAGACCTGATTTTCCACAGCTCTCGCCTGGCAGCAGTAGCGGACGCGAAGATAGCTTTGACGCTCATCAGTGCAAAATGGTACGAACAGAATCTGGATGCCCTGGTCGACAAGATGCCTCGTCAGCTCAGGAAATTCGGCGTCGTAACAGATGAGCACGCCGATGGGCCCACAATCCGTTTCGATCGCCGTAACACGATTGCCGCCAGTGATATTCCACCAGTAGGCCTCGTTGGGCGTGGGGTGGATCTTTGGTTGCTCAAACATCTGCCCGTCGCGCAGAAAGACATACGCCATATTGCAGACGCCGCCGTTTTCAGCCATCACTGGCGTGGAGCCACCAATGATGTTGATGTTGTAGCGAAGCGCAAGGTCGCGCATGAGCACCCGGTAAGGCTCGGCATATTTGGTCACCGCCTGTATCGCCTCGGCCGGGGAAGCTTTTTCCGGCTCGATCGACAGCAGCTGTAGCGTGAACAGTTCCGGAAACACCACGAAATCGCCTTTGTAGGTCGATACCACATCGACGAAATAGCGCACAATTTCACTGAATTCTTCAAAAGAAGCGACCGGTCGCTGCTGATACTGCACCGTGCCGATACGAACTGTATTCTGCTGGCGTTTGCCATATCTCTTTCGTTTGCCATGGTCTTCGTGACGGGCGACCTTTGGATTGCGCCATACCATATGCATGCCGTAGCCCAGCGAGGCATGATCCGCATCGAGATAATGTGGAATGATGCCGTGAATCTCGAAGCCGTTGTGCAGCTGGAACGACAGTACGGGATCGCGCTGCTTTTTCTGAACCACGGCATCGACATAGGCTTCGACCGTCTTGAATTTCTTCAGCCGTCTACTCAGCGTGGGTAGACGACCGGCGAAGACGACGCCCTGCAGACCGAAGGACTCGCACAGATGCTTGCGCTCATTGTAGAGTCGCTGCCCGATACGATACCCACGATAGTCAGGGTCGACACACACCTCCATGCCATAGAGCCAGTCGCCTTCGGGGTCGTGCCGTGAGGCGTAACCGTTACCAGTGATTTCTGTCCACGTATGCGGTTTGAGCGCCACCTCACCTTCGACGCGGAATGTGGCGCAATAGCCCACAACGACCTCGGCAGCATCCTCGGCTGCTTTGTCATCATCGCTTTCGGCGAGTACTGCCACGAATTGCCCCTCGGGAAAGGTGTTGATCTGGCCGATCAAAGGACCTTCCGTGTACCCATACATGCCTGTCCCTTCGTAGACACGTCGGCTCAGCTTGATGATGGCAGGCACATCCCGAAGGGTGGCGTTGCGTAGCATGAGGTGCTGACTGGTGTCGGTGAACGGTGGACTCATGACTTGACCTCTGGCTGGAACAATGAAATTCGCTGGCCTGAGTATGGAGCGCACAACAGGTCGGCGCAAACAGGATGTACGCTGGAGCGGCGATGGGTCCGCAGGCATGGAGGTTTACGTATGCGCTTGAACACCAGAGATAGCAGACAAAGGAGTCTGATTCATGAGTCACCCGGGCGATGCCCCCGAAGTCTTGAAGCCTGAGCGTGAGCAGGATACCGATGAACCGTTACCTCATGAGGCGATAAAGGAAAAAAGCCGTGGTCGGGCAGCCCAGTCGCCGCTTGAAATGCCGATCCTGGGTTGGCGCGATATTCTGATGAGAGTGGTGAGCGAAACCCTGAAGGATAACCTTGGTCTCGTATCAGCTGGGGTTGCGTTTTACTTCCTGCTCGCCATATTCCCGTCGATCGCGGCTTTCGTGTCCATATATGGGCTGCTCTACGACCCGGCCGACGCCCAGGCACAGGTGAGCAGCATGATGGGCCTGTTACCGGAAGATGCCAGAAAACTCATGCTCGATCAGATGCAGGCGCTGACAGGCGGCTCGCAGAAAGCCCTCGGTTTTGGTGCTGTCATCGGTATTCTTCTGGCGCTGGTGAGTGCGATGAGGGGAACCATGGCGCTGATGATCGCGCTCAATATTGTTTATGAAGAGCGGGAAACCAGAAATTTCATCATGCTTCGGCTGGTCGCCTTTGCCCTGACGATCGCCTCTGTGCTCTTCATCATCGTGGCACTCGCGCTCATCGCCGCCCTGCCCGCGATTCTGCAGCAATACGGCTTCGGTTCCTGGGTCGCCCAGGCATTTTCCATGGCGCGCTGGCCTTTGCTCGCATTGCTGTTCATTACCATTCTCTCGACCATGTATCGGCTGGGTCCGTCACGCGCCAAGCCTCAGTGGCGCTGGGTCACCGTGGGCTCGGTGGTGTCGACCCTCCTCTGGCTGGGCGGTTCAGCGCTGTTCTCGTGGTACGTTTCGGGCTTTGCAAACTACAACGAGACCTATGGCTCGCTCGGCGCCGTGGTCATTCTGCTCATGTGGTTCTATGTTACCGCCTACATCATATTACTGGGGGCAGAGCTGAACTCCGAGCTGGAACATCAGACAGCCAAGGACTCGACGGTTGGGCCGGAAGAACCATTGGGCGAACGCGGCGCGCATGTGGCTGATACGATCGGGAAGAAACCCTGACCAGCGCGTTATTGGGTCTGCACGAGATCGTCGCTGATTCGATAGCCGCCATCGAGCCAATCGAGCACTTCCCTGGCCGCCGGATGATCTGTAGCTGCATAGGTATCACGTAGCGTCCTGAGGCGGTCTTCGCCGATTCTGTCCAGGCCGGAATCGTTCAGACTGATGAGGTCGCGCTGCAGTTGGCTGGCGAGGGGCTCACCGGCGACCAGCTTGGCGGCCCGACTGAAAGCTGCTGCATATTGATAATCCTGGCCCTGTTGATAACTCTCCGCGAGCGTCAGTGCAGGTATCCGGGTCAAAGTGGACTGCAAGGCCGGGTTGATGCCATGAGCGACAATCATTTCAGCATTTGCGGCTGGCCGACCGGTCACTCCTCGCAGATGCAGGAACTGTGACATTCGCTGGCCGTCGTTCACTGGATAGTTGTCCCAGAGGAAGGGTTTACGCGCGAGCTGAGCACTGACCCTTCGCAGATGTCCCGGAGAGATTTCCCGCGAACAGACCTCCTCGCCTGTCCAGAAGACCTCGATGGCCGGATCGAGCAGCGCACCCAGCGCTTCGAGATAGCCGTCTGGACGCTGGCCGAAAACCCGATCGAGCACGGGATCGTCCGAATAATAGCTTGGACAGAACAATAGCCGAAGCTGCGGTACGCGAGCTTGCACCCAGTGCATGATTTCCGCCTGCCGTGCAGCAAGATCTGGTTGGGCCGATGGCATATCATCAAAAAGTATGGCCAGGTCATCGATGCCAAGATCCACCAGCCTGTCGAGCTTCGTCGCCAGCGCAGCCTGGCTTTGACTGGAAAAATCCGCATAGAGTTCGTAGGGGCTGAGTCCCACACCAAAGCGGACGCCAAGACCGCGACAATGGTCGGCGAAGGCAGTGAGTGATCGCAGCGCGTCATCCGGGTGAGTCTCCTGCCAGCGCCGTCGAAGATAGGCATCGGTCTTTGGCGCATACAGATAAAACCTATAGCCATGAGGCGCCAGAAAGCTGACCAGTGCCTGACGCTCTTGCCAGCGCCAGGGCTTGCCATAAAAACCTTCGATGATCCCCAGTTCAACAGTCATGTCGACCTCGCTGCTTATCTTAATCCCGCTCTTCTTCCAGCTTGCGCTTTCTGGTCACCGTCAACCAGTCGAGCACCACACCACTGATGGGATTGAAGCGGGCAACTCTGAATACGATCTGCAACATCTCCGGACGCTTTCGAATGCGCGGTTCCTTGCAGCGTGGAATGAACCATAACGCGATGCCGGCACGCAGAACACCTGAAATCACGAACACGAGAAATACACCGTGTTCGAGGCGCAGTTCTGCTGGCATCACGGCCATGATGGTATCCGCGTAGGTGACGCAAAAGCCGCCAAAAAGTGCACCGCAGAACACGGCGCTTGCACCCACCGCCTGCTGCACGGCGGCATAGGCGGCAAAGTTCGTTTTGTGCGGACGAATATCGTAAAGAAAATTTGCGGTACTGAGGGTAAAGCCGCTCCAGGCGAAACCAGATATCACCTGCACCAACAGAAGATAGGAATAGTCTGGAGAGAAGAGCCACAGAATGGGCAGCAGGGGGAGCAGACAGCTGGTTATGAGCATGACCAGTCGGTTGCCGTGTCGATCGCTGAAGCGCCCCCAGAAGCCGAGCAACGCAAATTGGGTAGCCACTGAAGCGACGCTGTTGAGCGCAAATTGCAGATAGCTCAGTTCCAGAACCTTTAGCATGTACACGGCAAAGAATGGCGCCGAAATCGCAACGACCCCCTGCATCCCGGCGATGAAGAGGGTGTAGTGCAGGAAGTTGCGGTCCGACAGGTAATCCCTCAAAGACCCGAACCGGCCGACTGGCGCCACAGTGCCGGGCCTCGAACGCAGGTATTTTCGGTCTGAAGGGTCATGCATCCGCCAGAGATAATAGCTCGAAGCCGCCCTGCCGGTGGACGCTATGGCAAACAGAACGGCAAAGCCGATACCAATCGCGCCAAGCTTGTCGAAACCGGTCAGGAGCGCACCACCTCCAAGGAAAACGGCCAGTGACGCTACCATGCTCAAGCGGGTCCGCGCAGCGAAGAAGGCGCCTCTGCGACGCCTGGGTACAATGTCTCCCATCCATGCGCGCCACTGTGGCTGAATAAGATTGAGGCAGCTGTGATATAGCACGACCAGCCCGATCAGCCAGGGCACCTTCGAGGCTTTCACGCTGTCGCCGATCACTGGCAAAGCCAGCAGCGCGAGCACCGCCACACCGCAACACTGGATAATGGCTACGTTGTACACGAGCTTCCGACGCGGAATCACCTGCCCCAGCCAGATCGAAAGAATCTGCATGAGTGCGCCGAAGAACTGCGGCAATGCGGTCAGTACGCCCATCTGGGCCGCCGAAGCCTGCAAATAGATGGCAAAAGCATTGATGAAGTTATCGCTCGATGCGGTCATTGTGGCTGACGCCACAGCATCTTTCTGGGAGTAATTCAGCGTGCGCCGCAGAATGGTCTTCTGGCGCGGCTGCCTCTGGGCGGATTCAGCTATGGATCTGGGCATGGCCACTCAGAGAAATTGAATTCATGAAGGTGAGTGCGGCTCTTTGAAATGGAGTTGCGTAATCCAACAAGTATGTACACTCACCGCCATCCCACAAGAAAGCCGCGGCAATTTAATGCATTGCTCCGTAGCACGATCACTTCCCTGCTTCCTCAGGTTGTCTTGACCTTGTCGCGGGCATACATTCGGTAGGCGGCTGCCAGCAAGAAACAGGTGATGGCTGGAAAGGCGAGCGCAGCCACAGCAAAGGCGCTGAACAGCAGATATCCA
Source organism: Allohahella marinimesophila (assembly GCF_039538005.1). Taxonomy (NCBI): domain Bacteria; kingdom Pseudomonadati; phylum Pseudomonadota; class Gammaproteobacteria; order Oceanospirillales; family Hahellaceae; genus Allohahella; species Allohahella marinimesophila. Next base: position 97,336 of record NZ_BAABBO010000010.1, read on the forward strand.
ATGGTGCCTCCGCCAATGAAGCCGCCAATGATGAGCAGGAAGAGGATGCCCTTGCGCCTGTCGAACGGTTCGCCGCGTAGAGCCGCCCCAAACATCAAGCCAAGGTCGGTCACTACGCCGGTGACATGGGTGGTGCGAACGATGGCCCCGCTATATCGGGTTGCCAGCGCATTCTGTAACCCGCAGGCGGCGGAGGCCAGGTAGTGGCCAATGCTCGACTGCTCCTGCAGACAGTAAATGGCACCGAAGAGCAGCGCGCCTTCCAGTACCAGCATCGAATCATAGTGTCTGCCCAGTTTCAAAGAGCTACTTGAAAGGAAATAGCCTGAAATGGCTGAGCCGATCAGGAAGCTGACCAGAATGCCGGTCAGATGAAACACTGAAGCCCCCGACAGAAAGCCGGTGCCCAGCAAGGTCGCCGTGCCCGATAGATGCGAAATCGACTGATGTTCAAGCCCAAGAAGACCCACGGCGTTCACGACGCCTGCCAGTAGCGCCAGGGTAAATGCTCCATACTCGACCCAACGGGGTAGCTTGTTGATCAAGGGCCTACTCCAGCCCGCGGCGCGGGCGCCTATACATGCTCATCCGAAGAGCGCTTATGTGATGACTTTTCCTGGCTAAGGCGCATGAGCAGATAGACCGCGAATCCGGTCGCTACGCCCGGAACGATGCCAAGCACCAGGGCAATCCAGCCATAACGTATCTGCCTGGTTGAAGCCTCGTACCACACCCACGCCGCCAACACGAACCAGCAGAAGAACACATCCATGGCGTAGCCCGAGGCATACGGGTTGACGAAACCGGCTGCAAAGGCACCGATCAGATCCGGACGCTCCACAAGCGGGGGCACGACCACCGCAAGAAAAACAAGTGCAAAACCCAGTGCCAACACGATCAGCAGTTTTTGGAAGGTGCGAGTAGTCATGCGGAGCTCACTTTTGGGAACATTTCGCTGCCTGGACCGCCGATATAATGACTGTCGCAGCGCAGGAATTTCTTTTCTACCAGATGCCAGAGCAGGACTGCGCTCACAGCCGTCAGCATGACCGTGGCCAGCAGAAACTGCCAGGGCTGAGAGACGAACACCTGGCAGGCCAGAAGCACCTGGATAATGGGGAAATGTACGATATATACCCCGTAGGAGTAGTCCCCATACTTGCCGAAGTTCCCGAGGAAACAGAACAATCCGCAAAATATGACGAGCGTGGCAATGGCAAAAGGCAGGAGAATCGGCAGAGCGTAGACATGATTCACTGCAATGATCAGCACTGAAGGCACTACAAATAACAGGACCCGGCGCAGGAACAGATCGAGGAAATAGAAAAAGAAGGCGCCCGCCAGAAAATACGAAAGCTGACCCGGCAACTGGTGAGCCAGTCTGACGAGAAATTGAGAGCCGATCTGCTCGCCGTAGTTCTGCAACCCCAGGGCGTACATGAGCGAGAAAAGGTAGCCCAGCAAAAGCACCGACAGCGGATTGAAAGTCCGGGACAGCCAGATGAGAACCGGAACAGCGATATAAAACATGGCTTCGATTTTCAGGGTCCACAAGGCGCCATTGACCGCTGAGAGTTGATTGGCGGCAAAGACCCCGGGCAGCGACGGCTCGAGGAAGTTCAGGAACACCAGATTTGCCAGCAGATAGTCCAGCCAGGCTTCAGAAAAATAGGCCTCTGCAGGCACTGTACTGACGAAGAATAGTCCGAACGCCGACAGTACGATCACGATAGCGTAGGCAGGATAGATGCGACGAATACGCTTGACCGCATAAGTACGCAATGACGCACTTCTCTCAAAGCTCATGACAATGAGAAAGCCACTGATAACGAAAAAAGCGCTGACCGCGACCTGTGAAGAAAAGACAGTGCCGATCCAGGCCAACTCGACAAAACCAGAGAGCTCCCAGGCATGCACGAGGCAGACGATCGCAGCCAGCAACAACCTGATAAGATCGAAATTGTTGCTTTTCAGGCGGTCCAGGCCCGTCATCCTCTGCCGAGCCACATCGTCAGGACTTTACTCAATCGAGCCCCAGAAATAACGACAGAATAAGCATGCTCCCAAGCAGGGCGACTATGCCATTCACACCTACCCCCCACCTGGGAGCATAATTGTCGGGAAACTCTGCAGCTTGCAGTGTATTGAGCACGTGACTGTATTGACGCGACGAATAAACGGCGGCGAACACGCCCACGGCAATGAAAGCAAGACCGATCCAGAAAGTCATGACATCAGTGCCGTGCTTCACCGCCTGCGGTGAAACGGCATCGAGAAATAACGCCGAGCGTTCAATCAGAAAGCCGAAGGCAATCAGCGCGAGGCTCGTTCTGTTCCAGGCTAGCAGCGTTCGCTCGGCGGCGAACAATACTCTTGGATCTTTCAAATCGGACACACAGTTTCCTTAAATCCTGGATAGAGACTCTGGATGGGATCAGTAAAAGTCAAAATACTATATACTAGGTGGGTTAACAGAAATAATAATTTGGTTATAGCGGCATGGCTTATCAGATTGTAAGACAACCTGAGGTCCGCTTGTTCATTTAATGCGTTTGACCTAAAGAAAAGACGTATGGATGGTTACGAAAAAGCCCGTCTTGCCGCGCTAAGGCAACTCAACCTTCTGAACACGCCGCCGAGTGAAAACTTCGACCGCATCGTCAGAATGGCCAGACAGATCTACGATTTGCCTATCGCTGCTGTTTCGCTGACAGATAAGGACCGCCAGTGGTTCAAATCGCGTGTCGGCGTCGAACATTGGGAAATCCCACGCTACAAAGCCTGTTGCAATGAAGTCACGATGACCTCCGATTTAGTCGTGATCAACGACTTGCTGGCCTCGGATTTCTACGTCGATAGCGTGCTCGCCAGGTCGGGCATCAGATTCTACGCTGGCGCGCCGCTGGTCACCCACGATGGCTTCACGCTTGGTTCGATGTGTGTACTGGGACTTCAGCCGCGAGAAGCTTCGGATGATGAACTCACCGCATTGCAGGACTGCTCGCGTCTGGTCATGAACCAGATAGATCTCCAGCACGCAGTTGGTCGCATCGACTTCAGTAGTGGCCTGCCGAACTATGTTCAGTTCATCGAAGATCTCGACGATCTCGCTCGCGATCATCCAGGGCAACCATATTTCGCAGTCGGTACCGAGCTGGTTGACCTGAGCCAGTTGGGCTCATTGCAGCGGGTCATGGGCCCTACCTATCTATCGGAGCTTCTCTGTGTCGCTCGCAAGCGATTGGAATCGCATTCCACCTGGCCAGCAGCGCGTAAACTCTATCACATCGGACCCTGTCAGCTGGTCCATCTGGACACCGGCACGACCAACGGAGTTATCAAGCGCGCCCACCAATGGCATGAGGCGCTCATGACCGCCCATATCGAAGAGACCACCTCATTCACAATGAGCCCCGCGTTCGGGATTGTACCGTTCCGGCTCGGGAAGGGATCCCCATCAGCTACACTGCGGCGCGCCCATTGTGCCGCCCGTGACGCGAGGGATCATGATCTGGTAGCAGGGATCTATTCTGCGACATCGGATGCCCTGCATCGACGAAGCTTCAATCTTCTTTCCGATTTCGGCCACGCTGTCCAGTCGACCGATCAGCTACATCTGGTATACCAGCCAAGGGTGACGATGGCCACAGGCGCGTGTAAGAGTGCGGAGGCGCTACTGAGATGGCAGCACCGTAGCCTGGGCATCATCTATCCGATCGAATTCGTTCCACTTCTCGAACAAACGCCAATGTGCCGTCAGCTCACAGATTGGGTGCTGCGCCATGCGCTCGCACAGGTCGGCGTCTGGCGGCGCCAGGGTCTTGACCTGAAAATCGCGATCAACGTTGCTGCAGCCAATCTGATCGAGACCGATTTTACCGATCGTGTGCTGGCCTATATGGCCGCTGAAAATCTGCCACTGGACTGCATTGAACTCGAGCTCACTGAAAGCGGCCTGCTCAGCAACGGCCGCGCGGCTCGCGAGCAACTCTCACGTCTGGTCGATGCTGGTATTCACGTTGCTATAGATGATTTCGGCACCGGCTATAGCAGCCTCGCCTACCTGCAGGATATCCCTGCCCATGTGGTAAAAATAGACCGCAGCTTCATCACAAACCTGGAGCAGCATACCCGAGGCCAGACTCTCGTGAAGTCGATGATCAATATGGCACATGATCTCGGCTACAGCGTGGTAGCAGAGGGCGTCGAGACCTGCGAAAGCTATCAACGGCTCAATCTACTCGATTGCGATGAAGCGCAGGGTTATCTCATCGCCAAGCCGCTGTCAGAAGTCCAGTTCAGCCGCTGGTTCAGAGCCTGTCGGAAAAAGGGGCTTTTCTCTGCTCAGAGTGGCACCTTGCTCAACTAACCAGCATCCGTGCTCTCGATGCTCCATCGGAAAATACTCGTCTACACTGTAAGGCTTGAACATCCGATGAAGAGCGTGAAATATCGATGACGAGTGGTTTGTATCGCGCAGGCACCTGTTCAGCCCAATGGCTGCTATACCTTGCGTTCCTGCTACTGTTTACCATGTCGGCAATCGCCGCTGAATCACCTGACTCTCCGACGCGGTCGCCTGTTCAGCTGGATGCACCACAGGGACGATACGAGCTTTCGTTAGCGCTCCGATACGTAGAAGACCCAGCCCATGACCTGAATCTGGCACGAGTTCAGGACCTGCAGGAGGCTGGTGAACTCAAGGGTGGCCAGTCGAAGGCTTTCAATTTCGGCTTTACTGACTCCGCTTACTGGTTTCATGTTCGCCTGCAGAGTCTGCATCCAGACGACGATGAATGGGTGCTTGAATCGCTCTATCCCATCATGGACTTTCTCGAGCTCTATATCGTCCGTCCCGGTGGCGAGATCCAGCATTTTCGATCGGGAGACTCCGTGCCTTTCGGGCAGCGATCGCTGTCCAATCACAACATCAATTTCGCATTCGATCTGGAGCCTGAGCAGACTGTCGATCTGTATCTGAGGGCTGCTACGAGCGGCGCCGTGCAGATGCCGCTCGTGCTCTGGACGAAAGATGCCTTCTTCGCGCAGGACCACGTGTCCAGCAGACTTTACGGCCTTTACTATGGTCTGCTATTGGCGCTAGCGATCTACAACCTGCTCATCTTCCTGTCGATCCGGGATATGAACTACCTGCTGTACGTTGCCTATATCGTCACCTACGGCCTCTTCCAACTGTCATTGAACGGCTTCTCGTTTGAACTACTCTGGCCAGACAGCCCCTGGTGGAACAATCGCGCCATTGCCTTCACGATGGGCTTGGGGATGGTGTTCATCATCGCCTTCAGTCAGTCGTTTCTTTCACTTAAAACGAATGCGCCTCGGACTCACAAGCTGTTCAACATCATGCTGGTCCTGTTCATAGGGGTCATGCTGACTTCATTGATCCTGCCTTATGGCCCAGTGATCCGGGTTGGCACCTTGCTGACAGCCATCACCTCGGCCGGCATCTTCATCGTTGGCCTGCGCTGTTGGTTGCAGGATTTCAAACCCGCCCGCTACTTCATGATTTCCTGGACGATTCTGTTGTGCGGAATGCTGGTCTATGCGCTGAAGACCTTTGGGCTTCTGCCGATCAATTTCTTTACGGAGTTTTCGATCCAGATTGGCTCTGCACTGGAGATGATCTTCCTCTCGCTTGCACTGGCAGATCGCATCCGACTGGTCACCACGGAAAATCAGCGCATGCAGCGCGAGCAGAACCAGGAACTGGAAAGACGGGTTGGCATGCGTACGCTCGAGCTTGAGGAAGCCAATAACAAGCTCAAGGAACTCAATGCCATCGACGGGCTGACCAAGCTGAAGAATCGAAGATTCTTCGATGAGACCATCGATCATGAATGGCGCAAGAGCTCGCGTGACGTATCCCATCTTTCGATCCTCCTGCTGGATGTCGACCACTTCAAACGGTTCAACGACACCTATGGCCACCAATGTGGCGATGCCTGTCTGCAGCATCTGGCCGATATCTACAAGGGCTGCGTCAGCCGTGCAGGAGACTTCGTGGCTCGTTACGGCGGCGAGGAATTTGCCATTCTGCTTTGCCACACTTCGCCTGAAGGTGCCCGGCTGGTCGCGGAACGGGTAAGAGAACGAGTAGAACAGCATCCGCTTGAGTGGGAAGGCAAGTCGCTGCCAGTCACCGTCAGTGTTGGTGTCTCCAGCCAGATTCCCAAGTCAGCCGAACGGGACGTCTCCGCGCTGATCAGGGAGGCAGATGAGGCCCTCTACGCGGCTAAAGGCGCTGGCCGTAACCGAGTGATGGTCTATCAGCGTTCGTCTTGACGATCCGGAAGACTCAATACGCCTTGTGTGCGTAAACCCATGTACACCCGGTCAAAAGGAATACTGATGACCCACATGGACCGACGCACCTTGCTGCGTCACTTCGCTAGCGCTGGCGCTGGCATCATGCTTTCGAAGCCACTCGAGTTGCTTGCTGCGCCTGGCGCCGCCGTCACAACTCGCAAGATTCCCGGCACCGGCCAATCACTGGCCGTTATAGGCCTGGGCACCTGGCAAACTTTCAATGTTGGCAGCGATCCGGTGTTGCGCGACCAGCGAACCGAAGTGGTCAGCGCCTTCTTCGAGCTCGGCGGTCAAATGATAGACTCCTCGCCAATGTACGGATCGTCGCAGGATTTCATGGGCTACGCGCTCGACAAGCTGGGTCATCCAGAGCAACTGTTTTCTGCCGAAAAGGTATGGACGAGTGACGGCGACGATACCCGCGAAGAAGTCGCCACGTCTGCGGATAAATGGAACCTGAAGCGATTCGATCTCATGCAGGTACACAATCTGTTGAGTTGGGAGCCGCATCTGGAAACATTGCAGACCATGAAAGACAATGGTGAAATCAAGCACGTCGGCATTTCGACCTCACACGGACGACGTCACCGTGAGCTCGAACAGATCATGACCTCCCACGACATCGACTTCGTTCAGCTGACTTATAATGTTCTTGACCGTGAAGTCGAAGATCGTCTCCTGCCATTGGCGCAGGAAAAAGGTATTGCCGTCATTGCCAACCGCCCATTTGGAGGTGGCAGCCTGGTGAGCAGTGTTCAGAATGCTAACGAGCCACTACCGGCATGGGCGCGCGACATCGATTGTGAAAACTGGCCCCAGGTTCTGCTGAAGTTCATCGTATCGCACCCTGCCGTAACCTGCGCCATTCCAGCGACCACGAGCGTTGAACATGTGCGTGAAAACATGGGTGCTGCGCAGGGGGAGATGCCTGACGAGGCCACACGCCAAAAGATCGTCGACGCGGTTCGGGCTCTGTAAGGACAGTCTGACCCCATGATGCCAAATGATATTTCGACTTACAGCCTTCAGGATTTCATGCCGATGGAATCGGAAGTCTACTTCCGGCTGTTCGTGCGCCAGAACGAAGCAGTCTGGCCATGGCAGGGCGTGGCGCTGCTGCTTGGGCTTGTTGCCTGTTACCTCATATGGCAGAGACATCATGTCTGGCAGGCACGTGCTGCAGGCCTCATTGTCGGATCAGCCTGGGCCTGGGTCGGCTACAGTTTTCATATGCAACTCCATGGTGAGCTGAACTGGGCGGCCACCTACATGGGCTGGGCCTTCATCGTTCAAGGTGCCCTGATGGCGGCTTGGGGACTGCGTGCACGCGCTGTGAATGACTGCGCAAGTACTCGTGCAAGGGCCTGGCTGGGGCTGGCCCTCATTGTCTATGGCTTTATCGTCTACCCACTGCTAGGACCGCTCAGCGGCCGCAGCTGGGCTGGCATCGAGCTATTCGGAACAGCGCCCGACCCCACCGCGATCGTGACCCTCGGTCTTTTACTACTCACGCCCCGCCTACCCTGGTTGTTCGCAGTCATACCGGCGCTATGGTGTCTATACAGCGGTGCAACCTGGTGGGCCATGGACTGGCAAGCTGGAGTAGCCACGCCAGTCACAGTGGCGATATTCTTTTTTGCAGCATTTATGCCTAATCGCCTGAGATGTCGACAAGCAAGCGACCAGTCGACCCTATCAGCATCAGAAAGGCGCCTGCAATAAACAGCCACACACCCACTAGCTTGAAGGCCTCCATAGCGGGTAAAAAAAGGATACTGCCAATCAGAAAGGCGACGTTGCCGAGCAAGCCCAGCGACAGGTGGATCCAGCCATATTTATTGACGATTACATGCAGAATGTCATGCATGGAAAAAGAGCCCCCCTCATTAAAATGGTTGTGAATGCCTACGCAGAAGAAAGCGAAGAAGTTTTGTGCGAAATAAGGACTGCTATCAGGCTTCCGAGTGTCTAGCCTGAGCGACAACCGTCCGCTGCATCTGCTTGGTCCAGCGATAGCCAACCCAGGCAGAAGCGAGCAGATACGGCACAGCGCCTGGTACCCACATGATCAGTCCGGCGAGCTGCTGATCTTCCAGCCCGCGAGCGTCGCCGTATAGGGGGCTGCTGGCGAAAGTGAGCACAGCGCCGAGAAAGCCGGTGTTCATGAGGGTGAATAGAAGGGCCGCAAGCGCCCAGCCCATGTGGCGCCGGCTACTGTGAAGCACCACCCACCACAACAGACCAGCCGTCACGAGGAAGAGAGTATGTTCCGTGAGGTGCCACCAGGGGTCGTCCAGAGCCAGCCTGTAGAAGTGTGGTGTATGCCAGAACCAGATCACAAAGGCATGAATATAGGCTATGAGCATTGGATGCCTTGCGCATCGCAGCAGCGGCCCAGCCATCCTGGCGATGAGACGTCCTCCGGCCGCAGCGAGTTGGGGCAGCGGGCGACTCAGGACCCACAAGGGCGCAATGACCACAAGAAACAGCATATGCTGAACCATATGCCAAGCGGTGCTGTCCTGCGCCAAGGTATCCAGCGGGCCGAGCACGGCCAGTAAGCTGAGCAACATAGCCGCATGAAACCCGGCAAGCCGGACCTTACGCGGCGGCTGACGGAACGCACCCGACAGGTACAGCAACCAGAGTGTAGCGAGAACGAGCGCACTGACTCCGGCCGCTAGCTGACTGTCCGTATCGCCGGCTAGCGGGCTATGGGCTAACGCTGGGCTCGGGGCAACGATTGCTGCGGCACAAGGCAGGTACAGATGCCTTCGTCTCAGAGGCATGGTGGCATGACCAGGCTTGGCACGGCGATGGCCAGGCTTGCGATGGCAGCGAACAGATAGACAGCGGCAGCTACTCGGCCCAGAAAGCGCTGCTGTGGTTGGTCGCTTTCAGCAGAAGGCGCATGCCGCCAGCTCATGTAAGCGCCCGCCAGGAGCATGACGAAAAAGAAAACACCCAATACCAGCAAGGTCGCATTGAGCCAGTTCAGAGCCCCCTGCTCTGCGCCTGGCGGCGCCAACTCGCAGGCCACTGACAGCCCGCCGTAGAGCAGTACGAACCATACACTCCATATCACCAGACCCAGCACCAGATGAGCCGGGTGTCCGGGTTTCAGTCGTTCGAATGTCATCCCCCACCCCAGCCCATAGGTAGCAGTATGAATGCGGCGAAACTGATCCAGAATACGCCAAGCGTATAGCTCCAGAAGGGTCTCAGAACGAAGGGTTCATAAGGTGCTCTGGCACCGACATAGCGAATTCGAACCCGCACAGCCTGCAAGCCGGTGAGGATTACTGCGAGTCCACTATGGAGCAGCAGATACATGAGCATGACGGTCAATACCGAGTCATGCGCGGACATGGTGGGTTGAAGCGGCGCAGCCAGCAACACCCACAACAGCGTAGCAAAGTGCACCAGGCCAATGAGACACGCCAGCCACAGCCCGCGCTCGAGTCCATTGGATTCGCCCCGTCCCAGACGAGCAACTAGTTGCCGATAAAGCAAGACGCAAATGGTGAGCAGCCCACCACTCGCGAGCAAGGGCCAAAACGAAATTGGCCCGTCGTCAGGCGCCTGCCATGATGGCCCCGCAGTCCACAGATAGAACCAGCCGAACAGTAGCGAAGCATAGAGGGTCCCATTCGCCATCATCGTGATGATCATGCCCCAGCGCCCCGGCCCATCACAGGTTCGAGAATGCAGCGGCGGGCTATAGGGTTCGTCATCGTAAAAGGGCGCAGCAATAGGGTGCGCCCCATTGTGCCAGCTCCATTGCAGCAGATATCCGACGGCCAGGAGGCAGGCTGGCAGCGCAAGCAGGTAGCTCTTGGTGAGGAGACATATACACATAAGCGCGATGAAGCTGGCAGACAGCAGTGGCAGCCACGAGTTCGCCGGTAGATGCACGATCTCCTTCAGCTCCCCGGTCACGGCATCCGACCCCCAGGTTTCACGAAGATCATGACGTGGCTCGTCCAGGCCAAACTCGCCGTTCTCGATCCTCTCCGGCAGATCGGGCCGATCCCACATGGGCGTCCTGGTTTCAATTGTGGGAAGACTGGCGAAGTTGTAAGTCGTCACGGGCATTGGCGTAGCCCACTCCAGCGTATCGGCATTCCACGGGTTCCTGTCAGCCTTCCTGCCGAAGCGGAAATGCAGGGCGATATCGAGGATGATGACCGCCACACCGATTCCGGTGATAAAACCGCCAATCGACGAAATCAGATTGAACCACTCCCAGCCCAGGCCCGCATCGTAGCTGTAGACCCGTCGGGGCATACCGAGCAGGCCGGTTAGATGCATGATGAAAAAGGTCAGATTGAAACCGATAAAGAACAGCCAAAAACCCCAGCGTCCCAGTCTTTCAGACGACATGCGGCCCGAGACGTGTGGAAGCCAGTAATAGAGGCCGGCCACCAGGGGAAACATCATTCCGCCAACGAGCACATAATGCATGTGGGCGACGACAAAATGGGTATCGTGCACCTGCCAGTTGAAGGGCACCAGTGCCAGCATCACGCCAGTGAATCCGCCGCATACGAAAACGACGAGAAAACCTACGATCCACAGCATCGGGAGACTGTATTTGACGTGACCGGACCATAAGGTCGCGAGCCAGGCGAAGATCTGAATGCCCGTGGGAATGGCTACCAGCATACTGGCCACCGAGAAGAACGCCAGCGCCAGACTCGGGATGCCTACGGTAAACATATGGTGCACCCAGAGTCCAAAACTGATAAAGCCCATTACGATGATAGCCAGCACGATCCACCGATACCCGACCAGTGGACGCTGGGCAAACACAGGGATCAGGGTAGAGACGATACCGGCCGCCGGCAGAAAGATGATATAGACCTCGGGATGGCCAAACAGCCAGAATAAATGCTGCCACAGCAGGGGATCACCGCCCCCATCCACTGCGAAGAATATAAATCCGGCGGCCCGCTCGAGTTCGAGCAGTATGCTGCCGAGAATCAGCGGCGGAAAACCGAATATGATCATGAAGGCCATGGCCAGGATGTACCAGCAGAAGACCGGCATCCTGTTCAGCGACATGCCCTTGGTACGGGTGCGCAAGATGGACACCACCAACTCCACCCCGGCCGAGATCGCCGATATCTCCACGAAGGTGATGCCGATCAACCAGAAGTCCGAACCAGGTCCAGGCGAATATTCGATGCTGCTTAAAGGCGTGTACATGAACCAGCCGGCATCTGGCGCAATGTTCAGCAACAGGCTCGACATGATGATGAGGCCGCCGAAGAGGTAACACCAGTAGCCTAGAGCGCTGAGTCTGGGAAAGACCAGATCACGTGCCCCGATCATCTTGGGGATGAGATACATCGCGGCCCCCTCGAGGACCGGTATGGCGAACAGGAACATCATCACCGTGCCATGCATTGTGAAGAGCTGGTTATACAGAGCGGGACTCACGATGTTCTGATTGGGCAAGGCCAATTGGGTGCGTATGAGCATCGCCAGCAGACCACCGACCAGAAAGAAGATCAGCCCGGTCACCAGAAAGCGCAGCCCGATCGTCGTGTGATTGACCGCCGCGAAGGCGCCCCAGCCTGGCTTGTAACTCCACACTCGATCCAGTCGCTGATGCCGCCCATGGTTGCGTTCGGCTATCCTCTCAATCATCGTTCTGCTTCTCCTTAAGCCAACTATCGAAGGTGGCTGGCTCGTGAGCGATAACGGTGAATCTCATGTCGGTATGTTCGAGTCCGCAGAACTCGGCACACTGGCCATGGTATGTGCCGGGGGCATCGGCTTCGATACGCAGGATGTTCGTGCGGCCAGGCATGGTATCGAGCTTGCCGGCAAGCCTGGGCACCCAGAATGAGTGAATCACGTCAGCTGTGGTAAGATGCAGGTCAACAGCCTTGCCAGCTGGTATATGCAGTTCGTTCGTCAGACCCACATCTGTGTCAGGGTAGCTGACTTCCCAACGCCATTGATGCGCCTGCACATCGACACGAAGCGCCTGTCCCGACTCGAGAGGCAACGGCAACATACTGCGTCCTACAGGAATACCGACCAGAAGGATCACGGTGATACTGACAACCGGTAGGATAAGCCCTCCACCGAGAACCCAGCGGTTCTGGGTCCGTTGAGCTTCTACATCAGATACAGTACCCGGATCACGTTTGATGGCATACAGCCAAAGCGCGACCACAATCAGCAGAATTACCGTGAAAAAGCCGAACATCCCCCACCATAGCAGCGCTGCCGATGCTGCATGAGGTCCTGCGGGATCAAGTGAGGAGAGGGGTCCGGAGCAGGCCGAGAGCAGCAGGCAGCTCGCAATACCGGTCATCCGAAATGAGCTACTATTCAGCCTTCGCCCGTAGATACTGCCTGCACGGCGTCGAACAACTTTCTCTAGATCATTGCGAGCGTTACCCATGGCCAAAGAGTCCATTCCAAGCAAAATGTCGATTCTGGGTCATCCGATCCATCCCATGGTGATTCATTTTCCAGTCGCAGCCTTGCTCATGCTGATCCCGGCCGACCTGGCTTACCTGTATACAGGAGATGTCTTCTGGGCCCGGGCCGGTATCTGGCTGGTCGGTGTTGGCACCGTTGGCGGTTGGGTATCGGGCGCCATCGGCTTCATGGATCTCGTTCTGGTCGTGCAAATTCGAAATCTGATCACGGCCTGGTGTCATGCCATCCTCGCAGTGATGCTGCTGTCGATCGCTACGCTCAACTGGCTGCTTCGAGTGGTGAACCCCTTTGACGAAGTGATCATGCCATGGGGTCTGTACCTGTCCTTGCTGAGCGGACTGATGATTGGTCTGGCCAGCCTGCTTGGTGGCCTGCTCGTTTACGATCAGGCTGTCGCTGTATCGCCGGACAAGATGGCGGAACGCAGACACGACGGTTGAAGCTGGCTTGAAAGGCACTACTGTCACATCCAGTTCCCGACTTCGGGTTTGCCCAGTACGATCAGAATAATCCCTGTCATCAGCAAGGTTGTGATTGCGGCAGACAGCCAGCACCAGACAGCTATTGATTTTTCGCTGTGCGATTCCGCCCTCACTATCAGAAAACCCAGGCCGCCATGTGTGATCACAAGTCCGGTCACCAGCGTCAGTTTGACGATGAGCCAGGCGTCCACGGTCTTGTTCAAAACGAAAACCCCCGTGCCAGCGACAATAGCGATGAGCGCAGCTGGGGTGGCAATGCGTGTGAAAAGGAAGCGGGCAATCTCGACATCCTTCACTTCGCCACCCGCGAGCGATCGGCGTCGATCGGAGCTTCCGGAGATGACAGCCGGCAGATAAAGCAGCCCTGCCGCCCAGAACAGCAGTGCGGCAATGTGCAGTATCAAAAATCCCAACATCCTGTAGGCAAGCTCCTTGATGAGCATTCTGAGTACAAGCAGGGCCTGGCCCGGCAGTCCAAACAGGTGTACGTCAGATAATACGCAGTAAGACCAGCATGGAGGAGATCAGTCGGGCGCCAACATTGCTGCCACCAGAGCAGAATCTGCACTTCAACTCAGGTCAGATCCAGCGGAATTATGGTGCCCTTGGCAGTACCGGGCAACAGTGTCAGCCGGCCGACGGTGATCGGCAGGCGAAAGCGTCGGCGACCAGCACTGCCCGGATTGAAGTACAGTACACCGTCGAGGACATCGTTGCGCGGCTTGTGAGAGTGGCCAGCGATGATGATCCTGCAGCCAGCGGCTGCGCAGGGGTCCAATGTCTTGACGTCGTGAAGTAGAAAGAGCTGATGGCCTGCAAAGTCTAGCACCCGGGTATCAGGAAGGTCGGCAGCGCGACCGCTCGTATCGATGTTACCTCGAATAGCAATGACCGGCGCGATATGTTCCAGGCGATCAAGCACAGCGTCCTGCCCGATGTCGCCAGCGTGGATAATCAGATCCGAGCCAGCCAGCGCTTCTGCTGCCCGCGGACGCAGCAGGCCATGCGTATCAGCAATGACGCCGATGTTCATGCTCGACCTGCCATACAGCTGTTCTGTCTACTTCCGAATGGCTCTCAACATCCAGGAGGTCTTTTCATGCACCCGCATCCTGTCGGATACCAGCGCCGCTGTGGATTCATCATCAGCTTCCTGTGCAACTTTCAGCACTTCTCTCGATGTTCTTACCACCTGCTCATGACCTTTGGTGAGCAGATCCACCATCTCATCCGAGCTCGGTACACCGTCTACTTCCTTGACTGAACTGAGACGGGCGAATTCCTTATAGGTCCCGGGCGCAGCAACATCCAGCGTTCTTATTCGCTCTGCAATATCGTCAACAGCAGCCGCAAGTTCAGTGTAGTGCTCTTCGAACATCAGATGGAGTTCACGAAAAGCCGGTCCTGTTACGTTCCAGTGAAAGTTATGAGTCTGCAGATACAGCGTGTAGGAGTCAGCCAATAGGCGGCTGAGGCCTTCAGCTATGGCTACTCGGTTGTCCTTGTTGATACCAATATCAATTCCGGTCATCTGTGCGTTCCTGTTCTGGTGAAGCGAATACCGCAAGGGCAAGTCTGTTAATACGAAAACCCACGTGGTCGCAGACTTTAATCAGTATAACGCGATGGCGTGCTGACAGGCACCGCAGACTGCGCTCTCTTCTGAAGCAGAATGGTAGCGAGCATGGCGATCGCTATTCCCGGCAATGTCATGAGCGGAATCGGCCCGTCCCCAACTACTATACTCAGCAGCGCGACAGAGGCGGGATTGAGGTAGATATAGGCATTGACGCGACTGGGGCCCAGAACCACGATCGTACGCTGGAAGAGATACACCGTGCCTATCGTGGCGCCGACGACAAGATAGGCCATCTGCCAGGCCGCCTGGCGGTCCAGAAGCTGCCAGTCCGGCGTATTGCCGGTCGCCAGCAAGGCAATGGTCATCCAGAAGCAACCACCCAACAGAATCCCCAGCACCAGCACGATCATGGGATCATTCCGGTAGAGCCGCTTCATCGAAACGGCATAACAGGCCATCAGCACCGCGCCGCCGAAAAAAATCAGGTCACCGGTATTCAGGCTCAGCGAGAGAACATCGGCCTGGCGCCCGGTAAAAATAACCCAGCAAGCGCCTGCAGCGCCTAGTAAATAGATCCAGACCCGGCTCTGCGCCAACTTTTCCCCGAGTACAAGCCGACTGATGATCGCCGTCATTAACGGCACTAGCGTATAAATCGCCGCGGTATTGAGGGCGGTGGTCGTCTTCAGGGCTTCGAACATGCACACAAAAAATGCGGAGAAAAAGAAGCTGATGATGAGCGCCCGTGGCATTGCGGGCAAAATTCGAGCGCGCAGCGAAGGCTGCATCAAAACGACCGGCGCCAGAATGATTACAGAGCATACAAAGCGTAGCAAGGTGAGCGAATACGGATTCAGTACACTTGCCAATCTGGCCGATGCGATAAATGAGCCCGCAACGAGCAGAGTGGCCAGCAGCACCAGGGCGTGGGCTGTTGCGACCTCTGCTTTCAAACCCTAGGCTGCCTCGAGCTTCGACTGACCCATTTCATCCTCTGAAGCACCTATAACGATACACCACTTCGACATCGTTCCATCCTCGCGTGTTCACCAGAAACAGGGAGCATCGATACTAAAGCGGCTATCGGGCAGGAGCAACCGAAGAAAATATTGTGGCCGCTCAAGCCAAGCGGTCAATGTGAGAATCTCGTGTGACTGCTACTATGAGAGGGCGTTATACCAGCATCCTCATCTGTTTCAGAGAAAACGACATGACCTTACATATACAGCTCATACCACTGCTTTCCATCCTGGCCGGCATCCTCATTCTGCTGAGCCCTAAACTGCTGAATTATGTGGTAGCCATCTACCTCATCGCTATCGGTCTCATTCAGATCTTCGGCCTGCAAATCTGATAATATAGGTTCACTATCTGTTTGAAACCATGAAGCCTTGTAGTCGTAAGCTATAGCCAGCAAGGCACCAGGGAGACACGGCATGACGATGAGCACCCACTACGAGCCAAGTGAACCTACACGCGCAGAGATGGAAGCGATGGATGGGCCAGCGGTCCTGGAATTCGGCACGCCCTGGTGTGGCCATTGCCAGGCTGCGCAGCCTCATCTCGAAGCTGCGCTGGACACGCATCCAGAGGTGCCGCACATCAAGATAGAGGATGGCAAAGGCAAGCCTCTGGGCCGGTCATTCAAGGTGAAGCTCTGGCCGACGCTGGTCTTCCTGAGGGATGGGCAGGAGATCAACCGCCTGGTCCGGCCAATCAATGATCGAACAATCCGGGAGGCACTGGCCTCGATCACAGCCTGATCAGCGTTCCGTATCTGATTCTGGTGGCATCCATATTGGCGCCTCTCTCTGCTCTGGCGTTTCCCAGTCCTGTTGCATCGCACTACTCAAGGCCTCTTCCAGTTTCATGAACAGCTCCCCATAGCGGGGGCTGAAATCGATGCTGCCATCCATCTCCTGCCAGGCCTGAAAAAGTTCATCTTCATGCGCTTTTTCGTTGTCCACGAATGCGGCGGTCATCTGCCTCGCTCGAAGTGGATGAACGCCCATGGCCGTGAGCGCATGGCTGCCGGCCTCGAGCGCGGAATGATAGGTCTCACTGACAATATCATCGGCGCCAGCGACGCGTAACCGGTATCCATGACCACGGTCAAAAGCCCGCGCGAGTATCCAGACGCCGGGATGATACTGTTTCACGTGCTGTACCATTTCGACCGCACGCTCCCGGTCATCTATTGCCACGACCAGCAAACGGGCGTGCTCTATTCCTGCGGTTTCCAGCAGGTCCGAACGACTGGCATCGCCAAAGAAACTCTTGATATTGATCTGACGCACATTTTCGATCTGCGCGATCTCATGATCCAGCACCACGATGGGGATATTGTTGGCACGCAGCAAGCGACAGACAATCTGGCCAAAGCGACCGACGCCAGCGACGATGACCGGGGCCTGCTCATCGATAGTATCGGCTTCCCTGCCCTCATTCTGCGCACTTCGGTATCTCGGCAGGACTACCCGGTCGTACACTATGAACAAGGCCGGCGTGAGGAACATGGAGAAGGCGACCACTACAGAAAGAATCTGAGACGTTTCAACGGCAATGACCTTATTCTGCACACTGTAAGTCAGCAGAACGAAGCCAAACTCACCAGCCTGGGCGAGACTCAGCGTAAATAGCCAGCCGTTACTACCCTTGATGCGAAACAACAGCGCGAGCCCAAGAAGAATGCTGGCCTTCACGACTATGACCGCCAGACCTAGCGCGAGGATAGTCCCCCACTCCGCTGCGAGGATGTCGAAATTGATGCCGGCACCGACAGTAATGAAGAACAGCCCCAACAGCAGGCCCTTGAAGGGCTCCAGATTAGCCTCGAGTTCGTGGCGGAATTCGCTGTTCGCCAATACGACCCCGGCAAGAAAGGCCCCAAGCGCGGGCGACAGACTCACCAGCCCCATCAGCGCCGCAATTCCTATCACAAGCATGAGGGCCGTAGCCGTGAAGACTTCGCGAAGGCCCGACTGCGCGACATATCGAAACAAGGGTTTGCTCAGAAAAATTCCGCCAACGATCACAGCACCGATTGCGCCAATGACTACCAGCGCATGAGCCCATCCCGGCAAATGTTCGACCAGATTTATGCTACTGGCATGCGCATCGGCCTTGTCACCGAGACCTGCCAACTCGGGCAAAGCCAGCAATGGAATGAGGGCGAGCATTGGAATGACAGCAATATCCTGGAACAACAGAACAGAAAAGGCACTGCGCCCGCCTTCGGTTTTAACCAGGCCCTTTTCGTTCAAGGTCTGCAATACAATGGCTGTAGATGAGAGTGCGAAGATCAGACCTGTCGCTAGCGCGGTCTGCCAGGCCAGGCCCAGCCAGATGGCGATACCCATTCCCGCACCGGCTGTCAGGGCAACCTGCAATCCGCCCAGCCCCACCAGACGCACCCGCATGGCCCAGAGTGCCTTTGGATCCAGCTCCATACCCACCAGGAAGAGCATCATCACTACACCGAACTCGGCAAAGTGCTGAATGGTGGTGGTCTCCTGCCCCACCAATCCCGTGACAGGCCCAATAACGACCCCTGCGACGAGATAGCCGAGCACAGATCCAAGTCCCCAGCGCTTGGCCAGTGGCACAGCTATCACTGCCGCAATGAGGTAGACGAAAGCTTGAATAAAATACTCGGTCATCGCAGCGCTCCGGCACCTGGATCAGGGGGAGGATCCTGTAATTCGTTGAACTGGTCTCGATAATCATAAGACAGCGGCAAGCGTGCTTTGGGCACCGAATTGATTGCCCAGGCTTTCAGAGCGTCGCTGGCGATCCGTGAGCCGGGCTGCCGATGCAGATAGACCGACAGGACAGGCTCATCAGGGCAGACCTGCCAATCATCAGCCGATCCACATCGATAATGCAGTACGCCCACGGCTTCGATAGTGTCTGGGCAGGACAGTACGACCGCTGCTTTCTCAGTGCAGCTATCAGCTCGACAGGCGCTCGCCATCACCAGTCCTTCGCTTAGCGTCCTGATCCTGTCGGGGGGACCGCCCAAACCAGTCAGCGCCTGTTCCACTAAAAGTTCGTCTCGTCCGAAGAGACTCGCTCGCGTCGTACCATGGAATGCGTGTAGCGCAGCGACAAAGGCTTCGTTCCACACCAGCTGATTTGTATTGGAGTGCTCGCAGAAATCGCTCGCATTCGTAACGCGCGTTGTCGTCACCAGAAGCATCAACAGGCTCAGCCTGATTGTTGTCATATCCACTCCACCGCCCAATTTGCCTGCACGGGTGATACTGATACGCGGTACTCAAGCCTGCAGTCAAGCTGAAAAACAATGGATATGAGTCACCAGCATGGACCAGCGATCATTCGCAACTTATGATAACAATAAAAATAAATACCGGGAGCCGGATGCTCCAGCCTATATTCCAAGGGAACACGCCATGAATAGACTGTTGTTGATGTTCGTACTGTTCACGGCGGCCGCCGTCACGGCGACAGCTTTTGCGCAGACATCGGCGCTTCCCGCTTCAACCATCGTTAAAGTCCTGACTATCGAATATCCTCCTTTCACCAGCGAAGCCATGCCGACGCAGGGCACCTCATTCGCCATGCTGCGGAAGCGTCTGGAAGGCTCTGGTATTGAAATTGCGCCGCGCTTTTTACCTCCGGCACGATTACAGCAAACCATGGACAACGAGGCCTGGCATGCCTCTTACGTCCCTCAGCCCAATGCTGCGGCTTCGACTGTCAGGCTCGTGCTTCAGGATGCAAATTTCATCTATGGGCTTTTTCGTGTCAGGGAAAGCTCGGCCTTTGAATGGACCGATCTGTCCGAACTCGCCGGCAAGCAGATTGCAGTGACCCGCTCACTCAAGCTGGAAGCCTATAATGCGGAGTTGGTGAGCAAGGGCGCCCACCTCGTTTTCATTGATGATATATCACAGGGCTTTCGCATGCTGGAGCACGGTCGTGTCGACTATGTGCTCGCCATACAGGAAACCGGCTGGTACGTGATGGACACCCTGAAAATGAAACGGCAAAACTATCAATTTTCCGACAGCGCCATCGATCGCTTTCCCTATGCAATTTATATCAATCAGAGCACGCTGGAAGGACAGGCCTTGTTTCGAGCGCTGACACTGAAATAAATGCCGTCAGCTAGCCCGACATCATTGAAACATATCCGTGATAGAGACCTATCCCCAGCAACACATTAAAGGGAAAAGTCACGCCCAGCGAGGCGAGCATTGCCAGTCCAATGTCGGCATCCGGGATGGCATGTCGCACCGCGACAGGTGCTGCTATATAGGACGCACTGGCCGTGAGCGTGGCCAGTATCACCACGCTACCGTGTTCCAGTCCGAGGGCAAGTCCGGTAAGCAGGCCAGGCACCGCAAGAATCGGCGGCATGACCAACGCGAAAGCGATGACCCGCCAATGCTTCAGTCTCAGACCTCTCAGCGTTTCGGCCGCCACAAGGCCCATTTCCAGCAGGAATAGCGACAGTACCGCAGAAAATGCCCCGGTCAGGGTATTGGTAACACCGTTGCCATTCTCAGGGCCGTAGAGCGCACCAACAACGACGCCGCCAACCAGCAGTACCACACTGCGGTTGGTCAATGTTTCCTGCCAAAGCGGCACGCTTGCGCTGTGCACAGACGCAGCCTGCCGACTTCGGAAATACCAGAGCCCGGCCAGTATCGCAGGGAGTTCCAACAGCACCAGGTAGAGCGTTACCTGTCCGCCCAGGGGGAGCCCTCGCGCCTCTACCCACGCCAGCGCGACGGCGAAAGTACCCGCACTGACCGAGCCATAATGCGCTGCAAAGCTGGCCGAGTCAGCAATGTTCAGTCCAACAAGATGACGCAGAATCGGGATCATCAGCAAGGGAAGACTGAAACCCAATGCTATGACACCCAACACTTCAGGCAACAGGTGCCATCCAAGGTTGCCGTGAAGCGCCATGCCACCCTTCAGGCCGATGGTGAGCATCAGTAAAAGGCTCAGGATATCGTAAGCAGCCTTGGGGATAGTCAGATCAGATTTCAGGGCCCCCGCTACAACACCCAGGAGGAAGAACATAACAATGATATCTGGCACGAGAGATCCTCTGATTCAACGCTCGGCGACATCATCGCTGAAGACAGACCTCGATAAAACCAGATTTACCAGAATAAACAGATCGTTTTTAACGATGAATTCCGCTCTCGAACAGGGTCGCAGGTCTGCATATGGCCTTGACGCCCTCATGCAGAACTGTGCGGCCTCTAGTGACCGCAAACAACTCTTCACTCACTTCATCGATACTGGCGATTTTTTCAACTTCGTACTGGCGACAAACCTCAGCACTGATGACGGTCGGCGCTGCAAACACGCCCGCTCCCTCCCGGCCAAACACCTTGATAAGCGCACTGTCATCAATCTGGGCGACCAATCGCATGCGGATACCTGCGACGGAAAACCAGTTCATCAGCTGGTCGTAGTATGGCGCGTCGGTGGCATTGGCAAGAAAGGGCTCACCTTCAAGAGATGCGGGAAAATTATCGCGAAGCCGGCTGGCCATCTCAGGCGATGCGAAAAGACTGATGGTAGACCGCATGATCGGATGCACGGTCAGGCGTGTCTGATCGTCGAGATGGGGCATGCGATCTGTCAAAACGACGTCGAGTTCCTGTCTTTTCAGCCCAAGCATGAGATCGGCGGTGCGTCCCGTCTGACAGTGCAGGCTCACCGGTCGATCGAGTGCAAATGCTGGCTGCAGAAGATGGTAAGCGATGAGCTTGTGTATTGAGGCAGAGACCCCCGCTGACAACGAAATCGGGCGTTCGGCTGACGGCAGCTTGAGCGCTTCGGTGAGCTCAGCCGTAGTCGCAAAGATGTCTTCGGCATAGCCGTACACCATTCGCCCCAGGTCCGTCAGTACCAACGAGCGGCGCTCGCGTCGAAACAGGCGCGCACCGAGAGAAGCTTCGAAAGTCGCCAGTTGACCGCTCAGGGTCTGCGGTGCAAGGTCGAGGACTTCGCTGGCTTTGACTATTGAGCCTTCACGGCTGATAACCCAGAAGTACTGGAGATGACGGAGATTCAGTTGCTCAGGCATGGCTAGACATCGGCAATACTCTCGCAGTCCCTTAAGTTGTGAAGCATCCATCATGCAGCGTTCATTCAAGTCTGTCACTCCAGCGCTTATTCTCGGCGCTACCAGCGGCATATTAAGCCAAAACCGTCGACTGTGTTCTGGAACTCAGCTACTCAATCCCTTATGCTCCCGCGCCTCAGGAGAACGCCCCTGCCACTCAGGCAGACCGGGCATCTACAGGGAAGCAGTACATGAAAGCCCCCATTCAGAAAATCAAACAACTCGATCATGGCGATCTTCAGAAGTCCGGCTTTTGGGTTTCGCAGGTCTTCGTTGTCCTGGCGACGATTATCGGCGTGTATCTCGCTGCCAATGCTGGTCTCGAGCAGGCCATCCGCTTTGACAGCATCATCGCCAAGGAGCACAACTACTACCTCCGCGCGTCGCTGCACGATGAACTGCAAGACAATGCCAGGGAACTTCGCGGCTACGTGAAAGACGTCCTCGGACGGAATCCGGCAAATCTCAAGGATCAGCACCCGGCCCTGTCACAGTTTGTGTGGGAGACCATGCGCTTTTCGCCGGCGACGCTAGAAACACCGAGTCTGTTTCTCACCGAGGGGCGCCGTTTCTATGCGGACACTGCCAGCATCATCGAGAAGGTGGAAAACCACTTTTATGGTGCCACCTATGCAGCCAAACTGTTGACCGAGTTGCTGGACAGGATGGAGCAGGACACCTTACCCAAACTGAAGGCGAATTATCAGGCACTGGGCGAAAGCCTCAAGGCCGATGGCGTTCAGATCGAACTACTCAAGGAAGACAGCTGATGTCAGGAAAGAAGTATTGCCCCCAATGCCGAACCGCCCATCTGACCATAAAGGACTATGACGGTGAAGAAGTGGATATCTGTCGTCAGTGTGGCGGTGTATGGTTCGAAAAAGCCGATCTCGACGCTCTGGTAGCCGCCAAGTGCCAGCGGACAGATTACGGCGACTATGTTGCAGACCTCGGGCCGTCACTGGACTACTCCAATCGAGAATGTCCGGACTGCAGTCATGGCATGCAGATCTACCATCTACTGAACGACTATCATGTCGATATCGATGTGTGTAGGGCCTGCGATGGCGCATGGGTAGCACGTGATACCGTATCAAAGGTTGTCAAATCAGCGGCGATCAAACACGCCATTCAGGACATGAATCAGTCTACCTCGTGGAAGACCTGGGTGTTCGAGGCGCTTCTGCGCATGCCGGTGGAATACAACGTCAAACCCCGAATCACCCCCTGGGTGACGATCGCACTGGTGATTATCAATTCGCTGATTTTTATCTCGTACGGTTTTGACCTCCACGCCACAAATATGATCTTCGAAAACTTCGCCCTGGCCCCTGCCGTCGTGCAGGAAGGTAACGGCTTATGGAGCTTTATTACAGCCACATTTCTTCATGGCAGCATGCTCCACCTCGCTGGCAACATGTATTTCCTGTGGCTCACTGGCGACAATCTCGAGGATGCCCTGGGCCACGGTCGCTTTCTCGCAATTTATCTCGTCTGCGGCATATTGGCTGGTACCATCAGCGTATTGGCCAATCTCGGCTCCCCCATCCCTTCGGTCGGCGCCAGCGGGGCCATAGCTGGCCTTTTTGGCATGTACCTTCTCTGGTTCCCGAAAGCGAGCATGACCTTCATGTTCGTGGTATGGCAGAAGAAGCTGGCGGTCATGTGGTACTTCGGCATCTGGTTAGGCCTCAATTTCTTTGGAATGAGCATGGGCCAGGGTGGCGTGGACTACTGGGCGCACATCGGGGGTTTCGCTGTCGGCCTAACCATTGGCGCGGCTTTGCGTAAATGGGTCTGGACGCGAAATCCTTTGCTGGCTCATCTCGCAGGGCCCGAAGTGCAGGTCAAGCGTTAGTATCCGGCCGGGCATGCTCTGCCTGGTGATGCTCGACGCCGAGGTCATGGAGCGTCTACTGTGATGCGATCGTTGCGAACCAGAAAGCGACCATCGATGGTCAGCGCCAGCGGCTCTCCCCCAAGCATTGAGTCTTCAGGCAGTCCGCGCTGAGCATGCACATGCAGGTGCGGCTCTGAACTGTTCCCTGAATTCCCCATTTCACCAAGGCGTGCGCCAATCTCCACAGTATCGCCTTGCCTGACCCTGACGCTGTTCTTCTGCAAGTGAGCGAGGATGACGAAAAACTCACCGCAGTTCAGCGCGACGTAGTTGCCTGCCATATGTTGGCGATCCATCTGCGGCACCTGCATATCGGCTACGCCATCGACTACGAGTTCGATAGCGCCTGAACATGGTGCCAGCACAGGTGTTCCGAAGGTCGTGTACAGCGCCGGATCAGATGGCCAGAAGCCATTCATATGCAGTCCTGAAGGCTTGATTCTGAAAATATCCAGAGCTCGGCTTTGTCCCCGCCACAGACGATAGCGATCGACAGCAGGATCGAGTGTATGCAGGTGACTATTCACAATCGTGTCTGACCCGCCATTTGCGATGATATAAGTGCCCGGCCCGAAGGGCGGCGCAATGTCCACTATATCTACCGGTGGCAATTGGCGGCCTTGTATGGCTCTGACGCCAAGATAGCCGCCAGCGAGTCCCAGACTTATGGACACTAGAACAAGCACCGTATTCACAGGTCCGGCTGCCCACAAGGCAGTATCGGCTGGACGCTTACTGAAAAGATGCCAGCCAAGCACGAGACAATAGGCTACAGCGTAAAGAAACGGCACCCAAAATGGCGGCATGCTCCATAGGGCCGCCAGACCGAGCCCGAGCAAGGTCAACCCCACCGAAACGAATTGCATCGTAAAAGCCAGTCGTCCTCTGGCAGGTAGACACGCCAACCAGCATAACAGCAGGATGGGAAGCATCAGCTGCGTGATCAGCACCATCATCGGCATGAGTCAGCACTCGCGTTTTTACGCATGCGCAAACTTGAAGAAGGCCGGTCGTCAGTATCTGTACTATCCATTGCTACAGACTATGCGACCGTAGTAAACACCCGCAAGCAGTGACGCCATAAAAAAGGACCCAAATTTGGGTCCCTCGATTATCATGGGTTGCCGTGCAGACTTTCACTGGCAGCAATCCGTTATCATTCTGGCTTAAAGCGCAGGCGCTGTTACCGCATTGGCATCCAGCGTTACAGCAGATTGAGCCAGAGCCCGGCCGTTCAGCGTGGCGCCAGTCTTCACAACAATCGCTGTCTGGCTAAGGATAATGCCATCGAAATCGCTGGTCGTACCCAGAGATACAGCACCACCGACCTGCCAGAAGATGTTCTTTGCAAGCGCACCACCGGCCAGTATCAAGTCGACACCATTCTCAACAGTGAGGTCTTGAGCAATCTGGAAGATCCATACGTCGTTGGCGTCCCCGTTGAGCGTTACAGCAGAAGTCATCAATAGTGAGGTGCCCCACTTGTAGAGACCCGGCTCAAGAACCTGTCCGCTCACATCGCCTGCACCAAGCTCAGTGTAGTCAGGTGTCGTTCGGCTAGCGGCGTCGGTAAAGGCAATCTCCATGTCGCTGATTGCCGTCGTGAGTATTGCAGGTGTCGGTGGTGTCATGTCGGCTGCGTAGATTCTGCCTGTCAATATATCAGACGGCGTCGTCGCAAAAGTACCCGAGCTGTCGCGTGCTTGCGAAAAGCCGGTAATGAAGGTTTCAGCAGCCGGACTTATGGCGATATCCCCTATTATTTTGGTGGTACCTGTTGTTGAAATCATTGTCTTGGCGAGAATGACATAGTTGCCCGCTGTTCCAAGATTGACAGGTGCTGGGCCCATGGCGGGCGTCGTGCCAGTGGTGAAACTCCACACGAAACTTGCAGCCAGCGCGTTGGCTGCCAGATCCTCCGCACCAGTCGTGATGGTAGCGGTGTACTGAGTACTGAGATCCAGGTCCTGATCAGGATTGAACTGTGCAGTGGTGCCCGGATAGCTCACGACGCCAGGAACCGCACCGGCCGGACCAGTAAGGGTGAACGTGGTTGAGTTGATCGTGGCAGGATTCATCTTCTCACTAAAAACGACACTGACATTTCTGTTGGTCGAAACGTCCGTGTCCTGATCAGCAGCATCTGTGGAAGCGACTGCCGGCGGCGTAACATCAACGATCAGTCCGGTTGTGAAAGTCCAGACATAATTGTTGTCCATAGCTATACCTTCCAGCGACTTTACGTCGGTGCTAATAGTGGCCGTATAGACAGAGTCTCCGACTAAATTGCTTGTCGGATCGAAAGAAGCGGTGTTGGTGGCTGTATCCACCGTCACTGTACCTGTTTCGTCAGTCAGCCCCGCAGCGGCCAGCGTGAAACCGGCAGAACTGATGGAGTCAGCGTCAATGGCATTATTAAAGGTTGCTACCACCATGGTATTGAGCGCCAC
Organism: Allohahella marinimesophila; assembly: GCF_039538005.1. Lineage (NCBI taxonomy): Bacteria > Pseudomonadati > Pseudomonadota > Gammaproteobacteria > Oceanospirillales > Hahellaceae > Allohahella > Allohahella marinimesophila. Next base: position 123,644 of record NZ_BAABBO010000010.1, read on the forward strand.
GTCGACCATTTTGTCGGCAGGACCAGTAGAGGCCACGGTTGGTGAGCCCTCGGTGGTGGTGCCATCCGTAGTACCATCTGTCGTCGGCGCTGTCCTGTTCTTGCTGTCACTACCACAGCCTGTAAGGCCTAGCGATATCGCCGCTACCAATGGCCATACAAGGTGTTTCGGATTTGTGTCGAATGCTTTCATCTGTTTTACCTGATAGTAACTGTTGTGCGGCATATGACAGGCCGCGATGGACGTTTCGCAGTGCCTGAAGCCGATATTTGAATCTTGCCGGGACGCGAGAGCACGTTTTAGATTTCGTAAAATCTTGGAGGGGAAAACGAAAGCCGGACTTAAGTTATAGGTCTGTATAGTCGGGATAGATATTAAAAAGAAAAACTATATGTGTTGCTCTTTTGAACAAAAGCGAGAAGTCCACAACCGGAAAAGCGGGCTACCAGGCGGTAGTGAAGCTGCAATTTATCCTTGCTGCCAGCCACCGGACACTGTATAAATAACCAGCCAAATTTATTGCCGGAAGGGTATTCGAACATGTCAGTACAGGCAGTTTACTATTCAGATAGGGATGGACTGGAAATGGCTTTGAAACAGCCCAATGAGCTCCTCTTCAACACGAAGGCTGAGGCAGATGCCCGCGACAGAGTATTGGAGCTGTCTGAGGAAATTCGTGAATATCTGCTCAAGAAAGTAGACGGTATGAGCGAAGAACTTGCTGACCGCTGCGCGCTGGTCATTGCTGAAGACAAGGACCTTTTTCAGAAAGCGTTCAAAAAGCCTCAGGTCTTGAGTGAGTCGAGTGCCGCACAGGACTAGCGCTTCGCCACGGCACCTGGAGAGCAACTCAGGGCTGTGACAGTTCTTCCTGGAGATCACTTTTCAGCTCGGATGGCGCCATCATCCAGACTGTAGCGTCTGAGCCCGGAAATACGCCTACCTGCAAACCATCGCGGGTCAGGCCGTCAATCCATTTTTTGAAGAACTCTGGAACTGCGATGCTCTTGGGTGCTAGGTCTGCAGCGTCCTCGCAATAAGCAGCGGCAAAAGCCCTGTCAGGCCAGACTGGCAGATATTCGATCCCATCATCCTCGTCATAGATCTTAAGAAACTGCTGATCGTTGTTGACCACAATCCAGATATCGCGATGTTCGCCTACTGCAGTGAGAAAATAATCATATCGCTCCTCACAGCTCGAGCCGAGAACACTGGCCATTTCATCCGTCTTCATACTCTGCCCTGATCCTTTTCCTGACTAACGTATCTGCCGCCAAGATTACACAGGATGTTACAGATATCCATCGCTTTTCCTGCGAGCTTCTTTCATCACTAAAGCACCTTTCCTGAATTACCTACGTACCTTGCTCATCATCTCGCCTTGCGCCGCACAGATCCACGTAAAATTCTCGGTTTAACGGCTCATATAGCTGGCAGCAACGGTCAGAGCAGTAGCAGGGCGTTCATGCGCCGTGTAAAGAATTTATCACGCCATAATTGTCGGATGAGTGCAGTGAACTCTCTTAAGCTAGGAACAGGCGAAATCGCAAGCCTGATCGAACAGAATGACTGGAATCGATCACCCCTTGGGGCGCCTGAAAGTTGGCCGCAGGCACTGCAAACCGTGGCGAGCCTCATGCTGAATTCAAAATTCCCCATGTTCGTCGCCTGGGGTTCGCAGCTCGGCTTTTTCTATAACGACGCCTATGCGGCTATCCTCGGCCAAAAACATCCAGCTGCGCTAGGCCAGCCATTCAAAACGATCTGGTCAGAAATCTGGAGCGATATTTCGCCCATCATTGATAAGGCTATGGCCGGCGAATCATCGTTTTTCGAAAACCTGCCACTTACCATTCTGCGTAAAGGCTTTACCGAACAGACCTGGTTCACCTTTTCCTACTCACCCGTTTATTGCGAGGCGGGACATGTGGCGGGGGTGTTTTGCACTTGCACCGAAACTACTCGACAGGTTTTAGCTGAGCGTGAACGCAAAGACGAAAATGACCGTCTCAGGGACTTCTTTCAGCAGGCACCCGGTATCATGGCAATTCTGCGTCACGCCAACCATACCTTCGAGCTCGCAAACACGGCTTACTATCAGCTGGTCGGTGGCCGGGACCTGGTCGGCAGGTCGGTACGAGAAGCCTTGCCCGAGGTTGAAGGCCAGGGTCTTTTCGAGCTACTTGATATCGTCTATTCAAGTGGCGAACCTTATGTAGGGCGTGCAGTACCTGTCAGACTCAGGCGTCAGCCAGGCGGCGAACTGGAGCAACGCTACGTCGATTTTGTCTATCAGCCGATCCGCGACAGCGCTGGCGATGTCAGCGGCATTTTCATAGAAGGCAGTGATGTAACGGAAGCCATAAGGGCCAACAAGGCCTTGCAGGACAGTGAGCAACGCCTCCGCCAGCTTGCCAATACGATTCCCCAGCTGGCGTGGATGGCGCAGCCTGACGGTTACATACATTGGTTCAACGATCGGTTCTTTGAATATACCGGCACTTCCCTGGAGCAGGTTCAGGGCTGGGGCTGGCATGTGGTCCACCGACCTGAAAGCGCGGCCGAGGGTGTTCAGCAATACAAGGCGCTCATTGCCGCCGGTGAACCTTTCGAAATGACCGGCCCCATACGCTCTGCCAGCGGAGAGTATCGGACATTCTTTACCAAGACTGCGCCGCTTCACGATGCAGCAGGCAATATCGTCCAGTGGTTCGGAACAAACACAGACATTCATGAAATTGAACAGGCTCAGGAAGAGCTGAGAGAGGCCAACCGCCGTAAGGACGAATTCCTGGCCATGCTGGCGCATGAGCTTCGCAATCCGCTCGCCCCCATCAGTACGGCGGCTGAACTGCTGAAATTACCCAATCTCGCCGCCAGACAAGTACGAGCCACTAGTGCAGTCATTTCACGGCAAGTCAGCCACATGTCTCAACTTGTGGACGACCTGCTGGACGTTTCACGAGTCACTCGCGGACTGGTTCATCTGCAGCGTTCGCAAGTCAGGATAAGCGACGTCATCGATGATGCAGTCGAACAGATTGACCATTTACTGACTGACAAACAGCAGACGCTCACCTTGTCGCGAGCCGAAACAGAGGACAAGGTATTCGGTGATCGCACCCGTCTCGTTCAGATTTTCTCGAACATTCTCAACAACGCCACTCGTTACACCGACCAGCAGGGCAAAATTCAAGTGGATGTCGTGCTGAATGCGGAAGACATAGAGGTTCGAATCAAAGATACCGGCATCGGCATCGAACCCCAGCTCCTGCCGCATATCTTCGACCTATTCACGCAGTCCGAAAGATCGCCTGATCGTTCACAAGGCGGCCTGGGGCTGGGACTGGCGCTGGTAAAAAGCCTGGTGGAACTGCATGGCGGCACAGTCAGTGCAAAAAATAACGAGACCGGGAAAGGCAGCGAATTCAGGGTCTCCCTCCCCCGCCACCCAACCTAATCTTTCAGGCATGTCGCCGTGTGTGACTGTATAACTTTGCTACGATTCAGATTCGAAGGCTATCGAGACCATAGGAAACTTTTACCTGACAGTGTTGGGAATTTTGTTAATGTCAGGGTATGGGTTCGTGCGGTGCCCACCTTCCAACAAGAGTTGCAGGAGAGATTATGAGTAACGAAAGCAAGTGTCCCGTCATGCATACACCCAAGAAGGGACGCACCAACGGCGACTGGTGGCCGGATCAGCTCAACCTGAATATTCTTCACCAGCATTCAGCCCGCTCGAACCCCTTGGGCGAAAAATACGATTACGCCAAAGCGTTCAATAAACTCGACCTGAAGGCCCTGAAGGCTGATCTCTTTGCCCTGATGACAGACTCTCAGGACTGGTGGCCAGCCGACTATGGTCACTATGGTCCTTTCTTCATTCGAATGGCCTGGCACAGCGCAGGTACCTATAGGGTCAGCGACGGCCGCGGTGGCTCTTCTACCGGATCACAGCGGTTTGCTCCGCTGAACAGCTGGCCGGATAACGCCAATCTCGACAAGGCCCGGCGTCTACTCTGGCCGATCAAGCAGAAATACGGCAATCAGATTTCCTGGGCCGACCTGATGGTGCTCACCGGAAACTGTGCGCTCGAGTCCATGGGCTTCAAGACCTTTGGTTTCGGTGGCGGTCGGGAAGATACCTGGGAGCCAGGTGAAGATGTCTACTGGGGTACCGAAGACGAGTGGTTGGGCGATTCCCGCTACAGTGAAGGACGGGCGCTTGAAAATCCCCTGGCCGCAGTACAGATGGGCCTGATCTACGTCAACCCTGAAGGCCCTAATGGCAAGCCTGATCCGGCAGCTTCGGCGCATGATATCCGTGAGACATTCGGACGCATGGCGATGGACGATGAAGAAACCGTCGCGCTCATTGCTGGCGGCCACACCTTCGGTAAATGCCATGGCGCCGGCGATCCATCTCATGTGGGTCGTGAACCAGAGGGTTCCGACATCGCCGAGCAGGGCCTCGGCTGGAGCAGCAAATTTGAAAGTGGACATGGCGACCATACTATCACCAGTGGCCTCGAAGGCGCGTGGACCCCTACCCCCACAAAGTGGGACATGACCTATTTCGACATGCTGTTCAACTATGAATGGGAGTTGACGAAGAGCCCGGCTGGTGCTCACCAGTGGAAAGCGAAAGACCCTGCCGATCAGGATCTCGCCCCGGCGGCCCACACACCAGGGAAGCGAGTACCGACCATGATGGCGACCACGGACCTGGCCTTGAAAGTCGACCCGAGCTACGAGCGAATCTCCAGACGCTTCCATCAGAACCCCGAAGAATTCGCAGATGCCTTCGCACGTGCCTGGTTTAAATTGACACATCGTGACATGGGGCCGCGCGTTCGATACCTCGGCGATGAAGTACCGAATGAAGATCTCATCTGGCAGGATCCTGTACCGCCGGTCGATCACCCGCTGATCGATGCGAACGATATCAAGACGCTCGGAAGCAGCATTCTTGATTCAGGCCTGAGCACATCTGAGCTTGTCTCAACCGCCTGGGCCTCTGCGTCTACCTATCGCAATTCAGACAAGCGCGGTGGTGCCAACGGAGCACGTATCCGTCTTGCTCCGCAGAGGGACTGGAAGGTGAACCAACCAGAGCAGCTGAAAAAAGTCCTGAACACACTGGAAGCCATTCAGAAGGATTTCAATGATCAACAGCAAGGCGGCAAGAAAGTCTCCATCGCTGACCTGATCGTGCTCGGCGGTACTGCTGCTGTAGAGAAAGCGGCAAACGACGCTGGCTACAACGTGGATGTTCCATTCACTCCGGGTCGAACCGATGCCACTCAGGCACAGACGGATGCTGATTCTTTCGAGCCACTGGAGCCAAAGGCGGAGGGCTTCCGCAACTACCTTGAAGTCGACATGAAAATGCCGACGGAGAAGGTTCTGGTCGACCGAGCTCAGTTGCTGACGCTGTCGGCACCTGAAATGACCGTGCTAATCGGTGGACTGCGTGTACTGAATGCCAACTACGATGACTCAGCGCACGGCGTGTTCACAAAAACACCGGGCACCCTGACCAACGACTTCTTCGTCAACCTGCTCGATATGGGTACGGCGTGGAAGCAGGTGTCAGAGACCGGCAATCTCTTTGAAGGTCGTGATCGCGCAAGCGACCAGGTGAAGTGGACAGGCACACGGGTCGATCTGATGTTCGGACATAATTCACAGCTTCGAGCCCTGTCCGAGGTCTATGCCCAGGATGATCACAAGGAGAAGTTCGTGACCGACTTCGTCGCGGCCTGGACCAAGGTCATGAATCTCGGCCGGTTCGGAGTCGCTGCATAAACACAGCCTCCTTCATCTAGCTGGCCCCTGCTGCAAAGGCAGCGGCCGGTTTTTTTTTCAGATACCAAACACCCATCCCATTAACAGGTAGCCCAGCAGCGTCACTACCACGATGCCAATCAGATTCAGCACGAAACCCGCACGAATCATATCGCCTATTTCAAGCTGCCCACCCGCAAACACGATGGCATTTGGTGGCGTCGCTACCGGCATCATGAACGCACAACTCGCGGCGATGGCCGCAGGCACGGTGTAAAGCTCCGGCGGCACGTCGGTCGCAATCGCCAGCGCACCCATCAAGGGCAGGAAGGCTGCTGCCGTGGCGGTGTTACTGGTGACTTCAGTCAGGAAAATGATGACCGTTCCGACCACGGCAATCATGAAAATGGTAGGCAACATGTCCAGCACTGTCAGGCTCTCGGCAATCCAACCGGCCAGCCCCGAACTGGCAATGACTGCGGCCATGGCCAGCCCGCCGCCGAACAACAGGAGAACACCCCATGGGATGTTCTGGGCGGTGTCCCAGTCGAGCACGAACTCGCGCTTTTGCAAGTCTACCGGCGTCAGGAATAGCACGATGGCGGCTGCAATGGCGATCGTCGTATCATCGAGCCACGGGATCAGGTTTTCAGACAGCAGCGGCTGGCTGATCCAGGCAGCGGCGGTGATCAGAAATATGATCCCGACGCGTTTCTCACCAGTGCTCATCGAACCCATCTTCTGCAGCTGCTCACGGATCAGCGCACCACTACTCTCTCCCGACTCGAGCGCAAAGCCTCCAAGCGTGAGCCACCACCAGATAAAGAACAGCATAATGGTCGCAATCGGCACCCCAATCAGCATCCACTGGAGGAAGCCTACGGTGATATCGTGATTGTCCAGCAGATAGCCAGCGAGCAAAGCATTCGGCGGCGTGCCTATCAGCGTCGCAATACCACCCACACTGGCTGAGTAGGCGATGGCCAGAAGCAAAGCCTTGGCGAAGCGCCCGGCTTCTCCCTCGTCAGCGCTCTTCATCATATGGAGAATTGAGAGGCCTATCGGTAACATCATGATGGTGGTCGCCGTATTGCTGACCCACATACTCAGAAAGGCAGTCGCCGCCATGAAACCCGCGATTTGCCGTCTCGGTTGGCTACCGACCATACGCAGGGTAACGAGTGCAATGCGTCGGTGCAGGTTCCAGCGCTGCATCGATAGCCCCAGCGCAAAGCCGCCTAGAAAGAGAAAGATCAACGGATTGGCATACGGAGCAGTCGCTTCCTTGATGGTGCCAAGTCCTAGTGCCGGTATGAGGCAAATTGGCAGGAGCGCCGTCGCAGGTATCGGAATGGCCTCGGTCGACCACCAGGTCGCCATGAACAGCAAAAGGCCCAGAGCCGCCCAGGCTTCGCTGCTCATGTCACTGGGGGCAGGCAGAAAAATCGTCAACATCATGAATATCGGCCCCAGAAACAGGCCAATGCGTCTCGCCATCGGCAGCCCTGTGCTTGCGTTTGGGGTATTTTCGTTCATGGCCAGAAGCTCTCCCTGTTGTGCCTGATCAAGCGTTTGTAGGTCGTCTGCCTTCCTGAAGCGTACTGTTCTGCAAGCCTACCAGATCATGAGTTTAAAGGGGTTGATGTTGAGGTATACAAAAGTCGCCAGCAGGCGAACGCAGACACTCAGGTTTTGCCTGCTGGCTGGAGTTATTCCACAGTCTCCGGTCGCTCTCGCTGAGGCGACAGCGGTAGAAACAGACGACACGATTATTATTGTGACCACACCGCGTATGCAGCGCACGCTCTATGACACTCCAGCGGCCACGTCCGTAATTGATGGAGAGGACATCCAAAAGGCTCAGCAGCGACTGAAACTGGATGAAGTTTTGGCTGGTGTTCCAGGCGTAGCCTTGCAGAACCGTGAAAATTTTGCTCAGGGTGAACGGGTGTCCATTCGAGGGTTTGGTGCGCGGGCGCCATTCGGAGTGAGGGGCATTACTGTGCTGGTCGACGGCATTCCATATACGCTGCCCGATGGTCAGGCCCAGCTCGATGCGATCGATCTGGACAGCGCACAGCGAATCGAGATCATCCGTGGCCCTGCATCGGTGCTGTATGGCAATGCCGCAGGCGGCGTCATAAGCGTACAGACTGCAGACGGTCGGCTGATTGGAGATCGAAGCAGTATGAGGCTCACAGGCGGCAGTGATGGCTTTGGTAAGGTCGCCTTGAATGACAGCGGCAGTAGTGATCAATGGGCGCATCATATTGGTCTGTCAGCGCTACATTCCGATGGCTTCAGGGACCATAGCGAAGTCGACAAGTACCTGCTCAACGGCAAGGTCCGCAGGGCCCTTGGCAGTGATCGCGCCCTGACTGCGATAGTGAACCTGCTGGATAATCCCCGCGCCGAGGACCCAGGCGCACTCACGTCGGAACAGGTCGCTCTTGATCGACAACAGGCTGGTCGCTTTACGGAAGCCTTCGATACCGGTCAGCGTGTCGATCAACAGGTGCTAGGTCTGCAGTACGAAGATCTGTCTGTGTGGACGGGGCAGCTATACCTCAAGACCTTCTACCTGCAGCGAAATTTCGAGCAGCAACTCCCCTATCCGGGCGATAGTCTGATCAATTACAACCGGGAGTACTACGGCGTCAGCACAGAGTTTCATGACGCACTTTCGCTCGCCAGTCTTCCATTTCGTTATGTCGCTGGTATGGAAGCACGTCGACAGGCCGATGATCGACAGCGGCGTGACGTGTCTTTCGAAGGCAACATTGGCGAGTTGAGCGAAAGAGAGTTCCAGAGTGCTACCGCTTTGGGAATATTCACTCAGGCAGACGTCGACGTAAGCGAGGCTCTTACACTCTCCGGCGGCGCGCGCTTCGACCGCATACGGCTGAGCATAGATGATGACTTTCGTTCAGATGGCGATCAGAGTGGACAACGTGTGTTCAGGGAATGGAGTTGGTCTACTGGACTGAGTTACCGCTACCAGCTACTTCATCAGGCCTATGCCAATATCAGTACGGCCTTCGAAACCCCGACTTTTTCCGAGTTCGCCAACCCAACCAATGGGGGCGGCTTCAATCCCGGGGTGGACGCACAGCAGGCGCGAAACCACGAGCTGGGTCTGCGAGGCCGGCTTGGGTATCAGTTTGATTACGACCTCACACTGTTCTGGGTCGACGTGCGCGATGAACTGGTGCCGTTCGAATTGAACGATAACACCGGCCGGACCTTTTATCGCAACGCCGGAGATACCGTGCGCAAAGGTCTCGAGGTCGCGGTCAGCTGGCGCGCTGCCCCAGCCTGGCGCGTCGAGACTGCACTGACGCTGGCGCGCTATACCTTCGAAGATTATCGAGTGGACGGTCGCGAGTTGGAGGGCAAGCGCCTGCCGGGATTGCCTGAACGGCTATGGAACACCGAACTGATGTGGTCAGCTGTGGGTGAGCGATTTCTTGCGCTGGAAACACGCTATGTGGGCAGTCTTGTGGCAGATGATGCCAACGATATCAAGGTAGACGAGTACTGGCTGGTCGATCTTCGGGGAGGCGATGGATGGCGAATGGGTTCCAGCGCTCAACTGAAGACTTTCGCGGGAATAAGAAATCTGCTGGATGAAGACTATTACGCAAACGTACGAATCAATGCAGGCAACGGCCGGTATTTCGAACCAGCAGCGGGCCGAACCTTCTATGCCGGCGTGGAACTAGAACTTTAAAAAAGGAGGGGGTAACCCCCTCCCGATAGCACAATTATCTTGTGCCCAGAAGGATGATCACAGGATTGTCATCCATTGACTTGACCTTGCCATCTGCCACTGTTTGCGGCGTGACATCCTTGCCATAGAAAGCCTTGTTCTCTTCTTCATCCCAGAAGATATCTTCTACCGTGACGGCAGCATCGACAAATGCACCCTCGGTATCGGACCAGATGACGATATCACCCTTGCCCCATGACGCCTGACCACGCTTCGAGTAATCGACGATAGTGAGACCGGCATCCGCATTCAACGAGAAATTGTGCTCATCCATGAATGTTTCAACGGCCTTGTCGGTATTCAGCACCATGGCAATCTGACCGGCTTCAATCCCGATTTCGACACCGGCATTGATAGCGCCCATGTTGTAGAACATAGGACCGCTCCACTCACCGTTCTGACTGGTCAGTAGAACGCCTTCGCCACCAGCGGCGCCAACGCCGAGGGCCGCGCGTGCATAGTTAGGCACGAGGAAAACGCCTTTGGCATCCTGAAGCAGTTGTTCGAAATCAGGATCCTTCTTCATTGCCTCGAGAACGGTGGCTGCTTCCTGCAGGGTATCCTTGCTCTCTGCTCGCTTCTCAGCTGCATTCTCGACCTTGGTCGTTTCTGCGGCGTGAACTGCAGCAGGCATAAAGCCTAACGAAGCGACTGCAATGACGCTGGCTGCTATCGAATTGAGTTTCATGTTCATCACATTATCTCCTTTTTCTACCTTGAATAACGCGGCAATATTCGGCTATGCGCCACTTTGGACGATCGAATGTGCGCTTGCCGCTGGTACGTCCTTAATGTTCTCGAGCTGAAGAAAAGCAAAGAGCGTGCCGTTACCTCGAACCATAGGGTAATTCAGCCCACAAGTGCCCATGAGACGCGGCTTCCCGCCACTCTTCAGGATCGTTACGTTGTTCGCCAACGTTTCCGATATCGGAGAATGCTACAAGCAGGAATGCAAGATTTGCAGGACCGGGTATGGTCCAATGAGGTGAGATATGACAATGCAGGAAAGCCCCGACCGAATGGTCGGGGCTGGCATGAGGAAAAGCTTCAGGCTCTAGTTGGCAGCAGCTTCCAGCGCCAGGCCGCTATAGTTGCTGTAGCCACGAATACCGATATGCCAGGTACCCGCTGGTGGATTGGTGAAGCGGCATTGCTCTTCGTTGGCATTCTGGTTCGACCGGCAGTGGTAGGTGTTACTGGTCGGTCTGCTGCCAAAACGAACGTACAGATCAGCATCGCCTGCGCCTTCACCGGTGACCACGTCAAGTGCGCTGGCGCCCGACGCTACATCAATGGTGTAGTAGCGCCAGTAGCCAGCGTTTCCAGACAGATTCTGCTGGGACAGCGTGTCGCCACCAGAATCGCCGCCGGTGCCCCCGGCGGTATAGCTGGCCACGAGCTGCGCGCCGCTGAAGGCACTGTAGCCACGCACACTCACGTAATAGACGCCCGCTTTAGTGTTACCGAGTTCGGCTTCACTACAGCTTTCGTTGTTGCCGTCCTTGTAGGGCCGACAATCGTAGCTGCTGGTGGTGGGCTGGCTACCGTACTTGACGTAGAGATCCGCATCACCGCTGCCGCCCGAGAGCTTCACTGACAGGTTATCAGCGCCAGCCGGGACCTTGACCTGGAAGATCTTTTCCTGATTCCTGCTACCAGCTACAGTCTGTGGCTCGCCGTTCTTGAGGACATTGTCAGACGGCGGTGGGGGCGGTGTGCTCCCGGTATATTGGCCGATCCAGCTGGTGTACTGGGACACGCGCGTATATACACCTGGATAGTTAGGCCTTGCACAGCCGTTGCCGAAGGAGACGACGCCAACCTGATAGAACTGACCCTGATTCTGGAAAACCAGGGGGCCACCGCTGTCGCCTTGGCATGAATCTCGACCGCCTGAGGTATAGCCAGCACAGAGCATGTTCGAAGTGATGTTTCCGTAAGCCGAGTTGCAGCTACTATTACTCACCACTGGCACATCGACCTTGAGCAGATCCGCCGAGCCCGCGCCACCTTCTCGTGTGGCCCCCCAGCCAGTGACGGTCACCAGATCACCCTGACCTGCACCCTGTGAGGTCTCACTGGCATTGGCAAGGTTGACCTTGTTTGCAGAAATCGTGACGGGCGATTGAAGACGCAGCAGCGCAATATCGTTGTCGCTCGTCCGATCGTTATAGCTCGGGTGCACGACGACCTGTGAAACGGCGATACGCTGGCCACCGCTGGCATTGAGATCATTTCGCCCTACCAGCACACTCAGCCCATTGGTGGAGCCGTTTGGTACGCAGTGCGCTGCAGTGAGTATCCAATTGTCGGCAATGTAGCTGCCGCCGCAGAAATGGCCGCCATTGCGCTGCAATGACACGGTAAACCGGTAGGGGCCATCTTCAGCGGGGGTTCCACCCACGATGTACATAATGACGTCATCCGTGCCAGGCGGAGCGACGGGTTGGTCAGCCTGCGCGGACGTGATGGTGCCTAAGCCAGCCAGTGTGAGACCGGCTAAAAAAGTCTTGGTCGTTTTCAAGAGTATTCCCTTCCCTTTTGGGGTTATGCGATGAACAGCAACGGCCGGATAAAGCCTTTCATCAGCGGAGTCATTGGTGTTTATGATGTTGAACGCATCCTCACGGGAGCCGACCGACTCACTGACGCCCCGAAAATGACAGGATATTAATTTTCAGGATCAGGGACTTGTGCAAGTGATTTAGAGCACTTTGTCAAGGAATGTGAATCAGATCACCCCTGAATGGTTTTAATGGAGGGCAAGGCAATCAGTGCAGGCGGATAGACCGTTTGACAGCCGCAAAGTCGTCCAACGGCCGCAACTCGGGATCGAGCGAGCCGGTGAATCCAAACATGAATATCGCCTTTGAAGACTGGCAGATAAAGAGTTCGGACATGCAGAGAAAACGTTCATGGCGCTCATTGAGCACTGTCATGGCGCTCCTCATGTAGGCGCTGCGCACACCTGCGAAAAGCATCATGCCCAGGCGATCCAGAAGCTCGAAGTCCGGGAACGCGCCCTGAAGCTGGGGTATGGTCGCCTCTATGACGGCATCGAGACTGGGAAAGGCGCTCATGATGGAGACTGGTTTGACGGTACACTGAACAATGGGCACCGCCGCCTGCGGATTGACCTGTGGGAGGTACATCGACAACAAGGGCTCGCTCGACTTGCCAAGGGTTTGAGCAAAACTGTCCGAAGTCGATGCTGCCGACATCTTCAATTTCTTCGCCCAGGCTCCAGGTAATAGAATCCAGCCCTCCGGGACGCCAATGCTGAACTGCAGAGGTGCATTGTCAAACGTCTTCATGGCTATAGTTCCGTTTCGGCCTCAAGCCACTTGTACATCACGAGGGCGTCGACATAGCCTTTTGAGTGGTGACAAAAGGCCCCGGGAAGACGGCCTACTGTTGCAAAGCCAAGCTTGTGCCAGAGAAGCACAGCACCACCATTCGTTGAGGCGACAAAATTAAACTGCATCGCCTTGTAGCCCAGCTGGATGGCCACCTCCTGAGAGTGCTGACACATAGCCGTAGCGAGTCCCCGCCCCCTCGCAGCCGACGCCACCATGTAGCCGCAATTGCAGACATGATCGCCCGGACCCTGCTGGTTACTCTTGATATAATAGGTGCCCAATACGCGCCCATCCTCCTCGAAGACGAAGGTCTTTTGCGGGCTCGCCAGCCAGATGCTGAGTGCCTCAGATTTCGTGGTGTCTCGCCGATACGCGTAGGTCTCCCCAGCCGCGGCAATCTCGTGAAAGATCGGCCATATCTGCTCGATATCTGCTTCTGAAGCTTCTCTGATCTTCATTCCATCTCCAGGTCGACTGTATACAGTCATGATAGCTTTTTACCGCGGGCAGCAGTCTCAATTCCTGGCAAATCCATACAATGACGTGAAGTCGAAGTCTGGAGACTGGTTACGGTTTGGCCAGGAATTGTCTACACTAAAGAATCCCGTTTCAAATCTTGCCAATGACAGGGTTGGCAAGGTGCCGAGGCCCCCAACTTGACCCTATCCCACGCGTTTCGTTTCGTTCTTGTCTTCATCATCTGGTGCGGCAGCCAGCCTGTGCTTGCCGAAACGGGCCCTATAACCGTCACCAGATCATTGCCTGTCGAAGCCCACTTCGAGTATCTGGTTGATCCCGAAGGAACGGCCGACCTGGAAGAGGTCCTGAAGCTGCCTGAACACCAGTGGCAACTGGTGGAAAACGGCAATGCCACCTTTGGCATTTCAGATGAGTCCTACTGGCTACGCTTTTCTGTTCGTAACGAGACAGATTACAGGCGAGATCTGATTGCAGAGCTTGCCTACCCACTGCTGGATGATGTCGTCTTTCATGTATTTTCCGGCGAAGAACGCATCGACACCTTTGCCACCGGCGATACTCGCCCCTTCGAGCCACGCCAGGTCGATCATCCGAATATGCTGTTGCGCTTCGTGCTTGCCTCCCACGAGACGAAAACCATCTATGTTCGGGTGCGCACGGATGGCTCTATGATCCTGCCTTTGAAAGTCTGGCGAGAGAATCAGTTTTTCGAAGCCGCTGCGAAGGAGCAGAAGCTTCACTTCTTCTTTTTTGGCTGTCTCACGATCATCATCATGATCAACATGGCCATATTCCTGAAGCTATGGGAACGGCTGTACCTGTTCTACGCGCTGGCCATCGCGGGCTACCTGCTCTTTTTCATTTCAATGCGCGGCTATGGGTTTCAGCATGACTATCCGCAGTCTCCGGTCCTGCACGGTCGCGCACTCTTGTTGTCGATGCCTTTTCTGGCGCTGTTTTCGGTCCTGTTCTGTCGGGAGTTTCTGAAGACGAAGACTCATAGTCCCAGGCTCGACTTCGCCCTCAAGGCAATGATCTGTTTTGAAGTAGTCAATTTACTGGCTGCTTTTTTCATGAGCTACAACGTAGCGGTGAAGCTTTCGGCCCTTTCCTCCTTCGTGTTTTTTTCACTGCTGTTTGTGGCCGGGCCCATCACCTGGGCTGCGGGTCTGCGGGCTGGCATGTTCTTTACTATCGCCTGGACACCGCTGACGGTGGGCGTGCTGGCCACTGCTGGTAGGAGCATGGGATTCTTCCCTGAAAACTTTCTCACGCAATATGCCATGCAGATCGGCTCAGGGCTGGAAGCCTTCATCCTGACACTTGCCTTGGCCGACCGACTTCACAGGGAACGTGAAGACAAAATTGAAGCGCAGGCTGATCGTCTGCGTATGGAAATATCCCGCCATGAGGCCCAGACGAAGCTCACCGACGCAATGATGCACGACCCGGTGACGCGCCTGCCTAACCGTAACCGCTTCGAATGGGTGATCAACCAGCAATTGCGGTTGAACCCCGAGGGCCATTATATGGTCGGCGTGGCTCGCGTCACGCGGATGGAAGAGATCAACAGAACACTCGATCTTGCTCGGAGCGAGCGGCTGATTCAGGACATTGCACTGCAAATGAAGTCCCTGGCCGGGAAGCTCCCCTATGTACAGAGTGTGCGTGATGACATGGGTCGGATTGAACGGGTCTATCAGATCTCTGGAGACACCTTCGGCTTGCTGTTGGATGCAGGTAAGGTCGGGGACAATTTCGAAGGGCTTGAACTGGCGCTCAGACAGCTGTCGGAACCGGTACTGCTGGACAATCTCGCCATTGAACTGCATCCGAAATTCGGTGCGGCCACCTACCCCATGCACGGTGACCATGCCGCGATGCTGATTCGAAATGCTCATGTCGGCATGGAGATAGCGCCGCGAGACAAGCGAGCTGTCGGCTTTTACTCACGCAATTACGATATCTATAGTGAAAGTCGTCTGACGCTGATGTCGGATCTCAGGGAGGCCTTACACAACAGCACTACGGCCATTCACTACCAGCCCAAGCTCTGTCTCATCAACGATGAGATAGTAGGGCTCGAAGCCCTGATCCGCTGGCACCACCCCGAGCGTGGCTGGGTTTTTCCGGTCGACTTCATTCCGCTGGCTGAAGACACCGGCGTCATTACCCAGCTGACCCGCTGGGTGTTTGAAAACAGCATCAGGGAACTCGACAGCATTCTCACAGACTATCCTCAGCTCGAAATATCGATCAATATCTCCGCTCGTGACCTGGTGTCCGGCGATTTAAGGGAATTGATCGAACCCATGCTCGCCCGAATCGAGCCAGGTCGCCTGACGCTTGAGCTTACGGAAACTGCCGCCATGGAAGATCCGGAAAAGGGCCTGATCGCCTTGAAGGCGCTCGCAGATTTGGGCTTGAAAGTGTCTATAGACGACTTCGGCAGCGGTTATTCATCCCTGTCCTATCTCAAACGCCTGCCGGCCACGGAGATCAAACTCGACAGATCGCTTATTACAGATATCTGCACCAGTGAGAGCTCCAGAGTCATCGTTGCGACCGCCATAAATATGGCTCATGGCCTTGGCTATCGCCTGGTAGCCGAAGGCGTCGAGAACGAGGAAACCGGACGTCTGCTCAAGACGATGGGCTGCGATCGGCTACAGGGATTCTGGCTCTGTCATCCTCTTCCCGTGGAAAAGCTCAAGCTCTGGCTTGCGGAGCATCGCTCCGCTTTCTAGGCGGCACCAGCCACCAGCTCAACACTACCAATACCCCGAAAATCGTATAGCAGGCTATGAAGACCCAGGCGGGTGCTTGATAGTAGAGGAGTTCACTCAGCCAATGGGCAATAAATGAGCCTTCGTAACTGTACTCACCTGCCTTGGCCCGAAGTTGCATTTCCCAGACTGTGAGCGGACATATGACGCCCAGCCATGCCTGAATTACCACGATGCCGATGCCAGCAAGATGCGCGCCCCTGAACCAGAGGTTCCGAACCCATGGCCATGACATGAACTTGCCGATAAATATCAGGACTAAACCGATCACGACAAAGGCCACGAACAACACGTGCAAAAGAAGCATTGCGTCTGCTGCGTAGGCGTAGAGAGCCTTGGAGATCATGCAAACATCCGAATTGGCGTCAGAGCGTTCCCTGCCAGACTACCACGCAAAGTAGAATGAACGAGACCCCCTGCCAGAATAGTGTCGGATTTCGCTCAATAAGCGGAGCCCGGGTCTGGCTGAGATACCTTGGATTGGGATGCCTGAGCTCGTAAATGAACTCCGCAGCTTCGGAATACCTTTTCATCGGATCGATATGCACAGCCTTGCTGATGGCGAAGTCGAGCCAGCCAGGAATAGCATTGTCCATGGTTGTCAACGATCGATACCTCAGACCTTGCTGCTCCCGAGCAGTGCTGGTTCGCGACACAGAGACGCCATAGGGCAATTCTCCTGACAGCATCTGGTAAGTCATCACTCCGAGTGAAAACACATCTGACCGACTGGTGCCAGCATAACCGAGGAAATACTCAGGCGCCGTGTATTGCGCGGTCCCGACGAGCGCTTCGTTCTTGCTCACGATTTCGGAAATCCCAGCCACCTTGGTGGCTCCAAAATCAATGATCTTGACTGTGCCAGCGGCATCTATCATCACATTATGGGGCCGCAGATCCTGATGCACCATTTCCTGTCGATGAAAGGCTTGCAGACCTTTGGCAATCTGATCGACGATATCCCGGACTTCGTCAATGGAAGGCGCTGGATTGTCGATCATCCACTGCGCCAGGGTCTTGCCGTCCAGATACTCAGTGACGGTGTACAGATAGTGTCGTTTACGCTGAGGTTCGATTGCTTTCAGCACATGTGCATTATTGATACGCTTGGCTATCCACTCTTCCATGAAGAAGTTTTCGAGATAGGCTTCGTTACTGCGCATCTCCGCCGATGGTGTCTTGATCACGACCGTCTCGCCGGTTTCGGTGTCCTCAGCCAGAAAGACATGACTGCGGCTGCTGATATAGATCTCTCGCAGAATTTCATACCCGTCAAAGAGCATTCTCGCCGATAGCGGTGGAGGCGCTGGCAGAAGGTTTGCCTGTTGATGCACTTCGTTCAGGTCACGATCGGGCAGTTGGTCGACTCGTACAATCTGCAGCGTCAGGTTATCGTCGCTGCCAGCATCGTAAGCAGCCTGCACAAGGCGTTCGGCGACTTCTGCGAGGCGGACGTCGGCAACTCCAGATTCGGTGGACTCATTCTGCACTATCGCTTCGGCAATGGTCCTTTCATTGAGGTATTCAAAGATGCCGTCGGTCGCCAAAATATAGATGTCGCCGGTTTCAATGGCATGAGATCGATAGTCGATCTCGAGATCATCATGAATTCCCAGGCCTCGGGTCAGGTAGCTCGTCTCCTCGGAAATGATACGGCGATGATCGGTCGTCAACTGTTCGAGACGACTGCCAACGAGCCGATAAATTCTTGAGTCGCCGCTGTGAAAGAGATGGGCAGTATTCGATTTGAAGATGATGGCACTGAAGGTGCAGATATAGCCCTTGTCCATATTGTAGCGATAGGGACCGTTACGGGTTTGCGAGTACAGCCAAGAATTGGTGGCCTTCAGCACGCGCTGAGCCGAGGTCTTCACTGACCATGAGTCAGAGGTGCAGTAGTAATCTGAAAGGAAGCCCTTGATAGCCGTCTCACTGGCTATCTGGCTCACATCACTGCTGCTGATTCCGTCGGCAATTGCGACTGCAATACCCTTCGTCGACAGCAGTGGCTCCTTCGGTATGAGTAGGCCATGGAAATCCTGATTGACAGGTTTTCGCCCAGCACTACTGCAGTGGCCCACAGACACCGATAAATGTTTCTTCATACGCAAAAAATCCCCGCCTTCTCAGGCTGGGGATTCCTTGTCATGGCAGATTGGCTGCCTATGATACCAGTCGGCCTTCTGTTGCGATCTTGGCAGCGCGACGCTCAGGGTTGGTTCTCACGTGAGTCCAGTAGATGGGCAAACCCACCAGCAGCAGACCACCAAACAGGTTGCCCAGTACAGTCGGGATCTCATTCCAGACGAAGTAGTCCACGATGGTGAACTCACCACCCATGATCATCGAAAATGGGAACAGGAACATATTGACGATGGAGTGTTCAAAGCCCATGAAAAAGAAGAGCATGACCGGCATCCACATGGCGACGATCTTGCCAGTAGCCGAGGTTGAGATCATCGCGCCAACGACACCCATAGAGACCATCCAGTTACACAACATGCCGCGGATGAAAATCGTGAACCAACCAGCAGCACCGTGCTCTTGATAGCCAAGGGTTCTGGACTCACCAATACTGCTGACTTTCGCTGCGAGCGCGCCACCGTCAGTGTTGTAGCCGTAGGTCAGGATGAAAGAAGCGAAGAAGGCGACAGTGAGCGCGCCCCCAAAATTGCCAAGGAATACAAGGCCCCAGTTTCTCATCAGTTGACTCGGCGTACAGCCTGGACGCTTGTCCAGCAGTGCGAGTGGCACCAGGGTGAACACACCGGTGAGCAGATCGAATTTCATCAGGTACAGCATGATGAAACCAACCGGGAACAACATGGACCCGACGAGCAAACTGCCCGTTTGGACGATGACCGTGATGGCGAAGAAGGCTGCCAAGCCAAGGATGGCACCGGCCATGAATGCCCGAACCAGGGTGTCCTTGGTAGACATGAACAACTTCTGCTCCCCGGCATCGACCATCTTGGTCGCAAATTCATTGGGTTCTATATAGGCCATAATCATGTTCTCTGTGGATTGATGAAAGCGGTATGTCCGGGGAAAAGCATCAGACATTCCGTAAAATCGTCAACCATTTGAAAACAATGACTTACCCAAATCCCACTTGATTCAAAAGCTCTGCGACACTGGCGGTTCGCACCGCAATAGTGCATGCCACCGCCGAAGAGCCGTGCTCTTTTGGTGCAGAATTACGAACCTGCACCGCAAACGCAGCCCCCGACGTTCCCTAGCCGGTCAGGCCCAAATGCGCTGAGTCCTGCTCGATGCAGCGATCCAGAAGCGCCAGATAATCAGCCTTGGCCTTGACCTTTGTCTGCTGGTGAGCCTTCATGTTCAGCTGCTGGAATTGATGAGCTATGGCGGTGGCACGCTCGATAAGGAGGCCCGGTGCTACGACTTCATCCAGGAAACCGGCGGCGACAGCACCTTCGGGATTATAGATTTCAGCATTGATGACAGAACGATAGAAATGCGCTGGCGCCAGTCGATGTCGCGCTATTTCGATGCCTGCATGATGCATGGTCATCCCGATGAGCACTTCATTCAGGCCAAGCTTGAAATTGCCTTCGATGCCAATGCGATAATCTACAGACAACAGCATGAAGGCACCTTTGGCAATGGCATGGCCAGTACACGCGCCAATCACCGGCAAGGGAAACGCAGCAAGCCGTCGCGTCAACTTGGAGCCCACAGTCACGAGCGCGACTGCTTCCTTAGGCCCCTTTTGCATTTCCTTGAGATCGTAGCCGCCAGAGAAAATACCCGCCTGACCTGTCAGGATGACCACTGCACTATCCTGCTCAGCCTGATCAAGTGCCTTGTTCAGCGCCTCGAAGACCTCATGGCTCAGCGCGTTGGCCTTGCCATTGTTGATCGTGATCGTCGCGATGCCATCGTTCAGTTGATAATCTACAATGTCCGTCACCTGGGAATCCTCTTTGCTGTGTTGAATAAGTTCGAATGCAGTTGAATTTGGAGGAAGCACTTTACCCGGGCTTGGTGCTCAGATGAAGCCATGCTTGACCAGATGTTCTGGTCAAGCATGGACAGTCTACAGTTCCTGAGCAGTCGGTCGCAGGATGATCTCGTTAATATCGACATCATGCGGCTGCTCGATGGCAAAGACGATGGCGCGCGCCACAGCATCTGGCTCAATGGCGACCTTGTACATCTCGTCCGCTGCCTTGGCCGCTTTCGGATCGGTGATTGTGCTTGTCAGCTCGGTGGCCACAGCGCCAGGTGAAATATTGGTACTGCGGATTTCGTCTCCAGCTTCCATGCGCAGACCCTCTGAGAGCGCTCTAACTGCGTATTTCGTGGCGCAGTACACTGCTGCTCCCTGAAACACCTTGTGACCAGCCACTGAAGACAGGTTGATGACGTGGCCGCTGTGCTGTTCACGCATGGTGGGCAACACTGCCGCGATACCGTACATGACACCTTTTATGTTGACGTCGATCATCTGCTCCCACTCATCTACTTTGAGCTTGTCGAGCGGTGCCAGCGGCATGAGACCGGCGTTGTTCACAAGCACATCGATACGGCCAAACTTGTCTTTGGCAGCTTTCGCCAGCGACTCGACCTGCTCGCGATCGGTCACATCTGTCACCTGATAAATGACTTCTGCACCCTTGGCAGCGAGCTCCTCTTTCAGGCTCTGAAGACGCTCTTCACGCCTCGCGGCCAACACCAGCTTGGCGCCACGCTCAGCGAGGCGGCGGGCTGTGGCTTCGCCGAGACCACTGCTCGCGCCAGTGATGATGACTACTTTGCCCTTGATTGAATCCTGTGTGTTACTCATAAATGTTCTCCTTGAAAAGTGTGTATCAGGCCTTGGCTTCTGCGTCCTCCAGGGCCGGATAATCGGTGTAGCCGTGCTCGTCCCCGCCATAGAATGTATCGCCATCCCAGTCGTTCAACGGTGCGTTCTGACGAAAACGCTCTGGCAGGTCGGGATTGGAAATAAATGGTCGCCCGAAAGTGACCAGGTCGCAGCGACCAGCATCGATGCGCTTGCGGGCTTCATCTGCGCTGTAGTCGCCATTGGCAATATAAGTGCCCTTGAAGCCAGCCTTGATGGCGTCGATGACATCTTCCGGCCGCCCATCGGCGTGATTACCCTGGAATGAATCCTCGACCACTTCGATATAGGCGATACCGATCTCATTGAGGCGCCTGGCGAACTCGCCATAGGTGTCCAGCGGGTTCTCGTCCTCCATGGCATTGAAGCTACCGGTAGGACTCACGCGGATGCCGACCTTGTCCTTGCCCCATACATCGACCACTGCCTGGACGACCATGAGTGGCAGACGTAATCGGTTGTCGACAGATCCGCCGTATTCGTCGGTTCGCTTGTTGCTGCCGCTCTTGAGGAACTGATCCAGCAAATAGCCGTTGGCACCGTGCACTTCCACGCCATCGAAACCGGCCTCCTTGGCATTCTCGGCGCCTTTACGGAACTGCTCGACGATATCCTGCATCTCTTCAGCCTTCAGTGCTCTAGGCTCTGGAATGTCAACCATGCCGGAATCAGCGCTGACAAAAGTCTTCGCGCCTTCAGGTTTAATGGCCGATGGTGCGACCGGCTTATCACCATTCGGTTGAAGGTCAGGATGAGAAATTCGACCCACGTGCCAGAGCTGCAGATGGATGCGTCCGCCAGCCTTGTGAACGGCGTCAGTGACTGTCCGCCACCCTTGAATCTGATCTGCCGAGTGGATGCCTGGCGTAAAAGCATAACCTTTGCCCTGTGGCGACACCTGCGTGGCCTCACTGATGATAAGTCCGGCTCCAGCGCGCTGCTCGTAATAACGAGCGTTCATGTCGTTGGGTACGTCGCCAGGCTGCGATGCTCGCGAACGGGTCAGCGGCGACATGAGCACACGGTTTGGCAGTGAGAGTGAACCAAGCTCAAATGGCTTGAACAGGATGTCTTCCGAATCGCTCATAAACAATGTCCTTTTGATGTAGAATGATGAACTGCTAGTAATTAGACCAGTCTACTAGACAGGCCGCGAAAAAAATTAGCTAATGCCGAGGCACTGGCGGAAAAATACCCGGATGAAACGCTCCATCGGCTCAGTGGATTTCAACACTTTCGCCCTCAAAATGGCGCCTTCCCAGCCTGACAGCAGAAGACTGGCTGCGTCGGCCGGATTGACGGAAGCGTCTACATCGCCAGCCTGCTGAGCCTCTTCGATACACTGCTCAAAGCGCTTCTCCCAGCTATGAAACACCGTGTCCAGACGCTTACGGAACGCCTCACTCTGTCCTGCCAGCTCCTGGCCAAGGTTGCCAATCAGACAGCCCCGGGTGTGTTCGCAATTGGTCATCGCTTCAAGACCCGTATCGAAGTACGCTCTCAAGCGATCGACACACGACCGGCTTGTATCCTTGAGGATGCCATCGAGCCTCGCGTCGTATTCCTCGGCGTAGGTGTCGATGACTGCCAGGCCGAAATCATTCTTGCTGGCAAAGTAGTGGTAGAACGAACCCTTGGGCACACCGGCGGCTGTGAGCACGGCATTGATGCCAGTGGAGCCAAAGCCCTTTTGACCGATAAGCTCCGCGCCAGTGTCTATAATGTGCGTGCGGGTGTCGTTTGATGTCATGGGCATTATATTAGACCGGTCGTCTAGTAAGTTCAACCCCAGTGTAGAGCGCATGCGGTCTGTCTTTGACGAAAGCCCAGTACTTGTCTCCGTATGAGAAATGCCACCACTCTCGCGGATAATTTATAAAACCCGCCTTGCTCATGACATTCACGAGGAGATCGCGATTGCGTCGCGCAGCTTGAACCAGCTCAGGGAACCCGGTGGCGCACCGCTCTGGACCAACTGTCGCCCAGTCCTTTATTTCCATACCGAACTCGATCACATTCCCCGTGCGATCAACGATTTCCACGTCAACTGCACCTCCAGTGCTATGAGGCGGTAATATCATGTTGCCTTCGAATGTGTAAAGAGGCGAAGCCAGCCTGGCTGCTGCACTGAAGCATTGTCGTTGAGTGTAACTGGGGTTGGAGACTGTGGTTCGGGCGAGTTGTGCTGAGAAAATACGGGCCTGAACCTGCGGACTCCGATAGCCTTCATATAGACGCAAGTGGAGGTCCTTTGGTAAGGCAGCCTGAGCTCGCTCCAGCCTTGATAAGACGCCCTCGCGCACCAGTCGGTAACCGGGCGCTGTCTCCGGATATTCAGGCGGTTCGCCGTAGACGATAGAGCTACCGGCTACATCTACCAGAGGCTCACCGCATTCCATCACCGGTATGGCGAACAGCCGCTCATCGGCAATATCGACGATCTCGATCTCCATTTGCCGGCCAGAGGAAATACTCACTCCCCTTTCGAGGTCTCAATTTTATCCTGGGTCTTGGTGTCGAAATCTCTGGCATCATGGCGCTCGTACAACTGCTCGGCGGGGTCACCCCAGGTCCGGTTCACCATTCGACCCCTTTTCACAGCAGGTCTTTGTTCCAACTCGTCGGTCCAACGCAAGACGTTCTTGTAGGTGTGGGCTTCCAGAAATTCCGCTGCTTCGTAAACCTTGTTGGTCACGAGTGCACCGTACCAAGGCCAGATTGCCATATCTGCAATGCTGTAATCGTCACCAGCCATGTATCGATTCTCGGCTAGCTGACGATCAAGCACATCGAGTTGTCGCTTCACTTCCATAGCGTAACGATTAATTGGGTACGCGTATTTTTCTGGTGCATAGGCGTAGAAATGACCAAAGCCACCACCGAGCATCGGTGCGCTGCCCATCTGCCAGAACAGCCATGACAGACACTCAGTGCGCCTGGCTGTATCCGAGGGAATAAAGGCGCCGAATTTCTCTGCCAGATAGAGCAATATCGATCCCGACTCGAATATACGAGTGGCTGGATCGGTGCTCTGATCCAGCATCGCAGGAATCTTCGAATTCGGATTGACGCTGACAAAACCGCTGCCGAATTGATCACCTTCGGTGATCTTGATGAGATGAGCATCGTACTCAGCGCCCGACTTGCCAAGCGCCAGCAACTCTTCGAGCATGATGGTGACTTTCACGCCGTTGGGTGTGGCCAGCGAGTAGAGCTGCAAAGGGTGCTCGCCAACGGGAAGCGTCTTCTCGTGCGTGGGCCCAGCGACTGGACGATTGATCTTGGCAAATGCGCCGCCGTTTTCGGGGTCCCATTTCCAGACTTTCGGTGGTGTATACACGTCGTTGCTCATAGCTGAATCCTTCTTTTCACGAATGGCCGGCCTCTGTTCTCCGGCTCGGTTCAAAAGCATGCAGAAATCTTGTCAAAGTGTCTTTCGGCCGATCCAGGCCACAAGCATTCAGCAACATTCCGATATTGCCTCTGTGATACGTACTGTGAATAACGAGGTGATTCAGAATCTCCTCCCTGGTCATCGAGCCGGCATCACCGTCAGTGAATTCGAAGGTCACATTGGCTTTTAACGTCCCTGGATTCAATTCACTCACATAGTGGATGAACCACTGGTCGGAAGTCTGCACACTCGTTTGAAGAACTTTCAGGCAAGGAGTCTCTACTGTGTTTGTGGCCTCGAAAGCATGTGCCCTTCCTTGTAAATGTGCGGCGAAAATCTGATCCACGACGAGTGTATGATTGAGAAGGCGAACTGCCGTCGTCCATTGCTCCGGAAAAGCCTCAAAACTGATGTTTCCGATCAGCTCAAAAAGCTCGGTATTCGCCCAAGCCTTATAGCGGAACAGATTGAGCAGTGAATCCGGTCTTGCGAGCATCGGCTCAATCATAGATACCCATAGCCTTGAACTCATTGATCGTTGACGTCAAGGTCAGCGTGTTCGAAGAGCTATCGCAACGAACGCTGAGAAGTCGTTTGCCGTCCTTTTCCACATCGATAGAGGCCTCGGCGTTGATGGACTCATATATCGAGTGCTGAAATCCAGCGCTCTCGAAATGAACTGCAGCGGCGCGGTTCAGAAGCTGGTAGCGAAAATTATCGGTAGCCGGCGTTTGTGAAGCAGGATAAATGATGTCGGGCCGCGTGGCGGGGCCCGCTCGATACTGCAGATAACCCGTATCTGGCGACTCTGCCGATTGGCCGCAAAGTGAGTAGACCTTGCCTGCGGCGCTACAGGACCAGAATACATATTCATCCCTGGTGCAGAGCGTCTCCAACGCCACGGCGATCGAGGGTGTGAATGCGACAAGCCCTATTATCAGTGGAAGGCTTGAAACGGATGACTGGCCGGTTTTACGAATACACTGGTTCACATTTTTCTCCTCCTTGAACCCAATAGCTTGTCACACTGCGACGTCCTGCGGAATAAGCGCCAGTAAATCCGTGACACCAATATCCTGTCCTGCCTGGCTGAGCAAGACTGACGCCTGCCCACGATGATGAGTCTGGTGATTGAAGAAATGCATGATGAGGCTAGAGAAACGCTTGTCCGAGGCTATGCCCTTTGTGTTTCGATAACTCAGCACACAATCGAGGCCCTTGTCTTCTAGCGCCGATACCCAGCGGATGATCTGGTCATCCAGCCAGTTGCGGTGCCTGCGCAAACTGCGAAAATTATCGAACAGCATGCCATCCAGACTGCCGGGATTCGGCAAATCACTGACATTTTGGAGCGCTTTAGTGCTACCCGGGTGAGTCGCAAATCGCTTGAGCCAGATGATATCGCCAACGGCGATATGATTAAGCGTTCCCAGCACCGAGCCAAAAAACGCGCCTCTATCTTTCGTTATTTCGCTCTCACTCATCTTGCTGGCTGCATCGTAGACTTTAGCGTTCATCCACTGGTTGTAGTTCGCCATTAACTCAAAGTGTCGCTTCATTGTTCTGCCTGCTGCTTTTCCGCCTCGGAGGAGCTTGCCGTGTCGCCCTCATTCACGTGATCAATAGTTGCAAAAGCCAGAGGCCGACTTTCGATAAATGACAACAGATAGGACTCTGTCCACCCCAGAATTGGCGCTTCTGACCCGCCGAGCAGAGACCAATTCACAGTAGCCAGAACACTGTCTGCCCCCAGCCATCGGAGGTCCAGATCCGAGTAGCGGCATTCGCGACAACCCTTCGACTTATAGTCATCGAGGAACACCTGAAAATGCGCCCTGAGCGCCTCGTATGATTTAAAGAGCGCACACGAATCTGCTTGCCCTTTAGCCATAAACGGCAGTCCAAACTTGGCGGCCACTCGGACGCCGTCAAAGGTCGCGAACGCTTCGACGAAATCGTCAAAATACGCCAGAACTGCAGCTTCATTATTCACCGCAAGCTACCTCGATGAGTTTCGACTGATGGTCGCTGACCCTGGACCTGTCGGCGCCAGGCATTCGGCGAACAGGCGAACCAGCGTTTGAAGGCACGGCAAAAATTTCCGGTATCGCGGAAGCCGAGGGTGAGGGCAATCTGGGTCACACTTTCAGTTGAGTCGGCCAGCATTCGTTGAGCCTTCTGCTTGCGTACATCTTCCAGAAGCTGGCAATAGGTGGAGCCCTGCGCATGCAGCTCACGCTGTAGTGAACGGCCCCCCATGTTGAGATGACGGGCGGCGCTATCCAGGCTGATCTGCCGGCAATCGCTGGACTTGTGCAGATAAGCCCTGAGTTCGTCAGTGATAGACCTCGGTTGTCGTAACCCGAAATAGGCTGTCGCCTGCCGATCGTTTTCCGCCAACAGTGACTGGTTGGCATGTATCGATGGTGCATTGAGATAGATCGAGTCGAAATGGATAACGGTGTGGCCAGCGTCCCATGACACGGGAGCCTTGAAATAGTTCAGATAGATTTCCGCATGCAGAGGCTTAGGGCGGGCCATTTCGACCCCGAGAATTCGCATAGGGTGAGGCTGAATGAAACGACAGGTCTTGATCGTGGTCGCCAGCACCGCAT
Source organism: Allohahella marinimesophila (assembly GCF_039538005.1). Classification (NCBI taxonomy): domain Bacteria; kingdom Pseudomonadati; phylum Pseudomonadota; class Gammaproteobacteria; order Oceanospirillales; family Hahellaceae; genus Allohahella; species Allohahella marinimesophila. The sequence goes on from NZ_BAABBO010000010.1 coordinate 150,707, forward strand.
CGGCAATCAAGGGTAAGGCTCCGTCACATCCAGACCTTGGTGCAGTCCAAAGCTCGTGCGCTCGCCGTGCTCAGCAAGCGATAACTCAAAGCAACTGGTCAGACCGGCGTTAAACTTGACCATGAGATCAAGCCCCTCCCTGAGGTTGCGGCAACTCATTACGGCGAGCCCAACCGACAGCAGGCTGCCAGGTGTGATACCCCGGCGAGCCTCAATGCCAACATCAGGCGCATCGTGAAGGGTCCTCGCCGTTTCAAGCAGAACATTGAAGCTATGGGCTGGAAATGTGGGCTGTTGTAACAATGCAGGATCGACCGATGCGATCCGGAAGAGTTGCTCTGGACACCATCCACGCAGCCTGAGGCCATTCAGACAAGATGAGACCCAGGAGGTAAGCAGAAACGGCGATTGCATTGTTTTCACACCTCCCATTCCCCGTAGACGCCCCTTTGAAAGGCGAGTATACCCGCGCCTGCGACAAATGACCGTTAATCTCCTCACATAGATCACGCTCACCTGTTGGTGACAAGGCTCACAAAATCATAGAGATGGCGGCACAAGACAATCGCCTGTCATGGGAGGACAAACGGTCATGTCCGCCCTCCACTACCATGCCCTCCGCACAACTCGCTGCGCCCGGAACCGCAAAGGACATCTCTTCATGCTGCCCCACAGAACAAGGAATCTGATCATACCCCTGATTGCAGGTCTGGCTTCGTTTTCCGTATCGATCCAGGCCTTCGCAAAATACGGTTACGACTGCACAGCCAATGAGCCGTCCTGTGTGCAGAACTACAACAGGAATCTGCATACGTCACACGGTCAGAAACGGGTGGTGGTGGCGCCTTTAAACTTCAGCGATACGAACTGGAGTCCTGGTGCAGCGAATATGCGCAGTATCATCAAGCGGGTCGATAATTTTTACGAGACGGTATCCAGAGGCAAGTACGGCTTCTCGGATGTCGATATTCGCAGCACCAGACAGGTCGATCTGCCAAAAAGCTGCGGCAATCGATCACGCGCAAACGACTCCGTCTCCAATATCCAATCTTTCGACCTGCGCATATTTTCCTATCCGGACAAGACCTGTAGCTACGGTGGTAACGCTGGTGGCAAGACGGTGAATATGAACAGCGGCAATATCGGCAACACCATGACCATGCGTCATGAAATAGGCCATATCCTGCGTCTCACACATTCGCGCGACTACGAGCGCGGCAACTGCAGCAATGAAAAAGGTTTCTGTTACGACAAGACCACGCTCATGGGCGCCCAGAATACGCAGAACTACAACGCACCAGAGCTGCACTGGCTTGGCTGGTTCGAGAAACACGAGGTGGAGCGGATTCTGCCAGGCAAACTTGAATATCAACTTCGCGCCATAGACAAGAATAACAACCCCGGTAACGCCCCTCTCGCGCTCGTCTACGACATTCCGCACACTGGCAACCGCCTGTTCATCGCCATGCCGAAAAGCCCGGATACTCTCAAGGCTGGAGAGGGCCGGTTGAGCAGTCATGAATTGGTGATCTATGTGGCCAGCCCCTGCAAGCGCTGCACCTTTCAGAAAAGCATTCTGTTTGAACGGTTCTCAGGCAACCTTCAGGATGAAACAGGCCTGAACATCGAGGTCGTGGATGCGGTAGATACGGCCAACGTCACCCTCCATATCTCCCACTCGTCTCATCATGCGCAATGCACGCAACCGCCTGAGTTTGAGGTGAGTCAGTCATTGCAACGCACGCTCGGCAAAAACCAGGATGGCAAGGTGAAGCTGACGATCAAGGCCCGAAATGACAATCCATCCGGCTGCCGCCCTATGATGATCGTCGACGGCGACCGTGCAGAAGTGTGGAGCCAGTCCGGTGATCGTGAACTGTCCAGAAAGGCGGACGGCGCTGTCATCAAGGCCCTGGACAAAAAGGGGATCAATTACATCTTTACCGAAAGCGACAGCGCGAAAAACCCCAAAACCAAGCCCTATATGAGCTGGGATTTCGAAGTAAAAAGTTCGGCAGCCGAACAGGTACTGGCCAGGATCGAAATTGTAAACTTTCCGGTCATCGAAGTGCCCGTCAATTTCAAGGATGGCGACAGCACGGCTGGGGGCGACTCCAGCAGCGATGACAATACTGCTGTACAGGACCCGATCCAGGACGGTGGAAACGATCCAGAATCACCACTAAAGAACATCGAGGCCTCGCGCATGGTGTCAGGGGTTCTTGAGGTCGATCACGAACCTACCTTGCTACCACTGCCAGACGGCATCACATTCAACGATCCCGTCGTGCTGGCGGGTGTACCGAGCTTTCGCGGAAAGGACCCGGTCGTTGCAGAGTCACTGAGCGGCAAGAACCAGCTCTTCATGCAACTGAACGAGTGGCGGTACCTCGATGCGTGGCACACGAACGAAACCGTTCCCTTCCTCGTTGCCGAAGCAGGTGGCTACCAGGCCGAAGGGGTGCAGATCGAGTTCGGACATGTGAGCCTCGATGCACTCGACGAAGATATGGTGTTCTCCTTTCAGCATTCTTTTGAAGCGCCACCGCTAGTGCTGCTGACAGTCAGGAACAATGGCAATGCAATGCCAATCGCCGTTCGCCTCAGTTCTGTAAACCGTGACGAATTCACGCTGCGGGGATTTCTGGAAGAAAAGCTGCAGTCTGAAGTCAGCCAGATCGAGGGGATCGATATTGGCTATATGGCGCTTCATGGAGAGGCCGCTGAAAACGATAGCTCGATTGTCCTCGATCTACCGACATTGACCTCGCCTGCGACCCTGAACTACGAACGCATGCTGGTGAATGATGATGTATCCACACATCCGGTATTCATTCAGGAGGAGCAGTCGGCAAACAAGGAAACCCGCCACGTGAATGAGACCCTGGGACTCGTCACGATGGATGGTCTGCGCTTCGGAACCTTGCAAACGACCCATGGGGCTGACCCGCTCAGCTTGAGGCAACAACCATGAGCCATCACAGAACCCACAGATGGAAACGCCTGGTAGCGCAAGTGGGCCTGATGGCCGAACCTTGCCTATCTCACTCGGTGTAGTGGGTCCAAAATGCGACCCTTCACCCTCGCCCACAAGCTTGGGCACAACATGGGGCTGAGGCGTTCCCGCCGCCAGGATGATACCCGAGGCGGGCGTTATGCCGGGAGAGTATCTTGATGATCACCTGCCCGCGGTATCTTTTCTGGCCACGATGAAGATTGATTCCCTACCCGGCTGCCATTCATAGTCGATACTGAGGCCAGCATTGACCAGCATCGTGATGAGCTCGCTTGCGCTGAAACGGCTGACGTGAGGCGCAAAACCGAGGATTTGCATAGGCGGAATCAGCCACCGCCAGTGGCGCTTCATCTCGGCGATCAAAACCGTGCTTGAAACGAATATTCCGCCAGGCTTTAGCAAGGTATGTACTCGAGAGATGGCAGCCTCAACATCTTCTAGCAGATGCAGTATGTTGAGCCCAAGCACAGCGTCGAAGCTTTGCGGAGCAAGCTCCACATTGTCCAGGGTGCCCTGCTGAAAATGCACGTTTTCGACACCCGCATCCCGAGCTTTTTGGCGGGCGATGTTCAACATCTTCCCAGAGATATCAGTAGCCAGAATCTCCCTGACGTAAGGCGCATGAACGATCGCTGTACTGCCTGTTCCACACCCAAACTCGAGCACTGACCAATCGGGCCGGAAGAAGGCCTGAGTGATTGCGAGTTTCTTCTGATAGGTCTTTTCGTCCTTGATGGCGCTTTTGGCGTAACGTGCTGCCGTGTCGTCCCAGAATGTCTGTGCACTTTTCACATGACGTCTCCTGATAGCGTGCTGATTGAGCACATGTCCAACAGCTCTCGGCGTCAAAGCGTGCCATCGGTCATCGTGCTGACGCAATTGAATTTTGCGACCATGGCAACGCTGTTTTCGCCAACATCAATTTTATTCAATACCCCCATGACAGCAGTGTTGCAGACTCCCCGAACCATCCCCTCTGGAGACTCGCAATGACCCTTTCCACCATGCTACCAATGTCGGCATTCGCCCTGGCGGCATCCATCTCGCCCGGCCCGGTTAACCTCGTTTGCCTGAGCAGCGGTACCCGCTACCCGGTCCACCAGGGATTGATCTTCGTGACAGGTGCTACGCTGGGCTTCCTCGTGCTGTTCGTTGCCGTGGGGCTGGGACTGTATTCGGTGCTAGCCATGGTGCCTGTGTTGAAAGAGGTGCTCACCTGGGCGGGAGTCGCTTTCGTCTTCTACCTGAGCTATCAACTCGCCCTGGACGACGGGCGCTTGCCTGAAAGTGAGGTGCCGAAAGCGCCCGGGTTCATGAGCGGCGTCTTCATGCAGTGGCTTAACCCCAAAGCCTGGCTTGCATCAGCCTCCGGCATCGGTGCATTTACCAGCGGAAGCGAGTTCAATCAGGTCATCGTATTCGCTGCGCTCTATCTCCCGATATGCTGGCTATCGCTCAGTGGCTGGGTTTTTGCCGGGGCATTCCTGCGACGATATGTGCACCGCGCTGACATTTTAGTCACAATCAACCGCATGCTGGCCGGGATGCTGGCTGCGAGCTGTGTCTATCTCGTCATCAATTGAGGATATACGGTACTCGTTAGGCGTGGCAGCTACCAGCCGCTTGAAGGTACGCTGGAAATGGGGTTGATCTGCGAAACCTGCATTGAGCGCCACCTCGGCGATCGGTATACCGCACCTGAGCTCGCCCTGCCCCAACTGAATTCTTCTATTAATCAGATACGCATGCGGCGTGAGGCCAAAATGCTGTTTGAACGCACGAATGAGATAACCAGCGCTGTAGCCTGAACGCTTACATAGCACATCCAGAGAAACGTCCTCCGTCGCCTGGCTATCAAGGTATCCAGCCAACTTCTTCAACGAAGCAGGAGCCTGATGATCCGGCCCGATCGGCTGCTTCGCCAGCTCATGCATCAAGTCGGAGAGAAATTCGGCCAGCACTGTTTGCTTGACGAGCAGTGCACGGCTGGCGTCAAGGAGGCAAGCTGCGACATTGCAGTATCGATCGTGCCAATCGCCAGTTGATAACACCGCCGTAGGTAGATCCTGCCAATGAGGCGTAGGCAACAGCCCTGCCGTGAATCTTAGTTTGGTGAGCCAGACGGTATCGAGATGCATCATGTAGTAAGCCCACGCTTGATTGTCGATGGGATTGCAGTCGTGCACCCAGCCTGGATTCATAAACACCAGATCTCCGGCACCAACGCGGTATCTGTCATTTCGATAGTGAAAGGTGCTTTGTCCTTCAGTAATGGCTCCAATTGACCACTGTTTATGGCTGTGGGGCGCATATCGGACCTGACGACCATCAGCGACCTTGCGGAGTTCGACGTGAGAGAGGCGGGAGTCGCGCCAGAAGACTGGTTTTGCAGGAATGGTCATGATTGGCTGGACCCTGTTTAGAAGTAATCTCTCGACCAGGCTACGATGGTATGTATAGCCTCTAATTCACCACGGGGATACTCATCCCGGTGGTGTCGACTTGTTTAATCAACCAAGCGGCGAAGCGCCGCAGGATCTGCACCGTAAAGGCTTTGCATATGACCGAAAACAAGCTCGTCTATGACAACAAGCCCCACCTCCTCGTTAGTATGCCATGCTTCCCCGTCACTGGATTGTTCTTCCTGAACCAAGACTCCCATGAGTTGCGGTGTATGATTACCTTGGAAAACTTCGGTCTTCAGCATCACCGCCGATCCACCAATCAAGGGAACTGAAGCGGACCCAACCGTCTCCTCCGCTCTTTCATAGACAGCCAAAAAGCCAAGCTCTATCCCACCGAGCTTTTTACCTATCGCCTGCGCGCGCTCGCTGACAAACGCCTTAACAGTAAAGCCCTCTGAATTCAGATTAGTGATACGCAGGGCTGCAACATCACCTCGTTCGTTATTCTTCTCGGTCAACAGTACCACCGGCTTACCTTCAAATGTTGCCTGGAAATGCACATTCATTTCACCAAGCCCTGCGTCAAACTTCGTATGACCGGCTTCGAGCTGCAGCTGGTCCGACTCGAAACGGCCACTCTCGGCAATGAGATACGGCACAGACTCGTATCTATGCCAGCCGTCAAGATACGACCACTCTCTGAGCTGCAGCGCCGGCGTCAGGCCTGTAATGGCTTCGACGACAACAGGATGTTTACCCTCCATGCCTGGAATACCTGCGATGATCACTGGCTGTTCGTACGCGTCCAACTCATCTGTGAAGAATGCTGGTTTATCACTGACCCGCATGGTGCCCACCTGTAACTTTGCCCCCTCCAGTGAGTGAGCGTCGCCGCCCGCCGCGTTGGTCCGCCACTCGGCTGCAGCGATGTTGAGTGCATTGATCAGATCGTCCAGATGGCGCTGGCGTGGATTGGACGATAGCTCGACATGGACAAAACGTTGTGGACTGTTTTCGTAGTGGACGGCCTGAGCTTTCTTGCGGCAGGGTTCAGGCGAGCCATTCAGGTGCCTTCCCTGTGTGTTGAAAGTACCGGGAAGATGGGATCCGGATTTGACTCGAGTCCAGGGGCTTGGGCTGGCCGCGGACACGATATACTTGCTGGCGTAATCACCACCAAAACTCTCCACAAGCGCGTTATCGAAATACCTCAAAAGCGAGTGTTCTTTCACCTGGTCTTTTTTGAAGCCTGGTGAAATGTCTATGTAATTCACATCACCGTTGCCCCTGCGAGACGCCATGCCGTGAAGCTGGAATACGCCATGATCAGGTAGCAACTCTGCAGAGGCCACATGTGCCGCATGGAACCAACCCTTGTGATAGTGCGCGCCATTGCTGACCGCGTTGTTTCCGCTACAGGGAGAGCGTTGCTTACTGTCGTTGGCATGCAATGAGTTTGCGATGAGCAGGCGGGCTCGGGTCCTGACGAAACTTTCGGTGGCTTTTTCCTTGTCACGCTGATCTTTGAAGTTATGTGGCGACTGAATGATGATGGGATCAGCCTTACCAAGACGCCATAGGAGATGAATCTGCTGCGTCTGATCTTTGGACAGGAAGAGGAAGCGATCCACTTCACCATCGCGGCGTAGATTTCGCAGCAGGCAAGCATTGTAACCAAGCGCTTTTGCCGCAGAGCGTGCCACTGTCAAGTCGTCCCGGTTCAGGGCCTGAAACAGCGCTCTAAATTGATTCACCGTGGCGTCGGTAGCTTCGACGAAGCCTGGTTGAACATCCTCTGCCCGCTTTTCTCGCAGCATCTTTCGCACGTCATCTGCCGTCGAGACCCAGCCGTCATCAAGCAAGCTGTAACTGCAGTAGGGGAACACTTCCCGCGAAGCCTCGGCAGAGGCCGGCATGGCGGCAGTGCATGCGGCAATCCCCAGGGCGATGAGTGTGAGTAGTCGTCTTCCAGTTCGCATTACTGATTTCTCTGATATGGTTTTTAAAGGCTCGCATGACATCTTCGCGAGCGGTCATGCACCAGACAGAGCATGTTAGCGGCAGGGCGCCGCGACCGTTGTGCCGGCCGCGCCTTGAAATTGTCCCAGCGCGCCTGCAGTTCCACAGTGGGAGACAGATCACGACTGGGGCTTTAATGGCCCGGCAAGCGAACCGGGACATGGCAGTGGAGTTCGGCATCAAGGAAGCTATGCCCTCCCCCTAAGATTGGCGAGAACGAAGGCACCTTGAGTCGTAAATATATATCCCAGACTCCCATAAATGCCGAAAATATCCTCCTCCTTGATCGCCAGAATCAGAACGATGCCGCCCATGATTCCGTAAACGATCGCCATGGCCCGAAGTACATTTGGGCCGAAGAGTCCCCCGAAGCGATTCGGTCTATTCACCGGTAATCTCAAGCCCGCAATCACTATCGCCGGCGAAAACATCAACCCAAACAGCCCAACCCCGAAGAGCACATCGCTTTTCGTGTCCGGGTGCGACAGCATGTTGAATACCATATACCCGGAGGTAAGCAGGGCCAGCCCACCGATTGATAAGCAGAGAAGAGAAATGAATATCTGATAGACACGAATGAGGAAGGTCAGCAGAACACAAGGCTCCGAGCTAAGCGCGATATCAGAGAAAGTTGTTGGCTAATACATCGCAGGGTTAGAAATGTGAAAATATTACTCACATCCTTGGCACATTGTTCAGGAAAAGCACCGCCTCATCGGCCACCTTACCCAGCGCCTTGGCTACGGCTTCCAGCTCAGCCTTTTTAACAGTCTCACTGAAACTCGTATCCTCGTCAGATTTTCGGGTGCTGAAGTCTTCGGTGCTCACCACGGGTTTGACGATTACACCCGACCGGATATCCAACAAGACAGCCTCTACCGAGCAATAGGATCTGTTTTCATTTGCGCTGAGAAACCGATATTTCTGATATGAATCGCAGGTGCTTCTATAGGCTAACAACAGGTCTGCCTGAAATCTTGCTGCTGCTTCGCGGAGCATAGGCACGGTTCGCTGCCCAGGGACAAGCATGGCGGTCTACCCATGGTAGCCTACTGTTGAACAAGCCTGCAGCAATGCAAAAAACACTACTGAAAAGATAACTTTCATAAATCCTCTTCGCTAGATTAAATCCATCGCCGCACTCTGTACCGATAGGCTGCGAATTCCTGGCCAAAAATCACCTCCAGTGCCTCTTCTTCAGGTTTGATCTGAAAACGGTTGAGGAAGACCACGAATGCAACGACGATTATCAACGACCACAGAGACGTCAGGTACATAGCCCAGGCAATCAGAAAAAGCGTAAAGCCGACGTACATTGGATTTCTGGTTTTTGCGTAGATGCCAGACGTGACGAGCGAGGAAGTAGTCTCCGGTATGCGTGGATCCACTGTGGTCTTAGCACGTCTGAATTCAATAATGCCGGCGATGCATATCAAAAACCCTGAGACGAAGATGAGTAAGGCACCGTAGATTCGAAGCCAGGCCGGCAGGTGGGCGCCTGGCAAGACAGCTGCCATAGCCCAGATGCCGACAGCAGCAATTCCAGCCAGAAGAAGTGGGGGTACTTTCTTATCAAGCATACTCATGGTTTTAGTTCTCGGGGTACTGGGGAAGCTCGTCGGTTATATCGAACCATGGTGCTTTGTTGAGCACGCCGCCGCAAAGACAGCTTCCGGTCTGCTTCATTGATTGAGCTCCCTAGTCAACGATAAACAGTTTTGCACCAGTCGCCGTCGATGATCGATGCGGCTCGGCATTATCCGCAACCTGATAGCTGGTACCAGGCGTGAGCACGAACTGGCGACCATCGGCTAACTCAGTGACCAACTCGCCCTCGAGACACAGCAGGATATGCCCTTTCGCGCACCAGTGATCGGCGATGTAGCCCGGCGAATATTCTACCATTCGCACACGAATATTGCCGAACGCGCGCGTTCGCCAGTAAGCCATGCCCTGCGCTCCCTTGTGCTCGCTCGCATCGACTTTCGACCAATCTGTGATATCGAACGGTAAGTCACTTATTTCCACTTCAATCCTCCTTGACCGCTTCCACTGCGTAACGGAAATATTCTCACACTATCGTTTCCCAACTATTACATCTCAAAGGCAGGCAATCCGAGCCAAGTAGCGACTTAGTCCAGAGTAACCGGTGTTCGGAAACCAGGAGGCTTCAGCGTCAGCACTGAGCACTTGAGCTGATCGAGAATGGCTTCTGCGGTGTTGCCGATAATAAAGCCGGGAATCCCTGTGCGCGCAATCGTACCCATCACGACCAGATCAGCCTTGAGATTTTCGGCAAGTCGAGGAATAGCCTTCTTCGGGTTCCCCCTTGCCAGATGAATGCGGGGGGAGAGATAGTCATAGGCTTCAGCGCCGAGCCAGTCACGGAGCTCGAGGGCCTGGCTTTCCATATCGTTCTGGCGACGAAAGTGCTCGCCCTCTACAAAATCCGTTTCGGCCGTATCCGGATCATTCGCCCATATGCGGATAAACTCGGCCTCAGGGGCATCCCAGGCATGCAATAGATGAAGCTCGGCAGATTCAGATACCGCAAGAAAGGCTGCAAGCTCAAGAATCTGCCTATTCAAGGCCTTCTCTGCCGGATATCGGTCGTCAGCTCCGAGATCCAGCGCGGCGACAATGCTTCGATAACTTGTACCCTCCAGCGGCTTCATCAACCAGACCGGACAGGGGCATTTGCGCAACAGATGCATGTCATCGCTGCCGAAGAGGCGGTCGAGATAGTCGGGATTCTCAGCAGGCTTGATAAGCAGATCGAAATCCTTGCGTAATACTGCCCTGATGGCTTCGAGCGACAGCCTGCCCACAAGTACCTCGATTTCAATCTCAATCTCGTCCTTGAAGCCTGAAGTCAGCAATTCAATCTGCAGTTGCCGTTCTTGAACCAGCGCCGCCGTCAAATCCGCGGCTTGAATGCCATCCAGGCTGATCCAGACACCAGCAGGGATATCGGGCACGACTTCCAGAACAGTCAGTCGAGCCTGACTGGCCTGGGCGAGCGCCACCGTGCGTGCCATGGTCGCGGTCTGGTTGAGGCTTCGATCCGAGACATAAACAATGTTGTTGAATCTATTCATACAGGGTCTCCAACAGGGTCATTCGCGACGGCAGGCTTCGGCATGAGCTTGGTCGCTGCCTCTCTGGCGGCGTCAGCATACGGAATGAGCGTCAGATCCACTCCCGCCTGCTCGAACCAGGCGGCATCACGACGGCTGGACGTCGCTATCGCCACTTTTCCCTGATAACCCAGCTCGCGCAGCCCATTCAAGAGCATGCGATTGATGTCACGATCCCTTACCGTGCTGACAACCCACTGGATGCGATTCAGGGGCAAGGTCCCGACGAATTCAGGATCTTCTGCATCGCCGTAGTGCACCATGTAACCATCACGCAGGTGCTGCTGAACCGTGGATGGATCGAAATCTATCGCTAACAGCCGACTGCCGCGTTCGCGAAGCGTCGACGCCAGCGCCGCGCCATAACGGCCCAGCCCAACCACGAGCACATCGATCCCATCTGCATTCTCGACCGGACTGTCACTCTCACGATGCGGCACCTTTCGTTCGAAAATCGATAGCCAGGGCGCTAGACGTTCATATAGCCAGTGGGAATACAGGATCATATAGGTCGAGACACTTATAGTAATGAGGCCCACCAAGGTGATGAGACCAACCGTCTCCGGAAGCAGATGCCCAAGGCTCAGTCCGAGGGCGGCGAGGATGAGCGAGAACTCGCTGATTTGAGCCACCGTCAAACCGGCCAGAAAGCTGGTGCGCTTTCGGTACCCCATGAAACCCATGATCACCATGACGATTAACGGATTACCGATAAGGACGAACAGTGAGAATACGATGGCGGCTCCAAGCTGTGCACCAAGCATACTCAGGTCAAGAGTGGCACCAAGCTCTATAAAGAAAAACAGCAACAGGAAATCCCGCAGACTGACCAGCCGGGCGGCGACCTGCTCGCGATAAGGTGTCGAAGCGATGGATATACCAGCCAGAAAGGCGCCTACCTCCTTGCTGAAGCCAAGCGCATCCCCCGCAGCAGCTCCCAACAAGGCCCAGGCGATGGCGAATAGCATGAGGAGTTCGGATGAATGGGCCAGGCGCTGCAGTAACCAGGGCAACACGTAGCGCATTAACAGCGCCACGGAGAGAATCATGCCCGCACCTTTCAGCAGGATCTTGAGGGCCTCCCAGCCAAGATGGAAATCACCACCGGCCTTGCCAAAGGCAGTGAGTCCGATCATGACCAGAACCACCACAATGTCCTGCACGATGAGGAAACCCACCGCGATTCGGCCATGCAGCGAATCCACTTCGCGTTTGTCGGACAGCAGCTTGACGATGATGATAGTGCTGGAGAAAGTCAGCGCAACTGCCACATAGATTGCCGTTATAGACGACATACCAAGAAGCAGTGCAATCAGATAGCCGGCGACCGATGTGAAGACCACCTGCCCAAGACCCGAGGCGAGTGCTACTGGACCAACCGTGCGGATAATATGCAGGTCAAGCTTGAGCCCTACTACAAACAGCAGCAGGGCAATCCCGAGACGAGCAAACAGTTCTATTTCAGAGCTATGAGATACGAGACCAAGGACTGAAGGGCCTAGCAGAATCCCGACTGCGATGAAGGCAACTATCAGTGGCTGGCGTAACCACTGTGCCAACACGCCCCCCATCGCCGCGATGCCGACAATCACGCCAACCTGTACGAACACGCTTTCAAGCATGATGAAGGGGGACCCCCATGAGAAATGCCCTCTCGGTCCACAGCAAGGATGAGACAGGACTCAGCAAAAAATGTTCGTTTTCCGACACTTGCAATACTTGCTGTGATTGAGATTAGCATTGTGCGGATCGTCGATACAAGAATCTGAATCCGCTTTGCAATCCGATACACCAACAGTGAATTCGACCTTACTCGAACGCCAGGCAAAAGGTATTGATACAGCTCAATGAGCGGTGTTTCTGAGAGCACTACATAGCACAGCTGGCTGCTGAGATGTCGAATAAGCGTTGGCAGAGAGAACATGGCTGCTAATCCGCTCTGCACAGCCCTCTGCCTTCGCCTGTTTAAGCAATTGTGCCAGGGCCTCAACTTGTTGCTGATGCTGACGGTTCACGTAATGGTAAAGGGTTTCCGTGAAGACAGGCTCATCAACTATTGCACGCGGCGAAACACGAATCACAGCGGCGTCTCCTGAGCTGGGCGACCTCAGCTAATCATAGTCCGCTTTCGATCCACGTCACATATTCTGCAGAAAGTCTGCTATCTCCCTATCGGCATCGTCTGTTCCGACGATGCTTTCGTCGCCACTCATCAGATAGGGTTCGCGTCAGCGGCCCCTATCTTGCGGCAGGCTGCTGGCTGCTAGAAAATTCACAGGAGAATAAGGCATGCAGTTTCAGACACCTTCAATCACTGCCCGGATCATGTGCGGTGGTCTACTCGCTTTGGCAATCAGCTTACCCGCAAACGCTGGCACCACCTTCACGGGCAACTATTATCTCGTCAATCTCCACTCGAACAAGGCCCTGGATGTAGACGGTGTGTCCAGGGCTGCCGGCGCAAATGTGCATCAGTGGGCCTATGGCAATGGTGGCAATCAGCAATGGGAAATGGTCTCTGCCGGTAGTGACACTTACTTTCTGAAAAATCGTCATAGTGGGCTGTATCTCGATGTCGCCTGGGGCGCCGCTCATGATGGTGCGAACATCCAGCAAGCCGCTTACAACGGCTCCAATGCACAGAAGTTCCGTATTGTGGAAATCGAAAGCGGCGTGTACAGGCTGGAGAATGTCGCCAGCGGCAAAGTGCTCGACGTGGCCGCCTGGAATCAGGACAACGGCGCCAATGTGCATCAATGGACCTGGGGCAACCACAATAATCAGAAGTGGAAGATCATTCCGGTCGGGGCAGCTACCACCCTTTCAGGCGCTGTGCGTATCGACTCGGTGCATAGCGGCAAAAGCCTCGATGTCGTCAACGTATCTGCCACACCAGGCGCGAATGTCCAGCAGTGGGCTTACGGCGCTGGTGCCAATCAGCAGTGGAACCTGATCAATACCGGCAACGGTTACTACAAGATTCAGTCCCGACACAGCGGACACATGCTCGATGTGGCCAATGCCTCGACCGCCAACAACGCCAACCTTCAACAATGGAACGACAACGGCAACGATGCTCAGCTCTTCTCTTTCATCAGTGTCGGCAATAACGAGTACCAGATCCGCAACAAGCACAGTGGCAAGGTCGTCAACGTGGCCGATTGGGCCGCCTACGATGGCGGCAATATCCAGCAGTACCAATACCAGGGCGAGGCGCGACAGAAATGGCGGCTAGCTGCAGTGAGCGGTGGTCCGGGAGGTGGCGGTGGTGGCACCTGCACCGCAGCGCCGGTTTGGGCCGATGAGTTCAACTACAGCGGGCTGCCGGACGCCAGCAAATGGAGCTTCGAAGTGCAGCGACCAGGTTGGGTCAACGACGAGTGGCAGAACTACACCGGACAGCGACTGGAGAACGCCCGCGTTGGTAACGGCGTTCTCACCATCGAAGCTCGCAGGGACTGGTTCGGCGGGCATGAGATATCGTCGGCACGCCTGAAAACCCATGGCAAGGGAGACTGGCTGAATGGCCGCATAGAAGTTCGCGCCAAGCTCCCTCGAGGCCGCGGTACATGGCCTGCGATCTGGATGATGCCGAGTGATTCTGAATATGGTGGCTGGCCAAACAGCGGTGAAATAGACATCATGGAAAACGTTGGTCATGACCCTTGGAATATCCATGGGTCGATCCACTCCAACGGCCGCAATCATATGCTGGGCAACAACTTCACCGTGACCACAACCAACAACACAGTACAGGATCAGTTCCACGTTTACAGTGTTGACTGGAACCAGGATCGCATCCAGTACATGATGAATGGTCGGGTCTTCGGAACCTACACGAATCCAAAACAGGGCTGGAGCACCTGGCCCTTCGACAAGCGCTTCCATCTCATCCTGAATGTCGCTATCGGTGGAATGTGGGGCGGACAGCAAGGTGTCGACATGGGCATCTTCCCGGCGAAGATGGAGGTGGATTGGGTGCGAGTGTATCGGAGCTGTAACTAGGCCTCGCTTTGCCTCTCTCCAGTCATCGGAGAGAGGCTCGGTCAGCTCGAGTGGACGCTCAAAGCAGTGACAGTCACCAGAATCAGCGCCATGCCCAATACCTGCAACAGGGCGAGGCTCTCATTCAGTAATACGACACCGAACAGCGAAGCGGTGACTGGCTCGACCATCGCTACTATTGAAGCAACGGCCGGTGCGGCGTGATTGAGACCTACGATGTAAATAACGAATGACAGGCCCGCACCAAACACACCCAGTAACACGAACAATGACCAACTTGGCGAGCTGAGCACCTCAATAGTCTGCCCGGAATCAGCGGGCCAGATCAGTACGGTGGCGAGCACCGCCAGGGCAATTGCGAGAATCGCCTGCGGGCTGCCATGAGGCGCCGCAAATTTGAAGCCGAAGATAAAAATCGCATAACACAGTCCAGACAACAGTCCAGCGCCGGCGCTGATCGCCGTGACGCCGCCTTCCCCGCTCTCATAGACACCGGTCAGCAGAACGATACCGATGACGACCACCGCCATAGCGATCCACTTGAACCGATCGGGCTGTTCCAGCTTGAAGGCGAAGGACACGAGGTAGACGAACACCGGGGCGCAGTACATCAGGGTCGCCGCCACAGCGACACTGCCTTCGGCGATGCTGACAAAATAGAACGTGAAGTTGCCAGCAACACCAAGACCAGCGATAGCGGACCAGAACCAAAGGCGGCCACTCGTCATACCGCAGCCATCCCGGCGCAAGGCGAGCCAGATCAGTACTACGCCAAGTCCGATAGCACCCCGGTAGAGGGCCACTACGAATGGATCCCAGCCGTCGGCGATCAACATTCCGGCGACTCCACCCGCCAACCCCCAGATCAGCGCCGCGAGCGCTACGAAAGCAAGACCCAGGCTCGCCATCCTGCTCGTTTTGCTGTGTTCCTTCCTATGTGTGGCGTGCCGGAGCATGCTGAAATATCCCTGGCGAAGAATGAATCACGACAGGCTTGCTATTTAATCAGCTGACAGACTTTTGATCAAAGTTGGTTTTGTTAATATCGAAGCGCTGCGCGATTGAACGGGCCTGTTCAGCCAGCTGTACGAGTTGTTTCGCTACGGTTTCAGCCGTATCGGCGTCTCTGAGCGTGGACTCCGTCAATTCGGCAAGACCGGTGATGTTGCGGGAAATATCTGCCGAAACACTGGTCTGTTCCTCGGCAGCAGTCGCCACCTGTTCAGCCAGCTGATCCACCTCGGCAACCTGACGACCTATACTGTCAATGCCAGTCTGAGCATTGGCAAACAGTGCCGAACTTTCGACCGAAATGCTCTGACTCGACTTCATGAATTCGACCGTTCCCTTCGCCCCTGATTGCACCTTGGCGATGATACTTTCGATTTCCTTGGTGGATTCCTGAGTTTTTTGAGCCAGTGATCTCACTTCATCCGCGACGACAGCAAAACCACGCCCTTGCTCCCCTGCCCTTGCGGCTTCAATGGCCGCATTCAGCGCCAGCAGATTCGTCTGTTCAGCGATACCACGAATGACATTGATGACCGAGCCGACATTCTTCGTGTCTTCAGAAAAGCTGTCGACCATGTCAGACGTTTGCTGAATCTGGCTGGATAGCCGGCTCATGGCAGCGCTCGCCTGAGACATTGTCGAACTGGCCTCGCTCGCATCAGTATTGGCTTGTCTGGTAACACTGGCCGTGCTGTTGGCATGACTCGCCACTTCGGATGCACTATGAGACATCTCCTGCATGGCGGTGGCCATCTGGTCAGTCTTATCGTGGGCCGACGTCGCCTGGCGAGCCAGACGCGCTGCGGTATCGTTCAATGCTCGCGACGCGCTCTGCATAGCCACATCAGTCTCGCCCATCTGTCTGCCGATATCCCGGAGAAAGGTCTGGAGTGTTTTTGCTGAATCAGCCAACTGTCCAAGCTCATCCTGCGTCGACACTTCAATTTCGCCGCTCAGTCTGCCCTGGCTAAGCTCCGAAATCCTGCCGACGAGATAGCGGCTTGGCGCTACAAGTGCACGATTTACGGTATACAGCACTAGCGCTGCGCTGATAAGGATCATACTGAAGAGCACTGCACTCGAAAACCAGAGTGATGACTGGGCCTGGCCCGTGATCAAACTGGTCTTGCTGCGAGCGCTCTCCATCAAATGGTTATTAGCTTCATCGAGATATGTGGCGGGTGCCCGGTCTATCCCCTTGACAGCGAGATCACCAGCAGCAGCATCGTAGCCGCTCGCCACGAAGGCCTCGAACCCTTTGCGGTAGGCATCCTGCATAAGCCTGTGTGACTCGATGAAGTTTACGATGCTGACCTGCGATGGCGATGGGGGCAAGGTTTCGGCCAAGGCCTCGGCACCCTGTCTGACACCGGCTTCTCGAGCCTGAAATTGCGCCCAGTACTTTGCTCGAGCAGCGTCATCCTGACCTCTGAGCAGCACGTTCTTCCACTCCTGTACCTGGGTCTTGAAGTCTGCCAGTACGACCTGGGCCTGCCGCGCCTGCCGCACATCATTATCGAGCAGCATTTCGAGTTCGTTCATCGCGTGGTTCGAGGACCAGACGCTGTAAGCAGCAGCCCCAAGGCAGAGGGTCGTCGATGCGACGATGATCGCGAGGAGTTTGTTCATTAAACTTCGGTTGAACCAGTGCATATCAGGATCCAGACAAGGTAAAATTCCCCGACAATATAGTTGCATATGCGCTTCAGATTTGTGGTCAATTTGTATCTGTGCTGACAGAAGGCAACGCG
This sequence comes from Allohahella marinimesophila, assembly GCF_039538005.1. NCBI lineage: Bacteria > Pseudomonadati > Pseudomonadota > Gammaproteobacteria > Oceanospirillales > Hahellaceae > Allohahella > Allohahella marinimesophila. Next base: position 168,051 of record NZ_BAABBO010000010.1, read on the forward strand.
CTGTTACGTGAGCACTGAATAAAGGAAATTCCATTGATGTAAAACAAGTTTCCGAACCAGTTTCTCCCGACCGAAAGCATTACAGTAATGTAATTAAGCGACATTTCACTGAGACGGATCTTTCCGAAAACCGTTTCACGCGAGTCCCAACCCGATAAGCCCTGCGCCAATTGCGTAAAACAGCATAGGTCCCAGCGTCAGGCGGATAACGTCTCCTTCTCGCCCAGCCAGGTTTACAACGGCAGCGGCGGCCACTACGTTCATCACACAGATCATATTGCCGGCGTTCGCCCCAAGTGTTTGCAGAGCCAGGATCAGCCTGGGGGAATGGCCTGCAGAGAGCGCCGCTTCCTGCTGCAGACCAGCGAACATCATGTTGGAAAAGGTGGATGAGCCGGCGACGAAACTGCCGAGTGCCCCGATGATCGGAGCCATCAGTGGCCACACATCGGCCAGATGAGCGACTGCAAGATGGGCAAGCTCGGTGGGCATGGCCTCAAGACCGCTGCTATTCACATCGGAGTTGAGGAAAATTCGCACCATCGGCACTGAAGTGCCGAGGGCAATGGTGGCTGGCAGCAGACTGCCGGCAGTCTGATGGGCTGCCGCCACCGCGGTAGTCAAGGGTAGTCGGTGCATTACGAGCGTTATCAGCGCAGTCCCCGCAAACACGGTTCCGGGCAGGTACAAGGGCGCCAGGCTGGCGGAAATGTCGGTACCCAGCAATGCTGGCCATTCCAGGGTAAAGCCTTGCAGCCAGGCCTTTAATGGCAAGGTGTTGAGGCGAGTGAGTATCAGCAGCAATGCCGCCAGCAGATAGGGGGACCAGGCCAGCCACAGCGGCATGGGTGAGCCAGGCTCCTCAGGTTTACCATCGACGGAAGCCTGGTCGTCAGCCAGCCGCCAGGGGTCGACAGGCAAAAACCAGCCTCGTCGTGCGGCGCCCACCACCAGGGCTAGCCCAACCATGCTACCAATAATTGCGGGGAACTCAGGCCCGAGCAGTAACGCGACACCCCAGGCTGGCACTGTGTAGGCGAGGCCGGCAAAGAGCGAAAAGCGCCACAAAGCCAGACCCTCGCGCCAGCGACGGTTAGCGCCGAAATAGCGCGTAAGCAGGGCCACCATCAACAGGGGTAGAAAACTCGCCACGATAATATCGATACCCGCCGCAGTGGTCCCTACGGCCTTCAACGCTGCATCGCTGGTGCCGGGTACACCTTGGGCGATGCCCACCAGTAGCGGCGTACCCACTGCACCGAAAGTGACCGGCGCGCTGTCAGCGATCAACGCCAGTGTCACCGCTGCCATGGCGGGAAACCCCAGCGCTACAAGCAATGGCGCGCCTATCGCCGCCGGGGTACCAAATCCGCTGGCGCCTTCGAGAAAGGCCCCGAACAACCAGGCAATGATGATCACCTGCACACGCCGATCAGGCGAAATATGGTAGAAACCCGCTCGAATGGCATCGAAGGCACCACCGGCCCTCAGCGTATTGAGTAGAAAAATAGCGCCAAAAACGATGATCAGAATGGAGCTCGCGATCACCCAGCCTTCCAGTATCGAGGCCATAATCTGCCTGCCAGGGACCCGCCAGACCAGGGCTGCGAGAGTGCCGACTACCAGCAGACTCAGGGGCATTGCCCGGCTGGCGGGTAGGCGCAACACTACCAGCAGCAGGAAAACAGCCACTATTGGCATCAAAGCCGTCATCAGTTGCCAAAGGTTCATAGCGGGCGGATCCTTTGCGTGACTGTCTCATTATGGGGAGACGTAGACCCCAGCGTGAGCATGCCCGGCTCGCCATGACGCCCATTGCGTTTCGTTAAGCGCCAGGTTCCCGGGCCTCATCCCTGCACTGCCTTCCGTGAGGATGACTCAGACTATCTTGCTTTCACGTGAAAACTGCATATGAAATTCCCTTTGATGACGGTGATCCCTGAATTCATGGCAACGACGCTGGTATATAATCGTTTATTGCACAGTTGCCGAGTACTGGTGTTCAAAATACTACACCCTTTCCATGACAAGGAGCCCGTCATGATGTCGCAAGACAATGACAACGAAGAACAAACACCTGGAACAGCCAGAACACCCCAGATCATCAAAGGCGGCTGTGGCATCCGTTTCGATCCGGATCAACTATCCGATGAGACTGGCTTCGATTTTTCCGGCGCAGAAAAGCTGAAGGAAAAGTCCGAAGATAAACAGGAAGACAGCGCGTCCAAAGATGCCAGTGATGATCGCTCGTGATATTAGCCAGAACCGACCGGGCCGCTTATTCCCCTGTACGGACGTCCAATTCTGCCAGAGAGGCGGTATCCGGCGTCCGCTGGTCCAGCTGATGCAGATAATATAACGATCGCCCGGCGTGATGCGCCAGGCGTTCGAGCGCGCGCTGCACATCCAGGCCATCGAGCGCCTCATCAATATTCAGTGCATGGCGGGCAGCCGACTGCAAAATTGCGGGCCGGGCATCCTCGCCACTGGAGAGTGCCTCCTCTAGCTGTACGGTCACGATTGCCAGATCATCCGGATCACCGTCCGTCAATCCTTCAGCCCCCGACATGAATAGCGCAGCGAGCCGATCTGCCTGCACACGCAAGGCCGGCATCGTCCGCAGGCGCCTCGAATCAGATAGCCATTCAGCATCGCGAGCGCATTGAGTTACGTGATCGATGACGTGCAGGACCGCTGTCAGGCGACCCAATATAGCCGCTTCGACACTGGGCAACCGGGCGAGGAAATTGCCGGTCTCATGGGTGGCCTGACGCACCTCGACGAGGACCTGCTCAATATGAGGACTGTCCTCACCACGAAGGCGCGCAGATGCATTGAGCAATGTGATCACTGCACATTGACGAAGCGTGTCATGCGCGGCATTGACGGCGAGCGATGGCACATCTCGCATGCTCAGATCCTGGTTTCGGGTCAACGTGGGGCGTATCTCGGGAATGAAATAGGTTGCCAAGCTGGCCAGGTGCGAGGTCAGTGGCAAGAACACCGCAACGCCCAAAAGGTTGAAAGCCGTATGAAAAGCTGCAATTGTCAGCGCCTCTTCGCGACCCAACCAGCGCTCGGTCACAAGGTCCACCCCCGCTACGAAAGCTGGCAGAATAAAGAACGCGATTGTGCCGGTACCCAGATTGAAAATGACATGGACGAATGCGGTGCGCTTGGCCGGCACGCTGGCCCCAATCGCAGCGATACAGGCCGTAACGGTGGTCCCGAGGTTCTGTCCGATCACAAGGGCGGCTGCCTGCTCAACCGAGATCGTACCAGCGGCCAGCGCCGTCAGTGTGGTGGCTACAGCCGCACTCGACGATTGCATCAGGACCGTCATGACTGCGCCAATCATCACGAGCATCAAGCGGGCCTGAATGCCCGCCGTACTGAACTGAGAAAGATCCACCTGCTCAGCCAGACCACCCATGCTGTCCTGCATGACATCTATTCCGACGAAAATCACTCCGAAACCAGCCAGAGCACTGCCTGTATGAGCCAGTCTGGCTCTGCCTAGCAGACGCATCAAAGCGCCTATGCCAATAACAGGCAACAGAATAGTACCTAATGAAAATTTGAGGCCCAGCAACGAAACGATCCAACCGGTACTGGTCGTTCCCAGATTCGCACCGATGACCACACCGATGGCGTTATTGAACGTGAGCAAGCCGGCTGATACGAAACCGATGGTGGCCAGGGTCGTGGCACTGGAGGACTGAACGAGCGCCGTTATGCCAGCGCCGGTAGCCAATGCCTTGGTGCGAGAACCTGTGAAATTCGCGAGCATCGCGCGCAGGGCGTCGCCGGCCACTGCCTTGAGACCGTCGGTCATCAAGATCATGCCGAGAAGAAAGAGGCCGATTCCGCCGATGAGAGTTGATACCGTTGAAATCATGTCGAGTCCCTACTAACTCCAGCTTGAAGGATCTAGATCTGCTAGATTCAGGTGGCAATGTCTGCCGATGAGTATTGCAGGCGCAAAGGTTCATACCAAGAGCGAATCGGAAAGCGAAAGGCGAGCTATCAACTGGAGGCGGTAAAATTGGTCCGCCAGGCAAGAGCTTGCTAATCTCGGTCCACCTATTCCAAGAAGAGTCCGAATCATTGGTGATTAATACGCCCGTCACAGTCGCCGTTGCGATCATTGCCCTCTGGATTGGGTTCCATATCAATCGCAGGGTGGCCTTCCTGCATACCTATCACATTCCACCGGCCATTTCCGGTGGGCTGCTCATCAGTACATTGGTGGCGGTGATCGAGGCTACGAGCGGTATTGAGATTCGTTTTGACCTGCAATTGAGAGACCTTCTGCTCATCACGTTTTTCAGCACCATAGGGCTCTCGGCTCGGTTACGCCAGATGCTGGAAGGTGGCAAGGCGTTGGCGATCATGCTGGGATTGGCCATCGTGCTCTTGCTCTTCCAGAATCTGACGGGTACCGCCATCGCCCTGCTGGCAGGTGAAAGTCCGCTTTACGGCCTGGTTGGTGGGAGTGTATCGCTGGCAGGCGGACATGGCACAGCCATCACCTGGGGCCAGCTATTCGAGGAGCATTTCGGCCTGGCTAACGCCAGCTCGATCGGCATGACCTTCGCGACCGCAGGTCTGATCGCAGGCGGTTTGATCGGTGGACCGGTGGGCGCCTGGCTGATCCGACGGAACAACCTGTATTCGGGCGCCGACAAGCTCGAGCTCCAGCATATCGAGACCAAGCATAAAATCACCTATATCATCGAACTGAATAGCGTGCTGACCGCTGTGCTGCTGATTGCTCTGTGCTTCGCGCTCGGTGCGACTGTTTATGGCTGGCTTTCAGACTTTGGCATGCGACTGCCTGCGTTTCTGACCGCGATGTTCCTCGGTATACTGCTGACCAACAGCCTTGAACTATTCAAGGTCGACATCGACCATCGGCCTATACAGATGGTCGGCGACCTGAGCCTGCAGCTTTTTCTTGGTATGAGCCTGATCAGCCTCCCTCTGCTCTCCCTGCAGGGCGCCTTGGGACTGATCAGCCTGGTGATGGTCATGCAGATCATTCTCATCAGCCTGATCACCATCTACGTCGTCTTTCCTATACTGGGACGCGACTATGATGCAGCTTGCATCTCATCTGGCTTTATCGGTATGGGGCTGGGTGCTACACCGATCGGCATCGCGAACATGAATGCCCTGACCAGCCGCTTCGGTCCCAGTCCGAAGGCCTATCTGGTCATTCCGTTGCTTGGCGCCTTCTTTATCGATATTGCCAACGCGAGCCTTGTCCAGCTGCTGTTGAGCATGGATATGTTCAGCAACTGAAGCAGTTCCATGGATATCAGGACGGACCTCGGTGCTGAACAGGCAGCCAACGGGTCGTACAGCGATAAGTGCTCACTAGAGCACCTTACGACTAGATGGTCTGCGAGGAAAATGGCCGCACAAATTCGATCCGTATGTCCTCATCGACCTGGCTTCAGTAAGATAGCAGGCTGAGTGCACGACAGGAGATAGCATGCTTCCCACAAACCGCTCGCCAGGAATTCTTTATGCCTTTGTAGCCGCGCTCATTCTGGGCACCGTTCTAGGCAGTGTTGTACAGACTCAAATAAATCTGCTGGCGCTCCGCAACCTGGGGGTGGATATTGATGCGTCTACACGTCTGGCGACGACCGTGCAGGATCTTGTGAGCTTTGGCCCCGTGTATGCTGCCATTCTAGGGGTCAGCCTGGCGGCTTCCCAGTCACTGGCCGTAGCGTTGGCGAAGTGGGCCGGTCCCCGCTGGCTGATCACCCTGTGTGTGCTAGGCGCGGCTTTCGGCCTTTGGGCAGCGGTGCGGTTGGTGGACGCCCTGGCTCCTATGCCGACATTGATCGCCGCCACTCGAGGTGGCATGGGTATGCTGGCCATGGCCGCTAGCGCGGCTGTAGCAGGATGGGTTTTTGGCCGTCTGTTTGTTAACTCTGATTCAGAGGCCAAGGCTCGCTCAATCGTGCCCCTCATAGGTCTGTTTTCGATCGGTGGATTGTTAGTACCCGCTGAAGTCCAGGCTGATGATAACTATCAGGTGGAGACAGTCGCTGATGGCCTTGAGCATCCCTGGTCCCTGGCCTTTCTCCCCGACGGTCGGATGCTGGTGACGGAACGTCCAGGCCGGTTGCGACTGATCAGTGCGGACGGTAGTTTGGTGTCGACACCTGTTGCAGGTTTGCCAGATGATATCTTCGCCGAGGGTCAGACGGGGCTCCTGGAAGTACTGCCCGCAAGAGATTTCGACCAAAGTCAGCAGTTATTCCTCAGTTACTCTTGCGGTGATGCCGAGGCCAATCATTTGTGTCTGGCGCGGGCGCGACTGCCGGGGAACGAAGATCGACTGGTTGAGGTTGAAGAAATCTTTCGCACGCAACCGGCAAAAGCTGGCGCGGCACACTTCGGTGGACGCATGACCTGGCTGCCGGACGAGACCCTGATTCTGACGTTTGGAGATGGATTCGACTATCGGGAGCAGGCCCAGAAACTGGACAACCACCTGGGCAGCATCTTTCGGCTCAACCGCGATGGTAGCACTCCGAAGGACAACCCATTCCATGGTCAGGCTGAGATCAAGTCTGAAATCTATAGCTATGGTCACCGCAACGTCCAGGGCCTGGTGTTCGATCCCACTCGGCAACGCCTCATAGGTCATGAGCATGGTCCCCGCGGCGGCGATGAAATCAACATCATCGCGTCGGGCGCCAATTATGGTTGGCCAATCGCCACCCATGGGCTTGACTACACCTGGGCGCATGTGACGCCTTTCAAGGACTATCCCGGCACCGTTCAGCCGATCCTGCACTGGACGCCTTCGATAGCGCCATCAGGCATGACACTGTATGACGGCACTCTCTTTCCTGAATGGCAAGGCAGCCTTATGGTAGGCGCGCTCGTGGACAAAAGCGTCCATCGGGTCACGTTCGAAGACAATCAAGCTGTTGATCAGGAGCGGCTGTTTGAAGAACTGGACGAGCGAATTCGTGATGTGAAAACGGGGCCCGATGGCGCCCTTTATTTACTGACGGATGCACCTGATGGACGTGTGCTGCGGGTGATGCCGAAGCCTCAACCATAGCGGAAGAGAAAAGAGTGCCGCCATATACTGACGTCGATGTCATGGTGTTCGAGTCTAATAGCTCGACTTATCCAGGGTCCACAAGAGGATACAGGTGCCGAGCCGCCTCACTGACTATCGATTGGCGCAGCGCGACCATCACCTGGCTCTCGGTTTGCCAGTGATGCCAGTACAGGGGCGTATCCAGCACATATCCGGGCACGATATCCCGTAGCCGTCCGGTGCTCAGATGCTGGTAAATCTGCAACTCCGGCATCAGACCGTAACCAAGGCCAGCGAGTGCCGACTGCACGAATCCCTCTGAAGAGGGGCACAGATGGATGCGGCGCGGCTCAGTATTCGCAACCTCCGCCAGAAACCAGTGCTGCAAGGGATCATCCCGATTAAAAACCAGGCAAGGCGCCTGGGCCAATCTTTCTCTGTGCACTGGGCTTCCATTCTCCGCCGCAACTTCGCCATCCTGAAGATGGAGTCTGTGGCGCAAGATGAATTCAGGGCTGGCAAGCGCACGGTATCGCATCTTGCCCAAGGGGACCACCGATCCTCCATTGAGCCGTTCAGCGCTGGCGCAAAGGCAGGCCATCACCTCACCCTGCTTCATTTGCCTCAGACCTACCGCCTGGTCGTCGACGGAGATATTGAATCTGAGTGTGTCGTGCTCTGGCAGTACCAACGCGGCTGGCAACCATGTCGCTAACGAATCGGCGTTCACAGTCATGCGGATGGTCATGTTATCAGGGGCGCCACTCAGGCCGAGTTCGGCCTCGAGCTGTTGCACCTGTTGCATGTGGTTGTAAAGCCGCTGCCCCACTGAAGTGGCTCGCGGCGGCGTGGATCGCACAAGTACCGGCTGACCGAGTTGCGCTTCCAACTGCTTGATGCGCTGGCTAACTGCCGACTGGGTGAGGAAGAGATGATGTGCCGCACGCTCGAAACCACCCTCCTCGAGCACTGCACTGAGCGCCTGTAATAGCCGATAATCGATCATAAGAATTGCTAATACATCAAAAGAAATAGTTGTTAGCCTAATACTAGCGTCTGACGAATACTATGCCCAGGACAATCACAGAATGGGAGAGAAAATATGGGATCGATGCTGACCGGGTTCGTTGTGGGGCTTGGCCTTATCGTAGCCATTGGCGCACAAAATGCCTGGGTGCTGAGCCAGAGCATGCGCGGTAATCACCCGGGTGTCATTGCTACGGTGTGCATTCTCTGCGACGCTGGACTGATCATTCTCGGGGTATTTGGTCTGTCAAAGATTCAGGCCTTGCTCCCGCCCCTGGTGCCCATTCTCACCTGGCTGGGTATAGCTCTGCTTCTATGGCTCGCGCTGAATGCTGCCCAGCGGGCCTACAAGGGCAATTCAAGACTGGAAGACAGCGATACTCTGAATGCCAACTTCAGAGAGAGCGCCTGGAAAATTGCCGCTACCGCTCTGGCGATCACCCTGCTCAATCCGCACGTCTACCTGGATACAGTGGTGCTCATCGGTAGCGTTGGTATACAACAACCGGCCCCGGTGTGGTTCACTGCAGGTGCTTGCCTGGCTTCAATTTGCTGGTTCACTGCGCTGACCCAACTGGCGCCGAAGCTACGCATCTGGTTGCGCTCCCCCTTGCACTGGCGACTATTCGACGGTGGCATGGCCGGGGTTCTGCTGGCGGTGGCGGTGACGTTGATTCCTGGTGTCGGTTGAGTCCCAGACTCGCGGCAACTCGACTGATCAGCCAGCTAATCCCTGGATCGATCAAACGCCTGTGCGGCTTCCAGTTCCTGATCCGAGTAGTGCTGTCGAAACAGGAGATCTATTTGTCTGTCTTTTTCAGCCTGGTCAAGACCCGCGTTGACGATAAGCTGTTTCTCCGTCCGGAACTTCTGATATCTCTGCTCCCAATCGGATTCGATATCGGCCAGCTCTGCCTGTTTCTGTACCAGAGCTTCTGACAGATCCTCCGAGTTCGCTCCACCGGCATGGTGGTCTGCCGTATTATCACCTGAGCTGGACTGCGCGATATCTGTCTCCGAAAACAGCAATGCCGAGAGCTCCGGTCCAAACCATTCATCGCGTAACTGTGTAAGCCGCTTTTGTGCCGCCAATTGGCCCGCCATCGTGGTCACGGGCTCACCCTCATTCATGATTCGGGTTTCTTCCTGTTCAAGGCGATACAGCTGCGTGATGATAAACGCCAGTTCTTCAGCCTCGGCGGCCGGAAGCTGAGCTTTGATTATCGAGGCAACCGCGCCCAGATCAGTATTGTTCAGACCATCAGGCATGCTGGCGACAAATACATCAATCGCCGCACGTCCATCGCGGTCCAGCTGAAAACCATCCTGGAATGACGGGTATACGCTGTTGCGAAATACGTCGCTCAGGTGTTCGATGTCTGCGTCCTGGAGTTGGGCACCGGATTGAGCAGCGGTGCGCGCAGCCGACAAGCCGTCTTTACTGCCCAATCGTTCATCAGTGGACGGCGGCAAGCGACTCTGGGCAATGTTCCCCGCACTTTCAGGGCTCATTGGAGTGGGAGGTTCAACAGGCTGAGGTCGATGTGTCGGCGCATTGTGCTCGGGCGCTGTATTCTCACTGCGACTGAAAAAGAGGATCACGACAAACAGAAGGCCAAGACCCAGCACTAGCAGAGCGACGACCAGCAACTTCCCACCTGATCCTGTTATTTTCGACATTGTTCGCTTACTGTCCTGACTGGATGACATGTTGCTCATTGAAGACGATCGACGCGCCCTCGGCGAGTTTCTCAAGTTTTTCGTCCAGCTTCAGACGAACCAGCTCGGCTCTGATAATCTCTCTTTCTTCCTCATAGCTTTGCTTTGCCGAGACCTGTTTGTCGATGATCTGCACAACCTTCCAGACACCATCCTGGAAAACCGGCTTTTCCGCAAACTCGCTCACCTCGAGCGCCCGAACGATATCATTTACTTCCGGTGCGATATCAACATCCCGCAGCCAGGGCGTCTCGATGATATCGGTGGTATCTGCCCTGTTTCCAGTCTTCAGCGCTTTCAGAATGTCCTGTGCGTCAGCCTGGTCTGGGCTACGCCAGATCATGAAACGATACATGGTCTGCTCGCTTTGTTGATCGTAGAGGTCGCGAATCTGTGCTTCGTCGACCTTGATCGAGTCCATCAATTGCTTGACGTAAAGCTGGGCGAGCAGGGTCTTTTCGGCCATAGCCATTTCCACTTTTACCAGTTCGCCCTCATGCATGCCCAACCGTCTAGCCTGCTGAGCCAATAACTCGGTCATCACCAGATCCTTTGCCGTTTGCTGTCGATTCAACTCAGCGTCGAAGTCATCGTCCTGGACCTGCCTTTCGAGGCTGTCCTGATGCCTGGATCCTAAAAGAAATTCATACAGGTTCATGCCGAGAACGCTTCCATTAACCGTAGCAAATACTTCGGGATTGTTGGCTTTCTGCTGCATTTCGGATTTGCTTTGTTCGTTAGCGTGAGTGAGGCCAGCACACAGCAACGAAAGGCAAAAAAACAGGATAAAAATTGAATAGTTCATTCATTGTCTCAATCGGGAAAGGTTGGGCTGCTCCAGAAACGAAAATGAGCAGGTCGGTTAAACCGACCTGCTCATCCAGGATTCCCTATCCTGTCACACACTGAAACGAGCGCAAAACGTCTTTAATTACAGGTAGCGTCTCACGTCATTGTAAACACCTTTCCAGACCATCAGCGTCAAGTGCCCTACGCTTGAAGTCTGGCGGCTGTTGCCACACTTTGCGTTGGATTGCGGGATGACGATCTCATCGAGGGCCGACCACAGTGACACGTCACAACCACGCCCGGATAATGACTGCAGGAAAGATGAGTTATAACGCATCTCGGAACAGGCTGGGCTGAAACAGGCATAAGCCCACGAAGTGCCTTTATGGGGCGTGCCAAGCGTCACCAGCCTGCTGGTCGCTGAAGAGCCGCCCTCGAACACCCGGTACCAGCGCGAGACCAGACCACCGTTGGAGTGAGCGATGATCTGCGCCTTACGATTGCCGTGATTCGGCCGGATATTATTAATGAAGGATCTCAGTTCCTTGGCGCTGGTCTTGTTGCTTTTACCCAGGCTGTTGTAACCGAACTTGTATAACGCGCAGGCGGGTGTGCCATCACTCTTGAAGCGGTTAATCATCACATCGAACTGGGATTTCCAGCCCGAATAGCCGTGAACGAATACAATAGGGTTGGCGTTGCAAGCTGCATGCGCAGCTCCGGCAAACAGGACGGATGCCAGCAAAGCCAGCATGGATAGCTTTCTTACGGAGTACTTCATAGGGTTTTCCTTTCTTATATTTATTGTTTGAACTCTGTTCCAGTGTGCACGGAAGGGTTTTGACAGGCCGCAACCGACTTGAACCTCAATCCGCCTGATCAAAATTAGATCAGTTCGGACGCTGCCAGCTACTCCCCTTATGGGGGACAGTGCAACTAACTGTGACGGCAGTCACAAATATGAAACTCGATGAAAGGTGACGCATAAAAAAACCGGCTCATTGGAGCCGGTACGAAAGCCTGAAAATCTTCTTGTGTGTGCAGGACTCAGTCAGTGACGGAGCCGAGTGCCACATCGTTGCTATTGGCGATGCCGGTGTTATTCTGAATGACGGCTCCAGTCTTGACGCTGGACTTGAAGCTACCACCGACACTGGTCTTCTCGCCGGTCACTGAACCGATAGCCAGCTCATTCTTGTTGGCGATACCGGTGTTCGTTTGAAGAATAACGCCGGATTTCACGTCAGTCTTGACGTCGCCCTTGACGTCTGCCGCGAGCGCTGATTGGGCGAAACTCGCGACTGCAAGTGAAAGCAATGCTGTTGAGAGGATGTTTTTCATGAGTATACCCCGTAATAATGGATGAGTTGCTTGTGATAGTGCAGTGCGTGTCGCTCTGCCCTATACCCTGATAGAGGGCCAGCATGGACAATCTGAACAGTTTATTTTTCAGGATTTGTGTGCCTGGTGCCTTGCTGTTGATGCTGACTGCTTGCCAAAGCTCACCTATGGCCGCTTACCGCAATATGCCGAACCTGCACTTTCAGGTTCTTCAGGGCACTGACTTCAGCCACATGGTGGTGTTGAACGATGCAGCTCTGAGAGCAACAGCGTCGAAGACAATCAGCCGTATTAACGTTTACATAGACGGCGACGGTCGCCCCTGGCGGCGTCGAAATAGCATCTCGCTCGACCCGGGCCCGCCAAGAGCGCGCATGATGGCGTTGATGCACCAGGATGACCAGGCTGCGATCTATCTCGGCCGCCCCTGTTATTATGCTTTGAAAGATGAGGCCTGCTCACCGCGCTGGTGGACGCACTGGCGATATGCGCCGGAGATCGTCGCCAGTCTGAACTCAGCTCTCGATCACCTCGTCGTCGAGCGGGTCCAGCTGGTTCTGATCGGCCACAGCGGTGGTGGAACGCTGGCCATGTTGATGGCTGCTAGTCGACATGACGTGAGCGCGGTGATCACGCTGGCAGGCAATCTCGATATACGGCGATGGGCGGAACTCCACGATTATTCACCACTCGAAGGCTCATTGAATCCAGTCGACTTTCCTCTGCCGGATTCAGTGAGCCAGTTGCACTTTGTTGGCCGACTCGACGAAGTGACGCCGCCGCTGCTATTGGAAGAGGCCCTACCCTCACTGACACAGGGCGTAACCCTGCCCTATTTTTATGTCATCGATGAGATAGACCATAGCTGCTGCTGGGAGGCGCATTGGCCGGATATAGTTCGGGAGGTAGAGGCACGACAACCAGGCACGCTGTCGCGATAGCTGATTCACAAAGACAAAAAGCCCGGACTGGGTCCGGGCTGGGGCTTCAGGTGTTGCTGCTTCTGGTGGAAGCGTCGGTCCTGTCTCAGTCGGTTACCGAGCCAAGTGCCACTTCGTTCTTGTTCGCGATACCAGTGTTGTTCTGAATCGTGGCGCCGGTTTTCACGCTGGACTTGAAGCTCCCGCCAACGCTCGACTTCTCTCCCTTGATTGAACCCATGGCCAATTCGTTCTTGTTCGCAATACCAGTGTTGGTCTGAAGAATGACGCCCGACTTTACATCAGTCTTGACGTCGCCTTTGACATCTGCCGCCAGAGTCGCCTGCGAAGCTGCAGCAATAGTCATCACGATCAATGAGCTGGTGAGTATCTTTTTCATCTTGTATTCCTCGTAGTTCATTTTGGTTGAGTAGTGGATATAGCGCTCTGGAATATCAGTTTGTTCCTTCTGTGCGCTATAACCAGTGAGATGGACGGCGCTGAAAAACTGAACACACTTTTTTGCAACTTTTTATAAATACTCAATGTCGAACGCACCTGAGGCCTGCACTGCCCTCTGCTGGGGCTGGCCATGCACCTTAAGATCTCCCGCACCCTGAACGCGACCCTGAAGGCTTTTCGCTGCATACACTGCAATATCCCCTGCCCCGATCACTGAGAGCTGTAGTGTTCCGCACAGTAGTTCAGCCTGGTCAATATCCGCCGAGCCCTGAGCGGCTAGCGAGCATTCACGAACCTTGCCGTTCAGCGAGATATCTGCGGTCCCGCTCACGGCCAATTCGAAACTGAGACCCTGCAGTCCATCAAAAACCGCATCGGCCGAACTCGAGATGCTTGCCCCCCTGAGACCTGTGCCCGAGACCACGAGCTGAAGCGGGCCTGGTCGAGCGCGGTCACTGTCTATGAACAGTGTGCCCGCTCTGACTTCTATGCGTAGCGTCGCCAGTGTCCCGACAGCCCCCTCGATGTCGATGCTGCTTCTGCCATTCTCGCGATAGAACAGTTCAGCGGGCACACCGAGTTTCAGCCTTGAAAACACGGGCAACGCTTTCGTCTCGCTGACGACCTGCCCACCCTGCGCAAATTCATCGCTCCACGTGTTTGACTTGAACACGCCAATCGAACGCTGATTGATATTGCCGTTCCGATCCGCGGTGACGGTGCTTTCGCTCTGCGCCAACATTGAAAACATGCCCAGCAGAGTGGCACAGGCTGCTGCGGCAGAACGCGGCAGCGGCTTTTTTAACACCTTCATTGTGCGATGATCGTGACGCGGCGGTTCACGCCACTAGCAGGTGGCGCCCCTTCTATCAGCTGCGACTCGCCTCGACCTTCTGCGCGAATTCTTGTGAACGACAGCTCGAACTGTTCCAGGAAAAACCTCCGAACCGAGGCCGCTCGCTGCTCGGACAGCTGCAGGTTGTAGGCTTCGTCGCCGATCGCGTCCGTATGGCCTTCCAGGGTGAATTCGAGGTTCGCCAGCTGATCAGACTCCAGCGCCCCACCGACCGGGAACAGCTGCTTGATGGCCTCTGGCGTCAGTTCAACCGAGTTGAACTCGAAGTAAACCTCCATCGACAGCGATTTAGCCACCGGCACTTCAGGTAGCTCGGTGCCGCTATACTTTTCCTCTGCATCGCGTTCATGAACCCGCAGACCTCGTGTCAGAAGGACTGGCATTTTCTCGGGCGCGAGCAGTCGAATCACTTCTTCGCTGCTGATTGGCTGTGTACCCAGATGCACTGTATCAGCAGTGTCAGCCCAGGACGCACTTGCCAGCGCTGCGGTCATAGCCAGTCCAGCCAGGCCGCTCCAGTGTCGGGATATCGTTCGCATATGATTGCTCATGTCGCTGTCCTCTCGTGTTGTTATGATCAATTTTCCAGTTGTTTGAAAAGACAGAGCGCCGTGCCGGATTCGATCAGCACCACATCGCCCTGCTTCATACCGTCCATTCGTTCAAAGACTATGCTCTGCTCTGACTTCGACAGCCCTGCCTCATACAGATTGGTTTCCTCGAAGAGCAGGATGCCGTCCTGCCAGCAGCGCAGGTTGGACCGCTTCTGTCTGTCCTCCTCGGCCACTGTAGGCACTACCACCGTCGATTCTGCTTCGACGATTTCGGCTTCGGCGGACACATCTTCTCGAGGCTCGACTTTGGCCAGTACCAGCCCAGTCACTGCGAAGCTGAACACCAGAGCAGTCAGCGCATTGCGGGCAATCGAGCTATGCGACCTGAATTGGTTAGATTTCATGAGCCTGACTCCTGTTTCAGATATCGACGGCGAGACTGGCGTCAGCCACCTCACCCTGGCTTGCGAGTGAGAAGCCGTTGCGGACCTCCTCGATCGATTCCACCGGCAGCGCTTCGAAATCGGTCGATAGCAGGGCCGGCGGCAGGTCGTGATACAGCGTCCTGGCGCTGGCAAAGCAGGTGATTGACTCGGACAGGCCTTCGCTGTTCGCCATAATGTCGAATGGCATGGCACCGGGTAGTTCCAGCTGAACGTCAGCGGCGAGGAAGTTGTCAGGCGTGAAGCGGTTCGGGAAGAATCGCTGGATTTCACCTTCGGCATCCGCGTAGTAGCAGTAGATGTAGGCTGGCCTGCTGACGCTGGCGATGATTGAGATCTTCTCACCAGGGCTGAAGCGATCACGTCCCGAGAGCGTTCTCAGCTCGAGCCCGATCGGCTCTGCTGCCTTGTTCGCGTCAGCTGCAGGGACTGGGTCTTCTGCATCCCCTGCGCCTTCAGTCACTGGAGCGGCTATGGAAGCCGGCGGCTGATCATCGGTCGCCTGACTGCCTGTCAGCAGTGCCTCAAAGGTGGCGTAATCGATATAGCCTTTGGTCTCGAGACCGTGTACGGATTGAAACCGCTCGATGCCGATCTGCAGCGCCTGCCGTTCATCCCCCTGGTCCACCGGATAGTGGCCCCGTGCGATGAGCAGGGAGCGAACGTAGGCATCGAGTTCGTCATGCGCTCGCATGGCGAAATACCAGTCTTCCATTTCGCGGACGATTTCGGGTGAGTCATCCGGGATATCCACACATTGCCAGTAGGGTACCTTCACCAGGCGGCCGATGAGTTCGATACTCGCCAGCTCGATCAGATTTCGCAGCGCCTGCACGGTGGCTTCGTTCTTGGCCACCTGAAAGTCGAAACTGATGCCTGTTTTCTTTATCGTGGCATCGGTGTCTGCGCCCAGTCCGGATTTAAAGAGGACAACGGCGTTGCTTGACACCACACCGGGAATCACGGAAAGGTCGCTGGTTCTGAGCACGCT
Organism: Allohahella marinimesophila; assembly: GCF_039538005.1. NCBI lineage: Bacteria > Pseudomonadati > Pseudomonadota > Gammaproteobacteria > Oceanospirillales > Hahellaceae > Allohahella > Allohahella marinimesophila. The sequence goes on from NZ_BAABBO010000010.1 coordinate 184,224, forward strand.
CAGATCCACACCAAGGATAGAGCCTGCAGTGCTGGCAGATGCGCCAAGTCCCCAGTTATCGGCAGCGATCGATCCACCGATCTGTTCGCGCACAACACTGCTATCAAGCTGAGAGATAGAGCCCCTGATATCGTACTGTGGGACGACGCTATAAGGGGCCTGTGAGCCGGCAGCGCCCAGAAAGGCGATGAGATTGCCTGAGTCATTGCCAAAGGAAATCAGCTTCACCGACCGGCTTCGACGCGTCATGTCCGACACGGCCGTGATCAGCATGTCCTTGGTGCCAGCATTGATCTTGCCTGTCTGATCAGCGAGGTCCTCCACCAGCATGGAAATGTCCCTGACGCCGTATTCGATCATCATGTTGTCCATGCAGCGCAGGCCTGACGCAAAGTTCGTGATTGACTTGTGAGGCTGGACAGAAGGACCGGTCTGTAGTGCCTTGACCTCTTTATGCACCGTCTCCTGCGTGGCGCAGGCCGTCAGCATCGTACTGACCAGCAGCGTCCGGGCTATTTTCTTCATGGCTCTGTCTCCACCTCAATTGGTTAGCGTCGTGAGCGGCATTGTCCGGCAACGTTGATGACGTCGCCCTTGATGACCGTGACGTTCTCGACCTTTCTTCCACCACCTTCCACATTGCCAACATCCAGCGAGCCGCATTCGTTGCGACGCTGTTGCGAGGCTGCCAGATCCTCCGGCGTCATCTTTGCTTCGAGTGCCCGTTGTTGCGCCAGATGTCGTTGCACCTTGGCGTTGTCGTTGTCATCCAGAAAATCTCCGTCAGTTCCCCAGATATCGTCAGCAAGGCAAGAGCCGCTTACCATAATCGTTAGCATCAGTGCGCTGTATAGTTGTTTCATGGCTGTACTCCGTCTGCTTCTGCTCATTCAGTTACTGAGCCGATATTCACCTTGTTCTTGCTGGCGATACCGCTATTGGTCTGTATCACCGCACCCGTGCTGACCGTGGTACTCACGCTGCCGGATATCGTCGTATCCTTGCCCGAAACCGATCCGATACTGGCCTCGTTCCTGTTGGCGATACCGGTGTTCTTCTGAATAATGACGCCCGTACTGACCTTGGTGTTGACGTCGCCCTTGACCTCGGCTGAACGCGCCTGCTGCATGCTGATCGCCAATGCAGCGATGGCTGCCGTTGCCAGAATGATCCTGTTCATGTGCTTCCCCTGTATGAGTGCGAATGCCCGAGACTTCGGCTTGCATGTGTACTAGAGGGACAGCCGGCCAAAGCTGAATTGTTTTTTTGCGGATAATGAAAGTTTGGAAGCTGGTACTGCCCAGTCACGAGGAGTACATTTGAGACTTGCCACCCGATGTCGAAGCTGTACCGGTGTCCGTATCAGTCAGGATCTGTTGATGAAAAACAGTGACAGCCCGACATGGTCCGAGCTTGTTTTCACTAGTGAGTTCATGGCCACCATCAGTAAGCTGGCGATCAGACGCTTCGGCCAGGGTAGTCTTGCCGAAGAAGCTAGCACCTATGTCGTCGAATACCTTTCACTCGACGACTGGGAAAAGTGTCGCAGCTTCGAAGGTAAGGCTCAGCCAACCACCTTCCTGTATAGCCTCAGTACCAGTGCTCTAGAGGAGTTCAGCCGCAAGCGCTTCGGCAGGCCAAGGCCTCCGGCATGGCTTCAGGAGCTGGGCGACATGTGGATGAAGCTGTGGCGCAGTCTCTGTCTGGAGCGTCAGCCCTTACCTGCCCTGGTAGATCGTTACTCAACGCGGGGGTTTCGTGAGCCTGCTGCGGTTGAACAGGCTGCGCGGGTAATCAAGGCACGGATTCCCACTTGCGGACAATCCATCAGGGACACCGAACTGGCCGACGACATCGAGCGCCTCAGCGATGCTCACGAAGCAGCCAGCGGACAGTGTCGCAGCAAAGACCCTGAGTTCGAGAACCCTTTTTATGGCGAGCTGCTGATGATGATCAACACCGTCTGTGACAGCGATGTGAGCCACGAGGATTTCCGACAATCCGCCGCTTCCCGATTCGATAACATGGCTGCGGCTCAGCAGCGAAAGCTGGACACCTTGCGGTCAGCGCTTGAGCTCACTGATCAGGAGAAGATCATGCTGCGATTGATCTACCTCGAAGGGCTTTCAAAATCTGCTGCATCAAAGGCGCTCGGCCTGCCAGCCCACCAGGCCGGTCGTACTGTGAACGAGGCGCTCGAGCGCATTTCTGCTGCGCTGGCGAAATGCGATATAAGCCTGGACGATCTTGTGGAGCCGGCATCAACTTTTGTGTCGAGATCTGCCGTGCCGTCCCTCTGACACGGTAGAACCTAGTTGAAGGAGCGCAGCGCGCCATGAAGAAATCCGACGAAACAAGACGTGAGGCGGTCCAGGCGCTACTCGGCCTTGGTCTCACCCGGGAGCGGGCCGAGTTCCGCGTCCCGAGCGATGAAGAACTCGCTCAGCTGCTCGAGCCACAAGCCTCCGAGCCACTCGATGCGACCCGGAAAGCCCAGATCATGGATGCCATCGCCAATGACCCTGAGACCTTCCGGCGTTGGGCAGCGTTCGTGGAAACAGCTGAAATTGCTGACATCGGCCACTTTGCGCCCGGCACTGAACCTGAGCAAGCTGTCGAACCGCCCGCTCGGGCTTCTATGCTCAGTCGCTTCCGTGAATTTATCAGCGACCATATGCGGGGGCTTATGGCGACAGGCGGCACGGCAGGCATCGCCATGGCGCTCGTGCTGTCGATGCCCGGGGGTATGGATTCGAAAGTCTCAGGGCTCTACGACGACTATGGCAGCCACTGGGACAGCCTACCCGAGACCGTAGAGCTGGTGCGCGGCGCCGATGACACCGAGAGTCCACCACTCTCTCCAGCAGACCAGCGCCTGAAGGACGGCCTCGAGGCTGGACTTGCGGCGTTGGGCTCACACTTCAGTCTGCGCCAGCTTAATCCCAGCAACACGGACACTTCGAGCCTGAGTGAACCGCTAAGCGAATCGCTACTTACGCTGGGTGAAGTGGCAGCCATCACCTACTTCAAATGCTACCTGGGCGCCGAGCCAGGCTTTTTCGACGACAGCCTTAAGCTGATGGAAGAACTGGCACCAGCGCTGCGTGTCGCCAATAACGAAACGGCAGACAGTCTGATGCATCAACTCGACCGCCCTGGCAAGGCTGAAACAAAGGTGTGCCGCCTCAGCAAGGCAGCCGTAGAGCGGGTCTCCGGCTAATGTACCGAATTGGTACTAGAGCTCAAATCGTGCACCGGCAGTAACGGTGTTGCTGGTCACGTCCTCCATACCCAGCACGGTATCGACATTGATGAATAGTTGTCTCCCCTGCGCCAACACAACGCTGGCCCCCAGGCTGAGAATCGAAAAGCTCGAGTCGCCCTCTTCGGTACTGAAGGTAAAGGCGGTATTGGTGGGATCGAAGAGGTACTGCGCGGTCACATCACGTGCGTCGTCTTCGGTCTCGAAATGAAACGCCACACCGATGTAAGGCAGCAGCGCACCGTAGCTCTGGTCAATGGTGTAGGACAGCTGCCCGCCTGCAATGAGCTGCAGTGATTCGACACTCTGATCAGCAACCCGCATGGCCAGTTCCGAGCCACTCTCGTCATAGGCATCGATGTCGGCATCAATGCCTTGAACCCGGCCGAACACATGGAGACCAAGCCGGTCGATAGCTTCGTTGAACCCGAGCGCGAGGCTGTAGGCGAACTGGTCGCCTTCGGTATCGCCGCTAACGCTCTGACTGACGGCTGCTGCATCAGGCGTTCCGCCGTAGACGATGTTCCTGTCGCCCTCGTAGTCGTAGAGGCCATAGGTCAGCGAGGCTTCGAGATAAATCTTTTCTAGCTGATAGGTGGCGTAGAGCGAAAGACTGTTGCCATCGGTATCAAAGCTGCCGCTTCTGTTTTCGATATCGGCCTCGGACTGACTATATCCAAGGGCAAGACCGAGAATCAACGCATCGCTGAGCGCATAGTCAAGGCCTGCGGTAAGGCCATAGGCGTCGTAGTCAAAACCATTTTCTTCAGCGCTGCCATCCCTATCGCCGGTGCCGTATATACCGTTGATGAAGACGCCCAGCCTGGAATAGTGCTCATCGCCGGCGGCTCCGCCGGATCCTGATTCGAAGTTCCATGCCAGACCCGAAGTCGAATTGATGGCAAGCCCGGTTCGCAGCGCCTGCATCCTCGACGCAAGATTGGTCAGCTGATCGTGAGAGGTGTCAGTCACGCCAGCGCCCATGATCTCGGTCTCTTCAGGGGCAACGCGCTGCAGGGCTTCTGCCAGTCCCTCCTCCGACAGCCCCAGACTGAATTCACTGGCGCCGCTGCGCTGGAGTTCGTTCGACGTTTGCACCAGCTCCCTGCAACGGAAGAAGAGCGCCTGCTGGGTGCTGCTTAATTCCCCTGAGCCGTTTAGCGTTGCCATCTGTGGACAGATGGTCTGAACAGCATCGGCCGTGGCAGTCTGCACTCCGTTCAAGCCTGGCACGGCCCGGAGGTCGGCCATGACAGCTGAGGACAGCTGGGTTAACAGAATTGTGCAGCATACCGCACCCCCGTGCAGCCGCATGCGGCTGGATTCGGCTTGGGTTTTCATCGTAGCACCTTGTTTATAATTGGTTTTGTAATCTTCCTGATTGTATATCTACTGCTACTTCTACTACTGCTACTGCTATGACTTATCGCGAGACGAAGAGAAAGTCGCCTGCCTCGTGACCAGCAAAACGGATTGGTGCGTACTGCGGTGCCTGCTCGAACTGGGCCGCTTCCGCCGCATAACTGACCGCCTGAGCGACCTGCGAATACAGTTGACGACCTTCCATGACGCCCTTGTTGTTTTCGAGCGCATCAATGAGGGCCTTTGCAAAAATGGAGTGCCTGCCACCGCCGCCATCCATCACAGGGGCCAGGCCACCGGAACTGAAGGACAAGCGTGAACGCTTTTCGGTGATCAGCTTGAGCCAACTGGTCCAGGCCTGCATCGATCGTCCGGCGTCGAGCCGCGCGAGCGTTGAGCGGGTCATGGCGCCTGAATAACAGGAGTCGGCAATGACCAGCACCTTGCGCACGGCCATGGCATTAAGAATATCGGTGATGGCGACGTTCGAGATCCAGTTCGCGGTACTACTTTCTTCCGCATCCACTGGCAGCCAATGCCCCCGGTTATTGACCTCATCGAGCTCACCATGGCCGGCAAAATATATCAGCAGATTATCATCTTCGGAGAGCTTCTCGCGCAATGTGTTGAGTGCAGAGAGAATGTCGTAGCGGGTAGCATTCAGCAAGGTAGTGACGTTGAAGCCGTAGCGTTCACCAAGCAGCTGCGAAATGGCCTCAGCATCCACGACAGTGCTATTGAGGCGCGGCAGACTCTTGTAGTCGCTATTACCGATAACCAAGGCATGGTAGTTGCCAAAATCGATGTCCGGCACCGGTAGCACCTTGGGAGACTCCGGACTGAATCCGCTATTTTCGAAAAGATCGGTCTCTGCGACATAATCCATTTTCAACATGAAGGCGAGATCGGAGCGCAAACCCATCACATCGACCGCGACAACATTGACGTCCGTAACAGACCGTGTAAGCGGCACTCGATGCTGGAACATACCTTTATCATCGAAGTCCACCGACTCTTCGTTGACCATCACTTCCAGCACGGGGTTCGCGCTGATGACCTGCCCGATCACGGTACGCTGATCGAGGCCCGACCGGGTGACCACGACCGTGTCCGCTGCATCGCGCGTGCTGACAAGTGGAGGCTCGATCATCCGGATTTCCGGCGGCTCGTTCGATGCCACGACCTGAGCTGTTTCCAGCGGCTCGACCTCTTGCTGTGACTGTATGGTCGACAGTGTCGAACGAGTACCCTCGAGCTCGCTCTGGAGTTGCTGATTCGTCGCCGATAACTCGCTTAGCTTGAGGTCCTTCTGCTTCAGCGCAAGCTCGCGTTCGGTGAGTGCCTGCTCACGTTCAGACAGCTCGGCCTGCAGGCCGGCCAGATTGTCTTCAGCGCCCGCCAGGCGCGCCCGAAGATCGGTCAGCTCGGCCTCATCGATACGCGCGGTCTGCTGTGCATTCGCCTGCTGCTCCGAGACCTGTCGCTCTGTCTCGGCCCTGGCCAACAACATAGCCTTCAGCTCGTCACGAAGCGCCTGAACGTCCGCCTGTTGCCGCTCCATGTTCTCACGCCGATCAGCGAGTGTTGCAAGCTCCTTGTCCAGCGCAGCTTTTTTTCCCGCCAGCTGCCGCTCGGCCCGGCGATATCTCGCTTCCGAAGCATCCAGCTCTTTGGCAAGATGGCTTATTCTGCTCGTCTGCAGCGTGAGCTGGGTTTCCGACAAGAGCAGCCGCGTCTCCATGTCTTCGATATGCTCATCGGAATAGTCGTACGAGACGAACTTCAGCGTCTTGCCGTCGATGTTGGCTGCCTTGCGATACCAGGCCAGTGCCTGCTCCATGTCGTGATCCACGCCTAGACCTAGTTCATAGAGCTGCCCCAGGTTGGTCTGTGCTGCCCTGTGGCCCTGTTCCGCAGCCTTGCGGTACCACTGTGCAGCCATGGCGTAATCGGGTTTGACCCCAAGGCCTTTTTCATGAATTTCGCCGACGTAGTTCTGTGCTTCGGCGTCGCCCATATCGGCCATGGGCAACCAGATCGACATCGCTGTTTCGTAGTTCGCCCTGTCAAACTGGGTGTACTCCCCACCACGAATTTCACAGTCAACTGCACTCGTCTTCACAGGCCGGCGCTGAGTAATGTAGGTCATATTGCCGGCAATTTTGCGCACGCTGCCAGGCAGGAGACAATCCACTGGTAAAAGTTCGTCAGCTTCTGGCTGGGCAGTGTCGGCGGAGACTGGGGTGAGCGTAAAAAGGGTAAGACAAAAACCGAAGAGTATTGAAGACGCTCTCTGCCCCTCTAGCAACATTGCAGAGCGCAATTGAACCGAGAAACAGAGTCTGTCGTCGTGAGTCTGCATGGCTGCTTCCTCGCGAGCTAAAGTCTCGATTGACTCACTAACTCGCATCAAGTGAACAGTATAAGTGATTCATTAGCAGGAACGAAAGCGCTGCGTACGACTTTAGGACCCTGTTCTCTTTGATGGACAGGTTCACAAAACTGAACAGAATAAACCCGAATGGCTCATTCGATTTGATTCTAAAAAGTAGCCGAAAATAACCACAATCGGTCTGTCGAAAACTCACCATCTGTCCTTCTCATTTATATGCGAGCAGCAGAAAACAGGAATGGAGGATAGGACGATGTGCTCACAACGAGAAAAACGCACCATCAATCACATGAACCGTATCCTCATTGCCGTAGCGGGTATCACCGGGGTACTGACCAACGGTTTTCAGAGTGGCGATCTCCTTGGCATCGTGTCCATGCTGCTTTGGCTCTGGCAGTCTGAATTCAATGTTGTCGAAGAGAAGCTTCTCGATCAGATCAGGCGGCTCAACCCTTCTCAAAAGGAAAAAGCTGGCTCGTAGGCAACGAGCCGGCGCCGATCCAGCACCAGGATACCTTCTCAAAAACTGGTGTATGACCGCCTGCATTCACTTGCCTTCCGCTACGCCGCCAAGCCCTATTCGTGGTACTGATGGCCATCCCTCAACAACCAATACGTGACGCCTAACGCTAACGTGGTCGCAGCAATGCCTAGCAGGTACATCGGAGTCAGTGTGGCGAAATCGAGCACAATAACTTTTCGGGCGATAGCCATCAGTGCCGTGGCGACGACTAACTGTACGGGGAAGACGTTGGTACCGAGGTAGAGACGTATATTGATGAAAATTTCTACTGCGATCAGAACAGCCATAAAGGCACCGAAGGTGTAGAAAATATCGTTGATAGTCAAAAGCAAGAAGGGCGGCGTCGCCAAGCGTTCATAAATGATGTAGATGACATCGCCTACACCCCAGAGAATTACCGCCACCATCAGGACTGCAAGCACCCTGATAGCGAAGCGAATGATCAGGTGAAGACCACGAAAAAGAGGATCAGGGAAATCGATCGGCAGCTCTTGATGAAGCTGATTCTTTGTCCCTGTTGCTGACTGAGGAGGTACTACCGTTTTGTTATCATCGGTCATTTAAATTCTCCATTAAGGCCAACACAAACTCGTCGTCTCTGGATTGCGGGGTTGAGATCTACTGAACAACTCTCGCAGGCCAACACAGTCGATGGACCCGCAAGACATGTTACTCTTCATCCGCCAGGGGTCTGCTTAATAGTTCGTAAATCGCCATCAAAGCCGGACATCCGGTCCTTCATCAAGCCAGGCATGGCGTACTCGGCAATTTCAGACCTCGATGCAGCTTTCTCCCACTCAGTTCAGTATGTCCTACGCAACGCTGGTATTGGCCAATTTATAACAGTGAACCGCCCTGGGTATCGCGGAGGCCCGCTGGTTTGAGTCACGCTGCCATTGCAGCCTGACATTTTTTGCACCATTCCCCCCTGCTGATCCAGGGTCTACTGCGTCACAAATCAGCCAGGGTCATCAGTTAGTTCATGCCCCCTGCGGAACCGAAAGGATAAGTTCCCTGCAAACCGAATTCTTGAAGGCATCCTGCCAGCCAGGCGTTTTCATAATAAGAACAGACCAGCATCCGGGAGATGACAGAAATGACGATGTTCGAGAAAGTCGGAAAGCCGGTACTTCTGTTGTTCGGCCTTCTGGCCGTGCTCATGAGCTATGCCCTGGATGCCGCGGCCCAGGGCGGAGACAGCCCCACAGACGCCAATAGCCTCTTGCAGGACGACCGACTCGACCTGAACGACTCATTGTCCTCTGCCAACGGCGCATTCCGCCTGTATATGCAGAGTGACGGTAATCTTGTGCTGCGTAACAGTGAGCGCAATGCTGTCTGGGCCAGCGGCACCAGTGGCAAAGGAGCCAGCCGCCTGTACATGCAGCGCGACGGCAATCTGGTACTGCGTAGTAGAGCTGGCAACGCCATTTGGTCCAGCGGCACTAGCCGCGCCAATGCAAATCGTCTGGTACTGAATAACGATGGTTCTCTGGCGATCTATGCTGGGGACACACCAGTATGGGCCGTCAATGGTGATGGCAACACCGAGGCTTTGGCCGAGCCGCACATCATGATTAGCTCGCCCTCGAACGGAGCAATAGTCAACGCAGGTGAGTCGTTTACGGTGCAAGCGAATGCTTTTGACCCGGATGGTGTGCAGGTAGCGCGACTCTGGATCAACGGCGCCTACCATAGCCTCGATGAGAGCGCTCCGTATGAGTTCGACGTCAATGGCCTGGAAGAAGGCCTTCATACCTTGATGGTGAGGAGCAAGGATACCAACAGTAATCTAATGGATAGCGAAGCCGTCACCATTACCGTTCTGGCCGACAACCCAGGTGGCGACAACGACAATCCAGGTAGCGGTGACGACAATACTGATGGTGATCTGATCCAGCTACCCATCGAGGTCCTCGGCCCGGCTGGCACACGAAAGAGTGTGACCTTCGAGCTCAATGATCCATCGTCGATCACCCATCTGTATCTGCGCTGCAATGCCTGTGGCTACCACGACATTGGTCTGGACAAAAACCCGGCCAAGGTAAAGGCAACGGTGCAGGTCAATGGTGGTTCTGCCATTCCATTGAAGCACTTCATCGAAGACGGTCGAGTCTATGGCAACAATAATATCGACATTGTTGGCGGCGAGGCGGACTACGGCGGTATTGGCGGCGGCTTTAGAACAGTTCGCATGACTGTTCCGGTGAACGGACTGGTGCGAGGCAAGAACACCCTTACTTTCGAGCATCAAGATGCGGAAGCACCAAGCATCGGCTTCAGAATTATCGAACTGAATCTGCTCGAAAATGGCGCCTTGTATCGAAAGGTCCTGAATGAAAATGAATTTGCTATCGACGATCCGTCTTTCTGGTCTCCTCCGCTCAATTCGGCGAGTGCCATTGCCAAGGGTCGCGATCTTTGGCGGCAGCGTAACAGGCTGACTGATCCCTGGCTTGATGCACTGGATGGTCAGGGCAACGGTCGTGGCTCAATGGATGGCAGGATGCGTTCTTCATGCGCCGATTGCCATGCGTCTGACGGCCGCGATCTGCAATACTTCAATTTCTCGAATCTGTCTATCATCGAGAGATCCAGATTTCACGGACTGACGCAAGCTGATGGTGAAAGGATTGCTTCCTATATTCGTAGCCTGGACATTCCGGTCGTGGATCAAGCCAGACCATGGAACCCCGCCTACCAACCAGGACCGGGGATCGACAGTCGACCAGCATATGAATGGGCGGCCGGTGCAGGTGTAGACGCAATTCTTGACGACCATAAGGACATGGCGCCTTATCTTTTCCCTGAAGGCACATCCCTGAATGCAGTGCGCGCAGTGGTTGATCGTTTCGATACGCTCAACTTCCGTGAACTACCGATGAATATTCCGATGCCTGAGTGGAACCAGTGGTTGCCAATCATCCACCCAGCTGACGCATTTGATACTTCTGCCGCAGCGATTCGTTCGGATGAGAACGGCAACAACGTAGGCATCCCGTTCTACGAAAAGCTCTACAATGATGCGAACAACAACCCAACCCGCAGCAACATTGGCGATCTGGCCAGCCGTCTAGGCAGCTGGCTACGTAGAGGCGGAAACTGTGAAGGCGGTGCGGCCTGGAGAGCCAAGAATGGCAATGTCATCGAAGCCAGCCGATTGCCGATGCCATCGCTTAACTGGAATAGCTGCGACGCCATCGATAATTCACCTCGAGCCCTCGAACTCATCGAAATTGCCAAACGCGGTCTATCTGCCTGGTCGTCCGTCAAGATGTGGGAGATCGTTCACAGCAAGGATCTGGAGCAGGAGTCCGAGAAGGAAGGCAAGCGTGTCTGCTCGGACGGTCGCTGTATCGATGCCAGTGAAGCTAGAGGTTGGGTTGTCGACGGTCGCAATGTATTCGACCGTCCGCCACACTTTACGGGTACTGGTGGAGGCCGCAAGTATTTCACGCAAAATCCCATGCTCGGGATTTTAGAGAGTAATACCTGGTATCACCTGAATATGGTGCTGAATACAGGCTACCGCGAAACCATGCCTTCCCATTTCGCCTATACCTATAGCCATGTCGAATTGCTGCAGGAGTATTCGAACGTTGACCAGGGCTTCCGTTTCTGGGCGACGATGATCAAACAGCGTCAGCTGCAGACAAATGGTAAATATGGTATCGAAGCGGGTCTTGATTTACGCACTGCGCAACCATTCATCTTCTATGGAACTGCCAGGAACAAGACCAAAACAGATGCCCAGTCGAGCGTTGGTCAGCCGCTATGGGGTAGATTGGCTCAGGCAATGGTCGAGGACTTCGTTGAATACGCGGACAATGCCACCGCAAAGAACTGGGCCGACGCGAACCAGAATCGCAAGGTGCAACCCAGAGATAGCACCAATTTCTCGGCATGCAGTGGCACTTGTTCATTTGGTGGGGATCGCGTACAAGGCCGCGATACCTACAGGGTGATTCCTGAACTCCGCAAGATCGGGGTCGCGGACAGCGCTATCGATGACCTGATCGACTGGGGTGAGAAGACCTGGCCCCGAGGTCCCTGGGATCGTGTGAGATAGAACTGACTGTCGGTTGCCTGAGATCAAGGGCTGGCGACTGAAGGCAGTCGCTCAGCTCGATTTGCCTCTCCAATGCGCCCACGGATCTACCCCATCGCTCGTTAAAGCTTTCGGGCGGCTCACTGAATCTTTTCCGCTCTTTCGGGCCGGATACGACTGACGTGGGCCTGAACCGGAGCGAGCGCCGCCAGCAGAACCCTCACGGCGCTCAGCGGCTTTCTTTGCACGCTTTTCCCGCAAACGCTCGGCATCTTCCAGGCTCAATTGCGCCGGCTCCCCCGGCTTTTGATTTTCGGGCACGATTCGATCTCGCGGCGGCAATTCAAACTGCTCCGCCGAAGCCCTGGGCAGGTTCTTGAATTGATACAGATAGAAGGCTTCAACCTTTTCGCGAGCCCACTCGGTCTTCTTGAGAAACTTGACACTGGAATCGATGCTGGGCTTGTTCTTGAACGAATTGATGTCGAGGTAGGCAAAAAGAATCTCGTAGCCATAGTGATCCACGAGTTCGGTCACCAGTGTTTTCAGACTGACGCCGTGCAGAGGATTATTTTGATAGTTGATGTCATCAGTCATGCAGTGTCCAGAGCAGCTAAAATGTAGCCGCAGTATACCGCGGTCCCAGAGTATTTTTCTCCCGCTATAGAGGTCCCTCCTGCAACTGCCTTGCCAATACCCGCCCCTACCACGCCATAGAACGCGCCAACTGCAAAAGCCCTATGGCGCTTGATGTTCCCGGTTCGCGGTGAGATGTATCGTCAGTGCCATGGTGCTATCTTCTATCCTTCACACGCTGTTTATATTTTTTGACAGCCAACTCATAAGATTCGTTCAGCAGTGGCTGCAAATTCTGCCACGTCGCCTGATCCGGATTCAGAATGCATACCCAGGCCATCCACCCATACACCGGATGGGGCATGAGCGTGTTCAACTTCGTGAAATCATGGCCTGTACCTACCACCCCACCAGCGGCTGGTCTGGCGGGTCTCGCTCCCAGTGCTTCTTCGTATGAGGACTGACTGACACCAAAATTCAAGCGAAACACACCATCACGTTCAAGCTCTGATCCCTTGTCATTTTCGCCATCCTTGTTCTTGAGCGTGGCGAAATAAACCCCACGCGGAAGACGGCCCTCGGGGTTATAAAAGAATGATGTCTCTCCCCAGGCGTCTACCGCATTCAGGCCTTGATAGCGTTCGAGAATGTACTCTGAAAGTTCCTTTATTTGCACAGGAACGTCCCCTCCCACTCGCGGTCGCTAAACCCGTGCCGCCAGTAGACGCGCCTTTTCCAGCCAGACCTCCCGGCGCTCAGGGGATGAATTGAGTACAGGCCCAACTGCTAAGGTTCCAACCGGCCGAAGACCACAAAACTCTAATGTCGTCTTCTTCATCTGACGTATAGCCGGTGCACCGTAGGCCCACCGAAAATACCATGGCGGCGTGTCCATCGTGACCAACAGTTGCGCTGATCGGCCTTTCAGCAACTGCTGTGGAAACAGTTTCCCGGGCACGTATTTGAACGCGAAACCCGGCAACAGCGTGCGATCAAGAAAGCCCTTCATCAGCGCTGGGATACTGCCCCACCAGACGGGGTAGACGAACACCAGATGCTCAGCCCAGAGCATATCCGCCTGAGCCGACTGCAGGTCTGGTTCAAGAGCCTGCACCACCCTGTACCCTTCATGCAGTATGGGATCAAAGTACAGCCGATCCAGCCGGATCATCCTCACCTCATGGCCGTTCTTTTCAGCCTCCACCAGATAGGCTTCCGCCAGGGCACAGCCGAAACTTTCGCTGGACGGATGCCCCGCCACCACGAGAATACGCTTACCGATCATGTCGCAACTCCTCTGAGAATCAGAGAAGTCTAAGGCTTGTCCCTAGGGGCAGAGTCAAGCAAGTCTGCTGTGTTCGACGCGGGTTGGCCTAATCGCCTCTTCGCATGCAGCAGTATCCGGAGATGGCATGTCCGCCAGACAGCTCTTGAGTTCGCCTTCTACGAGTAGTATCTGCGCCTCGAGCCGTTCCAGCAGCTGAATCTCCTGACGAATACTCGCGCGCTTGTCGCTAAGCTGCTGCAGTACCTGCTGCCAGTCGGGCTCGCTTTGCTGGTTGGCCAAGGCACCAAGTTCGGTGAGGCTGAAGCCGAGCGCCTGTGCTTGACGAATCTGGCGCACCTGCTGGAAATGCTGTTCAGTGTAAATGCGGTAGGCGCCCCGGCGGCTGACTCGAGAGAGCAGACCACGCGCTTCGTAAAGACGAATCGCCTTTGGAGAAGCCCCTGTGCGCCTGGCCAACTCGCCTATGAGCATCTATGAAGCATCCCATTCATATACCGTCAGCACGGACGAGCCGCTTTTGTGGATCGGGTCGTCGAAAGCGATGGCTTGAGCCGACTCTAGATTTTCCGCAGTAATGAGGTACGCGCCCCCGGACTTGTCAGTGAATGGCCCGGTGAGCTCCAGCGAGCCTTGCCGTTTGAGCTGCGCCAGGTACTGCTTGTGCGGTTCGATGGCTGATTGTTGAAACTCCGGAGTGCGCATGGCTATTATCAAATAACGCATAATATTTCCTGAATCTGTTAACTCAAAACTCCGCGTTCCAGTCCTGCCTGGAACCCGAAGTTTTGCCGTGGATGACCACTTTAACCCATCAGCTCAGTTCGAGGCACTCACGTCGGCACCTGAAAAGACAGGATAGCTGGACGGTTTTCCGTTGTTGATATTGTTCAAGCATGCTGGCTATTCCATAGGCTATTGTTTTTGTGAAGTTGCAGTGCTGGTCGCACCTTGGAAGCGTGGCATTCGGCCCTTGGAAAAACCATTACCCGATTGGGTTGAATAGTTCGGCCGTACGCCTGAATACACAAGACAATCGCCAGTCCCCACCGGGAACTTGTCCGGAACGCTTGTTCGGCCATACTCTTACTCATTGAATGAATTTCGCGCTGCCTGACCGGCCGCCCGATCAAGCTCGACGGCTGTCATAAAGGTTTCTCCCCTGCCCGTGATATGAGACTGTATGGCAAGTTACTCACATTGCGCCAGACTGAAAATATACTCGTATTCTGACTCGCCCCCTGGCTGCCAGCTGTATTGATCACTGCCGAGCAAGCTAAATCTGTCATCAAGAAAAGGTGCCTTCGTGTCCACCAGCGTCCAAATGAGCGATATCCACCTCTCGTACTCAACAGAGTCAGGTATCGTTGAGGTGCTTAGCAGTGCCTCACTCAAGGTTCCACCCGGTGAGACTCTCGCCATTACTGGCCCGTCTGGCAGTGGAAAGACCTCCCTGCTTCTGCTGCTCTCAGGCCTCCAGCGTCCGGACAAAGGCGAGATTCTGGTCGGCAGTCAGCGTCTTGGCGACATGGACTCCAATGCCATGGCCGATTGGCGCAGTAAGCACCTCGGCATCATCTTCCAGTCGTTCCATTTGCTCCCCGGCCTCACCGCACTTGGGAACGTCAGCCTGCCGCTTGAAATTGCCGGCCAGGCGAAAGCCCGCGATAGGGCGACTGCAATGCTGGAGGCTGTTGGCCTCAGCCATCGGCTGCAGCATCACCCGGGGGAGCTGTCTGGCGGTGAGCAACAGCGTGTTGCGATTGCCAGGGCGCTTGTCCACCAGCCAAGCCTGCTGCTGGGCGATGAGCCCACAGGCAACCTGGACCACAAGACCGGCGAAAAGGTGCTCTCGTTGCTGTTCGATCTCCACAAGGACAGTAAGTCCACGCTGGTCCTGGTAACGCACGATGAGCGTGTGGCGGAGCGTTGTCAGCATCGGGTCAGGATGGAAGACGGGCGCCTCTATGAAGTCTGCTAACGCTGCCAGCCCTCTGTGGATGCTGAAATTCGCAATCACTGATCTCCGCTCACGCATTTCGGCGCTCAAGGTCTTTCTCGCCTGTCTCATCCTCGGCGTCACCCTGGTGGCGGCTACGGCGAGCCTCTACCGGGTCATCGAGCAAAGTATGCTGGCGGATACCCGCGCCTTGCTCGGCGGGGACGTCGAGCTCGATGCCAGTGAACCCTTACCGGATGAAGTGCGTGAATGGATTCATCGTAGTGATGATCTTTCCCTGGTCAGGGAGTTCGACACCATGGTCAGTGGCAGCGATGGTGAAGGTTTCTTCAGAGCCCAGATTTTAATTCCAGACGATGCTTATCCACTATATGGCGACCTGGAGCTGACGCCGGACCAACCGCGCTCGGCACTCAACGCACGCCAGGACGATCTCTGGGGAGCCATTATCGATCCCCTGCTTGCCGAGCGTCTGGGCCAGTCCATCGGCGACCAGATTCAGATTGGCGCCGCGACCTTTCGCATCAGCGGCCTTATTCAGGCGCAGCCCGATCGCAGGCTGAATGCCAACTGGCGAGGTCTGCCAATCATGATTTCCGAGCAGGCGCTGGAGGCCACTGAACTGATTCGTCCGGGTAGCCGCGTCGACTACGAGTACCGGGTGAAGACTGAAGGCGATCTGGGCGTCTGGCTGAGCGAATTCGAACAGGCTTTCCCTGAATCGAACTGGGATACCACTACCTTTGCTGAACGCAGCGAGCGTCTGTCCGAGCGGCTTGACCAGATTGCGACGGCACTCATCCTGATCGCCTTCACCACGCTGTTTATTGGCGGCCTGGGTGTGGCCAATAGCATACATGCCTATCTGGACGAAAAACTTGGCACCATTGCCACCTTGCAGACACTGGGTTTGCGTCGCAAGCCCTTGGTGGGCATCTATCTCACGCAGATCGGAATACTGGGGAGCCTGGCTGGCATTATCGGCGGGGGAATTGGATTGGTCCTTTCTGCAGTGGCAATCAGTCTGGCTGGTGACTCCTTTGCGATATCCGGGCGCGATGGAGACTGGACGGCCCTGTGGTTGGTGCCACTGCTTCTGAGCTGGCTCTTCGCCACGTTGACGGCTTATGTATTCGCGTTACCGGCGCTTGCCAGAGCACTCGCTGCTTCACCAGCAGGACTATTCAGAGGCGAAGTCAAGGCCGCCAGTCATGAACCCAGGAGCTGGAGGATAGCGAGTTATCTGCTGCTGGCGGTTTACATTGCTGCCACGCTGTTCTGGTTGCCATCGCCACAACTGGGATTCCTGTTCCTGTTGGCCGTCCTCTTGCTCTGGGCATTGCTGGAAGGCGTGATCAAAGGATTGCGCCGTGGTGCCAAAGCTCTGGAGAATGGCGGCTTCGCAGATCGTAACTTTGCCCGGAGACTGGCGCTGGCCAACCTTCACAGACCGGATTCGCCGCTGCGGGCGACGCTGCTTTCGCTGGGCACAGCGCTGACGCTCGTAGTGGCATGCACATTGATCGTAGCCACACTGCTGCGAGCGTTGGAGACCACCATTCCAAGTGAGTCACCCGCCCTGATTCTGTACGAAGTCTTCCCCGACCAGATGAGTTCGCTCGAGGCTGATCTCGCATCAATTGATCCGTCCAGCACGACAGAACTCCTGCCACTGGTTCGCGCCCGTCTTACAGAGATCAACAATGAAACGATCTCCGACCTGCTTGCGGAGAACCCGCGGGCCAGGCGCGAAGCCATGGGCGATGAGTACAAGCTCACGTATCTGTCAGGTAATCCGGAAAATCTTGAGCTGGTCGATGGCAGCTGGTGGGCATCACCTGCACCCGCAGGGGCGCCTGCCTTCATGGCGATGGAAGATCGGGAGGCCAATCAGTTGGGCTTGGGCGTTGGTGACCAGGTAGAGCTTACCGCTGAGGGCCAGCCAATAGCCGCCGAAATACGAGCTATCTTTCGCCAAAAAGGTCTTCAGACCAGGTTCTGGTTCGAAGGTATTCTGCAGGATGGTGCGCTGGAGGGCTTGATTGGGCGATACGTAGGGGCTGTCTATCAGAGTGATCCGGCCGCGAAAGAGTCGCAGCAGTGGTTAGCGAGAAATTTCCCCAATGTGATCACACTCCGTACCGCCGACTGGCTTGAAACAGCTGGTGATCTACTCAACAAGGCAGCTGCCGGGCTTGCATCGGTTGCGACGGTCAGCCTCCTGGCAAGCCTGCTTGTACTATCAAGCGTGGTGAGCGTGAGTCGCAGGCGCCAACTGTATGAGGCCAATCTGCTGCACTGCCTCGGCGCCAGGCATCAGGCCATCCGACTATCCATGCTGCTTGAAACCGGCTTGCTGACCCTTCTTGCGACGCTTTTCGCCACCGCTCTGGGTGCGCTGATTGCCCTGCCCCTGGCTGCCATAGCGCTAAAGCTGCCAGCAGGCGATCTGTGGTGGCTGGGCGCACTGGTGGCAGGCATTGTCAGTTCACTTGCGCTACTGGGCGGTCTGTTGCCAACACTCAGGGCAATGAAGCTCAATCCAGCACTTTTACTGAGGGAAGGTTGATGGTGAAACAATTGGACGACAGCCGTGTTTACCTTCGCCCCAATGCGAACTGAACCGCCTGCTCTGCGTGTATTTCGGTGGTGTCATAGAGGGGCACATCTGTATCCGAGCTCTGAATTAAAAGTCCTATCTCCGTGCACCCCAGGATAACACCTTGAGCGCCACGATCAGCCAGTGAGGCTACCACTTCCAGATAGGCGGTCCTGGAATCAGCGTTGATGTCCCCTCGGCACAATTCATTGTAAATAACCGAATGAACCAGTTCCCGCTGGGCATCATCAGGCACGATCACCTCGATCCCATGAGCCTGCAGACGATCCCGGTAAAAGGCCTGTTCCATGGTAAATTTTGTCCCAAGCAAGCCTACCTTGGTGATGTCATTCTTTTGCAGTGCACTGGCGGTAGCATCCGCTATATGAAGAAGCTGGATGCCCATTGCCTGCTCGATTTGAGAGGCGACCTTGTGCATCGTGTTGGTACAAAGAACCACAAACTCTGCGCCGGCGGATTCAACAGCCCGGCCGGCCAAGCCAAGAATTTCAGCAGTGGCGTCCCAATCTCCCTGGTGCTGCAGAGCCTCTATTTCTGCAAAATCCACGCTATAGAGAACCAGTTTCGCCGAATGAAGTCCGCCGAGTTCGTCTCTCACTTTCTGATTTAACAGGCGGTAGTAAGTCTGAGTCGATTCCCAGCTCATTCCACCGATCAGGCCAATTGTCTTCATCGATACACTCCATGTTTAATCATCAGACCCGCCGCACGGCTTCCAGCGCCTGCTCAAGGATAAGCCCCTGTTTCGCTGCATGCTCAGCCATATCAGCGCTATCCGTGGTACTGATGACCTCACAATCAACCCCGGCCTCTCGGGCCAGATTCACTATGGCTTCGGAGCGCTCCGGATCGTGGCTGACATCTCGGATGTAAATAGCCAGGATGCGTCCGGGGTTTTCCGAGAGGATACGGGTATAGGTTTCTGGATCATGCTGGCCTGAATCCCCCACCAGTACGAACGACATGCTGTCATACAGGTCAAGGACATGACGGATAGCGTCCAGCTTGTGGTCGCGGGCACGGCGGGGTAAGAGACTGCCACGCTTCATGCCCCATTCGCGCAGTATCAGAATGGGTCCATTCGGGATCCTGTGCAGCTGAAACATCGCCACCAGCACCTGGTAGATACTCCAGGGGGCGCGAGACACATACACAAGAGGGTTGCCATCCTCACCACTACGTCCCTGATAAAACCCCTGATACAACTCAGGCACTCCAGGGAAAATCACGCGGCTATCCGACCCCAAGGCAAACAGGCGCCACAGCATCTTCGCCGTATTCGCCACTCCGGTGTAAACGACGGTATCGTCGATATCACTAATAACGCCATAGGTAGCGGCATGGGTGGGCGTAAAAAATTCGCCGGTGGTCGTGGCACGCTCATCGACAGGCTTGTCCAGAGACAGCTCAACCGAGTGCCAGGTGACGTCCGAGGGCATGGTCCCAAGTGTCATATCGACGCGAAAGAAGCCATGTCGATCCGTTTCGACAACTGTCGTGGTGTCCTTGTATCTGACCCGCACCCGCGCACCCACGATGGGCTTACGCCACAGTCTTCGAAGCAGGTCCACCAAATCGCGCTTCAGTCGGTCCTCCTGCATGGATGACCCAAAGCCTGGCTGATGAAAGACCCGTCCCATTAGAAACACGCGATCTCTGGACCCATAACCCAGGTATGGGTGGATGAATAAGCCGCCCCGTCCGTTGTCGCCTTTAACCGGCGCTGCCAAAACCCTGAGCCCCCGGCGCAATGATATCAGGTAGTCACGGAAGCGCTTACGCCATTGCATCGAAGGCGCTCAACGGGATACCTGGACATTGCGCAGCTACTGACGATAGTGGGCCGTCTGGAGGAAAGAGGATGGATGTCATGTTTCGGATGGTAAACCAGTACGGAGAGCGTGCCAACCGCTTGGACGCCGCTCCATTGGCTTTTGGCAGAATCCAATGCCTGGCAGGTTTTACGAAGCGCTTCGCTTCTGTGGCCGCTTTCTTGTGCCTCCACTACTCATCGCTCCACGTGCAGCTAATCCGAGCAGGCGAAGAAACTTCGGACATTCCAGATGACTTGGCGCAGAACAAACGGCGGCATGCCGAAGACCGTCGCGCATCGCCATCAGTTTTTGAATGCGCCTATCCAGTTCATCTGCCTTGTTTGCAAGCAATTCGCGGTCAATATTCGATTGTAGCGCCGTGGGTGCGACAAATCGTCGGACGACTGACTGCTTGAATCCGAAGGTGGTGTTCTCACACGGATTACCCGGTGAGCAGGCCGGCTTCACGCCGAACCACATCCATAATCCGCTGGTTGGCCAGGGTACGTTCGTGGGTCATCAGTTCGCTTTCAGTCTTGCCCTCCGCGATGCAGTTGACCACATGCCGAATCTGATACTCGAAGCCGTTGACCTCGAACGGACGATCAACTGTCTGGACGCTGTCGTCGGTCCCAACCAGGCTGACCTTCTCCGCTTGCCAGAAATTACTGGCAAATACGATGCGTCCTTTGTTCCCAAAAACGATCAATTCGTTGTCGTATTTATTCTCGAAGCTGCAAAGCAACTGACTGACCTTGCCATGGGGATAATGCAGCTGGATGGCGCAGGTTTCATCGACCCCGGTCGGTCCCAGACGGACCTGAGAAACGATAGCTTCGGGATTAACCTGCATGAACCACTGTGAAGTAGCCACGGTATAGATTCCCATGTCCAGCAGGACGCCGCCAGCCAGATCGAGGTTTAAAAGGCGGTCGTCTGGTGTGCGTGGCACAACAAAACCAAAGGAAGATCGTACACCGCTGATCTCACCGATTGCGCCTTCCGCTACCCAGGCAGTGGCCTGTTGAAAGGCGGGCAGGAAGAGTGACCACATGGCCTCCATCACAAAGACCCCTTTGTTCCTGGCGGCCTCGAATACGCGCTCGGCATCGGCAGCCGTAACCGCAAAAGGCTTTTCCACCAACAGGTGTTTGCCGCAAGCTATTGCCGCCAGCGCCTGTTGGACATGAAAATTATGCGGCGTGGCAATGTAGATAGCATCCAGACGGTCATCCTGGTAGAGCTTTTCATAATCGTCATAAACGGTGTCTATCTGATGATCATCAGCAAACGCGCGACCACGATCAGCGTTGCGGCTGGCCACAGCCTTGAGCGTGCCGACCCCGTCAGCTGTCATCGCCTGAGCAAATGTCTCGGCGATCCGTCCTGGCCCTATCAGCCCCCAGTTGAACTTCATAATGTCAGCCTCGCATGCGCTGGTAGTGCATCGCGATTGTGCCGCCGCGGCTCGCAGTCGGCAATGCCCTCATGGTGGTCGACGCAGCCGTCCAGGGTGACGTTGAGGCTGAAGGTGAGAAGTCCCATGCGAGTTACTCCGAGTGCGAAAGATTATGCTCATCAAGAAGCTTGACCAATTGCCTTGCTTCAAAACTCGCGGAGCAATAATTAAGAAGTCGATGTCAGAACCGTCCAGAAACCGAGCTTCCGCCGAACACAAGGTGCTTACGCCCTCCGGGCGTGAACAACCCGTAGATCATAGCCATGTCGGGAGCGCTTGCCCCCAAATGCCGATCCGGAGATGCTTGCTGGTCACGTTTTGGCGGTCGTGCAAGGCATGTCGACGTTGGCGAAGGATGGTGCCAATCGCAACAAGCTGCTACGCATTGTCGAGGGTTGCATGTCAGCCTGGCCGCATACACTCCATCAAGGACTAATTCGCATCTATTTGCCCGATTTCCTTGCGGAAAAGTAATTTTTTTAGCAGTCTCTGTTAACAGTAAAGAAAAATCCTCATGAAGAATTAGCGGAGACGAGCCCATGAATACCTCATTGAAGCTGAAAAAACTGGCTGGAATTTCGGTAATCGCTTTTGCGACGATGACTGCGGTGAATTCCGCTAGCGCGGCCAACTGGCGCTATGCCCACGAAGAATATGAAGGCGACGTCCAGGACGTTTATGCCTATAAATTTAAAGAGTTTATCGAAGAAAACTCCGATCACACCCTGCAGGTTTTCCGCTTCGGCGAACTTGGTGAGTCCGACGACATCATGGAGCAGGCCCAGTCCGGGATTCTCAACTTCGTCAACCAGTCCCCGGGATTCACCGGCTCGCTGATTCCCGAGGCCCAAATCTTCTTTATCCCCTACCTGATGCCCACGGATATGGACACGGTGATCAAGTTTTTCCGTGAGAGTGAGGCGATCAACGAGGATTTCCCCAAGCTCTATGCCGAGAAGGGTCTTGAGCTGTTAAAAATGTATCCCGAAGGAGAAATGGTCGTGACCGTCGATGAGCCGGTGACGAGTCCAGCGGAATTTGACAACAAGAAAATTCGGGTCATGACAAATCCGCTGCTGTCGGAAACCTACAATGCATTCGGTGCTACGCCGACACCACTGCCCTGGGGCGATGTCTATGGTGCGCTGCAGACCAACATGATCCAGGGTCAGGAGAACCCGATCTTCTGGATTGAGTCTGCCGGTTTATATGAAGTTTCACCGAATCTGGTTTTCACCGGCCACGGCTGGTTCACCACCGCCTCCATGGCCAACAAAAAGTTCTATGACGGCCTGTCTGATGAAGACAAGAAGCTGATTCAAAATGCCGCCGACTACGCATTTGAGGAAATCATCACTCACATCGACGGCCTGGCGGACGAAGCCCTGGCAAAAATTCAGAAAGCCAGTGACAAGGTCACCGTCACTCGTCTGAATGAAGAGCAGATCGAACTGTTTCGCGCCCGTGCACCGCAGGTCGAGAAGAAGTTCATAGAGATGACTGGCAAAAGTGGCGAAGCGCTGCTTGACCAATTCCGCAAGGATCTTGCAGCGGTCACCGAGTAACACTGGGGGTTACCGCCCATGAGTGAGAACACATCTGATGATGATACCGGAGTCTTTGAGTCGGGGTTACCAGGCATTCTGGGTCTCATCGATGTCCTGATCAGCAAGATCGAAGCGGTCATGCTGGCCGCAGGTGTCCTGCTGATGGCTCTCAATACCTGCATCAACGTCATTGCGCGGTTCGTGTTCGGTGAAGGCCTGTTTTTTTCGGGCGAGATCAATCGCATTATGATTATCTTCGTAACCTTTGCCGGTATCGGCTATGCCGCGCGGCATGGCCGCCATATCCGCATGTCAGCAGTTTATGACGCACTGCCGAAAATGGGACGAAAGGTGCTGATGATCGTTATAGCCTTCTCAACTGCGGCGGTGATGTTTTTCCTTTGCTATTACGCCTACGGCTATATTGAAACGCTGTACGGCCGAGGGCGTATTCTGCCCGCCCTAGGGATACCCATCTGGACGATCTACGTTTGGGCACCGGTCGGGTTCGCGATCACCGGAATCCAGTACTTCCTCACCGGCATCAAAAACCTCATCTCCGGGGACGTCTACCTATCCACCGGAGTGGTCGATGGCTATGCCGATACCGAGTCTGAAATATGATCGGACAGCGATAGGGAAACACAGAGGACAGATCCATGGGAATGACCCTGATGCTCATCATGATTGGCCTGCTCCTGCTGGGCTTCCCCATGATGATCCCCCTGATAGTCGCATCGATCGTTGGCTTCGTCATGATGTTCAACGGGCTAGGCCAGATGGAAACCTTTATTCAGCAGATGATGGGCGGCCTCCGACCCGCTTCGCTGATCGCCGTACCCATGTTCATTCTGGCCGCCGACATCATGACCCGCGGCCAGTCTGCGGACCGGCTAATCAACATGGTCATGTCCTTTATCGGCCACGTGAAAGGCGGCCTGGCGATTAGCACCGCCGCCTCCTGCACCCTTTTTGGCGCGGTGTCCGGGTCGACCCAGGCCACGGTAGTAGCCGTGGGCTCACCACTGCGGCCGAAGATGCTCAAGGCAGGCTATTCCGACTCGTTTACACTGGCACTGATCATCAACGCCAGCGACATCGCATTTCTGATTCCCCCCAGCATCGGCATGATTATCTACGGCATTATCTCCCAGACCTCCATTGCCGAGTTGTTCATCGCCGGCATCGGCCCGGGCCTGATGATTCTGGTGATGTTCTCCCTCTACAGCCTGTTCTATGCCTACAAGTACAATGTACCCACTGAAGCAAAAGCCACCTGGAGCGAGCGCGGTCGCTCGGTGCGGCTGGCGATCTGGCCATTGTTTTTTCCGGTCATCATCGTTGGTGGGATCTATGGCGGTATCTTTAGTCCGACCGAGGCGGCCGCGGTATGTGTACTCTACGCATTTTTGCTGGAGTTCGTGGTCTTCAGGTCTTTGAAAATGCCGGATATCTACCGCATTGCCAAATCGACCGGCCTGATTACCGCAGTCGTTTTCATTCTGGTGGCCGTGGGCAATGGCTTTTCCTGGATTATCTCCTTCGCCCAAATCCCCCAGGCGGTGCTAGAGAGTGTCGGCATCGCCGATGCTGGCCCAGTCGGCGTCCTGGTGACTATTTGTGTCGCCTTCTTCATTGCCTGCATGTTTGTTGATCCCATCGTGGTGATCCTGGTGCTGACGCCGATTTTTGCCCCGGCCATCCAGGCCACCGGTCTCGATCCGGTACTGGTGGGCGTACTGATTACCCTGCAGGTGGCCATCGGCTCGGCGACGCCGCCCTTTGGCTGCGACATCTTTACCGCTATAGCCATCTTCAAGCGGCCCTACTGGGAAGTGATTCGCGGTACGCCGCCGTTCATCTTCATGCTGGTGGCCTCAGCCGGGCTGATCATCGCCTTCCCGCAGATCGCGTTGTTCCTGCGCGATCTGGCGTTTCGATAAGGGCACCGCGAGATCACAGGGGAGCGATGAGGTGGGTCATTGTTGCGCGCGCACTACACCTGTACAGGGAAGAGCGTTTGCTCTGCATCTGGCTGCCATGCAGGGTATTTGTGCATTGCGTTGTTAAACAGCGAAGAGTTCAGGTGCCTCTGTAACCAGCGCTGCAAGTTCGGATAGGGCGCGTGGTAGAACCACGTTTTATCGGTGTGAGCAAATTGGCGCACGAACGGAAAAATAGCCGCATCAGCAATACTGATGCGGTCCGTAATCAAGTAGGCACGCCGCGCCAGCCGCATTTCTAACTCTTTTAGAAATACTTCGCCTTCGCGCCGATAAGCCTCTGCCGATTGCTGCGGGTGGCGGTCGGCGTATTTGTAGCGGTCCAAGGCCTGCTTGAATTGCTGGTCGTTGCGCTCGATCAGCGTTTGGGCTTCATGCTGCTGCTTTTTGCAGTTGCGCAGCAGCCAAGCTTCGGGATCAGAGCGTGCGAGCGCCCACTGCATTATCTCAATACTCTGTTCTATCACAGCGCCATCCGGCAGCACCAGTACCGGGACCGTCGCTTTGGCTGAGGCGTCGATGAGCGCCTGAGGTTTATCTCTGAGTACCACCTCACGCAAAATAACCTGGCGCGCGGCGTAAGCCAACGCCAGCCTGGCGCGTATCGCATAGGGGCAGCGGCGGAAAGAGTAAAGAATCGGCAGTTGAGCAATTGGCATATAAAAAGTTAAAGCGCAAATATCGCCCGATTGTACCGCATAAAGCGTCCTGCGCCCCCTGAATTAGGGTTTTCCTTCAAAGCAGCTATAGTTTATCGAGTGTGGAAGCTCCTGGGGAGCGATCAACTGGGCATCCTGAATGCGGATGCAGTTGGCATTGAACATCACTCTGTTCGCTTGTATTACAACAAGCTCGAGAATCGTCTGTGCCTACCCATAACACCAGCCCATCTTTCTTTGGAGTATATTGATGTTTAACAGCCGGCTCAAAAAAGAACTTGAAGAGCAGCGAGTTGAGTTAGCCAAGCTGCGCCAGCTGACTGATCAAATCGACCGAAGCATGTTATCAGTTACGCTGAGTGCGGAGTTTGCCATAACCTCGCTGAATCAGGACTTTGCCAGCGCATTAGGCTACCAGCGAGAGCAGCTGCTCAGCCGGCCGCTCTCCGAGATTGTTCCACCCTACGTATCCAAGCTCCCCTGTTTTCGTGCCTTCCATCAGGCTATCGCGCAATTTGCGCCTGTCAGTGACAACTATCGCTACCTGCGCTCTGACGGCTCGCTGATTTGGCTCAATGTACACTGGCTCCCGATTCGTGGCGGCGACGGCAAGCTGTCTCACGTTCAGGGCTATGCGCGCGACGTCACCAATGCAGTGGAAGGCGCAAAAGAGAGTGAAGCATTTATTGATGCGCTGATACGCTCTACCGCGGTCATTCAATTCAATCTTGATGGCACTGTTATCACCGCAAATGAGCAATTTCAGCGGGCTATGGGTTATCGGCTCGAACAGCTGGTTGGCCAGCACCACCGGACATTCTGTTCTACTGAGGAGGGCGCCTCGGCCCAGTACGCCGCTTTCTGGTCGAAACTGAACAGCGGAGAATTCGTGGCGGGCCGCTTCAGACGCATCGACAGCCGTGGTTCCGAAGTATGGCTGGAAGCAACTTACAATCCGGTCTACGACGCCGAAGGCAAGCTTTATAAAGTTGTGAAGTTCGCCACCGTGGTTACTGACCAGGTGGCACGGGAAGCCCAGGTTCGCGAGGGTGCTGCTATCGCATTTGATGTCTCTCAGCAAACCGACGTCAGCGCAAAAAAAGGCGCCACTGTTGTAAAACAGACCGTCGACACCATGAAGAAAATAGCCGACCAGATGCAAGCTGCTACGAAAAGCATCGAAGCCTTGGGCAAGCAATCACTACAGATAAACGCTATCGTTCAAACTATAGGTGGCATCGCAGAGCAGACAAATCTTCTGGCATTGAACGCTGCCATTGAAGCCGCCAGAGCTGGGGAACAGGGGCGTGGCTTTGCGGTGGTGGCCGACGAAGTGCGCCAGCTGGCAGGCAGGACCAGCACGGCCACGGAGGAAATCGTGAGGGTGGTCGAGAAAAACCATGGGCTCTCTGACGAAGTTATGCGTCAGATGTTTAACACCCGGGAGGAAGCTGAGCAGGGTCTGGAACTGGCAAGCCAGGCAGGTGCCGTCATTGTGGAAATTCAGGAAGGCGCCAAGCAGGTGGTAGATGCAGTTGGACGCTTTGCAAACGAATTGCGATAGTGGCTTGCGTGATCTGAGGGCCTACGCTAACGCCCATCGCCCTCGACCATGCGATCGCGTCCCCAGCTCCGTAACATCAGCCCCCTGATCCGTTCAATGGCCTCCGCCTCTACTGCAGCGGGCTCGCCGGGTTCCTGAGCATCGAAGTGGAAGATATAGATACGCGACGCGAAGGCTTCGAATTCGAGCGATGACTCGCCGTAGCGCTCGCCGTTGTCGGCAGTGCTCACCACAACACCATCACCCCAGTCCTGCCCGCTGTCATTGTTGGGATTATAGAAGAAGACCCTCATCTGCCCACCTGGGTCCAGCGCAACGCGCTGAATAGCGATCGCATGCCAGCCGATGAAACGAGCCACGCTATCGGTAATGGCGATCCCGGCGGGCTGCGGATGAATCAAAGGCTGATTGCCATTGAAAAAGGGATGGTAGAAAGCGTAGAAACGACGCATGTAATCTTCGAGATCAATAATATTGCCGGTAGCAACGTCCACGTTGATGCAGAAACCGCGGCCTACCCGCCAGCCGTGGAATTCCGGATTGATCCAGCGATGGGGATCGCCTTCACGCCCCAAACAGAGCCGCCCCATTTCCTGATAGATATGATCCAGATGTGGTACCAGAATCAGGGACACCGGATCGAGATCAACAGGCAGTGCCTCGATACCCGCTGCCAGTGCAGCGCGTGAAGAAATCGCCTCTCCTTCAAAATGCATGACGATTTCATCATCGCGTGCAGCCGAAGCAATGAGCTGAAGAAGATAATCAGGCACGATATAGGACCAGATCGACAGCGCTCGTGCTGACTGGCAGGTCGGGTTATTGCCCTGCCCTATGCCAAGAGGCAGACCGAGCATAAGCAGCACACCATGCAGCAATTGCGTTCGTGCTGAAACGCCAGTCCCGAAGCCAGCGTGAATCCGCTGTTCAGTTCGCTCCGAGAGAGGCAGACCAATCTGCCGCCAGAGCGAAGGGCCTACCGCGGGCTGATAGAGAATACCTCGTTCCAGCATCGAGCTCAGGCCAAATATAGCCTGAGGGGTTTGCGGGGTCACTGCATGCTGAACCAGCTCGAGTACAAGGTCGTGATAGCAGACCAGACAATCCCTGCCGGTCCCGGACAGCCCGAGCGCGTCGACCAGCAGCTGCGGGGAATTCTCGACGACGGTCTGTAGAAGCACAGCGTGGTAGGGTGACACGAGTCCGGTATCATGCATAGAGCGCACGAAGCCCGCCGCTTCAGCCTGCAGAGCCGTGTGGTCAAGATAGTCGATGCGCTGCCGGTAAACGTCTACACCAGGATCTTCCCGGCACAGTTGCGTTGGTCCGTACAAGGCGCTGATCAACCGATCAGCCCCCTGCATGATGCGCTCCGTCGCGGCACCCGGTTGCCTGGCCGAGCCACGACAGACGGCGATCTGGGTAATCATCTGTTTCACGCCATCAAGCTGGATGGGGCGCTGGCGTAATATGCGCCAGATCTCCTCGATGAGTCGGTCGATGATGTGTTCAAAACCGATACGCTCAGCCAGGTAATTGAGTAGAGCCCGTGGCACTTCTGCAAGACGGCCCTGAGTCTCTCGCTCGGCCTCGGTCAGCGGATTGAAGAGCATGGCCAGGTTCACAGCCAGAACCTGAGTGAGAAAGTGGTGTGCCTGCTCTGCCGACAGATCAGGACGAATGTACTCACCCATGGCAATAGCCAGCAGACGCAACTCGCTCAGCGTCTCGATAATGACGAGATTCGAGTCAGGCGATCGGAGCGAGTGGCAGGTCATCGCCGGCACCAGAACCTGGGGCTGAGCCCAATCGGTACCAAGGAACCCACCAGCCTGCTCGAACACCACTGCACGTGAGGCTACTTCACCCAGGCCGCCCGCCATGATTATGCGGCGCACAAGATCGAGTACCGGTGACAGCTTTGGAAACTTGGCGAAATCAGGCGCTTTGGCGAGTCGCGTTATGGCCTCGTCCAGCTTGAGACAAAGCTGCTTGCACTGCGTCTGATCAATCGGCACTGGTTCAGTCATGACTAAATATAATAGTCCAATTCTTCCTGACGCTTCAGCAGCTTATGCAGTGTGTCCGCGTTATCGCCCTTGAAGTAAGCAAGTCCCCAGTGCGTGCCGAACGCAGTACGCTTCGTCACCGTTTCTTCAAGCGGCGTACTCAGTTCATGCGACTCGAAATAAGGATGCTGTTCAGTCTCCTGGGGGATTTCGAGCTTGCTGACGACACGACGCCGTGGATACACACCAAAGCAGCCGGCGTAGCAGCTAGCGTCCACAACTTCGCGAGGAAAGAAGTCAGTGATCTCTTTCTCTGTGGTTTTTGGATCGAATGCGAGAATGAGGCCCTTATAGGCATTGAACCCATACGCCCGCTCAAGCAACTCGAATACCTTGAAACCAGGCGGCCGATAGGCCACTTCACCGAAGTACATCTCGCCATCGCTGGTAACGAAGTATTCCGGATGAATGAAGCCGAACTCGATATCGAAAACCTGAATCAGCTTCTCGATCTGCCGTGTGATTTTTTCCCGGTACTTTTCCAGTTCCGGCGATGCCGGCACGTACACGGAGTAACCGAGCGTCACATATTCTGAAATATTCAGGAAACGGATCTTGCCGTTGTGAATCCAGGCTTCAACTGCAAACTCCCAGCCATCAAGGTGTGACTCTATCAGCGCCGGAAATTCGTCGTCTGGAATGCCATCGACATCGTCGGGCGTGCGAATCACACGGTGGCCAAGGCAGCCAGCCTTATCGAAAGCCTTGAAGTGAATCGGATCATTAGGGTCGCCATCGAGCTTGAGCAAAGTCTGGTTGACCCGGCGCAGGAATCGTACGACGTCGTCTCTGTCATGCGCCTCTTCGAAGATACCCACTCGAATGCCACCGAGCTGCGCCCTACGCTTCATCAGCGACTTGTCACGCATGAGCATGGACTGTCCCAGCAGGCGGGGTTTATCAAGCAGCACGGAGTTGATGGCACCAGCCCATTCGACCGTTTCTTCAAACAACGGAATGGCAACGTCGATGCCTTTATCCTTCAACTTTTGCGCGATTTCCATCGAACGATCATTGAGGCGCTCAAAATTCCATGCCATATATGGAATGTTGTGGGTTGTGCAGTATTCTTCAGCCCAGTCCGGGGCAACTACAAGATAGCGGCGATCGAAATCAGCAGCGGCTTCCACCGCGTTAAGACTCCAGCCGAGTAAGGCGATATAACCCTTGTCCGTATTGGTGTTCATCTGATCCTCGCTGGTAACAAGCTGAAAGCTCCGGCAGTCCTGGCCCAAGCCCAGATGTGATGGTCTTGATGTCCTTTCCGTGGACAGTAGTAGGGCCATGACCCTACAGAGCCCGCGTGCGACTTGCAAATGAGCGCCAGATCACAGCCAGGCAACTTATTGCTCATACTGCATTTTATGCCGCAGCAATGCATGAGCCAGGTCGGTCTTTTATTCTTCAAATCTCACGTCGTACTTATCCAGCAGCGATTTCTCCTGTATGCCTTTCAGTGCCAAACGTCCTTCATTCCAGATTCTTATAAGCTTCTGCCTTTTTGCTGCAGGAATCTTTTTCGAGAAGATCGGCCGTTCAACCAATTTCTTTTCCAGTCCAGGGCGCACGATCCGCAGATCCTCTTCGAGACCCAGCCTGTTCAAGGCGTACTGAAGAACAAGGTCATTATCCACATAAGTATCGACCCTGTGGTCCCTGATCATGCGCAAGGCTCGGTCAACTACGTCGTCGTCACCCGCAATCACTTCAACAAAACTCGAGTGTTTCGGGTCATCCAGGTAGTTTTGATACTCGACGCTCATTGAACTGTAGTCCCAGCCCGGCCCGGTGGCGACGCGCCGTCCTTCTACGGACTCAATCCCGCTATAGCGCCAGGAATCGTCCCGTCTCACCACAAATGCTGTGGTATAGGCGAATGTGGGTTCCGTAGCATACACGAAGTCATTTTCTGAATTTTTGGAGAAGAGGTATTCCGGCAACATGTCGCAAAGCCCCTCTGCCACCATATCCAAGCCCCTAGCCAAAGGGACTTCAAAATACTCTGTCTGGTAGCCTTTCGAGGTGTATATTTCGTCGACCATGTCTATAACGACGCCGCGAGCAGGAGATGCTTCTGAAGGAAACATCGTCATTGGTGCCCATTGGTCATAGCAAATTTTTAGTGGCTCAGCCTGGCTCTGACTAGCTGCTGAAAAGAACAGCGAAACAGCTACATGACAATACAGTTTATTTCTCGACACGGTCGCGACCTTTTGCTTTGGCACCATACAGCTTCAGATCGGCGCGTTTAAAGAGCTCGACGATCGAATGATCTTCAAGCGCTGATGATTCGACGCCAAGGCTCACAGTGTAGGAGAGTGTTCTATCTTCAAACTCCAGCGTTGATTCTCCGATAGCCTGCCGCATTTGATCGGCAAGCTTAACCGCATCATCAAGGGAGGTATCAGGCAGGAAAACACCGAACTCCTCGCCACCAAGTCTTCCGAGGAGATCAGATTTTCGTAAGATCGCACGGATAGTCTGTGTGAAATGGATCAGCACCTTGTCGCCGACTACATGACCAAAGGTATCGTTGATTTTCTTGAAGTGGTCTAAATCCATTAGGATAAGCGCTCCAGGCGATTCCTGACGTCTGGAGAGGGCAAGCAAGTGCTGCGCAGTTTCGAGAAAGCTCCCCCGATTCAATATGCCAGTCAAGGAGTCTTTGGTAGCCAGGTCCTTGAGCTTCTCATTGAGAATCTGCAGCTCCTCTGTACGCTCTGCCACAGCCTGTTCAAGCCAGCTTCGCTTTGCCTGCTCATCCTCCAATAGACGTTCCTGATCACGCTCCATGGCAGCGAGCATTGCATTCATATGGTCCTGAAGTCGACTGAGTTCATTATCGTCTATGTTTGGCAGGCTGATGCGTTGTCTGCCGTTATGGCTGAGTTGGACCTCTTCAACCTGACGCATCAACTCTCTCAACGGACTTGCCAGATAACGATCGAACGCCCATATAAAAAGCCAGAATAAGACAGAGAGCTTTATGATTGCCGTAACCGCAATCAAGAAAAACCCGAACAGGACTCGATCAAGAATAACCTCTGAAGAGGAATATAATGTGAGCATTCCCAACGAGATCTGTTTTTCCTTCAGTACCCAGTTCAATTCTGCTGTCGTACCGAAAGTTGACATAGGTGCCGAACCGGGTGGATAGATTCTTCTCGAAATCATCGGTTCGCCATTCTTATCAGCGATATCGACGCCTACTATAATCGGCATTTTAACGAGCCCGGCAATAAGCGCATCGAGCTGGTTCTGGTTATATTGCCACAAACTGGTAGATATGGGACCGCTGACTGTTTCTTCCAGCTGCTTCAGTTCATTCAAGATCGAATCCTGAGTTTTCAGATATTCACTCAGGAACTGGAGGCTTGTAATCAGGCAGGCCACACCAAAATAGATGGAGAAAATAACCCGCATCATTTTTTTGGACAGATTCTTTGGACGCAGGAAGCTCGTAGACACTAAGTATGATCCTCTCCGATTAGCTTAAGGGAAAAACTTCTCGTGATTTTGTCAAGCGCAGTCGCGGCTGGGCTTTGTCTGACCCGCCACGAATTATCGTGAGGTGATTCGCCTGCTCGCGGATGTAAATAATCAGCGATGTTCATATGCATCACAATTCAATCAAACGAATGGATGAGACAAAGCTCGTAAGACAGCTCATCACCGCAGTAATTGCTGCTTCTGGCAGCGGATTTGCCTCTAGACCAACACTTGCCGTGTACCGCTGATGTATTGATGGATCTGACGCTCTGTTTTTGAATCAATCATCTCTTCTGGTCCGCGACCATTTGGGCAAAGCATGCGAGGTGTGGTGCCAAACAGTCGACAAATCAACGGTCTTTCCGCGTATACCGTGCAACCTTCAGGGCCCAGGTGCACGCAGTCGAGCTCAGTGAGTGCGGCTTCATGCTCGGCATCAGTTTTCACTGGCAGGCGCGACATTTCTTCAGAGGAAGTCGTGACCGGCCCGCAGCAATCGTGGCAGCCCGGCACGCATTCGAAGGACGGAATCCGCTCGCGCAGACGTGCGATGATTTCTCGGTTAGTGCTCATCCGGGACACGCCTATTCGAGTTCATTTTTCAACGAGTGAATATCCGGCGCGTGGAAAATGAACGTGCAGCTGTCCAAATTCGTTACTGTGCCTTGCGAGTATGATTCGATCCTCTGTCAGGGCAGCCAGAACGCCTGTAACAGGTAGGGTGCCGTAATCAGTGGGTGACACCTGGACCACTGTACCCTTCGCCACTGGCACTTCCTCTACGCTGGGTGGGAGTGAACGGGGTTCTGATTCGCGTGCCGCTGCAAACGCGGCATCAAGCGTGACTTCCTCGCGTCGGCCGTGCCCGATGTCGCTAACGTGCTGGTACCAGGCTTCAACCTTTGGTCCTGATTTGAGCGGACGCCGGTTGCAGGCAACGTAGAGCCAGAGCGGATGATAGGTGGCGAAATCTGCAACTGAAACTGTCTCGCCGCCAACCCATGAGTGCTCAGTCAGTCTTTTTTCAAGGGCAGCCAGCAGGTCGTCCAGTTCGGCCTCGGCCCTCGGCCCCTGTGGTGGGCGAACTGTACCGCCTTTCATCATGCCGGTTCTATCCTTGATGAAGTGGTACGTGCCCACCGGTCCGATCTGCAGCAGCATTGTGCCTAGTAGCCGCAGTGGCTTGACCGCGCCGATAGCGGCGAAGAACGCTTTCTTTTCCGCTTGCTCCATCAGCGCTGCAGCCGCCGAGTCGACCGCCGCCGGATCAAGCGCTGAGCAATCGGTCGCTTTTGCGATTTCCCGCGCAATAAGCGCAGTGTCACAGAATATGTCCGCGCCTACCTGCGCAACAGGAATTCGTCGATAGCCGCCTGTGAGTTTGTCCAGGCCTGGCCGGGGGGGCTGTACTGGTGAGATAACTGACTGCCAGCCAGCGTTGGTCAATCCGAACATCAAGCGAATTTTTTCGGCGTAGGGAGAGCTGTCGTAGTGGTGGAGAATCATTGAGTTATTCATTGTTCCTGGCTGCTCCTGTCCAGTCGCTCTGATACGGCAGGGGCCGAGCAATCAGCTAGCCCTGAGCCAGGTCACAGCCGCGGTCTCGCAGCAAGGCCAGCTGCTCTTCGCTCTCAACGCCTTCTGCGATGACCTTGAGCCCAAGACTATGAGCCATGACGATGATGGTCTTGACGATTACTTCGCTGCCAGGGTCTGTTGTTACTTCGGCAATGAATGACTTGTCGATCTTGAGTGTGTCGATTGGGAAACGCTTCAGGTAACTCAGGCTGGAATACCCCGTTCCGAAGTCGTCGAGAGAAATACTCACCCCCAGTTCGATCAGTTCCTCCATCGTGCCGATGGCTGACTCAACATCATACATCAGCGCGCTTTCCGTGATCTCCAGTTCCAGCCCGGACGGCGGCATACCCGTCTCATCCAGGATCTGACGAATGGTAGCCACGAGGTCTTCCTGATGGAGCTGTCTGGCGGAGAGGTTCACTGCTACTCTCAGCCCCTGCTGGCCGGCGCATTGGCGGCAGGCCTCGCGCAACACCCATTTACCGATGGGGACGATCAATCCAGTCGTTTCAGCCAATGGAATGAAGCGGTCGGGGCCAATCATACCCTGCGTGGGATGATGCCAGCGCAAGAGGGCCTCCAGCCCAACAATTGCCCCCGACACAATATCCATCTGAGGCTGATAGTAAAGCACGAACTGCGCCTGCCCCAGTGCATGTCTCAATGATGTTTCCAGCTCCAGCCCATCATCGACGGCCTGGTCGCTGCCCGCATCGAAATGCAGGTAGTTACCCCCCCCTTTCTCCTTGATGGTGGCCATTGCACTTCTAGCGCTGTTGATCAGTGCATCGATGCTCCTGCCCTTATGCGGGTACTCCGCGATGCCGATACTGCATGAGACGAAGAGCTCTCGGCTGTCATCCAGGACTATGAGCGAATGCAGTGCACTACTGATGGCGCGGTTGATCCTGGTAGCGCCGGCAGCGCTCTGGCCTGGAAGCAGGACAACAAATTCGTCACCACTCCAGCGGGATACTGTATCGGTCTTGTCCACGCACGAGCTGATCATTTTGCCACGTGACGGAGCACTTCGTCGCCGCCAGCATGTCCCAAGCTGTCGTTGACCTGTTTAAAGCGGTCGATATCCACATACAGCAAGCTGACAAGGCCTTTAAAGCTGTCAGCCTGAAAAATGGCCTGCTGCAGCCGGTCAGTGAGCAGCAAGCGATTTGGCAGATCCGTCACATTGTCGAAATTCGTCAGATAATCCAGTTTCTGGCTCTTCTCCAGGCCGGCAATCGCGAATGAGATATCGCCAGTCACCTCCTGTAAAAGCTTCATGTCAGAGTCATCGAACGAGAAGGACTCGTGCCGGTTGAGCAGAAAGGCCGCTTCCAGGGCATGCTCATGCAAATTCAGTGGGAAGGCCGCCAGGTCGTTCCGCACAACGATGCGATGGTGCTGGACGCAGTCGCTGACGGCCTCCATTTCGTCACCGGTCAACCGTCGGACTTCGATCGGTGTTGCGGCCGCATGCGCACGCAGAATAGTGCATTTCCCGGACTGGGTATCCTGCTGCACAACCAGTGCGGCAGACAGTCCGCCCTCTTCCACCGTAATGCGCGTAGCGCACTCAAACAGATGGTCGAGGCTCTGACTGCGCACGATGAGGGTGTTGATACCGCTCAACACTTTATGCATGCGATTGAGGCGCATTATTTTCTGTTCAGCTGCCACACGCTCGGTAATGTCCACGATGGCAGCTACCACGAAGCGGCCATCGGCCGTCTGGACAGGATTCAGCGCAATCTCAGCCCTGAATCCAGTGCCGTCCTGGCGCAATGCAAACAGCTCCCGACCTTCTCCCATGATTCGCTGCTGAGCGTGGATCATATACTCGCTGCGGTATGCCGAATGACCCTGACGAAACTGATCGGGTACCAGCTGCTCCACAGACAAGCCCACCAATCGATTGTCCGCATAACCCAACACCGAGTGCGCCAGGCGGTTGCCCATGCGGATGATGCCGAGCTCATCGATCATGATCGTGGCTACAGGCGAGGAGTCGATGGTGGAGCAGAAGCGTTCTTCTTCGCAGTTGAGCGCGTCGGCGCCAAGCCAGCCGACAAAGCCAAGCACCAGAATGCTGGACAAACTGCCCAATGCGAAACCGAATGCCTCCGAATAGTACCCCGCCAGCACACCCTGCAGGCTTAGCCAGCTCATGAGGATCGGCGTTGCTGCGATGAAGGGAAACAGGCGCCGAAGCGAGCGGCCCCCAACGAAACGACTCGTGGCAGAACTCATCAGGCCTTCGCCAGGCCGCACGAACAACATCCCCACCCCACAGAGGACGAACAGCACAGCGGTGTGCAACGCCATGGTCGAGAATACCGGCAGCCTGAATTCTTTCACGCCAAACGCATAGCCGATCACGGCTGCGCCGCCGATAATGGCCACTGCAAGACCGAGGAGTTGCAGTATCAGAATGGAGTGACGTCCAGAGATCACAGCGATCAGCCACCCAGCACCAATCATACTGAAACACAGTGCTGTACCAACTGACATTCGCCCGGGCCAGTTCTCTGGAGCGGTTGCAGTATCAGGAATCAGAATATTATCAATGCCCAGCAGCAGACCTGACCCATATTCGAATAGCGTGAGGCCCGAGATTAAAAACAACAGCAAAGCCAGGAGCGCAGCCACCGGATCCTTAGGTGGAGCTTCAGAGGGCGCTTTGCGAACCAGAATGACCCCGCAAGTGACGAAACAAAGTGCCGTGTTGAGCTTCATCGACTGAAAGGTGGGTAGCAGACGTTTTCCTGCTTCGATATCAAAGACCCAGGACACTATCACCAGAACGCTGATAGCGATGACTGCCCAGCCAATTTGACCGGCCATGCTGCTGTAGATAGCTGGCGAGCTGAGAGCTGAACTTTTGAGTAGATAGTTTAACGCTGGCATGGGGGTGCCTCTTCATCATAAGACAGTCTGAAATCATCCAGACGGACGCAGTTTCGTCCAGCCGCTTTAGCAAGGAAGGGCGCATAGTCAGCGCGCTTGATCTGCAGCATCCGATTGTTATTTGGTCATCCACTCATACCAGGCTAGTCCACTTTGCTGAAAGGCAAGCCAGAGGCTCGTATCTGGATCGAAGCAGCCGGACAAGGTGGCTACTTAACATCGGGACGCTACTACTTCAGATAAGCTTAGTCTAGCAAATAGGTGGGCTTCACGATCGGACCCGGAATTAAAAGCGTCTGCTGGAGGCGAAGGACAAACCGTACACCGCTGGCAGCAGATCAATATCACTACCCATCCAATAACAAAACTTGCCCGCCAAGGTAACGCTTTTCTCAGCGGCAGCGTGCCGTTGGCGGCTTTTTTGCCAGCAAAGTGCCGCAGAAAAGATGCCCACTGTGCGATATCGCTAGCAGCAACTTGTTACTGATTGAGGCTTCTCCCCAGCCCAGCGCTTACCCGCTAAGCTGGAAGGCGACCAAGCACTACATGGGAGAAGACTCATGAACTTTTACCATAGCACCCACCGCCATTATTGTGGAATCGATTTGCACGCCCGCAGTCTGTATGTCTGCATCATCGACCAGGCTGGCGAGGTGTTGCTCCACAAGGAAATCAAAGCCCAAGCGGAACCATTACTAGCCCTGCTCGATCCCTTCCGTGATGACCTGATCGTGGGCGTCGAATGCATGCATTGCTGGTACTGGATCTCTGACCTGTGTGAAGCACATGGCATTCACTTCATTCTGGGCCACGCGCTCTACATGAAGGCCATCCATGGCGGCAAAACCAAGAACGACCGCATCGACTCCTTCAAGATCGCCATGCTCATGAAGGGCGGCAATTTCCCGCTGGCCTACGTGTACAAATGAATGCCTGGTGCCCCTGACCTACCGATGGAACGACCGGTCAGGCTGTGGCCCAAAGCCACGTAAGAGAGCCCCTATATGTGTTTGCTGGGAGTGCCTGACAGCCCCGCGAGACTGACGAAGGAGGCGTTCTCGTTCATGGATTTAGGCTGGCCGCTGGCGCGGCCAAAACCACTATTGCCTATTGACCCAGAGAAGACTCATATGTGTTAACTATCACTGCCACTGCAGCTTGAGATCTCTATGCGTAGCTGCGCAATCTCGGAGATACAGATTTATCAGACTCTGGTAAGGGATGCCCTTCCGCTCAGACATTTGCTTGAAATACTCGACAGTGTCCTCGTCAAGCCGAATGGTGACTTGCTTCTTAAGCTTCGCAGAATACGGATTGGGCTTGGAGTCAGCGAAGTCATAGTTATCACGCATGACGGAACCTCTCATATAGTTTTCTTTTACGTTTATCAGCTTTTCGGGCAGAAATGATCCGAATGCATTCTCGCTCTCTGATGCAGTGACAAACAACCAGCAGTTTTGAGTGGATACTGGTCCCCAGGAGGAGGAGGAGGAAACGATCCTCGTCAGGCTCAGAATGATCTGCATCGCTCATCAACCAAACTCGTCAGTAAACACGGTCTTCGTCTCTTTGAAAGAGACGCCATGTTTGCGCAAATTGGACTCGCTTTTTTCAGCGTCCCATTGGAAGGTCGGATGATGAATAACCTACATTGTACTTACAGTGTAGTGGCATCTCCAGCACTATCTGATAGTTAACGCTGCCATCATGGGCAAATTGGAGTGTAGTATTTTGTGCAAACATTGAGCGCAGCGAAAGCACAAAATACGGAGTGGAAATTTGTCCCTTGCATGGCCTTGGTACATTTAGCTGGCCAGTGCACGGAGAATAACCGCTGGCTCCTTGGCGACAACATTGAGAAGGACGCGTGCTGGACCATGGGGCTGACGGGTTCCCTGCTCCCAATGACGTAGCGTACCGAGACTAATGCCGAAAGCAGCCGCAAACTCACGCTGCGACATGCCTACTTGGCTACGGATTGCCTTGACGTCGATCGGCTTGAACTCATGCACAACCGCAGCCACAGGTTTGCCCTGAGCATGCTCAAGCGCTTCTGTAAGTCCAGTAGAGATACTTTTGAATGCTTCACTCATGGCTTCAACCCTGCAGCTTGTAAGATCAGTTTGGTGAGTTTGGCGAGCTCATTCCTTTCCGCTTCTGACAGATTCGCTCGTTCATTCTTGCCAAACATCGTCAGAAGATAGAGGGGCAAGCGCTCATCATGGTAATAATAGATAACGCGAAAGCCGCCACTTTTGCCACCGCCTGGCCGAGCCCATCGCAACTTTCGTATACCGCCAGCACCTCGAATCAGAACGCCAGACTTCGGAAACTCTGCCAAGTGAGAAATCAAAAGCTGACGCTCCTGCTCTGACAGAAGCGACTGCGATTTGCGTAAGTATTCTGGAAGTTCCACGACTGTCTGCATAAGCCATAGTAACCCATTGGGTTACCTCAGTCTAGACGAA
The DNA here is from genome assembly GCF_039538005.1 of Allohahella marinimesophila. Taxonomy (NCBI): domain Bacteria; kingdom Pseudomonadati; phylum Pseudomonadota; class Gammaproteobacteria; order Oceanospirillales; family Hahellaceae; genus Allohahella; species Allohahella marinimesophila. The sequence continues at coordinate 223,809 of NZ_BAABBO010000010.1, forward strand.
CTTATTTTGAAATGTAACGCTCCGCTAATGTGCGCCGCCTGCGGCGTCACCATTCAGCGGCTTGTTAGCAGCTTCAAGCTGGAGACGTTCGACCAACCACACCTTTATGATCGATTGCCGGGTGACGCCAATTCGCGCAGCCTGCCGATCTAACGACTCGACCACCCAGGCTGGGAAATCGACATTTATACGCTTTTGGTTCTGGTTGACACGGCGCGCAGTCGAAAGATCGAGATCCTCAATGATATCGTCTTCACCCTCTTCAAACTTTTTATCGAAATCTTTAGCCTTCATAAACGTCCACCTCTTTTTTACGCGAGCGCCGCACAGAGATTATCCGAGTCTTTTCGTTTCGGTAGGTGACCACAGCCGACCAATGTTTCTCCCCTATCCGACCGATAAGCAGAAACCTGTCCTCGTCTGCCGACTTTGCCTGGATTTCGATAAGGTCGGGGTCGTCCCACAGCCTTTGAGCGGACGGAAAATCTATCCCGTGCTTCTCAAGGTTGACTTCACTTTTTGCTGGATCAAATTCAAACTGGCGCATGAGTATAAAATATTCCTTTTCTACTCATACCGCAAGATGCAAAAAGAATGGGTTTGACTGCTAACGAGGCTGTAGAAAAACCA